>CBFDBY010000014.1:0-75939 GCA_965603165.1 uncultured Phycisphaerae bacterium
GACGTCTCGCCGGAGCCGCGGCTGCGCGCCGATCTCGAGTCGCTGCGCCGACAGGTTCGTGACAGGGACGCCGTCGATGCGATCGTGAGCCTCTCCAGGGTGGACATCATCCAGTCGCCCAGTATCGGCAGCCTCGTCCTGCTGCACAAGGCGCTGCACGAACGCGGGCAAAGGCTCATCCTGTGCGACATGGGCATGGCCACCCACTGCATTCTGTACGTGGCCGGCCTGCACAGACTCCTTGACGTGGCCGACGACAAGGTCGCCGCACTGGCTTTGCTTCGAAGGCTGCAGAAGCACAAGGGCTGAGAGAAAGTTCCCGGGGATTTGGCAAGGGTCCGGATAACCTGGTGGTTGCGGGTGTCTCCGGATCGGCAGGATTGTGTCAGTCGGCTCCCTGCGAGGATGCACTCACAGGCACGACTGCCGTCGCAACAGCCTGGTCCGAAAAACTCTCCGTCTCGACCCAGTGCCAGAAGAGGTCCAGGCACCGCAGACATCGCATCACCAGCGCACAATCCGTCTGCTGATCGTCTGTAAGGTGGCGGTCCATGGCCAGGACTTCAAAGCCGCCCGCCTCACAGTGCGGGCAAGTGAAATCGCCGGAGTGATTCAGGGCGGTTAATTCATGCTGCTGCCATTCTCTCATGCTCGGGCCTTTCTTTCCACAAAGGGCATCCTGTGCTAATTATCGACACAGGGGCGGTGAGACATTAGCCGACCCGGTGGTTTATGTCCTTCGTGGCCCGTCGGCGATGGAGCGTATACACCCCGTGACGGCATCTCCGGGGGGGAACGCAGGAAGCGCCCCAACGATGGTGGTTCTCGACCCTTCGTACTACGGGTTGACGCCCTGCCCGGGAGAGACCACAACCACTTGGATTCTCAGGAGATTCTCACAATCGTTGAAACGGCCATGGCGCGCATCCGCCGTTGACGGGTCGCCGCTGCGGGTTTATGATGAGACGTCGTGGTGACCATGCGAAAAGAAAGGAGATGCGATGCAAGGTTCTCCCGTGCCCGGTGCGTTTGAACTCGTATTCATCGTTTGCTTTGTGTTCGGGTTCGTAGTCTTCGGGATCCTGCTCACGGTGCTGCCGTTCTGGAAGATCTGCACGAAGGCGGGCTTCCCCGGTCCGCTGGCGCTGCTGATGCTGGTGCCAATCGCGAACGTCATCCTGCCGTTCTATCTCGCGTTCGCCGACTGGCCCGCACTGCGGCAGGCCCAAGGCCGCCAGCCCGGTACGCTATGAACGTCGGTCGCGTCTGACGAAAGCGCCCACCTACCCACGACAGAGGCAATCACCCCATCACAGATACCCCAGGCCTCGGAAATCCTCACCGACTTGGACAATAACGAATCCGGGGCAGCATCACGGGCCCGCTCGCTTCTTGCGAACGCCGCGTATGTGCGGCAGGTTCACCGCCTGTGGGAGACGACGAGTCCGGCTTTCTCCGTCAGCCAGATCACGGCCATGGCCACGCACGGGACACCCACGGCCAGCAGCAAAAGACTTCGCCAGCCCAGGTGCCACAGGTAGAACCACACGGTCACGAACAACTCCCCAAGTCTGTCGAAGATTCCTGCGACATAATCCATGCAGCACACCCCCTTCTTGCAGATGAATCAACAAACACTATTCTATCGGACTCACCGCCGCATGTCAAAAAAAGTTGCCTTTTTCGGACCACCCGCCCAAATCCGACCGCCCCAGCCCCACGACCACATGGATGGCCTCCTCGCGAGCAGATGCTCTTGCCACAAGGCACCCAACCTGGACAGCCCCGCGGCAAGGCACGATTCCGCCGCGACCAGCAGAGCATCAAGTCAAGACGCGAGCCCCCCATGAAACGGCCGTCGGCCGAAGATCGACTTCACAGCTTCGACCTTCGCTTCTCGATGTTTGATCTTTCTTGTCGGCAGGGCTTATCATTTGAGTGCGGCCACGACTTGCCGGGTTTTAGGGGATTGGTGCTGGTGGGCGGCTTTGAAGGCCGGGGCCTGCGCTTCGTTCTGATGCTTGAACAGTTCGTTGCCTTCAACGATCTCCTTGAGGGCCTGGGATTTGGCGCGGGTGTCCTGGAGGAATCGCACGGCCCGCGTGCCATAGACCCCGCCAAGCAGGGCGCAGATGCCGATGCCCATCTCGAGCATGGAGTCGGCCACCTGCCACGCGTCCGGGCGCTCGGCGGACTGGGCGAGAGCCGTATCGGCCAACTGCCAGCTCGCCTGGCCGAGGATCTCTTGCGCGGTCTCGGCTGGCGGGTACTCCTTCGGCAGGCCGCAATAGGAGGTGAAGGCCCGGCTCTGCGATTCGGACAGCCTGGTCAGCGACTGGAGCTCTTGAGAGCTCTGCTCGGCTCTGGCGGTCTCGGCCGCCACCGAGGCCGTGCGGTTGTGTAGCCAGGCGTTTTGCTTCTGCTTCTCACTCGGCGCAAACCGCAGGCTGTCACACCCGGCGGACAACAGCGCCGAAACGAGCGCCAGTGACAGACACACGCCCACTCGGACGATCTTGTGCGGTTGTTGCATCGAATCGATTCTTCTCATTTCATTTCTCCTTGATTGCTGGCTTGATCTTGCGATATGCTTCTTGAGGACAATGGCAGTAGCGGAGTGCCCCATGGACACGGCGAAGACGTTCGCACCCAATAGGATCTTGCTGTGGAAGGCCGTTGCGGATCATCCGGAAGCCCGGAGGATCATCGAGATGTTCCCCCAGGCCAGAACGGAGATTGTAGAGCGGCAATCGGGAGTCGCCATCGCCACGCACCCCTCCAAGCACCCGATCGTGCTCGGCAAGAGAGTCCTGATGATCGGCGCCACGAACTCCTTCGTACGTCGTTTTGACGGCCGTCTCGGTGGAAGTGTGTGCTGTGCTCCGTACTTCAAGCTTGTGCCCGTATCGAACGGCTGTCCCTACTACTGCACGTACTGCTATCTCGCATACGTCTATCGGGAATATCTTCCCCTCATCAAGATGAACATCAACTACGATAGGATGTTCGCCGAGATCCGACAGATCGCCGCAGGCGCGCCCTGTGCGACTTCTTTCAACATGGGCGAGATGCTCGACAGTCTCGCCCTGGATCACATCAACCATCTGACAGAACGGTTGGTTCCGTATTTCTCCCGCCTGCGAGGCGGCAATCTGATACTGTTGACAAAGAGCTCAAACGTGGATGGCCTGCTGAGTGCCACGCCGAACAGTCGAACCGTGGTGTCCTGGAGTCTCAATGCGCAGCGAATGATCGAGGCCTACGAGCCGGGCACGGCCCGTCTCGATGACCGGATCGATGCGGCAAGACGCTGCCAGGAGCACGGCTATCGCCTCAGACTGCGCATCGATCCGGGGATCCTCTATCCTGATTGGCGGGCCGGCTATGCCGAAATGGTCCATCGAGCGCTCACGATCCTTCGTCCGGAGAATATCACACTTGGCATGTTGCGATTGCTGGGCGGCCACTTTCGTCTCATGGGACGAGCCTACGGCCAGCGAGGCCGAAGACTGCAAGCTACGCGTCTCAGCGATCGAGGATCCGACGGCAAACGACGCTATTCTCCTATGCAACGCATCGAATTCTACCGGTTCCTCATGGGCCTGATTCGCGACCATGACAAGCGCGTCTCGATCGGTCTGTGCCGAGAGGCGGCCGATGTTTGGAACGTCCTTCGTGACCAATGTGACTCCCGCAAGTGCAATTGTCTTATCTGGTCATAGGCATCGCGTTCCCGTGCGCGCATGCCTCTACGATCGCGACCCTGGCTGCGACTCGTCGGTGACGTCGATGGCCCGTTCGACGGCCCGCAGACGGTACTCGTAGGAAATGCTCCGCTCCGAGAGCAGCTCGAGCTTGTGCTGGGATTCCTTCTGGCTTTGCAGCAGCATGGTGACGTCGTGCTGGAGCAGGTCGAGCTGCCGCTGCAGGTTGACCCAGCTTCCCAGGATCAGCGAAGCAAGGACGGTCACCTGGAGCAGGACGGATAGACTGATTCGGCGGTCGAGCCGCCAGGTCGCTTTGCTTTCTTCGGCCATCGTCACCTCCGGTTTCTCTCATGGCGTGACATGGAAGACGTTCTTCTCGCCGATGCGGTGCATGACGGCGTACGCGCCCGGCGCGAGACTGCCTGCGCCCACGAACGATTCGGCAAGGTTGAACGCCTCCATCTGCTCGCCAACTTCTATCGGAGGCAAACCTGCTTCCTCGATGAGCACGCGACGCACGCTGTAGACGTTGTACGTCACGTGACTCTTGACGCGCACCGTCCAGACGCCGGTCCCGGCACCCGAGGAGATCACAGCGGAGGTCTCCCGGCGGTTCGCAGAGCCTTCGCGGGCCATCTCGGCCAGGAGTTGTTGCTGGTCTGTAATGTGTCTGGGATCCATGGGATTATCCTTCGTATACGCGTTGCCTGATCAGGCGCAGGCTCGTACACTGCTTCCGGAAGTCCATGCGGACTCGCTCGATCCAGGTGAGACTGCGATTGTCACGCCTGTGGCTCAGCAGGTCCGTGCTTTCGGGACTGGAGGTCACCCTGTCGCCGGGATGGAAGTGCAGGACGAGACTGGGCGTTTGGACGTCGGCGGTTTCGATGGTCGCGGCGGACGCCGTGCAACGACGGCGAACGAATTCATACAAGGCGGCGGAGTCGTCCACCTCGTCCGGCTCGCCGCCCCCTGCCTGCGAGAGGACACTCTGCGGCGAGACCTTGCGGTATCTGAACCGACGCGGCAGAGTAAGAATCTGATCGATCACCGGCGCCGCCGAACCGACCGGCCCATCCGCCAGCACGCACGTCAGGCGCTCATCACTGACGACCGACGCGGTGATGCGGAATCGCAGGATCCCCTTGAGGGCCGCCACCCAGGTATATACGTCGAGTTGATCGCTGCTGAGCCAGATCCCGCATTCGTCGAGCAGATTGTTGAAGCCGTGAACGTAGGCCGACCAATTCAGACCATCGTCCAATGAGACCTCGAGGAGATAGCCGAGGGAGTTACTCCGAGCGTCCGTACTCAGTGCTGGCCAAAACCGTCTTCGACGATGGACATAGCCCCCCTCGAAGATCCCAGAGAAATCATACGGCTCGCCCGTGTAGTCGCCCGCCTCGCTGAGGCACCACTTGCGGTACACGTCCTTGACCTCAGTGAACTGCGGATTCGTGGAAGGAGAGAACTTGTAGTAGTTGATATCCTCCAACGCCGGGTCCCACGCCTTCACCAGCTCGAACGTCGCTTCGTATACCTTGAAATCGCCCTGACCGACGTACCTGCGAGTGATCGGGTACAGATGTCTCTCGCCATGATACGCGGCCACGTTCGTTTGGGAAGGGCTCAACAGCTCTCCCTTCGGCTGACAGTTCAACTCAACCGCTCGCCCGCAGCCGTTTCGGTAGAATACGATCGCCTGGGTCGGTCCGGTCTCCGCGAGCCGTGGCATGAAGTGGAACTGAACGCCCGCCGCCTCGCTGCACCGATGGAGGGCCTCGAGCAGACTCAGGCCCGTCACATCAAGATCGCGGGCCTGACCGCACTCCGTCAGAGCGAGCAGTGATTCGATACTCGGCCAGCACAACCGACCGCCGGGAAGATACTCGCTCAGCAGATAGTCGATTGCCTCCGCGTAGCTCCAGGCTTTGGCTGCTGCGGGCCCTGTGTGAAAGGGCGTGCGGGGTTGCCCGTCAACCGTGACAGCCGTGGCCGCCGCATTGCTCCGGCCGCCCGGATTGAAGACGGTCTCCAGTCCCGGAAGACATACGGCGGAGTCGCCGTGCAGGACGCGCTGCCCATAGACCGTGATGCGATCGAGAACCGCGCTGAAATCCCTCGCTGTGATCTCGAATTTCTCCGTGTCCGCCTCAATCCTCGCATCGATCCGCTCGATCTGTCCGACAAAGACGGGCAGGTGCGCCACGGCTACATCGGGCGGCGTCGCATTGTACCATTGGCGCACGCTGATCTGGCGACCGGTGCCGAATCGGTTTTCTATCTCCTCAAAGGCAAGCGTGGTTGCATCCTGCCCGGCCGCCGGATCATAGACGAATCGTGCCCGGCCAAACTCCGGCCAACCGTTGCGGACGATCTCCGTCACTTCGAGGTCCTCGCAAGCGGTCCCATCGATGAAGACCGTCGTCACGGCAGCCGGAAGGCTGAGCTGCTTGTGCTCCGGTTGAAACAGGTCGATTGTGTTGCTCATAGGAGTTCCTATCGAATGTATAGACGTGTGCGACACAGCCCGTTCGGTCAGACTACCTCCGCCGCAAGGATCTCCACCGCTTCGGGTGGGAGGTTTTTGATCTGGCAAGACACGTTTGGCGACGGTGGACTCTGTATACAGTCCGTGCTTTCCACGGTCATGACAAATGCATACTGTCCATCGTCGGGGACATTCCACTCATAAGCATAGAACCTTGGCCCTCGATACGGGATCGTGGCGATGGGGCTTTGGAGATCGATCTGCCCCGAGCCACCATCCCAATAGATGTCGAAGTATCCCGGCGTTGCGTTCTGATCCAGAGGACTATAGAACCAGGTCAGTCGGAGTTTCCCAGCACCGACCTGCTCGGCTCCGAGGCCGAGGACGGAGTTGGGTGAGGGCTTGGCCAGTTTCCCGTCCGGCGTGATACGAACGATGACCGCCGCGGTCTCGGTCTGCTCCCGATGGCCGCAACTATTAAACCGTCGTACAAGGTAGCAATGGGCCGATCCGGGCGCGTGCGACAGATACGCGGGAAGGGAGAACTCTCTCGTCCCCGGTTCCAGCACACAGAGGATACGGCTGAAATCAATGTCCCCGAGGTTCGCACCGCGGTAGACAACGGCACAGCCATTGTGACGCACCCAGAACCAGCCTTGTGTCAGCACGGTCCCCAGTTTGAGTGCGGCGGAGGTCATTCCATGGAAGAGAGCTTCCCTCAACCAGGGTGTTTCCGTCTGCAGCATGGCGCTGAATGCGGCTTGTGAAGCCAGGACGGACAGGACCGCCTGCAATCCTGAGACGCCGCCGGTCGTGCCGGAGAGCAGGACAACGCCCGCTGTTTGGAGGGTCGCGAGCAACGTCGTTGAGGCGGCACAAACGCCGGAGAGGTCCCTCACAACCTGTAGTGACATCGTCGCGGAGGTGGCCGCATGCACTGAGGCGGACAGGTCTCTCGATACACAAAGAGACGCCATGGCCGTCGACTGCCCGCCCGTCGAGCCCGCGCAATCGATGAACGCGCCGCCCGGTGAAGCGGCGAGAGCCACAGAGCGCCGGCGAGCAAACAGAACGAATGGATCGCGGTGCAACTGCCGGATTTCCGACTCCGTGAGGACGCGCTTCCACACGTAGACGACGGCGATGGCGCCTGCAAAATCCCAGAACCATCCGCCGTCGTCTTCCCCCTGGCGCGATCCAATCGCAAATGCGCGGGACCCGCTCAGATCGTTTCCATCGATGGGCGTCGGATCGTTGGTGGCCGTCTGCCGAAGTCCGTCGATGTAAAGCCGCATGCCGGTTGTGCTGTCGCGGTCGCATACCCCCACTGCCATGTGGTATTGGCCGTCATTGAGCGCGTTGTCTGAAGGAACGGTGAAATTGCTCGCTTGGTTGCGGACCTGCCAGTAAATCTGGTTGGCGTTGTTGACGGATAGTCCGTAGCCGCGGCCCGCGCCGTCCAAGTGTCCCTTGCCGGCGATCACGCCGAAATGCACGCCGCCCCACTCATCCGGCTGAGCCGCTGCACTGTACTTGACGACGGCGAGCATGGTAACGTCATCCGTTCCCAAATCCAGGCAGTCTCCCGTGCTGATCCAGTCGTCACTCCCGTCGAAACTGATCGCGCGTCCGAATGGCCCGCACGACCAGAGGGGTCCTCCCGAGAAATCACCGTTGTGATGATGGCCGCTTGCGTCGTGGACGACCCGGCCCGACGCCTCATTGAACCGCCAGCAGCCGACAAGGCGACGCGCCAAAGGATGATCTGGACTGGGCCCGGTGGCTACGGGCGGCTCAATTCTCGATGATGTCTTGATCAACATGAGTTAACTCGCCTGTGCATAGGTGCCCTGATAGAAGGCGGAACAGTCGCTGCTCTTGAGCGTCTGTCCAGTCCTGTTGTGAACGACGATGCCCCATCGCTGAGGCAGCAGCCCTCCGAAGGCCGACGCGATGCTCATGGGCTCCGACTCGTAAATCCTGTCTTTGGTCGGAGCGTGGATCACGCCGATCAACCGGCAGTTGTCCAGTTGTTGCGGGTCGGTCCCGAACGCGGCGTCGCTGCCGGAGGCGTTCCCTGAATAGCTCGTTCCGCCGTCACTGGTTCCATAGGCGTACACGTATGCCGATTCATCGCCGGTCGAGTCGGTCGCCGTATTGGTGGCGATCTTCACCTGGACCAGCGCGTCCAGAAAACAATTCGTCGCGTTGTCGATGGCGGCGGACTCACGCTTGGCGTCGTCCGCCAAGCCGTTCATCGTGATGGTGATCGCCTGATTGCTACCACCGTACTTGGCCTTGATATCACTCATGATTGGCTTCCTTCTGTAAAGATCCGGATCGTTCTGCGATCCGCGCTCAATCCAATGTCACGTGGAGATCCCCCGCGGGAATCCGCGCGGTGTCGCCGCTGCCGATCGTCTTGGCTTGCGTCAGGGCGCCGTGCGCGAGCATGTTGCCGGAGGCCGCGGCGTCGAACAGGGCGAAATGCGTGAGCGTGCCCCAGTCGCCAGTGGCGGCGTCGAACGTAATGATCGAGGCGTTGTCGATCAGACCGGCGACAGCCGCGTTCCAGTCGCCCGCCGCGGTCGGCACCCGCGCGTACCCGTTGCCGCTCGGCTCGCCCAGTCCGGCGCCGTCGTCGCCCGGGTCCGCCGAGGACAGAGCGACATAGACAGTCGGCGGCGTGTAAACGCCCTTGCCGAAAAGATGATCGAGTACCTCGTTTTCCCAATAATCCGAAAAGCTGCCCATCGTCTTCACTCCTATCTCGATGAAGAATTGAATGCGTGCGGTTGACCGGCCGGGCGCGTGGGATTAGCCCGGCGTCTTCGTGATCGTCGATCCCGCATCGTACAACGTGTGTGTCAGCAGGACGGTCTGGCCGTCGTCATCGTAATATTCGATCGCACACGTGACCTTGTCCTGGATGGACTTGTTGGCCAGAATCTTGGCGGGCGTCAGCTCGCCCGTGCCCGTCCAGAGAATCGCGCTGCTGCATACGAGCGTGTCGGTATCGGCGGGATTCGCCCCCGCTTGTTGGAAGACCTGGATGGAGTACGAACCGGCCGGGATGTCGCCGTCGAAGTCGCCGATGTAGCGGCTGGCTCCTTTGTCCGTCAGCGCGATGCTATAGTCGTCGGCGGTGCGCCCGCCGGCGTCCCAGTCCTCGAAGACCTGTCCCGCCGGATACCAGACCTGCCCCGACCGGTTTCGTATCGTTGCGTACAGCACGTCGCCGGACGCATGATCCGCCTGAATCTCAAATGCCATGATCGAACACCTCGTCAAACTCTCTGCTAAAGCTCTTCCGTCCACGTCCCATTCTTGGCCACCGTGGCCCAATCGCCGTTGGCGTCGGCCACGAGGGTCAGACTCGCGCCGATGGCGTCGGCGGCCTTGTACTTGCCTGCCGTCGCGCCGCTGTCATCGCGAATCGCGGCGACGCCCGGCGCCACCCGCAGTTCGTAGGCTGCTTGCACCGCGAACGTGAATTCCGTGCCTTGCGGCGCTGAAGCCGGGAGCGTGAGCGTCACAGTTCCCGTCGCGCCCAGGTTGGTATGCACGCTGCCCGATTCCGATACAAGCAGCGTGTCGTCCTCCGTGTGGGCTTCGACGGTCCTGCGCAGGCCGCCCGCCGAGTATGGAACGGCGATGTTGTGCCCCGTGCGGCAATCCTCGATCGACGTGATATCGCCGCCGGAGGTGCTCACGATCGCCAGGCGCACGTGAGCGACAGCGGCCATGCTCGGGAATCCGCCGTATTCGTCCGTAACCAGGTTGCCCTGCGCGTCGAGATAGACGTATATGCTCGCCTGGTTGTCGGCCAGGGTGTTGCCCACGGAGCCGGCGTATTCGACCAGGGTCGTGCCCAACCAGAACTTGCCGGCCTTGACGCCGATATTCAGCCCGCCTTCGTCGTACACGCGCAGGTCGTTCGCGCGGCGGGTAGCGAGCAGCAGACGGTACAGCAGCTTCCGGAAGTGCACGTAGTACGGCGCGGTCCCGGTGGGGATGTACTCGACGCCGGTCTCGCCGTCCGATTGCAGGTTCAACAGTTCGCTGTCTGAGGGATACGTTTCAGCCATTGTCTTGTCCTCGCATTTATTGGGGATCTGAGATACACAAAGTGAGCCGGTTGGTCGCCGGGTTGAACGCGACGATGTCCAGTCCGGCCGCCGGCGCGGCCGGGGGCACGACCGCGATCGGCTCCGTCTCGCTCGCCAGGCTTACGTTGCCGTGCGTATCGGTCACCTTCACGCCGAACCGATAGTGCCCAAGCGGCAACTCGGGGCTGATCCATTCGAGCGTGTCGGCGTTGAGTCCGAACTGGCCACGGCCGAAACTGCCTTTACCGCAACCGACTGCGGCCGCTGAGTCATACCCGAAGTCAACCGTGCCGAACTGCGCCATGCCGAAGCCTGCCTTGTCCTGCGCACAGGGCCAGACGGCCAGAGGCGCGGCGTTCACCGGCTCGGTGTAGTCGATCTGCCCAGTGCCGTTGTCCGTGTAGACGTTGATCGTCGCGCCGATGGGCAGCGCCTGGCTGCGCAGCAGCGTGAGCTTCACACGTCCATTGTCCCCAGCCAGTCCGGCGAGCTGTGCGGCGAAGTCTACATGCGCAAGCTGCGGCTCGACCGCGATGACCTCGATCCGTACGGCCGATTGAAACGAGCTTGGCGCCTGGATGACCAGCGAGCGCTGCTGGGCATCGAGCGTCGCGCCGGCGAACCGGCCGTCTGCGTAGACCTGATGGAGCCGGTCCGCGTGCGAAGAGCGCCAGGTCACCAGCGCCGTGCGAGAGACTGCGGCGGAACGCCCGTCTGCCGCTACGCCGTCGGGCAGCGGAAATACGCGAACGCGATCGATCCCTTCACGCAAGAATGACATCGCATCAGTCTCCCAACTGCGTGTACACGATTTCATAATCGACGACGACGCCGGTCCCGCCTGTGCGCTCGCGGAGCTGCGTGAAGACATCCATGCGAAGGTTGCCGAAGACGCGCCCCTCCGCGGTCGAAAGCGTGTGGAGCCGACCGTCGATGAACGCCGCGATCGAGCTGAGGCGCGCCTGCATCGCGGTCCGGCTGACCGCCCGCAGCGACCCTGTCTGACGGACCTTCCGCGGACGAGCGCCCAAGTCGATGCTCAGCACGCCGTCGAGCCCCGCGACCGCGCGCTCGACCGAGGCCCGGCTCGGACTGCCCGCCACCACGGCAACCTCACCATCGTCGAAGAGTGCTTGTCCATCCAACGTCGTGTTCATGAGTGCTCCCTTCCTTCGTCAATCGCGGACCAGATGAATCGCGCCGCCGAGGCGCGTGACATCGGCGATCCCGTCGGAGCCGAGGTCCGCGCTCAGACGGCACCGCTGCCTCGCCTGCTCCGAGAGCTGCCTGTAGAGCAGACTCTTTCGCCAGAAGCATTCTTCCTGCGTCCGGCTCGTCCACATCGCATAAACGCTGGAGATGACAGCCAGCACGGACACCCTTCGCAGTCCTTCCGTATCGATGAGACTTTCGATCCCGATGTCGCTCGCCGGGTTGCCCGGGCGGATTCCGAAGTATTCGGTCAGTTGGAAAGTCACCTCGCCCGCCTGCGGTCCGAACGTGCTCACGCGGTATTCGATCTCGCTCGCGGCCGGCGGCGCAATTGCGGCATCGCCAACATCCGAACGCACGACCGACACGGTGAGCTGCGTCGCGGAATCCGCGGACACAACCTCGTACGCGCCATCGAGCTGCCCGTCCGATGATTTCAGGTAAACGACACTGCCGGCATCAACGCCCGAGGCGAGGAAATCCGCCTCCGGCGCGGTCAACGTCGTGCCGTTCAGACTCGCGCCGGTCCCATGAGCCAGGACCTGCCAGGGCAGATGCAGCTCTCCGAACAGCACCGGCTCGTACTTCAGAACGTCGACATCATTCGAGAAATTCGCCATTTCGTTGATCTCCTCGTCGCGGATTGCGGACCGGCAAGACCGCCCGATCCGCAACCCGCAATCGTCTATCCGCAATCGACGTCAGCTGGTCGTCAGGTCGCGGATGAGCCCGTGAGCGGCTTCGTTCTTCAGCTCCAGCGTGTACTCGCCGATCAGCTCGCCGCACTCGTAGTCGCCGCTGCTGGCCAGCGGCTTGAAGTGGAAGCTTCGCCCGGCCAGGGGCAGCACGCCGATCCGCGACGAATCGAGGAACAGGGCCGCATCCTGCGGCATCCACCGGGTCGTCACGATCCGGCAGATCCCGAAATCGCTTTCGTAGATGCTGACCAGATTCGTGAAGGTCGTGTCGTTCGCGCCGTAGCTGCGGCTGTCCGCGCAGAACGCATTGATCTTGCGCTTCTGGAAGCCGCCGACCACGATCAGGTCCACGTTACCGCTGCTGTTCTCCCAGATCTTCCGCAGGATGTAGTTAACCTTCGCCTCGTCCAGGTCGGTGCCGGTCGGCAAGCCGCTGTCACCCGTGTGGAAGACGTTGGTCGCGAGATGCTGAATGATCCCCTTCATGGTCCGTCGGACCGTGCCGCTTCCCTGCGGATCGCTGGTCGGCCGGCCGCCGTTGATGACGGTGCCCTCCAGGTCGCGGATCAGCTCGCGGAGCCGCACCTGCTTCTGGTAATCCATCTCGTCGGCGAGGCCGAGCTGACTGGCCGCCATATCCGAACCGCTGACCTCGACGGCGTCCGCGAAGATCTGCGTGTAGTTGCCGCAACGGACCCGGTTCGTGAACCGGGCGTTCGGCTTCTCCGCCCCTTCCAGAGCGGCATTGCCCAGGATGTTGATTGCCTGGTTGTCGGCCAGGTTCTCAGCCGTCGTGCCGGCATACCCGCGCACGACGGTGAGGGTATTCGTGCTGACCACCGTGACGAGCATCAGCTCTTCGCTGCCCTCGACCTGAATCTGGTCACCCACGCGGAACCGCCCACTGTTGTCCACGTCGAACGTCGTGTCGGAACTCGGGTCGGTCCAGGTCGCATCGTCGATCGCGTCCTTGTTCGGCAACAACTCATCTTCGAGCCACTCATGGTGCGTGCTGGCCGCCTCGCGCAGAGGATCGCCCAGCGCGTCCAGCAGCGGCGTCTCATAGGGCGAGATAATCCCGACCAGATCGGCTACGTCCTCCGCCAGCTCCGGCAGAGTCGTTCCCGCGGTGTACGTCGCTTTTCCCGTAAAAGCCATATCGCATTCTCCTCAAAAGGTCCAAACTGTCTTGTGCCAATCACAACAGGTTGCGTCGCAGTTTCAGGTAGTGCTGGAGGTCGGCGCGACTCGCCGTTCGCGCCGCCTTCTTGGCGGCCTGCTCGAGCGCCGTGCGGGTCTGCGTGACCCGGTCTTTCGCGCCGGCGGTCTTGCGCGAGGTTGCGACCTCCGCCGATCCGCCGAACAGGTGTCCTTTCTCCTTCCTCAACTGCTCGACGCACGCGTCCACATCCGCTTCACCGTCGCCTTCGATCCGGGCCTTCGCCACAAGCACTGCGGCTTCGAGGTCCGTGACGCCGGCCGCCACGAGCTTGCGCGTGAGCTTCTGCTCGATGTGAAGGTCGCTCATGTCTCCAGAGATCTGCGCGATCTTCTGATTCGCTTCGGCCAATTGCTCGGCGAGGGTCTCGGCCTTCTTCTCGGCGCTCTGCGCCCGCTTGCGGTAGCGGATGGATTCGGCCATCGGAACGAACTTGCCCGCATCCCCGCCGTCCAACGTCTGCTCTTGCATCTCCGAGTCGCTCTCTTGAGTCCTGTCGGTGTCCATAACATCTCCTGCTTGTCACTTTGTATTCGTCTGAGAATCAGTCCTGCGCGGTTTCATAACCCAATTCCTTGAGCACCTGCTCGGCGGGAACACCCAGTTCCCTCTTGATCTGCGCTTCCTTGAGTCTCTCCATCGTGTTCTCAGGCAAGGGGCTCGGAAAGACGATCTCCACGTCCCGCTCCACCTCGCTCGTTTTATAGATGCCGGCGGTATCGAAGATGCTCAGAACCATCCGGCAGATTCGCTTGAGTCCCTCGCTGTAGGTATGTCGTTTGCGCTCGTTCTTGCTGAGCATCCCCATGAACGTCAGGCGCAGGGCCACGGCGCTGGTCAGGTTCCCAAGCCGGTCCTTGAGGATCCCGGCCATGGCTGGCGTGACACTGCTGGCCTTATCCATGGCCTCGCGAATCTCGGAGATGTGCAGGTGCTCGTTCGGAGCCGCTGCATCCCCGCCGAACTCCAGAATCGAGGCATCGGGATTATCCGTGCACCACATGCGCCCGGGCGAGATGGGCTTGTTCTCGAATCCCTCGATCCCCTTGCCGAGGTACATCTTGAACGATTGAAACGTGATCCGGCTCGCCCGATCGCTGAGCCTCGTGTTCAGCTCGTCCTGCAACGGAATCAGCGGCTCGACGTCGCTGACGCCCTCGTAGTAGTACGGCTGCGCGACGTTCTGAATGTGCACCACCGGCAGGAACCCCCACGGCAACTCGCCCTCGGCGACCAACTCCTTGTCTTCGTAGCGCTGCCAGTGCTCGGCCGAGGTGATCTCCGTGACGGCGACCACCTGCCGCGTATCGCTGCGGTGTCCCGTGGCCCCCAGGATCCGCGAGAGAAACGAATGCCTCTTGCCGACCGCGTTTCGCTTCTGATGGAAATGCTGTACGTAATGCCGGATGACCCGGTAGTCATCCTCATCCAGGACAGGCAGTGCTCTCGGCGCCTCGATCAGTTCCAGATCGATTGCTTGTGCTCGTTGCAGCACGGAGGCAAGGGGATGTGACTGTGTGGAGGGGGCGAGGGAGGTCGAAAGGCCCTCGGTGATGAACTCACCAGGCCTGATGAAACAATCGACGAACCCATAGACACTTCCGAGCACCGCCATATCCTGGAAGAAGCCAAGGCCACCGTTGGCCGCAAAGACCGCCATGAGAATCGATTCAATTTCGGAGCGTCTTCGGCTATCGGGTGACTTGGAAATCAGGCTGATTGGTTTGCCGAACAGGAAATCGGCCGCCGCGTTCACACGCCAGGCGAGGTCGTTTTCAACCACGACCTCCTTTCGCTGGATATCCTTGACGGCCTGTGAACCGAACACCCCCGCCTGCGGCGAATGCGCTAAGCCCGTGATGCGTGCCGGCAGACCGTACTCCTGCGCCTGGACGTAGCACCGACCGGATTCATTGACTTTCCGTTCGGCCGCACCGCCGCCGGACAACTCGACGATCGGATTGGCATAGTAGTCCCACAGGCGAGAGAAGTGCCGGTGGATGTCCGCGGCATGAACGTCTACAAGCCATTCGAGGTAATCCGCATCGAGTTGCCCGCCGAAAATGTCAACTTCAAATCCCATCTCTTCACTGCCTTTCTCAACGCGATTTCATCTGGCTTTCTCGTGTCTCAACTCGAAGGCTCGCATTTATATGCGCCTCCACAATTGGGGCGAAGTTGCACGAATGTCGCGAAAATGTGGGGTGTTCCGCAGTGTGGACAACTCCCTAACTCCCGCCGGACAAAGGAATAAAAAAAATTTTCGCAAGAGGGCGTTTTAGGTTCTGAAGTGTTGCACGAATTTTGCGAATCCTACCTCGATCCCGGGGATTATAGGGGACCGACAGCATCCTCAATCGAACGTGGCCGTGCGGGCGATGTGTGGTCGCGCGGATGTGCTTGCCGCCGAATCGAGGAGTGACCGCGTGGGTCAAGGACCCACCCTACAACTGACGTTCGAGAGTGGATGCCGCCTCCTCTCATGTCGAGCGGCGCGTTTCTCCCATCCGTCATGTCGAGCGGCACATCCCCACCTCTTGTCATGTCGAGCGGAGCGCAAGCGGAGCCGAGACATCTGGCCGCGGACGCAAGGCGCCTCTCGTTCGCAGCCAGACCCCTCGACTGCGCTCGGGGTGACAAGAAAGGGCCCCTTCGGCCTTGGTCGAAAGGACAAGGGCGCCTGGGAATTCTCCGCAGGTGTGTGATTCTTGACGGGCGGCGCTGTGCACTGTTCCGCGTTCTGATACAATGCGTCCATCCCTGGAAACAACGGGAGTTGTGGCAGGTTCGAAGGTGAAGGAATGGCTGGCGTGTTACGGCAACTGGGCAAGTGTCTGCCTCCGCGGTGGCGGCAGCGACTGAAGCGGGAGATCCTCTTGCGCCGGCCTTCTCTGTATGCGCGGGATTCGATTCGGTATGAGCAGAGCCTGCCGCCTGAGGAGTTGAGCACTCTGTTGGCGAAGCTGGATAGCGTGCTGGACGTGCCGGGCGACGTCATCGAGTGCGGCTGTTTCCTGTGCGGCACGACCATCCAGATGGCCCGGCACCTGCAGGCGCGACAATCAGACAAAAAGGTCTATGCCTGTGACAGCTTCGAAGGCTTCGACCCGGCCGAAATCGCGCGAGAGAAGACGCTGGGTGACGCTTCCGACTGCCAGGACTATACGGACAATGACTTTCGCTACATCCAGCGCAAGCTCCAGCGTCTGAAGGTGGCGGATGAGGTCATACTGGTCAAAGGCTTCTTCGAGAACACGTTGGAGTCTCTGCCTGGGCCGTTCTGCCTTGCGCTCATCGACTGCGACCTGCACGACAGCATGCTTTACGCGGCCCGGACGGTGTGGCCGCGACTGGCGCCCGGCGGCTGCTGTGTCTTCGACGACTACGACAACGACCACTTCCGCGGCGCGACCAAGGCCATCGACACCTTCCTCGCCGAGCAGGCCGGCACCATCCGCGATCACGGGCGACTCCTGGGGAAACTCTACTTCGCCGGCAAGTAGTCCGCGAACGATCCTACTGGCTATCGTGGAGCAGGTCGATGTCTTCTCGCTGCAGCAGTTGAATGATCTCGGCCTTGGTGGGCAGGGCCTCGACGGCGCCGAACTTCGTGCAGACCAGCGCGCCGGCGGCGGAAGCGAATTTGACGGCCTCTCGTACATCGGGCTTGACCGCACAGTAGGCGGCGAGCGCTCCGGCGAAGGCGTCCCCGCTGCCGGTTCGATCCACCAGATCGATCTCGAACGCCGGGACATGGTCGGCCCCCGTGCGGTCCACAACGACGCAGCCGCGCCGGCCCATCGTGATGACGGCGCAGCGCGCCCCACGTGCGACCAGGTCGGAACCGATCATCTTCGCCACGCGGATACTGGAGGCCAACTGATCGGTGATCTCCGCCGCCTCCACGAGGTTCGGGATCAACACGTCGGTGGCGAAGTAGTCGGAAGGCAGATCGACGTCGTGCTGGCCCGTCTGCTCGATCGGCCGAGCGGGATTGAGGATCACCGGCGTTCTGTGCAGATTCGCACAACGAATCGCCGTGACAATCGCCTCCTGCGGCAGGCAGCCGTGAATCAGGCAGATATCCGCTTCGGCGATGCGCTCCTCGGCCAACTTGATATCCGCCGGCTGCAGGGCGCTGTTGGCCCCCGTGTAGTGACAGATAGCGTTCTCGCCCTCGGAATTGACCATGGTCACTACGATGCCCGTGTTCTTGGCCTCGGCGAAGAAGACGTATTCGGTATCGACCCTGTACTCGGCCAGACTCTTGAGAGCCATCTGGGCAAAGGCGTCGCCGCCGACCTTGCTGACGAGGGAGACTTCGCACCGGCACAGGGCCGCCTGGATGGCCTGGGTCGGACCGGGACCGGCGATGCTGCAGGACAGGGCCGAACCACTCTGGGCCTGGCCGGGGGCGGGAACCCGGTTGCACTTGATGGCCAGGTCGATGCAGGTGCCGCCGATAACAACGATTTTCGGATTCCGTTCCGACATTTCCATTCTCAGGCAACTGTTCTTGCGAGTGGACAGTATAGTGCCGCGACCTTCGGAGTACAAAGTTTTTTTCGGACGAAACGGCAGTTTGCGCCCACACGGCCCGGGTCAGATGCTCTGCTGCACCAGCCAGCGCCGGATGACGTCGACAATATAGGCGACTTCCTCGCTCGACAGAGGCCGGCCCTTTGCGATCTTGTGCCATTTTTCCAGGCAGCCGCGACAACAGGTCCCTGTCGCATGTTGAGCGACGAACACAGGGTGCTTCCTCATCGGGGTTTGCCGGCCGTCGTTGGCGGGTTCCGCCGGGGCGAGGCGCTTCTCCACGAAATCACGCGCATGTTCGAGGACCGTGTCCAGGCCCTTGTCTCGCAGGTAGGCCGCTTCTTTCTCGCGAAGTCGAAACCGGCGGCGAAATTCGGACCGCTCCAACGCGGCGAACAACTCATCCATGTCACGCATCAGATCGACCCTGGGCACATACTCCGAAGGCTGGGACTCATCATCGTCACGCCGGAACGCCGACGACCGACATGTAGATGACGCTTTCGGCCGTACCGTCCACCTCGATCAACTTGTTGACCTCGTCGTCGAACAGGGCGCCGACCTGGCAGGTGCCCAGGCCCAGGCTCACCGCCGCCAGCGCGAGGTTCTCAGCGATGTGCCCAGCGTCGAGATAAACGTACCGGTACGCGCGCTGCGCGTACTTCCACTTGGAGCGGGCGAAGATCGCCGTCCAGACGAAGACCGCGCCGGCCGCCGCACACATGCCCTGGCCAAGTGCGGCCGCCGCGATGCGCTCTCGGAAATCGCCGGCCCTGATCTGCTCCAACTCATGGGCGTGAATCCCATAGTGGTACGCGCCGGCCTCCACATCGCGCAGCTCATTAGCGATGACGTAGGTCTCAATGGGATACAACGCGCCCGCCGAGGGAGCCGTGCGAAACTCGTGGGCCTGCTCCAGGCGTTGAATCCCGCTGGAGGCCCAGAGCAGGTAGCTCAACTGTTCGAGCGTGATCGGCTCGGGCCGATAGTTGCGGATGCTCTTGCGGTCGTTCAGCGCCTGGTCCAGCGACACGGGCGGATTCGGCTCGCACTCCGGCAGCACGACTTTGGGATTGTCCGGATAGGTCTTATACAGCTCCGGCCGCACGTTCCAGTGCAGGCCCTCATCTCCTATCGTCTCCGGCCGATACTTCGTCTGCTGCTGAAACGCATCCCCCACGCCGCTCATAACTTCCCCTTCCAAGACAGATCAGACATCGCATAGACACACTTATCGCTGCCCCTATCATCGCACAGAACCGCCCCGATACAAGCGCAAAAAAAGAAGGGAAACCGGGTTAAGCCGGTTTCCCTTCGCAGCCCAACGGCTGCCTATTCTCCTATCACCGCAACTCCGCAGGAATCCCCGCGAAGCCCTGCCACCTCCGCATGACCCCACCGGGGCCAGAAAGGAAGTCCTCACGGAACCCAACATCAGGTTCACACATCCCACGGCCAGTAGGCCGCGATCCGCGGCCCCAGTCCGTGGAAGACAAGCGACTGCCGCTTACAGCTCGGGCGGAACGTAGCCTTCCTCAACCGGGTAGAAACGAATCTCGAGCCGCTTCACACCGTTGTTATCTACGCTCCACCAGTACTCCTCCAGCAGCGGGATGTCGAAGACCCACTCGTTGTTGAAAGTCGCCGTGACCTCCTCGTCGAGCTCATTCAGGTAGGTGATGGACCCGGAGAAGTAGAACAGCTTTGAGATATTCTTCGTCTGCGGCTTACCCTTCTCGCGCGAGAGGTCGACGCCGCCCATGTAGATCGCATCAGAAAGCGTTCCACCTTCCTCGTCCATCCAGTACGTGAAGAATGCATCGATGCCTATGATGCGTTCGTTCCCAGGTTTGCCCGGTTTCCCCAAGGCTCTGGCGAAGACGGCGTAGTAGCCGGGGCCGATCTGCAGTTCACCTTGTCCGTCCGTCGCATCGCCATCCACTACCAGGAAGGCATCGCCCTGCGTCATGATGATCTTGACGGGCCCATCGGTCATGCCTTCCGTATCGAGCGGAATGAACATGTTGTGCCGGTTGCTGTTGTCGGTGCCCCCGCCCTCGTAGGTCGTGGGCCGCCCGATCAGGCCAAACTCATAGTGTGCACCGGCGGGAAACCCATTGCCGTTTTCGTCCTTGCCGGCGAACGCCAGCATCGAGACCATGCTCAGGACCATTGCGGCTACCAGAGCGCCAAGAATCATTCTCTTTTTCATCTTCATCCCCTTTACTGTTGATGGAATTGTCAGCTCAGCATGGCAATCCGTTGACTGTACATCGTGCGGCGCCTATCCCTGGACACCGTTCTCCCTGCACCTGCTCTCCCCAAAGCCTAATCCATCCATACCCCCTTTCTGCAACGGATTGCCTGCGCCGCGGTCGCCTTGCCCCGCCGGCGCAACGGCGCTCCAAATGAACGTCAACGTTTTGTCTCAATCAACGATGAGCGACAAAGGTGCAAAAACTCGGTGTGGTAGCGCTCAGAAAAGATCCGCCCCTTTCATTCACCCCATTACCTCCATTGCCACCCTACTCCTCGACAATCCTGTCTGCCGGTCTATTATCGGACATGCCCACCAAAAGTCAAGGCTAAACTCGCCCGGGCGTGGAGTTTTTTCACAGGAAGGCACTCGGATTTCCACGTGCCGGCGCGACGTAAGTCTTTTTTCGTAAGCATGTTATCATTTGGCAGGCAGAATCTGCTCGCCCGTGTGCCCAGGGGGAAATGCCCCCTCCGAGCGGTCTTGGCACAATGCCTCTTGCCGTTGCCATGTCGAGCGAAGCCGAGACATCCTATGAGTTGGAGCTGCGGGCGGGGCGTGCTTTGCCTTCGCGGCCAGACCCCTCGACTGCGCTCGGGGTGACAAGAGAGGGGAAGCCGCAAGGCACAAGCGCGCGTCGAGCATTCACTTGTGCCGGCAGTGGACCGTCATGGATCGATCATCGCTTCGTCAGGTGCTTGTTGAAGAACTTGGTGACGAGCGGGCCGACGTTGGGATCCTGGAAACCGCCGTGGCCGCCGCCGGCGACGGTGTAGAAGGTCGCCTCCACGCCGGCGTTCTTCAGGGCCTCGTGGAGCAGCGCGCTCTGGTTGTGCGGCACGAGCGGGTCCTTGTCGCCGTGCACGATCAGGAACGGCGGATCGTCCTTCGTCACGTACGTGATCGGGTTGGCCTGCCGGGCCTTGTCGTGGTTCTCCTGGATGGCCCCGCCGATCAGCTTCGACTCCGGCGAGTCGGGCGAGTCATGGTCCATCGTGCTCGGAAAGCTGCTCATCTTCGTGAAGTCGGTCGGCCCGAAGAAATCGCAGACCGCCTGGACCCGGCTGGAGACGCCCGCGTTCGGCCCGACGTCGAAGTCGTTGACATCGCCGGCGGTGCCCAGCATCGCGACCAGGTGCCCGCCCGCCGACGCACCCCAGACCCCGATGCGGTTTGGGTCGTAGGCATACGTCCCGGCGTGCGCACGAAGCCAGCGGATCGCGGCCTTGCAGTCCTGGATCTGGGCCGGGAACGTCGCGTGCTGGCTGAGCCGGTAGTTGATGCTTGCGACGGCGAAGCCCTCGCGCGTGAACCGCACGGCCGGACAGCGATCCTTACTGCCGGCCAGCCACGCCCCGCCGTGCACCCAGACGATCAGCGGTCTACTCGCCTTCGTTTCTGTCTCTTTCGGAAGATAGAGATCCAGCTTCTGCCGTTCGTGGCCCTCGGGCACATACTCGATGTCCCGCAGCACATCGAACCCGGCCCGCTCCCGCCCAGCCTCACGCGGTCGCTGGACCCCCGCTGTGACCGCCGCACTCAGCAGAACCGCCGTCACTGACATCCACACCAAGCCGCCGGACCTGCAAGCTCGGCTTCTCTCAGCAAACAGCCTCAAGCCGCCCATCCTATCACTCCTCATGATTCCCACGCGGTGTCATGGCCATGGTTCATTCACACGCGAATCAGTGATGTCCTACATTGTCACGTTTGGCTCGCGTGTTGGGAAGCGATTTCTCCGTCGGCTTGCGGGGACATCCGGAATTACACACACTCGGTGTGCAGTGGGCACCCGACATGTCGATTTCCTCTTTGAGCGCACAGCCATCCGCAAGACAGGCCAAGAGGTGAACATCCTCGGGAGGATGGCGTATGTGTCTGCCGGGCAATTACATTACCCAGAAAGGTGGATGATAATGGACGGTCGGAACGCACCACCTAAAGCAGACTGCGAAAGGGACCACAGCACCCATCTGTGCTACATCATTTCCCAGGGGTTCAATCTGGCGGACGAGACAGCCTTCAGGGCCTTGATCGATGAACCGGCCTATCAGTGCGGCCATTGTCGCCGGAGAGCCCGCAGTGCGGCAAACCTGTGCGTGCCGACAGAGCTGTAGTGCCGCCCGACCAGAGGCGATGTAGACCGGCGTCCGAGGCGTTCTGCCCCAGACGAACGCATAGCGCCCGCCGGCCAATCGCTGACTGACGCTATGGGTTCTCTCGACAGAGGCGTAGGGTTTGCATTGCATACCATCTCTCCCGATCCCATAACCCGACCGTCAGGACCAGCAGCCACCAAGGCAAGGCACACGTTGCGCCGTGCGCGCCCTGCATAGCGCGTCGGCCGGAGGCTCAATTCAGGACCCTGCGGACCGCTAATAATCCCCGGCGAGGAGGTGGGATTCGCAAAATTCGTGCAACACTTCAGAACCCAAAACACCTGTCACGACAGATTTTTTTTATTCGTTGCACACAAAGGGGTTGCAGCCGCTGCGCTCGCGCACGGACCCAACATTTTCGCGAAATTCGTGCAACTTCGCGCCATTTGTGGAGGCGCGCCTCATTGGGAGCGCGCCGGATGTTGACCCTGCAAACAGGTGCCTTATGAGCAACGGGTTTGTCAAGCTCAGACGAACGAATGAGACACAGGAGCTCCTGAAAGACCCCTTCGCGTTTGGCCTGCTGACCGTGATCGCGATCCGGGCCCGCCGGACGGACGGGCTCAACGTCGCGGACCTGCTGGCGCGACAGGCCCTGATCGGGGACTGCAAGGGCCTGGGACTGACCCGCCAACAGTACCGCAATGCGAAACGGAGGCTCAAACGATGGCGCCTGGCCGAGTTCACACCCACCAACCGCGGTACGATCGCCACGCTGCTCGATGACAGAATCTTCGACATCAACGAATCCTCGGAGCAATCACCGGCCAACCATCAGGCAACCGCCGAGGAACCATCGGGCAACCACCGGCCAACCACTAACAAGAATCAGAAGAATCAGAAGAAAGAAAAGAAGTACCCCTGCAACTCTGACGAGTTGCGTCTCTCTGAGCTTTTGTTGAGCCTGATTGTGGAGAGCAAGCCCGACTTCCGGCGGCCGGACGTGCAGCGATGGGCCGTCCAGATCGACCGAATGATTCGGCTCGACGGCCGCACGCCCGAGCGGATTGAGGCCGTCATCCGCTGGTGCCGGCGAGACTCGTTCTGGCGCAGGACCATCCTCAGCACGGCCGAGCTGCGAAAGCACTTCGATCACCTGGAACTCGCCATGGGCCCCGATGCCCCCGGCGAGAGCATTCACGAACGATTCGCACGCCTGCAACGGGAAGGCCGGCTATGACCGAGAAGGAACGACCGCAATTCATCGAAGAGGAGCTGCGGGGCCTGTGGCCCGAGTGGGATCCGACGGACGCCGAGCTGCGCGTCTGGTCGGAGGCGCTCGAACGGTTTCCATACGCGCTGGCCCGCTCGGCGGCTCAGGCGAGCTTCCGACTGCAGCGGGCGAACTACCGCCGCCCCGTCCTCTCCCGGTTCATCGAGCAGGTCCGCCTGCTCGGCCGGTCCACAAGCCGCCGGCGAGAGCGGCCCGACCCCACGACGAACGTGTATGTCGAGTGCATCAAGCCGCCGCCGGGCAGGCCCCGCCTGTGCGGGGTCCGCAAGGGCGTCTTCACGACCCGGCAAGACGACCCCGACCACGTCCTGGCCTGCGCCGAGTCGATGCGGGACAAGCACGAGCGACTCTACGGCGGACGCTGGATCACCGTGCGAACCCGGCCCGCCCCGACGAATGAACGGCGGGCGGAAGCACAGCCAGCACCCTACACGAAAAAAAATTTGACGAAAAATGAACAAGGCACTTGACCCCGACGTTTTCTCCAGGTAAATCCCGATAAGAGTTAGTTGTTTGCACAACGGAATAGCGAGCCGACGGGTTTCGCGAGAGATCGGCAGGCACAGGGGCGGGGTGCTCTGCCAGGAGTCGGGCCAATGATGAGACTCGATGAAGTTCCGCTATCGCAGGCGGCCGTTCGTGACATCGCCGTTCGGCAGGACCGGATCAACCGGCTCCGCGCGCGGGCGTATCTGCTGAGCGATGAGGACAGGACCCTGCTGGCGATGTACCTGGATGCGGGCAGCAGCGTTCGCCAGATTGCCCGGCTGACGGCGCTGAGCCCCTCGACCGTCTCGCGTCGGATCCGCAGGATCATCCATCGGCTCTTGAATGACCTCTACTCGGTCTGCCTGCGGCACCGGCGCCGATTCACCGACCTGGAACTGGCGATCGCCAGGGACTACTTCATCCGGGGCCTGTCCGCGCGGCGGATCAGCCGGGAGCACAACGTCAGTTACTACTCCGTTCTGGCGGCGGTCGAAAAAGCCCGCGGATTCGCTCGCTCGCTGGAAAATCCGCAATCCTGAGAAGGAGACCCTGAGCTATGCCGACGTATACGATCGTGAAACGCTTTCCATGGCAGGGCCCTCTCGGCGAGAGGGCGGTACGGGTCTGTCGTATGTTCGGCCTGACGGTCGATCGCTTCACGAGCCGCACACCCGTCCACAAGTGCCGCGTTGAGATCGACCCCGGCGACATCGTGTGTATCACCGGCCCTTCGGGCTCGGGAAAGAGCGTGCTGCTGCGCGAGATCGAGCGGTGTGTGCCGGCTTCGGAGGCCGTGAACCTGGCCCGGATCGACCTGCCGGCCGACCGGACCGTCATCGATTGCTTCGACGGGGACCTCATCTGCTCGCTGCAAACGCTCAGCACCGTCGGCCTCAGCGATGTGTTCGCCTTGCTCAACCGCCCGTGTCACCTCAGCGACGGGCAGAAGTACAGGTTCCGTCTGGGTCAGGCCCTGGCGGCGGGCAAGCCGTTTGTGTTCGCCGATGAGTTCGGCAGCGAGCTGGATGCGATCACGGCCGCCACCGTGGCCTTCAATGTGCACAAGTTCGCCAAACGCACGCAGACGACCCTGGTCCTCGCCTCCAGCCGGGAGGACTTCCTGATGGACCTGGCCCCGGACGTGCTCGTGGTCAAGGATTTCACCGGACCGGCTCAGGTCATCTACAAGAATCGCAGGTGAGCATGCGCAGGTGTTCCATTCACAAACAGGTTGAGGTCGCGGCCGGCGACATGAACGACTACAAGCAATTAGCCGCGGGCCACTACCGGGACAGCCCGCCGGTCGCGGTGCAGGCGGTCTACACGCTGAGGCCAACGCGGGGGCTCGGGCCGCACGGGCGCAGGCCGGCCGGGGTCATCGTCTATGCGAGGCCGAACCCGCGCGTGGAGTTGCGCACCGTCGCGACAGGCGGGATCTTCGCCGGGCTCGACCGGCAGACCGCCCTGGCCCTGCTCAACCGCAACGTTCGCTGCATCGCGCGGGTGATCGTCGAGCCGCCGTTCCGAGGCATCGGCCTGGCGAGCCGGCTCGTCCGCGAGACCATGCCGAAGGTCAACGCGCCCATCGTCGAGGCGCTCGGCGTCATGCCGCTCGTCAATCCGTTCCTGGAAAAGGCCGGCATGAAGGCGTTCGAGCCTCGCATTCCCGTCGAGCACGCTGAGCTGATCGAATCGCTCAGCGCCGTCGGGGTCGAGGAAAGCGATCTCGTGGACCCTGAAAGAGCGCAGGGCACGCTGGAGAGGCTCCCTTCGGCCGCCGCCGAGTTCCTCGAGATCCGCATCCAACACTTTCTCAAGAGCCACGGGACGCGCCGGTCCATGCGAAGCGGCATCGAACGAACCCGCTACATCGTCGAGAAACTGACGCACCGCCCCGCCTACTACATCTGGTACAACCCCGATCTGGAGGTGACTATGCCATGAAGCCGCGGCCGCATCATCCCGCCAACCGTGCGAACCACAGAAACCACGCCGTCCACCGGAGAGTGTGGGGCGGCCACGCAAGAACTGCCGTCGCCGCAAGCACGCCCCTTGTCACCCCGAACGTCTCCTGTGTCACCCCGAGCACCTCCTTTGTCACCCCGAGCGAAGTCGAGGTCTCTGGCTGGGAGCGGAAGGTATCGTACGGTCGCGGTCAGATGTCTCGACTCCGCTTCGCTCCGCTCGACATGACAAAGAGGAGGGAGGCTCCGCTCGACATGACAAAGAGGAGAGAGGTTCCGCTTGACATGACAAGTGGGGAAGATGCTTCGTTCGACAAGAAACGAGACACAGGTCGGGCGCCATGCTTATGCTTGCATAAGCATGTCTCGCGTGGCGAAACGCCAGCATGGCTGCGCAAGCGCAGCCATGGCACCCGGCCCGTCGAGAGCACAAATCACGTAAATGGTGTGCGAGGCACACCCTACAGGAGCACGCCATGAGCAAGAGGATTGTGACGAATCGAATCAGGCGAATCCCGTTGGACCGGCTCGTGCCGCACCCGGGCAACCCCAACCGGATGAGCCGCGCGAATTTCAACAAGCTGATGCACAACATCGAGCGGACGGGCCGATACGAGCCGCTCGTGGTTCGCCCGGGCCCGGGCCGGCGAAACTTCTTCCAGATCATCAACGGCCATCACCGCTCCGAGGCGCTGCGTCGACTGGGGCACGAAACGGCCGATGCGGTGGTTTGGAAGGTCGATGACGAGCAGGCCGATATTCTGCTGGCCACGCTCAACCGCCTCAACGGCCGCGACGTGCTGGACAGCAAGCTCGCCCTTCTGCGGCGGCTCCACAAGCAAATCCCGACCCGCAAGCTCGCCAAGCTGCTGCCCCAGACCCGCGGCCAGCTCGAACGGCTCATCAGCACACGGCCTCTCTCGGCCGCCATGCGGCGCAAGGCCGAGACATTCGCGATCCCGCTGGTCTTCATGGTCGATGCCAATCAGCAGCACGCGATTGAAGAGGCGTTGTCGCTCGCTCCGGCCGCATCGAAGAAACAGACGCGAGCGGCCGGCCGTGCGGCGGCGCTGGCGCACATGGCGAACTCTTTCATCGAACGTTGCGAGGAGCCGCCCGGCCATGTGTGAAGATCTCTCTTGCCTCTGTGAAGAGTTTGGCGAGGCCGTCGCGTGGGACGACGCGGCGGTGGAACGCTTCGGCGAGTACGCGTCCCTGCGCTTCGGCGGCCGGCCGGAGGTTGCGTTGTGGCTACACGAGACCCACTGCTGCAGTGCCGAGCACCGGGGGCGCCCCGAGACGCCCGGCGCGTTCGTAGCCAGCGCTCTTTGACAAGTTCATAACGAGCTTTCTCTTTGTGTCAGCGACGCACACTCTACGGCTCCCGCGTCGTGCGCACAACAGCACCCTCTCTGTCAGGTCGAGTGGAGCTTCCCTCCTTCTTGTCATGTCGAGTGGAGCGAAGCGGAATCGAGACATCTGCCCGCGACCGCAGGACGCCTCTCATTCGCAGCCAGACCCCTCGGCTCCGCTCGGGGTGACAAGAGAGGGCACGGTCGGCGGCTCCCGCGTCGTGCGCACAACAGCACCCTCTCTGTCAGGTCGAGTGGAGCTTCCCTCCTTCTTGTCATGTCGAGTGGAGCGAAGCGGAATCGAGACATCTGCCCGCGACCGCAGGACGCCTCTCATTCGCAGCCAGACCCCTCGGCTGCGCTCGGGGTGACAAGAGAGGGCACGGTCGGTGTGACAGTGAAAGACAACGCTCGACCCCACCACGCAAAAAGAGATCCGATCAATCCGCTATTGAAGACGGTTCCTTGGGAGGCTGACTGTTGGCGCGTCGGTATGGACGAGTTTCCCGAAGCGGGGGTGCGAGGTGGGAGTGTCTCCGGCGAGCCATCCGCGCAAAGAACAGGGGCACTGCAGTTGCAGCACGATCTCGCAGAGCCCTGAAGACCGACTGCAAGCAGTGCCCCTCCCATCCTTGGCGCACATCCTGTGAAGAAATAGCTCCTATGGGCGACCGTTCATCCTGCCCATCCACCAAGTCCGAGCAGACACCGTTATGGTATCGAGAATCCCTCGTGCGCGTCTATTAGGGAAAGTACGTATTTTTCGCACGATTTGTGTGTCGTGGATGGCCCGCTGCATATCTCGCCTTGTCCCGACGGATGTCGTCTGTCGCATCTACGCAAACCCCCTGGGGGAATGCCGTCTCGGCTGAGTCTCATGGATATAAGCGGGGCACCGCTCCAGGGATGACTCCCCAAGCAGTGCCCCTTCCATCCATGGAATTTCGCGGGCCGGCACCACAACCGTGGTGGCCGACCGTCGCTGTCAACCCATCACTGGCTGACAGGCACCCTCTTCTCTGTTTCTTTAATCGTACCACAGTTGCGGCCTGTGTCTATTAGGGGAAATACGTATTTTTCGCCTGGACCGGTTGGTGGCGATGGCCGTGCAATGGGCCCATCATGCCCAATGAGCCGATGGGCGCACTGGAGGTGAGGATTTTCCTGATACCGCGCTGCTCGCTCAGAAAGCCATGCAGTAGGACGACGGGTTGTAGGCGAGGACGCGGTGCGTGTCGAAGCCCGCCGGGATCGTCGTACTGGCGGCACGATCGAAGCTCAGGCTGATGTTGCCGTCCACGACCGTCGGCTCGTCGGAGTAGTTGATAATGGTGCCGCGAATGTCGGCGCTGGCGTTACCGGAAAACTCGATGCCGCTGACGGCTACCACGCCGTCGATCGCGGAGAAGTTGCCCGTGAAGGACGCGGAGAAGCCCGGCGCGACAATGGAAGTGCCGGCCATGTCCTCCAAAGCGGCGAACTGCTCGCCCGTCGGATACGGTCCGGTGGCGAAGTTGCCGGCGAAGTTGATCTGGTTGTCCTGCACGCTGTCGAGCGCCCCGTTGCCGACGATGACGCCGTTGAGCTGGCAGTTGCGGCCGAAGGTCACGACATTCGGCGGCTCGATCCACAGAACGCCTTCGATGATGACGTTGCCGGTGAACGTGGGATTCAGGCCGGCGGGAATCGTGGCGTTCGTCAGTGTGAGGCCCTTGGTCAGGTCCATCGTCGCCGGATCGACAGTGGGCCCCCCGATCGCGAAACTGGCGAAGTCCTGCGTTTCGGGCGACGGGAAATCGACGGACGGCACACCGGTGAAGACGTGGTTATCGATCGCCGTCTGGCCATGATCGCCGCCGATCTGGAGGTCGCCGGCGTACGAGATCTGTCCGTCCGCGTTGCGGATGCTGAAATTGCCGTCGAAGTTGGCGTTACCGCCGATATCGACCGCGATCATCTCGGAACTGTCAATATAGACGTCCGCTTCCCAGTTGACCGATGCTCCCGTCAGAGTCGGGTTCTGGGGAAAGTGGATCGCGCCCTTGGTGGCCATGCCATAGTTGAAGATCGGATGCTCGTAGGGAGAGACGTTGAAAGCGACGTTGATCGTTCGGGAAACGCCGCTGTTCGTTCCGGTCAGTGAGACCAGCACGATCTCGGGATCCGTGCTGGAGATCTTCAGTTGGGCGGAGAACTCGCTCTTGTCGGCAGAACTCAGGGTGACAGGTCCAATCGCGCCGTCGTTGGCGACGGAGATGTTGGCGGGCACGTGCGCCTGGAGCCATTGGACGACCTCGGTGAAATATTGGTCCTGCTGCGTGGTCTTGAGCATGATGAAGTGGTCCAGCCAGTAGCGCATGACATCGAGGCCGGACTCGGCGGCGGTCAGAGCCCCGTTGGCCTGCCTTTGGTTATCGGCCAACTGCACAGAGCCGCCCGATAATGTGCTCAAGGCGAGCGCAAGACTCGTAATCATGACTACAAAGATCATGCACAGGACGAGAGCGGTCCCGCGGCGTGTGTGTTTCATCGCCATTTTTCACCCCCCGAACGTCAAAGGTAATCCCGGCCTGTTGCCTACCGACCCGCAACAGGCACTCTATATAAAGCATGGATTAGAAAACGGGCATCGCCAACCACGTGGAAATACGTATTTTTGCGCGTGCGATTAACCTGCTATGGGTCCTTTGAGACCGAGTCGTCGTCACATTCGTGCGAGTCGGTAAGACCCATGCCCAGGGCTCGCTTGATGAGGTCCACAGGGCCGCAAGCCTCGAGCTTCCGCATGATATTCTTGCGATGCACGTCGATGGTTCTCTTGGAGCGATGCATCTCCGCAGCAATATCGCGACTGGTCTTGCCGTCCAGAATCAGTTGCAGAACCTGGATTTCCATGTGTGTGAGCGTCCTCCGGACACGAGGGCCGGAACGGCCCTTCCCGCCCAGATGCGCCTCGATGACGGCACGCAAGCGATCCTCCCGCACGGGTTCTTCCAGACAATCGGAAGCCCCCGCTTTCATGGCCCTGACGGCCCCGCGAACGCCGGTACGCTCGACAAGAGCCACGCTCCCAATCCAGGGCGCCATCCGCCGGGCCTGGGTGAGCACTTCGATCCCTTCCATCTCGCAGCCGCTCAGATCCACGATGAGCAGGTCGCACGGCTTCTCGGAGAGTTTTTCGAGGCATTCCTGTTGGTCGGAGAAGCAACTGACCGTTGCGTTGCATGATTCCAGGGCCGTTTGCACCGAAGCGCGGAGTTCCGCCAGCTTCTTTCCCAAGAAGTAAACACGCTTGGGCGATTCACTCGTCATGGTCTCTGGCTGCGATCGCCCCGACTTGCGGCCTCGCGCCCCAACTCCCCTCTATCACTAATGTCTGCTCTCTGAAGAAGTTCCTTGGCCGCGATGGGCCTGCCAAACTCGATTTCACCGCACTGTGAAAAGCCGCAACGCGCATGACAGACAGGGATGCGGGCATCTCACAACAACCCTTTTTATGGCGATTGCCACAACTCGGATGTTGATGCGAAAATAAAAACTTTCTTGAAACGGATCAAAGTCAACGCAACCAGACTGCCCTGCTCCTTCCCGCACGCGTTCCATCCCTGATCCGCCGAATGCGTCGCACGGAAGTGCTCTTGCCTGTACTCGCTTTTCTCCCAAACGGGTTCCACTGGGCAGCCTCACCATTTGTCCAGCCATTCTAATCCCAGCAGACTACGCCATAAATCAGGGAGGTGCTATCCGTACAAGTAGGTATTTTTGCGTAGAAAGAACCGCTTCGCAGGCCCCGAACTCCCCCCAACCCCCCCGCTTAACGACCGATCCAGAAAGGTTCGCCTCGCAATCCGGCGCAAGACAGTTCCGCGCCGGAATCGCTCGGATGGGGGAAGTGGCGCAGTCGAAGACTGTGCGAACGAATAGCAGACGCACCGCATCCGCAAGGGATGCCTGCACTGTTCGGTCACCCCGCTCAATACCGCAGAGCAGGCCGTTCGAGATGCGAGCCCGAGGCTATTGCAGCGGCCAGGTAGCCCAGAGGCTGCAGAAAGCCGCGGCGTCCGTGCCCGTGAGTTCCTGTTGCACGCCCGTGTAACTGGCGTTCATCACCGCCAGCGGGGCGAAATGCATCTTGCCGTTGGCATCGGTGCGGAAGAACCGGCCATCGATAACCACGTCTTCACCGACGTGCCGCCCGTCGATTTCCCGACGCCCGACCCCCAGGCCTTTGTCGGCTTCGCGACGGGGCCCACTGTCGATCCGACGACAATGGACTTCACCAAGGGCCTCACGTTGACGAATGCCACGATCCCCGCCGGTCTGAATCCGACGTTCACCGGGACGGCGATCATCAACGGGGTATTGCGGATCGAGCCGCCCAACGTGGTGACCTTCGACCGCAACTGCCAGCTCAACGGCGTCCCGCGGCACCGCTTGTCTCAATCATAGGTCGTCTTGAGCATTACCGAAGTCATTCAAACCAGCAAACGACGGCATGGACGATGACATAGATCTCATCAACCAGATCAGCCTCAATGTAGTATTGGCCGGGCGCGACGGTGGGCTTGCCCTTCTTGTTCTTCGGCACCTGGGCATCGCCGGCATACACGTGTGACTCACAAAGCGTGTAACCTTCATCAAGATCGATGTTAACCACAACGGTGTCACTTGCGTCATTGTAAGCCACGTCCACCGAACCGACGAGCATCCCCTTGCCGGTGTCGCACTGGCCCGCGCCGGCCCAGAGGGGCCACGTCAGAGATTCTCCATCGGAAATCTCGTTGGACCAGCCCCAGTTCTTGAAGCCAAGGTCCGTGAAACAGGTCGCATCGTCCCCAAGGGCAAATGCGGTCTCGCAACGCTCTTGTAGAAGACTGATGTCATCGATCGCAAAATCGTCGCCGGATGCTATACGAGTAAGGTCCTTGAGTGTAATCGTCGCTGAAGCACTAAGTCCGGAATTCCAGGTGTAACTGACTTCTTGCCACACACCGACGGCGGCTGGTGCATCTGCGGTGGGAGACAGTGGAGTGCCGTTGATTGAGCATTGTATCTCAGCCAAGTTCGTGTGATATGCGCTCGAAAGCCAATAACTCAGAAGGTAGTTCTTGCCTGGAGTCACAGGGACTGTCTGCTCCCAAACGACCTCGATCCCCGATATGTCGCCATAGGGAGGAACGCTGCCATTATATGCGGCATTAACGATGAGCATCTTTCCCGATCCGGTCGTGTGATCACCATAACTTGCCCAGGCAGAATGGAACAAGTGGGGATTTGTATCCACAGCGTACTCACCCTCCTCCCCCATAGTCCAGGTGCCATAGGCCGTTTCGAGATAGTACTCGGTTGTCGCTGGTGCAATAGACCCTGCCTCGAAGTCTCCGTTGACGATAAGATTTGCGCCGAAGCCGGTGGTTGCGGTTACGAGGCAGACCGCAACGGTGAATATCGTTAGCTTTTTCATCTCTGCCCCTTTTCCATTTGTGTTGTGGTTCTTTGGCGGTGTTCTATTTGGCTTGGGTTCGGCGTGCGGGCCGGCGCGAATCGGTGGCACGCGTTGCGGCGGACCGCGCAGACCGAGCCGTATGGTTAGTGCATCAGCGGGCGGCGCTCTTGGCTCTCGCCGGTTCTTTGCGGCAGCCGTCTCCATGGCTCTGTCCCCACCCGATTCCTCAGGCCTTGAATCGGGCCTCTCTTCTCCTGTCTCCTTCCGACGGCACCGGTCCAATGACCAAAGACCGCCGGCCTGAAGGAGTTCGCGAAACCCTCCTTGGGCTCACTCGCCCCATCTCCGGGCGAAAGCCCCCATGATCTGCATGACGCTCCTGTCTATGGGACGACTTTACCTGGCTAAATGGCCAGGGAACAATAGGGAAAATGCTTATTCCTGCTTTGCCCTACCTCTTGCCGGTCAGCGTGCGGGAGATGCGGGTATTGAGGCGGCGGGGGGAGATGCGGAGCAGGCCGTGGATCGTGAGCTTGTTGACCAGACCCGGCACGACGACGATCTTGCCCCTGAGCATGGCGTCATAACCGATTTCGGCGACCTCGCGGGCGGAGACCATCTTCTCCATGAGCCGTGTGCCGGTCATCTCGGCCCGCTCGGCGAACTCCGTCTGCGTCGGCCCGGGGCATAGGGCGGTTACGGTCACGCCCGTGCCGGCCAATTCGTCCGCGATGCTCTCGCTGAACGAGACGACGAACGCCTTGCTCGCGTAGTAGATGGCCATAAGCGGGCCCGGAATGAACCCCGCCATGGAGGCAATGTTGAGGACCCGGCCGCTGCCTCGCTCGATCATCCGCGGCACAAACAGCCGGGTCAATGCCGTCAGAGCCAGGACGTTCACCTTGATCATCGCCTCGCTCGTCGTCCAGGGCTGCTCGTGGAAAGGGCCGCGATGGCCGAAACCCGCGTTGTTCACAAGGATATCGATGGCCACGCCCGAAGATTGCAGCTCGTCGTAGATCTCCTGCGGCCCATCCGGCCGCGCGAGGTCCTTCGCCAGCACGTGCACGTTGACGCCGTGGGCCCGCTCCAGTTCGGCCTTGAGCGCGGTGAGTTTCTCCCGCCGCCGTGCGACGACGACGAGATCGCCCCCGCGTTCGGCGTGAATCCTCGCTAACTCAGCCCCAATCCCGCTCGACGCCCCCGTCACCACCGCCGTATTCTTGTCTGTCGCCATCTCAGCACTCCCACATTGCCGTCCATCGATATCACAGAATTACGACGATCCGGCCGGCTCCGTTTGCGCGCACGGCCGACGGCAGTGATTATACCCGCCCCGAGTTCATCTGCCCACACAGCCAAGCCGGGCCTATCGTGAGCGCGCAAGTTTCAGGGTCAGCCAGGTACCATGTTTGCGCTCGCGTGGGCACGTTCTGCCCGCTGGAGCCGGCGTGGCTACGCGAGCGTAGCCATGGCACCTGAAGAATTCTCTTGTGTCAATCTTCCTTGACGAACGGCGGCCTATCTGGTAGAATTCTATCGATTACGGGATGATAGCACGGCGGCTTTGAAAAGGGAGAAAGAAATGAAGACCACGCTCCAAGCCATCGCACTCGTGGCAGCGATCCTCTTGTCTACTGCGACGGACATGTCCGTTCTGGGCCGGCCGGGCCTTCAGGTGGCTGACGAGGCCCCCGACCCCAATGGCGGCTCCGTCGGCCAAGGGCCGCACGGCCCCCCGGAGGACGCCCCGTTACGGCCGCGGCCGCGGTACTTGACGCGAATCATCCACGTGGACGACGACGCCGTCGGGGCAACCACCGGTGAGAGCTGGACCGATGCGTACCCTCACCTGCAGGATGCGCTGGCGGAGGCCGCGAGATCGACCCCGCCCGTCGAGATTCTCGTCGCCCAGGGTATTTACCGGCCCGACGCCAGTTCGGCCCATCCCGAATATAGGGGTGATCGGGGAGCAAGCTTCCACCTGGTCGATCGCGTGGCAATCAAGGGGGGCTACGCCGGTCTCGGCGCGACCGATCCGTATGTCAGGGACATCGCGCTGTACGAGACGATTCTCAGCGGCGACCTGGCAGGCGATGATGCCCCCGTGCTCGATCCATGCGACCTGCTGACGGAGCCGACGCGTGCCGAGAACAGCTACACCGTCGTAACGGGCGGAGCCTGCTCCCGCTCTGCTATCCTTGACGGATTCACCATCACTTCCGGACAGGCGACGGGACTCCTGCCGTCCGTTGGTGGGGGGCTGTCACTGTCTCTGTCGATTGATGGTGCGCCCTGCTGCCCCTCCATAAGGAATTGCACCTTCGTTGGCAATTCTTCCGGCAGCGGCGGCGCGATTCACGTCATGAGTGCAAGCCCTGAACTGATCAACTGCGCGTTTCGACGGAATGCAGCCACAGCGACAGGCGCCATCTTCACAAACTCGTCGCGAATCGGGTCGTCCGAGCCATGCGAGTTTGTCATCAGGCGATGCATATTTGAAGACAACTACACCCCCAGAGATGGCGGCGCAATATGTATTAGTGGTAATGCCCCATGTACAGTAGAGGACTGCACGTTCATTCAGAACTTGGCCAGGAGAGGCGGCGCCCTCTATATCGCCGGCTCTAAAGAGCCGATGAGCATAGCGAACTGTCGGTTCATCCGCAATGTGGCCACCGAGACGGGCGGTGCCATCTACTCAGCCGGATACCAGTTGAATGTCGCCTCGTGCACATTCGCCGGCAACGCTGCTCCGGCCGGACGGGCCTTGACGTGTTTCACGCCCGTGACCACCATAGCCAACTCCATCTTCTGGAATGGCGGCGATGAGCGAAATCCCGAAATCCACATCGGTTCAATCACCGGGATGGACCTGACGTACAGTAACGTACAGGGCGGCTGGTCCCTCGGTGAGGGGAATATCGACGTTGACCCACTCTTCGCCGACCCAGACAGCGGCGACTATCATCTGAAGTCGCAGGCCGGTCGCTGGGATGCCGTGACGCGAAGCTGGGTCGTTGATGACGTGGCGAGCCCATGCATCGACGCGGGCGACCCGGATAGTCCTATGAGGTATGAGCCGGAGCCGAACGGCGGACGGATCAATATGGGGGCCTACGGCGGCACGATCGAGGCGAGCATGTCGCCGCACACGGAGCCGATGCTCGAGCCCTGGAGCGATCCGGTCCCACTGGCGGAAGTGAATCTCGATTCCGCCGAGGAATGGTCGCCGGTGCTGTCGGCCGACGGACTGACGCTGTACTTCGGCCGCGTTCGCACGGTGGACCAACCCCTGGGACGCATCTACCAGGCAACGCGGCAATCGACCCAACCGTGGAGCCGCTTCACGGGCGTTGTCGAAGTCCCCGGTGCCTTGAACCATTCAGGCGGCGACGTGCTGTGTCCCTGGGTCTCGCCCGACGGGCTCCGCATGTACTACACGTTCAAATCCGACAGCGTGTTCCGCCTGATGGTAAGCGAACGTCCTGTCGACTTGAGGCTCTGGCCGATAGGCACGGAGATCCGCGAACTCAACCAGCTTGACCGTCGCCTGCACACGTGCCGGCTGACGGCGGACGAACTGACGATCTTCTTGACCGGGCCGCAGATCGAGGGTGCTTGGGGCGACTACGATATCTGGATGGCAACGCGACCTGACCGCGATGCTCCGTTCGACAACCCGGTGAATCTGGCGGCGGTCAACAGTGCCTACAACGACATCCACGCGAGTCCTTCGTCCGACGGACTGATACTCTATTTCGCTTCGAATCGCAGGGGGCGCTACCAACTGTTCAGATCGATGCGGGAAAGCCGCGAGGCCCCCTTCGGCCCGCCGGTCCACATGGCATTGTTCGACACGCCCAACGGGCACAGCACGTTCCCCTACCTGGCCCCCGACGGCACCGAGTTCTACTTCGTCAGAGAGACCGTAGGCGGAAGAAGCACGCGCGATATCTGGGTCTCCTATCGAATCGACTGACCGAAGCGCGAAAGGCTGATGAGCCTTTCGGGCCAGGCCGGACTTCGAGTCCTATGGGGATCTCTTCATCGGTGGCCTCTTCCTTGGCGCAGCCTCGACTCCCTCGATATAGACCGGATGGAAAGCCGGTGCCATGCTTGCGCCCGCGTGAGCATGTAGCGTGTAGGGTGGGTTCTCAACCCACGCGTGGCATGCGCTACGGAGGGGTTAACGCGCGGGTCAAGGACCCACGCTACGGCTTCGCTCGTGACGCCGGCCTGCCCTTGCTTGTCGCCCCGAGCGCAGTCGAGGGGTCTGGCTGCGAAGGAGAGACGCCTTCCGTCAGCGGCCAGATGTCTCGGCTGCGCTTGCCCTCCGCTCGACATGACAGACGGGAGAGACGCTCGGCTCACGCGTCCCTTTCTTGTCACCCCGAGCGCGGTCGACACCGGCGATCGCGAAAGACAAGCGAGACTCGTTTGTCCCCTCTTGTCACCCCGAGCGAAGTCGAGGGGTCTGGCTACGAATGAGAGGCGCCTTCCGTCAGCGGCCAGATGTCTCGGCTGCGGTTGCGCTCCGCTCGACATGACAACAGAAGAAAAGGCAGCATTCGACATGACAGATGGGAGAGGGGCCGGTGGACTCGGCCTGGCGATTCCCTTGTCATGTCTGATGAAATTGCAGGGCGGGCTGTGCCCGCCGATTCTCATTGTATGGAGGACAGCACAATGACGGAAACAGTGTCACAATGGAATGAAGCAATGGCACAGCCCGATTCCGCGCAGGCGGCGGGTTTGTACGAGGCGCTTCGGCGTACGCCGCCGGGGACGCGGGAGGACCTGCGGAATTACGTGCAGGTCTTTCTCGGCGTGCAGGTGCCGGACCGGCGGATGTGCCCGGAACACAGCAGCCCGATGGACTACCTCTGGCACACCTTTTCCATTGATGATGGATTATTGATGAAGGATGATTTACCCGCGGAGGTTGGAGACAAGGCCGCGTCGAACAGTCCGCCTTTCATGGGCAATTATCAATCATCAATTATCCATCATCCTTCAGGCGACTCCGTCGTCTGGGCGAACCGCGCGGGCGGCAAGACCGAGCTGGCGGCGGTGGCGACGCTGCTGGACGCGGTGTTCAAGCCGCACTGCCAGATCCGCATCCTCGGCGGCTCGGGCGAGCAGTCGAGCCGGATGTACGAATACCTCACCGCGTTCCTGCGAAGAGGCTTCGAGGGATTCCTCGCCGGGCCGGTGCTGAAGGACAAGTGCCGGCTCGCCAACGGCTCGACCGTCGAGGTGCTCACGCAATCGGCCACCAGCGTTCGCGGCCAGCACGTGCAGAAGCTGCGGTGCGACGAGGTCGAGCTGTTTGATGAGGAGGTCTTCGCGGCCGCCAAGTTCACCACGCTGAGCACGAATGAGATCACCGCGGCGATGGAACTGATCAGCACGATGCACCGGCCGTACGGCATCATGCAGCGAGAGGTCACCGCCGCGAGGAATGCGGGTGTGCCCGTCTTCAAGTGGTGTCTGTGGGAGACGATCGAGCGCTGCCGGGACCGGGACTGCTCGCGGTGTCCGCTGTGGGAGGACTGCCGGGGCAAGGCGAAGGCGGCGTGCGGGTATCTGAGGATCGACGACTGCATCGCGCAGATGCGTCGCAGCAGCCGGGCCGGGTGGGAGTCGGAGATGCTCTGCCTGCGGCCGTCGCTGGAGAACGTGGTCTTCGGCGAGTTCGATGCGGCGGTTCATGTCCGACCGGTCGAGTACGATCCGAACCTGCCTCTGTATCGCGCCCTCGACTTCGGCTTCGTCAATCCGTTCGTGTGCCTGTGGATCCAGGTGGACGCGGACGGGGCCGTGCGGGTGATCGATGAATACGTCCGCAGCCGGGCGACGATCGACATCCACGCGTCCGAGATGAAGGCCCGCACGCCGTGCCCCGAGGAGCGGATCGCGGCCACCTTCTGCGACCCGGCCGGCGCGGGCCGCAGCGACATCACCGGGACCAGCATCGTCCGCGAGCTTCGCGGCCTTGGCATCGCCACGCGGTATCGGCGCAGCGGCATCCTTGAGGGCATCGAGCTGATCCGCCGGGCCATCCGCTCCGGCGACGGCCGCAGCTCGCTGATGGTCTCGCCCCGCTGCGTTCGCCTGATTGAGGCGATGGAGTGTTACCACTACCCCGACGACGGCCGGACCGCCCCCGGCGAGCTGCCCCTCAAAGACGGCGTCTACGACCACCCCATCGACGCCCTGAGATACTTCTTCATCAACCACCAATCCAGCCCCAAGACCACGAGCCGGAGGTACTGAGCGTATTGAATCCCGGGCGACGATGCGTCACATCGAGTGGAGCATCGGACCGACGCTGTCATGTCGAGTGGAGCGAAGCGGAATCGAGACATCTGCCCGCGGCCGCGACGCGCCTCTCATTCGCGGCCAGACCCCTCGACTGCGCTCGGGGTGACAAGAAAAGACGCCGTCGCCCCAGCTCGCGCCATACGCATGACAACGTCCCATCTGTCAGGTCGAGTACGGCGCTGCCCCCCGTGTCATGTCGAGTGGAGCGAAGCAGAATCGAGACATCTGCCCGCGACTGCGAGGTGCCTCCCGTTCGCAGCCAGACCCCTCGACTGCGCTCGGGGTGACAAGAGCAGACATCGTCGCCCCAGTCGACGGCGAACTCGCTCGGCCCTTAGGCCCTGGTCCCCGTCAACCATACCATCCGTCACTGAGGTCATGCCAATCAGGATTCTCTGCCATAATGAGCCGCAGCTTCTTGGCCCGACTCCATCGCTTGATCTGCTTCTCGCGTGCAATGGCGGACCAGACGTCACGAAAGGACTCGACGTAAACCAGCGATCCAATGTTGTAGCGACTTGTGAAACCTTCGATGATCTTCATCTTGTGTTGCCAGACACGTGCCTTGACATTGTTTGTGACACCAACATACAACGTGCGCGACTGGTTGCTCATGATGTAAACGTGGTAGCTCTTGTTCCCTGGCACGCCGTCATTGTACAGGTGGAATAGGCAGCATGCCACGGTTTCTGTCACTGAGAGGTTGGGCCGAGAGAAAGACGGCGCATCGACAAGGCGCGTCGAACGGAGCATTACACGGCTTCCGTCATGGCGAGTGGAGCGAAGCGGAATCGAGACATCTGCCCGCGACCGAGAGGCACTTCCCGTTCGCAGCCAGACCCCTCGACTTCGCTCGGGGTGACAAGAGAGGAGGCCGTTGGCACCGACGCCAGCCCTGATGTGCCTCTCATTCGCAGGCAGATCTCTCCACGCGGCCTTCGGCCTTGGTCGAAATGACAAAAACACGGGGATTTGGCTCCGCTCGAAAGGACAAAGGACACGAGCTTTCGGCCTTGGTTGGAATGGCAAAGGCACAGGGATTTGGCGGAACCTGGCGACAGGCGTGGTGTGTACCCCATCTGCCGATATCCAGCGGCTTTCTTTTGACTTATTCCCAGTGCGCGGATAGACTCGGCCCGCATAGAGTGTTTGGTCGAGGGAAGAAATGAACTATCAGTTTGATACAGACAAGATATCACAGCATGTGGTCAAGTACGGGGTGGATATGCGTCCGCCGGTGCTGCCGGAGCAGGACCGCGCCAAGCTGCAGGATTACGGCAACTGGCTGGTCGAGCAGTTCCCGGAGGTCTTCGAGACGCTGCTGCTGGGCCCGCGCGAGCTGCGCGTCCAACGAACGTTCCTGCTGCCGAACGCCAAGCGGATCGAGCTGCCCACGTTCGTGCTCACGAATCGCGGCCCCGTTTTCACGTTCCCCGAGCGGCTCTACATCGACCGGCCGCATGAGCTGGATGTCCCCGACAAGGATAAGATCTTCCGCAAGGCATTCGACGAGCTGCGGTCGCGCTTCGCCGAACGGGCCGTGCCACGCGTCGGCGTCGTTCATGAGTTCGTCTTTGATGCAGGATTTATCAACTCGCTCGATATTGTCATCAGCAACCTGAAGAACGACTTGTGGCGGCAAAAGGTGAAAAACCTCCGCCTCCTGATTGAGATGCCCACCGAGGACAAGAACGTCAACATCGAGATCCGACCCACCCACCTGCAACGCACCGGCGCACCCGGCACAACGCTTGCGCAGCAGGACATAAAGTTCGGTGTGATCGTCAACGTGGACATCAACAATCGTCAAGTCAGCGGTGACCTGACGAAGGCCGAAGTCACCGATGTCCTCGCCTTCGCCAGCGACTACGTTCCCGAAGAGCTGATCAGATTCCTCAACAACGAAGATTAGCCCGGTGCGGGCGTCCGGTTTCTTCCGAGCGAAGCCAAGGGCCTGCCGGCGGCCCGTCAGGTGGCAAATGCATTTCATCAACAGACTACCCGAGCCGCGTCGTGTCTAACACACGGGCAAGGTGCGGCATCATCCAACGGCATTTCCGGCGAGGTGACGGTTCTCAAGACACGGCTAATCGTCCCGGAACTTCCACATCCACGGAGGCCGGTTCTCTGGTTGCGCGCCGCCCGCCTTCGTCCAGCGGCCGGACGTGTCCACACCTTTTCAAGCCAGATCTCTCCGCGTCCGACCTGCCATACGGACTGGTACTGAGCAACGAGCGAGGGATCATGATGCCGGGCCGGATAGAAAGAAAAACAGGGCTGAGGAGCGGAGGGAGAGGAAAAGCGAGATAACCCCAGCCCTGTTATAGTGCTTACTACTGTTTAGTACTCATTCCAACTTGCCCTACTATACACGACAAGGTTCTCGTCTGGCAAGCTAAATTTCCACTCAAAATTCAGGCAAAAATCGCCTGTGCGGATCGCCGCTGAGGCTCCACAACCTCGCCAGGGGACACCCGCCATACGAGGGATTGTGGCCCACCGCAGGGAAATCACAAGCTCTTGGGCCTTCGAGAAACTCCTACGGTGAGGCTGTAGAATCATGAGATATTTTTTCTGTCATCGTTTGTGTGCTATAATACGCGTTCTCTTGAGTTGGTCGGCTCCCAGGCCGAAGAACTCCATGATTCTATCGTTGTGGTTTTTTGACAGGAACCCCATGCTGACGGACAGTATTCTTCGACTGATCGGCAATACGCCGCTGTTGCAGCTTAAGGGCGAGAAGGTCTTCGCGAAGGCGGAATTTCTCAATCCCGGAGGCAGTATCAAGGACCGCGTGGCGCTGGCGATGCTGGAGGCGGCCCAACGGAACGGCAAACTGAAGCCGGACTCGGTCATCTGCGAGCCGACCAGCGGCAATACGGGCATCGGCCTGGCGCTCGTCGGCCGGCTCATGGGCTACTGCGTACGGATTGTCATGCCCGAGGGGATGAGCGAGGAGCGAAAGAAGCTCATCAAGGGCCTTGGAGCCGACTTGGTCCTGATCCCAGACGAGGAGGGCATCGGCGGGGCCGTCCGACGGGTCGAGCAGATGGCAGCCGAGGATGACCGCCTGTTCGTCCCACAGCAATTCCAGAATCCGGCCAATCCCCGCATCCACTACGAGCAGACCGCCCGCGAGCTCTGGCGGCAAATGGGCGGCGATATCGCCTGTTTTGTGGCCGGCGTCGGTAGCGGCGGGACCCTTCAAGGCGTGGGAAAGTTCCTGAAAGAGCACAACAGCGGCATCCGGATCGTCGCCGTGGAGCCGGAGAACCGCTCCGCGCTGCTGGGGCACGAGCCCGGCCTGCACCAGATCCAGGGCATTGGCGACGGCTTCATCCCCGACGTGCTGGACGTTTCGCTGGTGGACGAGGTCGTGGAGGTTTCCGATGAGGCCGCGATTGAGACCACCCGGCGACTGGGGCGAGATTTCGGGCTGCTGGTGGGAATCAGCTCCGGAGCGAACGTCTGGGCGGCCCGGCGACTGGCCGAGAGGATCGGGGGCAACATCACCACCGTCCTGCCCGACCGCGCCGAGCGGTACTTCAGCACGGCGTTGATGTAGATCCGACGCTACTTTCCGATAAAAAGCGCAAGAAAAAAGGCTGAGGTAGGAGGAAGGAGGACTTATTGACCTCAGCCTTTGTGTGCAACCAATACCTCTACGCTCCACTGTCTCCAAAGGTTCGCTATTGGACCTGATAATGGGGGTGCGACCCGGCCCGGAGGCAAAGCCAATTCCTCACGGACCGCCAATTCTATTGACAGAACCGAGGCCCGCCGGTATCTGTCCAAATCTAAATGTCGGCGGCTCAGTAACCGATAAGAGCTGGGAACGCCTCTGGATGGGCTCGAACTTGCTTGGGCCGACGAGAGTAGATAGTCTCCACCCAGCGGCAGGCAGGCGTTCACGCGGGAGGGAAACCGCGAATCGTCGGCGCACAAATGATGTCAGGCGGCGCAGCGGAAGTGGTCGCCACGAGTCGTTTTGTTGGTTCCGAGCCTAAGAATTCGACGGATATGGGAAAAAGTTGAGCATATTGAAGCAGGCACATGGCAAAATCGAGCAATCATAAATCGTTGGTGATCGTCGAGTCGCCCGCAAAGGCCAAGACGATCAACCGGTACCTGGGCCCGGACTATGAGGTCAAGGCTTCGATGGGGCACATCCGCGACCTGCCCTCGAAGGGTATCAACGTGGATATCGAGAATGATTTCGAGCCCACGTACGACATCATGCCGGGCAAGAAGCGCGTGGTCAGCCAGTTGAAGGCGGCGGCCAAAAACTGCGACAAGCTCTACCTCGCCACCGACCTTGACCGCGAGGGCGAGGCCATCGCCTGGCATCTCGCACAAATCCTCCGGATCCCCGAGGACCGGGTCTACCGGGTGATCTTCAACGCGATCACGAAGTCGGCGATCCAGCAGGCGTTTTCGGAGCCGGGCAGGGTCAATACGGATAAGGTGATGGCCCAGCAGGCCCGCCGGGTCCTCGACCGTATCGTGGGCTACGAGATCAGCCCGCTGCTTTGGAAGAAGGTCACACGAGGCCTGTCGGCCGGCCGCGTGCAATCGGTCGCCGTCAAGATCATCGTTGAGCGGGAACGGGAGATTCGCGATTTCAAACCGGAGGAGTACTGGCTGATCCCGGCGGTCTTCACGACCGACCGCAGCAGCGACTACACACAGCAGTGGCTCGATTTCGTTGCCGCGGAAACAAAGGACGGGAAAGGGCCCACCCTCATCGAGCAGGGCAAATGGCTTGCCGCACGCCAGGCGTTCAAGGCCGAGCTGCATAAGATCGGCGATACGAAATTCAAGGCCTCGAACAAGGACGAGGCGGAGAAAGTCTTCGCCGAACTCAGGCAGGCACCGTTCACAATCGCCGATATCCAGACGAAGGAGTCGGTGTCCCGCCCCTCTCCGCCTTTTATTACCTCGACGCTACAGCAGGCGGCCGCGAACCGGCTCGGCTTCAGTGCCAAGCGAACGATGTCCATCGCGCAGCAGCTTTACGAAGGCATCGATCTCGGCTCGATGGGCTCGCTCGGCTTGATCACGTACATGCGAACGGACAGCACGCACCTTTCCGGCGAGGCGCTTAGCGAGGTGCGAAACTATGTCCAAAGCCACTTCGGGCCGAAGTACCTGCCGGAGAAGCCAAACTTCTACGCAGCCAACAAGCAGGCACAACAGGCGCACGAGGCGATCCGCCCGACCGACGTCGATCTGACGCCGCAGGAGATCCGCCAGTTCCTCAGCGACGAACAGTACAAACTCTACGAACTGATCTGGCGGCGTTTCGTCGCCTGCCAGATGGAGCCCGCCCGGTGGGACGTGACGACGCTGAGCATCGCCGCGGCGACGAGCCTCGGGACCGCCACATACAAGGCGACGGGCCGGGTGCTCGTATTCGACGGATCCAGCAAGGTCTGGCCGACCTCCTCGACCGAGCAACAACTGCCGCCGACGCAGGTGGGCCAGCCGCTCGCGGTCGTGGACATCCAGAACGAGCAGCACTTCACGAAGCCGCCGGCCCGGTACACGGAAGCCTCTCTCGTCAAGGCGCTTGAAAGGGAAGGCATCGGCCGCCCGAGTACGTACGCGCCGATCATCAGCACCGTCCAGGATCGCGGGTACGTCGAGCAGAGGGAACGGAAGTTCCATGCGACGGACCTCGGCGAGGTCGTCACCGACAAGCTCAGCGAGTACTTCCCGCGCGTCATGGATGTCGCCTTCACCCGACACATGGAGGGCCAGCTCGACAAGATCGAGGAGCAGCATCTCGATTGGATCGGCGTTCTGAAAGATTTCTATGGGCCCTTCAAACAGAACCTTGAACGGGCGCAACAGGAGATGAAGCACGCGAAGGCCGAGTCCACGCCCAGCGAATACACCTGCCCGGATTGCGGCAAGCCGCTCGTGTACAAGTTCGGCAAAAGCGGCCGGTTCCTGAGCTGCTCGGCATACCCCGAATGCAAGTTCGCCTCCCAAGTCGACAAAGAAGGCAAGATGGTGCAGGACGAGATCAGCGAGCACAAGTGCCCGAATTGCGGCAAGCCGATGGTCCACAAGAACGGCCGGTTCGGCGCGTTCCTCGGATGCAGCGACTACCCCACCTGCAAGACGACCCTGCGCCTGGACAAGGAGGGCAACCCGCTGCCGCCGAAGCCGAAGCCGGACCCAACCGGCATAAAATGCTATAAGTGCAAGAGCGGGGAACTGGTCGTTCGCCAGAGCAAGCGCGGACCGTTCCTCGGCTGCAATCGCTTTCCTCGATGCCGCACCATCGTCAGCGCCAAGAGCATGGATCGACTCAAGGAGCTACAGGCGAGCGGCGAGTGGCCTCCGAAAGACCCCGAGCGCGCCCGGGAGATCCTCGACGAGCTCAAGAGCGACAAGGCCGTCGCCACCAAGAAATAGTCCTCCGTGCGGCTTCGTCGTGCAGGCCACGCCGGCGGTGAGAGCCCCGGATTCAGTGCTGGCTTTCCTGACGGCGCCATCTTTGTATAATGGGGCGAAAGAACGGCCTGCTCACTACACGAAGGTTCGCCATGGACAAGAAAGAGAAAACGGAGGCCCCGTCCTTCGAGACGGTCGAGCCAATCGGCAAGCGAGTCCTGATTCGCAAGGATGAGGACAAGAAGGAAACGAAAGGCGGCATCAAGCTGCCGGACAACATCGAGATCCCCACAATCACCGGGCGCGTCGTCGCCGTGTCCACCGAGATCGACCACTCGGCCGACATCCCGCTCAAGAAATACGACAAGGTCCTGTTCAACCCGAAAGGCGCCATTCCGGTCGATTTCGAGGGGGACAACCGCCTCTTCGTCGTCGAGGTGGAGAACGTTGTGGCCGTTTTCCGCAAGAGTTGAGAACCGGCAGAATTGCGGAAGAATCGCTTGGCGCGGCCGGCGAGATCGCGTAGGTTGTGCAGCGATAAACCGACAGGTCGGGGCGGTTTCGGACGAATCGCTCGCGAATCAGTCTTGGGAACCTTTCGGATAGATGGGGAGCAACTATGGCGAATGGCGGTCAACCTCCGATTGAGAACGTACAGGCCTATCCGGCGGGACAGCCGATGCGGCCTCACCGCGGCGTGATGATCCTGGTCTTCGGGATTCTCGGTCTGGTGTGCTGTATTGTCTTCGGCATCGTCGCCTGGGTCATGGGCAACGGCGACCTGAAGGAGATGGATGCCGGCCGGATGGACCCCTCTGGCCGGGGCCTGACGCAAGCCGGGAAGATCTGCGGTATCGTCAGCGTAGCCCTCGCGCTCGTGGGAGTCGTCGTGTGGCTGCTCATGTTCATTGTCGGCGGCGCCGGCATGGCGTTTAGGCCGGCATAGTGTGACAGTCCAGGATGAAGGTTGAGTGCATCCGGCTCCGCCGTCGGCCGCCTTGGCCGTGGTGGTCGATTGTCCTGCCCGCGCTCTGGCTGGCGCTGGGCGGCGTCACTCTAATCCTTAGTGCACGCACCGGACGTGCTGTGCAACTATGTCTGTTCAAACGCTTCACAGGCTATCCCTGCCCCACGTGTGGATTCACCCGCGGGACTCTGTCCTTCCTGCAGGGACATCCCATCCGGGCCTGGCTGTACAATCCGCTGCTGTTCACTTTCCTGGGCGTGTTCGCAGCGGTGGTTGCCGTTCGGGTTCTCTTCGGCCGGGCCCTGGCGATCCACCCCAGCGGCAACGAACGCAAGGTTGCCTGGGCGGTTATGATCGTGCTCTTTGTCGCGAACTGGCTGTACGTCATTCGCTATGTAGGTTGAAGAGCGGTGAAGGAAGGAGTTGAGATGAGTAAAACACGTCGTGACTTCCTGAAGCTGATCGGCGCCGCCGTGGGCGCAACGACTTTGTCTCATGGCTTGACGGCAAACGGTCAAAGGCCCGCCAGGAAACCCAATGTTCTGGTGATCCTGGTCGATGATCTGGGCTACGGCGACCTGTCCAGCTACGGGGCAAAGGATTTGAAGTCGCCCAACATCGACGGCCTCGTCGAGGCGGGCATGCGTTTCGACAACTTCTATGCGAACTGCCCCGTCTGCTCGCCGACGCGGGCGGCACTGCTCAGCGGACGGTTCCCCGATCTCGTCGGCGTCCCCGGCGTGATCCGCACGCACGTCACAAACAACTGGGGCCACCTGTCCCCGCAAGCCGTACTGTTGCCCCAGATGCTCAAGCGCGCGGGCTACCACACCGCCATCGTCGGCAAGTGGCACCTGGGGCTGGCCTCGCCGAACAAGCCGAACGAGCGCGGCTTCGACCACTTCCACGGCTTCCTCGGCGACATGATGGACGACTACTACCACCACCGCCGGCACGGCTTCAACTACATGCGGCTCAACGACGCCGAGATCGACCCTGAGGGACACGCCACCGACCTGTTCACGCAATGGGCCATCGATTACCTCCGCGAGCGATCGAAGAACAAAGAGCAGCCCTTCTTCCTCTACCTGGCGTACAACGCCCCGCACACACCGATCCAGCCACCCCAAGAGTGGATCGAACGGGTCAAACAACGAGAAGCAGGGATCAGCGACAAACGTGCGAAGCTCGTCGCTCTGATCGAGCACCTGGACGCCGGCATCGGCAAGGTGATCGAGGCTCTGAAAGAGACCGGCCTCAGCGACGATACACTGGTGGTCTTCACCTCCGACAACGGCGGCCAGCTTGGCGTCGGCGCCACGAACGGACCGCTGCGGGCGGGCAAAGGCGACATGTACGAAGGCGGCATCCGCGAACCGATGTGCGCCGTCTGGCCCGGCAGAATCAAGCCGGGCGCACGCAGCGACCGCTTCGCGCTGACGATGGATATCTTCCCAACCGTCTGTGAGGCGGCGGGCGTCACCATCGAGCACGAAATCGACGGCGCGAGCTTCCTGCCAACGGTGCTGGGCAGGAAGCAGCCCGCGGATGAACGCTTGCTCTTCTGGGTCCGGCGCGAAGGCGGCAAACGATACGGCGGACGGGCCTACTACGCCGTCCGGCAGGGCGACCACAAACTCCTCCAGAACAGTCCCTTCGAATCGATGAAGCTGTATGATCTCAGGGAAGATCCAAAGGAAGAACGCCCGCTCGACGACAACCACCCGATGTATCGAAAGCTCTTCACCGCCTTGCAGGACCACGTCTGCAAATCCGGCGCAATCCCCTGGCAGAAGTACCCGGTCGACCTCGACAAGCCACTCACGCATTGATACAGGGGCTCGGGAGCAGAGCGCATGGACGGGCATCCCAGGGAGGGCAGGGGCACGGCCGCGGGCTGCGAGTGAGCATCATGAACATCAACCTCCGCGCGAACGAAGCGGCCGCCTGCCAGGGTAATCCGGACCACCCAGGCGTGTCTCCTGCCGAGGCATTGGCACACAACCCAGACTGATTCCTTCTTCGTACCGACTCCTATTTGCTTGCCACAGCGCCCCGTCACGAGTACACTCGTATGCGTGAATTATGTGCTGGCGCAGAGTCGGCCGGACTGTGAGGTCCCACGCTCTTTATTAGATCCTGGATGCCTACTCCCGATCCCATGGTCGTGGACGCGAGACCATGTTCAATCCAAGCACTTGTGAAAGGGGCGACGATGCAAACGGAACAAAACAGGGCAAGAGTAGTAGTGATCGTGTGCGCGTTCATCGGTTTGCTATGGTTCTGGCAGTGGCCGCAGGCATCGCATGAGACCCAGGCGGCCCTCTCCAATGACCCGGGCGGCTCCGCCATATTCGCCCAATTCGAGGGCATCGACGGTGAGTGTCGCGTCCGAGACCACGAGAATTGGTGTGAGCTGCTGTCGTTCCGCGAGAGCCACAATGCCCGAGCCCGCGCCGTGGCTTTTGAGGACGTCACCCTCACCAAGCCGCTCGACAAGGCCGGGCCCAAGTTGGCGGAGGCGGTCTGCAGAAATACGGTGATCCCCGTGGTCCGGATTCATGTAACGCGATCTTTTGCGAGTGGTGTCAAAGTCTGTTGTGCATACGAATTGAAGAACGCGCGACTGACAGGATATGAAATCGAAGGAGCATCTCAAGGTCAGCATCCTGCTGTCGAAGAGATCTCACTCCGGTTCGAGGAGATCACGACAACGTACACCGAGTACGATGCGACGGGCCAGGCCAGAGGCAATGTCCAGTACATGTGGCGAGTGGGGGGCACTGTCACACCACTGTTAAGGGTACGATAGAACCCCTCGGGGAGTAGATGCTCGTATCGCGGCATTAAGACTCACAATGGAGAAGTCTGTTAGGGTTCGCGGCTCACGTCGGTAGAGTCCTGGGGCGTGACGTCCTCCATGACATCCGGTTATCTGCGCCCCTCTTAGAGGAGACCTTTTATGCGACATCGAAGATCCCATTCGCGGTTGGTCCCGGTTGTTCTGCTATTCATGGCGTCGGCAGCGGCCCACGCCGCTTCTGTCACGTCGATCACTCTGTGCGCGGACGTGGGCGGTGACGGGTTCGTGCCGGTGGATGTGCGCGAGACCTTTGGCGCCGAGACGGCAATCGTCCACGCCGTGGTGCTGGTGGAGGGCGTCAGGGCCAAATGCACTCTCAAGGGAGCCTGGATTTGCATCGACGGCATCTCCACCCCCGATTACGAGATCGACCACGCGGAGGTCGAGGTGCAGGGCTCGAGGAGAGGCCGGGCCACAGGGCATTTCTCGTTGTCCAGGCCCGACAAGGGCTGGCCGCCGGGCCGCTACCGGATCAACGTGTATCTCGATGACAGTCTGGCCGGCGTCAAAGAGTTCCGAATCCTCGCACCTGAGAATGCAGATGCGCCGGCTCAACAGGCGCCCGCGCAGCCCACCCCGCCGGTCCCGACGGAGCCTGCGCCTCCACAGGCAGCGCCGGCCCGGCTCCCCGTGACGCCACCGGCCCCAGATCAAGTCCTGCGAAAGTTAGAAGCGCTCGAAGCCGCCCGCGAGGCCGGTATCCTGACCGAGGGAGAATACGCCCGTAAGAAAGCGGCGCTGGCGGCCGAGCTGCAAGGGCCGCCGGCGGTCGATGCCGAGACGCAGAAGCGTCTGCAAGCGCTCAAATCGGCGTACGAGGCCGGCATCCTGACCGCCGAGGAGTACGAACAAAAGAAGACCCTGATACTGGCCGGCGCAGGCCGGTTGCAGGCGTCTGAGCAAGGGACTGCGGCGCCGCCGGCCGCTCCGACACAGCCGATCCCCGCCCCGCCATCGACCGCCGGACAAGGGCGGACCTACTCCCATCCGGCGGGCTTCTCTTTCTCGTACCCGGCGTCCTGGAGCATTACCGATCAGGAGGGCACGCTGCAATTGGCCCCGCCCGATGCTGTGACCACAACCGACGGGCCGCTCGAACTGTACTTCCTGGCCACGGAAAGTCTCGGTGACCAGACCGTTCGGGAACCGGCCGACGAGAGTATCGTTCAATACCTCGATGAACAACTCAAGAGTCTCTCGCCGGCGCTGGAGTATACGCGCCAATCTTCCCCCATCCAGACGAGAAGCGGCAAAGGAGCGTTGCTCACGTGGCAGGCCACTTCGCCCGAAGGCCGCAAGATCGTCGCCCGTGTATACGTCACGTTCTCCGGACAGTCCGTCGTCATGCTCGTCGGGATGGGCCTGCAGGAGCGTGTGGATGCCCGCGGCGCTGAACTCCGCGACATGTTCCGATCGATCGCAGGCACCCGGGCCGAGGCCGCTTCGACGACGCCCTTGGCCGTTGGAGCGCCGCCCGCGCCACAGACGCAGCAGCCCGCTGCGATTCCGGGCCAGAACGGTCCGACGTTTGAGGAACAACTGAAGGCTCTGGCGCTGGCTCGCCAGGTCGGCGTGCTCAGCGATCAGGAATACGCCGCCAAGGTCAAGGAACTCCAGGACAGGCAGCTCCAGCAGACCGACCCCCAGGCGCGTAAGAAACTGGAGGCGCTCGAACAAGCGCATCGGGCCGGGGTCATCGGCGAAGCGGAATACAACCAGAAGAAGATGCAGCTCCTCGGCGCATCGGCCGGGGGGCCGTCCGCCCAAGCATCTCAGATACCCGCCGCCGGGGTGTCGCCGAAGGTCGGGGGCCAGACGTATCGCCACGTCATGGGCTTCACGTTCTGGTACCCTGGGGATTGGACGCTGAGAGAGCACGAGGAGATGCTGCAACTGATCCCGCCGAATCCAAGCACCACGGCCGACGGCCAGCCGACGGAGATCTACGCCGTCATCGGCGACACCTTGGAGCCCGGCATGACCAGGCCGGACGACCCGCGCGTGGTTCAGTTCATGGACCAGGCCGTCGCACAGCTTTCGCCGACGCTGAAACGCACGACCCCGCCGACCCTCGTACCCATGACCGCAGGCCAGGGCACCGTGATGAACTGGGAGGGCAATTCGTCCCGCGGCGATGCGATCTCCGCCCGCGCCTACGTCAGTCTCACAAATGACTATGGCGTCGCCCTGGTCGCCCTCTGTTTCAAGGACAGACTGCAAGCGCGCGAGAAGGAGCTGCAGCGGATCTTCGCTTCCTTCGCGTTCGGGCAGGGCCAGCGGGACATGCAGCTCGCGGGGACGTGGAGCTTCCTGACGACACAATCGATGACGAACTGGTCGCCTTTCGAGACGTCTTATTCCCGCGCCCAGATGGCTTCCGACCACACGGCCACGCTGATCATCCAGCCCGACGGCACGTGGTCGCGAACGGACAAGACCCAGATGCTCGCCGGCGCCGGCGGCGTGTGGCTCGAAAGCAACGACACGCAGCAGAGCAACGGACAATGGTACGCCGGCAACGGCACGCTCCAACTGATCTGGGAAGACAAATCCTGGCAGGAGTACAAGTACGAGATCCGCCAGAGTGCCCAAGGCACCCGCCTCCTGCTGACCAACGAAGGCAAGGGAGAACTCTGGGAACGCGCACAATAGACCCTGTGTCGGTTCAACGAACGTTCGTCTCCGATCTCACCGACACTCGCGGGCGAGACTGTGTGCGCCTCACGCCGCGCGGACTGCGCGATCGCCGTTGGCGGTCAGCGGCCGGTTGCGGGCGGGGTGGGCTCCAGCGTCATGACACCGAGGTAGGTGAAATGGTTGCCGTTGTTGTTCGCGGTGCCGGGGGATAGGCTGATCGTGATCTCGCCCTCGGCGGTCGGGGCGATCGCGGATAGCGCGACGAAGCCGTCGATGTTGCCGGCGGGGTTGAGGGTGGCGTATCCCGTAAAAACGCCCTCGACCGTGTAGAGCGTCTCGCGGTTGTCGCCGACGCCCATGCGTGAGGCATAGAACGTGAACTGGTACGTCAGCAGCGGGTCCAAGCCGGTGAGCTTGAAGCTCGGGAAGACGTTGCCCAGGCCGCTGAAGGTCTCGGTGTTGCCGAAGAGCGAGTCGCGGGTGGCGTCCTGCGGGAACTGCTCGGACGCAAGGGTCCCGTTGGTGTTGGCCCCATTGAACCGGCTCAGGATCACGAGGCTGATCCCGGTGGGAACGTTGTCGGTTGTGACGAGATCGCTCAACTGTCCGCCGACCGTCTTGCCGATGCCGTCGGTGACGTTGTTCCAAGAACTCTCGGGATCGTCCGGAGCCGGACCGTTCGCTGTGGGTGTGCTCCCGGAGCCGAAGTCGAACAGCAGAACCTGTGAGCGGATCTCGCCCGTCGCGGTCGTGCCGGCGGCGATCTCGTTGCCGACCAGGTCCCGCACGCCGGCAACGCTCACGGTGAAGGCGCCCGTCAAGCGCGAGGCCAGCGTGAGGGTGACGGTCTGCCCGTCGGCGTCCAGCTCCGCAGCGACGACCTCGACTTCGCCATCGTTCACCTGATAGTTGTCGACCGCCGCGGCACTGTTCGGATCCAGTTGTTCGTCGAAGACGAGCCGCACCGTGAGCCCACCGACACTGTCCATCGACAGCAGGACCGGCGCGTTGACATCCGGGACGACGTGAAGGACCGCGTCCCGGCTCGTGCCGCTGTACATCGCATTGCTGACGGTGACGGCGAACACCGCCCCATCCAACTCGAGCGTCGCCCGCTCAATCGTGTACGTGAACTCGTTGGCGTCGGGAATCGGCTCGCCGTCCTTCGACCACTGGACGACGTAAGGCGGCGTGCTCTCGACGGCCGCACGGAACGTCACCGGCCGGGACTCCAGAACGGTCTGGTCGGCGGGCTCTTCCACGAAGATGATGGGCTGCTGCTGCGGGATCTCGTCCACCCGCATCGCTCCGAGATAGATGAAATGATAGGAGTTGTTGTTGCGCTCGGTCGGGGCCAGGCTGATCGTAATCTCCCCGAGTGAATCGGGGGCGATCCCGGCGACCACAGCGACCTCGTCAATGTTGTTCGCAGGATCGTAGACGACCGAAGCTGAGGTCGCGCCGGTGACCGTATAGCTCGCTTCGCGGATGTCGCCGACACTGAGCCGCGAGGCGTAGAAGGTGAAGTTGTAGGTCCGCTCGCGGTCCAGGCGAGTCAGCTTGAAGCTGGGCGCCACGTCGGCAAAGCCGTTCCAGTCCTTCGTGTTGCCGTAGAGCGAGTCGCGCGTGGCGTTCTGCGGGAAGACCGTCGATTCGAGGGTCCCGCCTCGGTTGGGCCCGCTGGCGTTGAACGGGCTGAGAATCTGCAGGCCGATCGAGGACTGCACATTCTTCGTGTTGACGACGCCTCGCAACTGGCCCGTCGCCGAGCCGCCGATGGTTTCGGTGACGTTGTTCCAGAAATGATTCGGATCGTCCGGCGCGGGCCCGTTCTTCGTAGCGGCGTCGCCCGGCCCGAAGTCGAACAGGAAGCTCTGCACCTGCAACGAGGACCACTCTTCCAGCATCGAGCCAACCGCAATCTCCCACAGCGCGTAGCCCGAGGCGTTCATGTGCAGCATGTCCGAAAGGAACAGTTGCTCAAGGGGCTGGCCCGCGGCGTTGACCATGGGCGTGAACACATCGATGAACCACAGGCTCGGATCGCCGGCGGCCAGGGCCTCCAGACGCGCGTTCAACTGCCGCGTCACGCCGAGGTATTGCGCCCGGCTCGGGCTCGGCTTGACCGCGATGAAGGCCACGTCCGCGCGGGGCAACTGCTGCTTGACCCGCTGCACGAACGCAACGTAATCCGCATAAACCTGATCGACGGACTTGCCACCCGCCAGGTCGTTGTCACCTTCATAGACGAGAATCAGGGCGGGATCGTACACGGCGACGATCCGGTCGAAGTAATAGAGCAGGTCGCTCATGAGCGAGCCGCCGAAGCCGCGATTCATCACGGGATAGTCTGGAAACGCGGCCGCGACGCCCGTCCACATGCGAATGCTCGAAGAGCCGACGAACAGGACCGGGTCCGCCGGCGGCGGGCCGGCCAAATCGGCGCTCTCGAACGCCTTGATCTCGCCCTCGAAACGAGTGGGGTCCTGGGCCCACGCGTCAGCCACAAGCATCAGCACCAACACAACGCCCAGAAGGCCGGCGCACAGACCGCTGCCACTGAAACTCCTGCGAGTCGTCATTGGATACCACCCTTTCCTTTTGCATGGGCCTCGTCACACCGTGCAGGCGATCCAACAGACCATCCGCCGTCCACGAGGCGCACCTGTTGTGTGCAGATACGCACCCTGCCACTATAGCAGAAATCCCCCCTGGAATCAACGGTCTTTCAAGAGTGCGTCACGTGTTGCACACCTTAGGGCTCCACCGCCCGGTTGTAGATCCGCACGTCGTCGATTAAGCCGGACCAAAAGGTGTCCGACGTCATGTTCTTGCCGCAGCCGAGGATGAGGCCGCCCGGAGAATCCGCCAGGCCATCCTGCGTGTCTTCGGCCACAAGGACACCGTCTACGTAGAGACGGCGGCTGGCGCCGTCCCAGGTGACGCCGACGCGATGCCAGGCAGCGTCGGTAATGATCCCATCTGACCACGGCATCGGACCGATGTCGCAGACTGGGTCGTCTGTCCCCCAGCGATCAGCCATAGTGCGGACATCCGCGCCATCAACGCTACCGTCACCGTTGAAATCCATGATGTGGATGATGGGTGCCTGCCAGAGGTCAATCGTGCCAGACCGGGGAGAGGTGAAGTAGAGAGTAGAACCATCGGCCGAGATGATCGCCCCGGCTGCGCCACTGGGGTCGTTAATCGTTGGACCAAGATTCACGGGCGTACCCCAGTCGCCGTCTGCTGTTGCCCGCATCGCAACCCATAGATTCCAACCGCTGCCGTATCCGCCGGGTCTCGTAGAGGCAAAGAAGAGTGCCAGGCCGTCGGGCGAAATCCTCGCTTCCCCATCACCCCACGAGCTGTTGATGAGTGGCTCAAGGATCACAGGTGGGGTCCAGGCCTCGTCTCTTGAGTCCCGCGTCGTCATCCATACGTTATCGCTCGGGTCTTCGAGGCCAACGTCGAAGAATAGCACCAGACCATCGGCCGAGACGCTTGAGTAGTAGTCATGAACCGAACTATTCACAGTTGACCCAAGGTTCACTGGTGTAGTCCAGGGAGCGTCTTTGGTCTCCCGCGTCGTCGCCCATATGTCCCGGCCCCCGGAGCCGCCGGGACGGTCGGAGTCGAAGAACAGCATGAGGCCGTCGGCCGAAATGGACGGTGCCGACTCTCGATACGGCGTGTTCACGGGGGGGCCGACGTTCTCCACCGAGGTCCAGTCTTCCTCTATCGTGGCCCGGGTCGCCACCCAGATGTCGCGGCCACCATACCCACCTGCTGATCGCTCCGAGTAAAAGAAGAGCGATAAGCCGTCGGCGGAGATGCTCGCATGACCATCTATGGCCGAACTGTTGACTGTCGGCCCCAGGCTGGTGGGTTCACCGAAGGCGAAATCCGCCTTGGTAGTTGGTGCAATCATGCCTAACACCAGAATGGCTGACATTCCGCCACAGCAAATCTTGGATTTCCTCGTCTCCATCTCATTCACCTCTCTTTCTCTACAGGCGTCGACGAAAGAGTTGTTCTACGGTTCCACCGCCCGGCCGTAGATGCGGACGTCGTCGATCAGGCCGGGCCAGAAGGTGTCCGGCGTCATGTTCCTACCGGCACCGAGGATCATGTTGCCGACCGAACCCACCAGCTTGTCCAGTGTGTCCTCAGCCACGAGAATCTCGTCTACGTAAAGCCGGCGGCTCGCGCCGTCCCACGTGAAGGCGACATGGTGCCATGCGCCGTCGGTGATGATCGCCTGGGACGACAGGCCGGTGGTCCGCAAGCTCTTGGCCAGATCGGTTGCGAGTGCAGCTTGGGCGAGATCGGCGATCAGCCAGTTGAGGCCATCTTCCTGGGATACGATCACCTGGCCCGGGGCGCCGCCCTTGACCCAGGCCAAGACGCTGAAGGGGCCATCCGCCGGATTCAGGACGAAATCGGCCGTGATGCAGGTGGCGCCATCGAACTGCAGCGCTCCACCGATCTGGCCGTCGACAGGCTGCCAGGCGGGCAGACCGGTCACCGTGCCATCGTGGTCGCCGGCGCTGTCGGAAGCAATCATGCCTTCTGTCTCATCCAGAGGCCAGTGAGCCAATAGGGTCGGATCGTCCACCGGTTGACCCCAGCAGCTCATCAGGACCTCCAGGTCCGCCGCATCGACCTTGCCATCACCCCAGGGCATCGGACCGATGTCGCATCGCGGATCGGCCTGGCCCCAGGACTCGATGAGGACGACCAAGTCTTCGATGTCTGCGGTTCCATTGCCGTTGAAATCAATGATCGGGACGACCGACGCCTGCCACAGGTCGCCGCTGCCTTCTCCGCCGGGCCGGTCGGACGCGAAGTAGAAGGTCCGGCCATCCGGCGAGATGTTCGGGCCATAATCAGGAGATGACATATTAATGACCGGGCCCAGATTCACCGGCGTACCCCATCGGTCGTCGGTGGTTGCCCGCCTCGCCATGTACACGTCCCAACTGCCGTAGCCGCCAGCTCGCGGGGAGCCAAAGAAGACCGTAAGGCCGTCAGGCGAAATCTCGGGGTCCCCCTCCAGAGCCGAGCTGTTCACAGGTGGCCCGAGATTCACCGGCGCGGTCCAGGGAGCATCTTTGGTCTGGCGCGTCGCCATCCATATGTCGTATCCGCCGTAACCGCCCGGGAGGTTGGACTGCATCACCAGCGTCAGGCCATCGGCCGAGACGCTCGGGTACGCGTCATAGGAGGAAGCGTTGACGGGCGGGCCCAGATTCACCGGCGTACCCCACGGATCGGACGTAGTCGCTCGCCTCGTTACCCATATGTCCGACTGACCTGAGCCGCCGGGACGGTCGGAGTCGAAGAACAGCGTCAGACCGTCGGCCGAGATACACGGTCCGGAGTCTCGATACGACGTGTTGACCGGCGGCCCAACATTCTCCAGCGTCGTCCAGGCCTCGTCTGTCGTTGCACGTCGTGCGACCCATATATCCCGATTGCCGTATCCCCCCGACCGCTCAGAATAGAAGAAAAGCGATAGACCATCACCCGAGATGCTCGGCTGAGCCTCCAGAGCCGGACTGTTGACGACCGGCCCCGAGTTTACGGGCTTGCCGAAGGCAAAATCCGCCCTAACGCTGCTCCCGGTCAAGGCGATAGCGGCAGCCGACACGACGAGCAGTGCAAGGCCGGAACAACGTTTCGCCCTCACAGATCCCCTTTCTTTCTCTCCCGCCGCAGGTGATGCGTCTTCTGCGCCACTGATGAGAAGCGGGATTGAGGCCAGTGTGGAACGGGCAGCCACATCAAGATAGGGAAATCGCCAAATCCGGGGTGAGCACGGCAGAGATGTGACGCCATGGCCTCATATTTCACCGCTCCTTTCCGTTCCAGCTTATCATTGTGCGCGAAGATGTCAACGGATTTCCCGGCACGGCACGGTTGGGAATTGCGGCTTCGGGGTCCGTCTGCTAAACTCGGGCCTTTATAAACCGACGGTGCAAGGGGCAGTAATGAAGATCGCGTTGGGTACGGATCACGCAGGGTACGAGTATAAGGAACGGATCAAGCAATACCTCATCGAGCAGGGGCACGAGGTCATCGACTTCGGGACCGACTCGGGGGAGAAGTGCGACTACCCGGATTTCATCTACCCGGCCGCCCTAGCCGTCGGCAAAGGCGAGTGCGACCGGGCGATCGTGATGGGCGGCTCCGGCAACGGGGAGACCATCGTCGCCAACAAAGTCCGCGGCGTCCGCTGCGCGGTCTGCTGGAACGATAAGGGCGCGCGACTCAGCCGGGCCCATAACGACGCCAACGTGATGTCCATCGGCGCCCGGATGGTGTCCCTCGAGCAAGCTCTGGAAATGATAGAGATCTGGCTGGCCACGCCGTTCGACGGCGGCCGCCACGCCCGACGCGTCGAAAAGATCGCCGAGCTTGACCGCTGCTCGCTGTAATGAGAATCCGAAGCACGAAATTCGAAACAAGCACGAACGAGCAAAGCTTAAGACATGTCATTGCGAGGAGCGCAGCGACGAAGCAATCTCCCATCCCGGGATTGAGATTGCTTCGCTTCGCTCGCAATGACATACCGCGTTTGGCCGGCGCCAGCGTTTCTGTCATTTGAGTTCTGGTCCTTTGGATTTGTTTCGGATTTCGAGTTTGATTCACGGGAGGCAACGATGAAACGGCATAACCCATCACACATCGTCGCGTCGCTTTGCATCGCCATCTTTGCCTGTAACGGTGCATCAGCCGCTGATGGGCCGGTCCTTGTTGAAGCGGAGAGTTTCGAGGAGCCGGGTGGATGGGTGGTGGATCAGCAGTTCATGGACCAGATGGGCTCGCCGTTTCTGCTGGCGCATGGGCTGGGCGTGCCCGTGCGAGACGCCGTCACGACCGTGACCTTTCCGCAGGCGGGCGAGTACCGCCTCTGGGTGCGCACACGCGACTGGGTGGCGACGTGGGAGGCCCCCGGCGCGCCGGGGAGGTTCCAACTGCTCGTCGATGGCGCGGCCCTGCCGACGACGTTCGGCGCAGAGGGCGCCGCGTGGCACTGGCAGGACGGCGGGACCGTCGAGATCAAGAATAGAGAAACGAAGCTGGCGCTGCACGATCTGACCGGCTTCGAGGGCCGGTGCGACGCGATTTTCTTCACACGTGACCAGAGTCTCAAGCCGCCGAACGAAGGCAAGGCAATGGCGGAGTTTCGACGCGGGCTGCTGGGCCTATCAGGACAGCCCGAAGAGGCCGGAACCTTCGATCTTGTCGTTGTCGGCGGCGGTATTGCGGGGACCTGCACGGCGATCTCCGCCGGGCGGCTGGGATTGCAAGTGGCCCTGATCCAGAATCGCCCCGTCCTCGGCGGCAACAACAGCTCGGAAGTTCGCGTGCATCTGAACGGCATGATCAACCTGCCGCCGTACCCGCGCCTGGGGGACGTGGTTGCCGAGCTCGATCCGGGCAATCGCGGCAACGCCCGCCCCGCCGAGTTCTACAACGACGACAAGAAGCTCCGCGTCGTGCGGGACGAGCCGAACATTCACCTGTTCCTCAACACCCATGCCTGCCGGGTCGAGAAGGACGGCGACCGGATCGTCGCCCTGATCGCGCGGGACACCAGGACCTCGAAAGAGCTTCGTTTCGCCGCCCCGCTGTTCGCCGACTGCACCGGCGACGGCACGATTGGCTTCCTCGCCGGGGCGGACTACCGCATGGGTCGCGAGAGCTGGGAGCAGACGGGCGAGAATCTGGCCCCGAAGGAGCCGGACGAGATGACGATGGGCTCCTCCGTCCAGTGGTATTCCATCGAGACCGACGAGCCGAGCCCGTTTCCCGACTGTCCCTGGGCCCTGCCGTTCACCGAGGCGAGCTGCGAGCACGCCACGCGCGGCGATTGGAACTGGGAGACCGGATTGAACAAGAACCAGATCACCGAGTTCGAGTCGATCCGCGACCATGCGTTCCGCGCCGTCTATGGGAACTGGGCCTTTCAAAAGAATCACAGCAAGGACAAGGCGAAGTACGCAAACCGCAAGCTCTCGTGGGTCGCTTATGTCGCCGGCAAGCGTGAATCCCGCCGGCTGTTGGGCGACGTGATCCTAAGGCAGCAGGACATCCAGGAACGGACGGAATTCCCGGATGCGATGGTCACGACGACGTGGTCGATCGACCTGCACTATCCGGACCCGAAGAACACGGAGCACTTTCCGGGCCAGGAGTTCAAGACGATCTGCGTCACGCCGGACATTCGGCCCTACCCGATCCCCTACCGCTGCTTCTACTCGCGGAACGTCGAGAACCTCTTCATGGCCGGCCGCGATATCAGTGTCACGCACGTAGCCCTTGGGACCGTCCGCGTGATGCGGACCTGCGGCATGATGGGCGAGGTCGTCGGCATGGCCGCCTCGATCTGCAAGAGCCGAAACACAACCCCTCGCGGCGTCTTCGTCGAACACCTGCCCGAGCTTAAGGAACTCGCCACCCGAGGCGCCGGAAAGAACGCACTGAGTCAGCAGTGAGGTCAACTACATGAAATACGCACTCGCCGTCAGTCTGGCCCTTCTCGCGGGCGGGCTGTCAACGAAGGCTGAAGCACAACCGCGAATCGACAAGACCGTTGTCGATCAGGCGGCGCGATCCGCGGAGATCGCGGGTTACTCGCTGAGCAAGGTCCACCGCTGGCTGCATGAGAAGGCCTTGCCTTTGATCGATGCAGAGACGGGGCTGTACCCGGCCGACGGCAAGTGGAACTATCGTGACACCGCCGCCGACTGTTATCCGTTTCTGTGCTGGGCGGCGTTCGTCGTCGACAGGGAAGCGCTTGACGGTCCGGTGCGTGACATTCTGCACGCCGAGCAGAAGCTCTGCAACCATCTCGACCGCATCCCCGTCCCGTACGACTGGAAGAACAAGCGTAAGATCGTCCCCGAATACGACGAGCTGATCTTTCAGGCCTCCGAGTACGTCAAGGACGGCCTGATCGCCATCGTCGAAGTCACCGGCAAAGACGAATGGTTCGAGCGCATGCTGGCCATCGAAGAAGACATCTGGAAGCACGCCCGCTACGACACCCCGTACGGCAAGATCCCATCGAAGAACATCGAGGTCAACGGCGAACAGCTCCAGGCCCTGGCGAGGCTTTACACCATGACCGGGCGCGCCGAGTTTCTCACTTGGGCCGAGCGCCTCGCCGATTACTATTTCGATCAGCCGGATTTCGTCCCCACGCGCCTTCGCGACCATGGCTGCGAGATCATCGGTGGGCTGGGCCTGCTGTTAGCCGTGGAGGCTCAAGAGAACCGGGCGAAAGTAAAGGATTATCAGGACAAGCTCAAACATGTCTTCGACACGATCCTCGCCAAAGGCTGCAACGAGGATGGGATGATGTACAACCACCTCACCCGCCGCGACGGGGGCAATGGCAAGCTCAGCGACGGCTGGGGTTACGACTACGTCGGCTATCTCTGCTACGACATGGCCGTCGGCCGGCCGATCTATCGCGCCAGAGTGCAGGCGACGCTTCGCAACCTCGCCAAGCCGCTGTACAACAACTACAACTGGGAAGGCAACTACTCCATCGATGGCTTCGCCGACTCGATCGAAGGAGCCATCTATCTGCTCAACCGCGTGCCGGTCAAGGAAGGCTTCGTCTGGGTGGACCGGGAGATGGCCCGCAGTGTCACGCGGTCTAACGAACCGCTGGAGACGGCCGAGCTGTGGGGCACGATGAAGCTCGAAGCCAACGGCGTCCGCACGGTGCTGATGCACGCCCTGATGCACACGCAAGGCGTGATCGCCCGCCCCTGGCAAAGGGGCCTGCAACTCGGCGCCGCTCAAGCCGGCGACGGGCTCGTCATCGTCGTGAGGACGGACAAGCCCTGGTCGGGCCGGCTCTGTTTCGACATCCTGCGCCATCGCGAGTACATGGGCTTCGCGAAGGACTGGCCCCGCATGAACACGCTGCCCGAATGGTTCACCGTCGAGGGTACGGAGCAATACACCGTTCGCAACCTTGCCGACGGTTCGGAGCAGACACTAACGGGCCAACAACTGAGCGAGGGCCTCGACTTGAAGCTCGAAGCCGGCGCCGAGCAACGTCTGTTCGTCCACCAGCAATAGCACCCCGCTTTGCGGGGAACGGAAGTAGAATAATTCTTCGCGGGGTTCTTCTGAGCGTCCCTACGGCGGCGGAAGCTCATCGCCGGCAGGTGACATGTCGGCGATGTAGCCGAGGATCTTACGGGCGGCCAGATAAGCCTCGGCTGCGGAGGCATCTTCTGCGGCCATGTCGTTAATGAAGCTCTGGGCCGCCTGATGGGCGGCCTGCTCCTCCGGGCCCTGGCCCAGCAGGTAGTACAGCGCGCCCGCGCCGATATAGACCGCCTTGGCCAGCTCGGTCTTGGCCAGGCCATCTTCATCTTTCTCGATGTACTGCCTGGCCGATTCCATCTTCGCCAAGGCAAAATTCCAGGCTTCAGCCGCTTTGGGATTCATAGCATTCGCAATCGCCGTCAGAATCGAACGATCAGGCCCATGTTGACGCCGAACCCGTCGACGGTGGCCTCGGTAAGGTTGTCCAGCTCTGCTTCGGCGCTGTCCACATCGGCCTCCAGAAACAACCAACGGCCCTCGATAAGCACTGAAACGGGCTGGAGGCCGATCTCCAGACCCACGAGGGGAAAGAACCCCACCTCATCATCCAGGTCGGCGCCGTCTCCGTCGAAGAGATAGTAGCCCACACCCACACCGGCATAGGGCACGATATGCTCGGCGAGCATGGCGAAGTTCACAAGACCCGCCACTTCCAGCGGCACCATGTCAATATCCGTATCGTTGAAGCGGATGTAGCTGGCCCGGGCATCCACGCTGACCAAGTCAATGGGGTTGAGTTCCAGCTTCGCTCCCCCGCCGTAGCCTTCGCCCAGATCGTCGGAGTCGAGCGACGCCCCGAACGCTCCGAACTCGACCCCGGAGCCGTGAGCGCAGCCCGCGACCGACACGGACAAAATGACCAGAAGTGTCAACCGGACAAGCCGTTCCAGGCTCATTCCTGACTCCTTCAATCTGTGATCTCTCGGCTGGCGGACCGTAATCACTTACCGACAGGCTATCGGCGGCATGGATGCCCCGCAATCATTAAATCGCTACAAGCCCACCGTGACGCATTTGAAAAGGAGGTACGATCATGACCAAGTCGAACACACTGACCAAACGACAACTGGCTGTCATCGAGGATCTGTTCGCCGGCGAGAAGGAGGAACAGGAGATCCTCGACAAGCACAATGTCACGCCACACCGCTACGCGCAATGGCTCGCCGACGAGCGCTTCGTCGAGTGCTTCGAGCGGCGGATCGCCCGCGCCTACCGCGAAAGCCGCGCGATCCTCGCTCGCTGCGCCCCGGTTGCGGCCATCAGGCTGGTAAACCTGACCGAATGCGAAAAGGAGGAGATCGCCCGCAAAGCCTGCCTCGACATCATCTCCCTGCACGCCTCGGCCCAGACGAAGACGCCACAAGATACTGCTGCGCCGGGACAGGAGGAGGCCGGAGCACCAAACGGCCTCTCCCCGCAAGCCCTCAGCCGCCTCCTGGCCGCCCTGGCGAGAGAATCACACCAAGACAAAGGAGCAGACTGAGAGAAAGTCGGCGCGCTGTGAACGCCGTTCCCCCGGAGAACTGGGAGATTCGGCTATGAAAGGCACCTGCTCCCTCACGCGATCGAACACGCCCGGTGCAAAGAAAGAAGGGCTGCGAACGACGGTCGCAGCCCTGGACGAGAGGAACCTGCCAAGGGTCTATTTCTTAGAGCGTTTTTCGCCGGCGGAGCCAGCAGATCAGGGCCGTGCCAATGCCGGCCAGGACCGTGGCGCCCGGGGCGGGAACCGTGGTCAGCGTGTCGGGAACCAGGACGTGCCAGGCGAGCGAGCCGTCTTGGGCCGGGGCAATGGGATCCCAATCGGGCGACGTAAAGCCTGCGTTCCAGAGCTGTCCGGAAACGTCGCCGCCCTTCAGGAAGACGTCGCCCCAGACCGGAACGCGCGGGCAGTCGAAATCGATCGCCACGACTTCTCCCGAGATATTCTCGAACTTGATCCCGAAGAGGGGCTCCGGGATGTTGAAGTTCCCGTTGAACTCGCCGTGCGACTTCGGGTCGCCGTCCTCGATAGGATTGCTCGCGTTCCAAACGTCGCCGGCGCTGAACGTAGCCGACGTCTCGATCAGCATATGGCTGATCTCGCCCTGCACGTCGGTGCTGTCGAATTCGTAGTGATAGTGCCAGGACAGATCGGGATTCTGCGTGACGGTCCAACTGAAGGTGACGGGATTCGGGGCGCCGGCCCATCCGCCGATCCCCACAAGGCCGCCATCGGCCGTGGTAAGGCTTCCGGAGTACGAGGTCGGAACGGCCTGAACGACGGTGCACAGGGCCCCGGCCACACACAGCGCCATCATACTTCTATACATCATGTCACCACCCCCAAAGGATCACCTTCTTCTTCGATCAGGCCAATAAGCGATGTTTTCGGTCCTTCTGGTCAACCCCCAAAGTTGAACCACATATAGTATATCCGCTTAGGTGTTTTGGGTCAACCGGATAACGCAGCCGGGGGGCGAAGTTCTGCAGTTTCTCGTCTCCACGTCCGACACCGAGCCGCAAGGCGGGAATTTTCCGGACATTACCCGCAACGACGGGGAAGAAAATTCCGCCTCTTGATATCAGGCGGCCTTGAGGCAACGTAAAAACGCGGCTCGGACGCACAGATTATGGGAACTACCTGCCGGCGGAGCGGTCCAAAGAGATGCGGGGGAGACGTGCGGTGGATACGACAGGCGGCTTGCGTACGCGCCGGGAAAATGCTATACTCGTTGGGGAGGTTTTGCAGCAGGCTTTTTGGGGTGATAGTGTCCCATGCAGGGGTGTTTATCGCAGCGAGATATGGCGGCCCTCGTTGAGGGAACGGTTTCGACCGAGCGGCTCGTGGTGTGGAAGCGCCACCTGCGCGTGTGCGATTCGTGTGCCACTTCGGTAGCCCGATTGCGAGCGGGCATGGAGCCGGGGCCAACCGACAACTCAGCCAAGAGCGGGCCGGCGCGAGCGAGTGTAGCGAACGGCAGTCTGGCCGCCGTGAGCCTGGAGCCGAACGTCCAGATCGGGGATTTCCGTCTGGAGAGACGTCTTGGTTCGGGCGGTATGGGCGTCGTGTACCAAGCGGCCCAGCTCTCGCTGAATCGCCGCGTGGCGTTGAAAGTGCTGCCCTTCGGTCCGGCTCCGGACTCCTCGACGGTCGAGCGATTTCACCGCGAGGCCCGGGCGGCGGCGAAGCTGTACCATCCGAACATCGTGACGATCTATGCCGACGGCGCCGACGGCCACGTCTGCTACTTCGCCATGGAAATGATCGACGGGGAGAACCTCGACGAGGTCATCAAGGACCTCCGTGCGGCCAGAGCGCTCGATGCCGTGACGGGAGGCACATCGAGTCTGCGTGGGGCACAAGGGCCGCAGCATCGGCCGGCGGGAGCGGAAACAGACGATGCGCCGGAGACCCCCTGCATCCTGCGGGACTGCGCCTCACAACGCGAGTATTTCCGTACCGTGGCCCGTCTCGTAAGCGAAGTCGCCGACGCACTGCACTACGCCCACGGCCAGGGCATTATCCACCGCGATGTCAAGCCCTCCAACCTGATGCTGTCCCGTGACGGCCAACTCGTGCTGCTCGATTTCGGGATCGCGCGAATCTGCGCCGAACGCGGAGTGACGTTGTCCGGCGCCTTCATCGGTACGCCGCGGTACATGAGTCCCGAACAGATTGGGGGTGAGGCGCAAAGCCCCGACCATCGCTGCGATGTATACTCGCTTGGCGTGACACTCTATGAACTGCTGACCCTGGAGCCCCTGTTTGACGGGAACACTCAGGAGCGCATCATCGACCAGATTTTGCGTGGTGAGCCGCGACGGCCGCGACAGATCGACCGGCACATTCCCGTCGATCTGGAGACGATCTGCCGCAGGGCGATCGAGAAGGACCCGGACCGGCGGTATGCAACCGCCGGCGCATTGGCCGAGGATTTGCGGCGCTACCTTGGCGGGCGGGTCATCAAGGCAAGGCGGCGGGGGCTGACGGACCGGTTGACGAAGCTGATCCGGCGTCACAAGGCCGTCGCCGCGCTGATCTGCCTGCTCGTCGCCGTCTGCGCGGTGGCCGCCGCGATCGGCTGGAGGCACTATACGACGCGCTGGGCCCAGCAGTATGCCATGGCCGAGATCGACAGGCTCATGGAGCAGGACGAGTACTTCGACGCGTTCACCCTCGCGGAGAAGGCCGAACGGTACATTCCCGACGACCCATTGCTCGTCGACCGTTGGCCCCGCCTGTCGCGGGGGTACTCCGTGGTGACGAAACCTTCCCGAGCAAGGATCTACATCCGGCCTTATTTCGACGCCGACTCGGGCTGGAAATATCTGGGGCGATCCCCATTACGCCACGTCAGGATTCCCTTTGGAACGTATCGATGGAAGGTCCGCAGGCCGGGATTCATGACTCTCCAGACCGTTCAATCCAATGACTTGCCTTCGCCGTACATCGACCGCACCGGTTTACCGCCGCTGGAGTTGAGCTTCACACTGCAAGAAAAAGGAGCCTTCCCTGCCGACATGGTGTGGATCCCCTCGTCGGACCTCGACCAGCGGAATCTCTTCCACGGCGAGCGGACGATTCCTGCAGCGCCCCCGTACCTCATCGACAAATACGAGACGACCAACAAACAATTCAAGGAGTTCGTGGACAGCGGCAGCTACGAGACGCAGGAGCTCTGGCGGGAGCCATTTGTCCAGGATGGGAGAACTCTCCCTTGGTCGCAAGCCATGGAGAGGTTCTGCGATCAGACGGGGCGACCCGGGCCGGCCACCTGGAAGGACGGGACCTATCCTCGGGGCAAGGGCGATTATCCGGTGGGTGGGATCAGTTGGTACGAGGCGGCGGCCTACGCGCGGTTCCGCGACGAAGACCTTCCGACGATCTTCCATTGGAACTGTGCGGCTCGCGCGCAGGATCTTGCGTCGCGCATCACGCATCTGAGCAACTTCAGCGGCAAGCCGGCCCCCGTCGGGTTCTACCGAGGGATGGGGCAATTCGGGCTCTGCGATGCAGCCGGAAACGCCAGAGAGTGGTGCTACAATAGCCTCGAAGGGATCGACGATGCGCGATGCATTCTGGGCGGGGCCTGGGATGACCATACGTATCTCTTTGCCTGTGAAGCCACCCGATCGCCGTGGGATCGCGATGCCCGCAACGGGGTCCGATGCGTCAAGTATCTGCAGGGAAGACAAGCTGTCCCCGCGATCGCCTTTGCCCCCGTGGAACACAACCACCGGGACCTTTCGAGTTTCGAGCCCATCTCCAACGAGGTCTTTCAATCGTACATCGACACATGGTATCGCTACGACCGGACGGAACTGAACGCCAGAATCGAGTCGGTGGATCGCGAATTGCGTTACTGCCGGCGCGAGCGGATCACATTCGACGCCGCGTACCCGAACGAGCGTGTGATTGCGTACCTGCATTTGCCGAATGCCGTGAGGCCGCCCTACGAGATCGTGGTCTGGTATCCCGGCGGGGACGCGCGCGGCAGTCCGTGGACGCCGAAGGCCTATTCACACGAACTGGTCCACATCATCCATAGCGGCCGCGCGTTGATTATCCCCTTCTACCAGGGAACCTATGAGCGCCGTCTTGAGAAGTCCTTCTATCCGCCGGACGGGATTCTGAGCAGGAACCTGTACGTCCAGCGATCGCAGGATATGCGCAGGACAATCGACTATCTCGAAACGCGCGGCGATATCGACGTCGGCAGGCTCGCTTTCGTCGGGCTCAGTTGGGGCGGCCAGATGGGCTCGGTGATGATCGCCACAGAGGATCGTTTCAAGGCGGGGATCCTGCTGGTGGGAGGCATCTGCGGCTGCAAGAGGCATCCGGCGTCCGACCCCGCGAACTTCGCGCCGCACGTCACGATCCCCATACTCATGCTCAACGGCCGCGAAGATTCCCTCTTTCCCTACGAGGTCGCGCAGAAGCCCCTGTTCGATTTGCTGGGGACGCCCGCGGAACACAAGAGGCACGTCCTGTTTCCAGGCGAACACAACATTGCGTGGGAGCACCGCAAGCCGTACTACAAGGAAATGACGGATTGGCTGGACAAGTACCTGGGGCCGGTCGATTGGGCCGGCGACAGAATCGCCGACAGATCAGACAGCCCCGAACCATGAGACAGCAGCATTGGACCATGTAGGGTATTCTCTATGAACGATCCCGCTCGGACAGATGCAGACATGCTGGAGGCGATTCGGCGTGGAGATGCCGACGCGTGGGGCCGGCTGGTCGATGAACACGAGGGCCGGCTCCTGCGATTTGCGATCGCCCGCGTGCCTCAATCCGCCGACGCCGAGGATATCGTTCAGGAGACCTTCACCTCTTTCATCAAGGCGGTCAATCGCCTCCAGATCGAGACCAGCCTGGAGACCTATCTATTCGGCATCCTGCGCAACGAGATCGTCAATCGCGTGCGAACGCGATGGGCAAGATCCGTCTGTCTGATCCAGGATGTCTGCCGCGCCGGCCCCGACGACGCACCCGCCAACCCGCTGGCAGCCGTGCCGGCTCTCGACGCGAGTGTCAGTCGCTGTGTCAGTCACAACGAGCAGCACGAGTTGCAGCGGCAGGCCCTGACGCAGGCGCTACGCCACCTCGTCGGGAACCTTCGGGAGAAACTGAAGTTCCGCGACCTGAAAGTCTCTGAGTTGGTCTTCTATTGCCAGCTTTCGCATCGCGCCGTGGCGAGGCTGCTCAACCTCGACGAAGGCCAGGTCAGGGTGATCAAACACCGCTGTCTCAAGCGCATCCGCGAACAGGTCGCCCAAAACGACGCATTGAGCGATCTGTCCGTCTCGTATTCCGAAGATCTGCTGACGGAGATCTGGGAAACACACCGTCTGAGTTGTCCGAAGCGCAGCACGCTCGGCGCCTTCCTGCTCGAGACGCTGTCTCCCGAATGGTTCGAGTACGTGGACTTCCACCTGACGACGTTAGGCTGCCACTTCTGTCGCGCCAGCTTCAAGGACCTCCAGGAACAGCAGACGAGCGAACAGAACACCCAATTCCAGCAGCGCATCATCTCCTCCACTGCCGGCTTCCTCACCAGACCGCTGTAATTGATTATCGATGATTGACGATTGATGATTGGGAGGAGCCAGCGCGGGCAGTTCCTGCCGAAGAGAAAGCCTGCTGCTGTCCGGCGACTCTGTCGCTCACAGAAGCTCACTGGTCCTGGTGCTTCTCTCTCCAACTCTTCACCACCTCGTCAAAGCGTTCGTCGATGTGCTGGATGAACCATTCATCGATGAGGGACTTTCGGAATCGCCATTCCTTGCCCAGCTTGGCGGCCGGGATCTTCTTTTCCTGCGCCCAGGTGTAGATGGTCTGCGGCTTGAGTCGCAAATAGGCCGCGACCTCTTCCAGTGTCATGATATCATTTTCCACCGGGCGCATCCTTTTCGACCTGGCTTGCTTGTTCATCAGGTTCCGAGCCACTGGAAGGTCCTTCCGGCGTCTTGAGGACGTCTCGGAGAACGAGGTCGGAGGCGGCGCCAAGCACCGCCACATAGAAGTTCCCCTCCCGCCCCCGGACAACTTCGAAAGGCAGGTCGCGACTGCCGATGAAAGGCCTCAGGTTCCAAGCCAACTGCATCCCCACGAATGCCAGAATGATAATCCAGAGGCGAAAGACGACGACGCCGGTCTTCGGATAGATCGCTTTCTTCTCACAGCAGAACTTCAGCCCGTCCAGGACGATTTTCATGCCGAAGAAACCTCCGAGACCGAAGATCGCCACATGCAGCAGTTTGAGAAAGGAGTAGTTTCCGCCCGTGATCAGGAAGAAGATCACGATGGGCGCGAACGAGGCCACGACCAGCGCGATCATGACGAACCCCGCGAGGATGATCTTGAGCATCTGCCAGAATCCAAGTCTCGACCCAAGAGCATGCTGGAGGATGAAGAAGGCCGGAAAGGCAATGAGCACGGTAAGTATGAACAGCAAGGGCACCTTGATCCCGGACGAGATCGCCTGTAGAAGCCCGTTGTAGCTGCCCATCACTACCCCATAGAGGCCGGACGAGACACTCAGCAGGACAACTTCAGCGGCAATCGTCCGCCAGGTATCCTGCCCGCTGCTGAGTTTCTCAAAGAGTTCGTCCTTGTTCTGGAATCCCCGCAGGAAGTCGACCGCAGCAGCTCTCATCTTTTCCATGGTTTTGCCTCTCACAGAAGGAAACAACCACATTCCTGTGGCTCATCCTACACGGGCCATGCTGTTTTGTCAATATTATTCCTGTTTTTTATTGTTTTTTGTTCTTTACTTGGCATGATGATTGGGGGACTCATCCGGTTCTCGCGTGGTTTGCGGATTGCAGGCAGTGGGCATAACAACCCATCCGGCGCGCGACTCGTCATTACAGGCCTTCCCCGAAGGTTTTGCAGGGAATCCGGTAGTTCGCGGATCCCATCCACGGCCAGAGACTGCCCGTGGCCGTGCTGGGGGAAACCTGGCAGGGCAAAGGGTCGAGTTCATCGCGGCTATCGCATCCGCAGCATGCCCTTATGCCGGCGGCCCCGAAGCGAAATCCTCTCCGCCCGACAGGCCGCAATCCTTGTCCCGGGCGAGGTCAAAGACAGAATGAGCCGTGTCAGGCCACGGTGAGCGGCCGCAATCATCCGGCCGAAGGGCTGAGCTAACGTCCGGCGATGGCGCCCATGGGCAGGTCCTTTGTGCGGAGGCCGGGGCGGATGCGGTGGGCCTTGAGCTGCACGTAGCCCCTGCTCCTCATGCAGCCATTGAAGGCGTTCTGCTCGTACAGTTCGCCCCAGGTCGCCTGGGCATCAAGTACATCGGCAGATGCATCGTCCGGGGGCAACGAGTCGTACGAGTATCCGGAGCGAGCGGGGGAGCGCAGATGATTGAAGTACTCATCGGCCACGGCTTCGTCAGCCTGCCGGCTCGCTTTGTCCCGGCACTCACAGTAATCGGTCTTCGCCTCTTCGAACGTCCTGTCCGGGTGGTACCAGTAGAAGCTCGGGTTGGAGCACCCGGCGGCAAGAAGCGGCATCACTACCAGAAAGACGACTGACGTTCTCATTGTGCCTGGCCCCCAACAGTCAACGGAATCAACGCCGGGATGGACCGACCGGGAAGGTCCGGCTCGCTATGGTTGTGTCGACGGCTGCGTCTCGGCGCCGGCCTTGCGCTGCGGCGGCTCCGGCAGTGCCAGAGGCGCCTGGCGGCTGTTATCCGCCGAGCCGTAGGTGAAGTTGAACTTCGACGGCAAGGCGCCCTTGTCATTCGGTCCGCCCAGCAGCTTGTCATGCTCGGCCTGCATGGCGTCCATATCGCCGGTCTCCACGGCCCGCCGAATGCCGGCTTGCGGCGTGCCCAGCAGCTTGCCGATGCACTGCTCTTCCGTCTCCACCAGCACCGCCGCAAGATAGTTCCGGGAAAGGTCCCGTATCGCACTGTCCCGCACGCCACGAATGTATCGCTGGATCGCGAAGGAATAGAGCTGGGCGAACTGTTTCGCGAGTTGCGGGTCGGCTGTGCCGCCCGAAGAAATCTTATCGGACAGCAGCTTGAGAATCCCGGTGTCCACAAGCTCGTACTTGACGGCCCAATCGGCATACTGTCTGATCCGCGCTTCGGCGACGCGACCGAGCAACTCCCCCGCCGGCGCAGTGTCAAATCCGCCAGCAAACTGCGCCATGAGGTTCAGCACCTCCGGGCTGCTCGTCCCCACGACCTGGCTACACGCATCGATGATCTTACCGGCCGTCCGGGCGGCCGCGTTCTGGTCCTGGTTGAGCTTGTCCCATACGGTGGAGTTCGTGGCCGTCCGGACCGCCCAGTACCGTACCGCACCGCTCTCGTGGGGGATCATACGAACCGCCAAATCAACCATGCGGGGATCGTTCAACTCGCTGGCGAGGATCAGCAGGTTGGTGAAAACCTTGAACCGCCTATTGGGGTCGGAGATCTCGTTGCGGGCGTAGTCGAAGCCCTCGCCAATCTCCGCATAGGCGGCCTCGGAGAATCGTTGGGCGTACTGGGCTTGCGGGTTCTGGTGGTCCAGGACAAACGCGCGGGTCTTTGCCACCTCCGTGAAGTCGATGGTCCGGACCAGCCGGCCGACGGCATCGCTCATGAACGCATCGATAACCTCCAGATCCTCCGGGGTCAGAACGCTCTTCTTGAGGACCTCCTCAATCCGGCGGCTGTCCACCTGCGCTCTGGAGATCGTAACCAGAGCCAGAACCAGACCGCCGACGAGGATGGCGGAAAACGCGCGTTGCATACTCATTTCGTTAGCATCCCTTTCAACGAGCCTCCGGGCATTTTATCCAACTTAACGCATCGGGCCTTTTTTGTCAAGCGAATTCGGCCCCTCCGATACACCCTGCCGTACGGCGACCGATAAAAGGGGCGATCCCTTGCCATCAGCGACGCAGGTTGGGATAGCCCTGTATACCGCCAAAGCGCCGGCGAGGTTCGCCGCCACGACACGGACACGCCAGCTCTCAACCTGTCGGCGGCAGACAGCCGCAGTTACCGAGCGGGGCTTCACAACGGTGGAATCGCGAACAAAATGTTGCATTCGTCGTCTTATCTCTTATCTTGAGGCTTTCCTGGGCCGGATAGACGCGATTCTCGCGTAGGAATACGATATGACCAAATGCACGGTGGCGATTCTGTTTCTGCTGGGCCTTCTGGGGTGCGCTGGATGCGCGAATGATGAAGCCCAGCCGCAGAGGGACCGGAAGGCCATCCTCGAACCACAAGAGCACCGACAGCCTGAGGCCACGACCCCAGAGCCCAATGAGGCAGCCTCCAAGCCGGTCCCGACGCATGACAAGGAAGACCTTCCCTCGCCCGAAACGAATGCGACCGAACCGGCCGAGGCGAGCCAAGAGACATCGGCGGACGATATTGACCAGATTGAGGAGGCTGCCGTAGCTGAGGTCAATGAACCGGCGGCGGCACCGCCCGTCGCCAACGAAGTGGAGACAGCAGAACCTAACGATCTCCAGGCGGTCGAGCCCAACGACGCCCCGCCTACATCGGCCGAACCCGACGATACAACCGCGCCGGCGAGCGAGCCCCCCGCCCCGCCCCCCTCTTATGAGGGATACACCAGCCTCCTGAAAACCTACGTGCGGGAAGACGGGTGGGCGGACTATGGAGGTCTACGCCGGCGTCGCCTGGAGCTCAAACCTCTCCTGATGGAGCTCGATGAGCTGGACCCGAATGTATACAACCGGTGGTCGCAGGATGAGAAGCTGGCCTTCTGGATCAATGCCTACAACCTGAAGATGCTTGAGATCATCACGAGGAACTATCCCATCGAGTCTTCCTGGTGGCTGCGGCTGACCTGGCCGCCGAGCGACATCCGGCACATCAAGGGGATCTGGACCGATTACAAGTTCATCGTGATGGATGAGGAGTTCACGCTGGCCGAGGTGGAGCGCCGGTTCTTCCACAAGACCTTTCAGGACCCGCGCGTTTATCTGGCCATCACGTACGCGAGCCGGTCCGGCCCGCCGCTGCGACGGGAGGTCTACCGCGGCGAGAATCTGGATGAACAACTCGATCGACAAGTCAAGAGGTTCCTCGCCGGCGACCAGGGGCTCCGGATCGACCGGGGCAACAAGGTCGTCCATCTTTCCGCGCTGTTCAAACCGGCCTGGCGCGGCAAGGCGTTCGTCCCTCGGTACGGCACGGACAAGAAGTTCAAGGAACGTGGCGCGGAGACGCGAGCGGCGCTCAGTTTCATCACGGGCTATCTGTCCCGGGAGGATGTGTACTTCCTTGAGGTGGAGAATTACGCCCTCGAGTATATCAACTTCGACTGGCGGCTGAATGACAGGTCGGGAGGGAATTAGCACCATCCCGGCACGGCCGAAATCCGAGACAAATCGAAGAAGACTGCCGATCGGAGGGCCCAACAGCGGGAGACTGCAGCCCGGCGGGGTCTTCGGCATTCGGACCGGCGATCTTGAATCCTCCCATACAACCAGCAGGGGCCCGCTGCGCCTCGTTCATGGAGGTCCTTGGCAGTCGCCGGCTTTTGGGGTTGACGACGCGGGCCGGGGGCCTATGATATGGGTTTTTCGCGTGCGCAAAGCCGTGTCGACCGGCCCCAATGATGACAAAGCATCGCAGATTCGATACGGGCCGTCCGACGGTGTGGGCGTGATGATCTCACGGATTTTTTGGGAAGGACCACAGGAGATGGTACGAAAAACGAAGTCAATTAACCCCAATTGCGATATGCTCAGCTATTTGTTCACGAGCGAGTCGGTGACGATGGGCCACCCGGACAAAGTGGCGGATCAGATCTCGGACGCCGTGCTCGATGCGATGCTCGCGGAGGACCCGACCAGCCGTGTGGCGTGCGAGACGCTGGTGAAGAACGACATGGTTGTGATTGCCGGCGAAATCACCTCAAAGGCGACGGTGAACATCGCCGAGGTAGCCCGGGAGACGATCAAGAAAATAGGCTACGATGACCCTGCGATGGGCTTTCATCACGGCAACTGCGCCGTGCTGGTCGGAGTCAGCCGGCAGAGCCCCGAGATCTCCCAGGGCGTGACGGAGGGCATGGGGCTTCACAAGGAACAGGGTGCGGGCGACCAGGGCCTGATGTTCGGTTACGCCTCGCGTGAGACGCCCGAACTGATGCCGATGCCGATCCAACTGGCGCACAAGCTGACGTTGCGGCTGGAGAAGCTGCGCCAGACGAAAAAGCTGCCGTGGCTGCGGCCGGACGGCAAGAGCCAGGTGACCGTCGAATACGCCAACGGCAAACCCAAGCGCATTCACACCGTCGTGATCGCCGCCCAGCATGGCCCCAACATCAAGTACAGAGAACTACGGAAGGAAATCATCGAGAAAGTCATCCTGCCCGTGCTGCCCAAGCGATTAGTCGACAAGAAGACGAAGTTTCACGTCAATCCGACGGGCGCCTTCGAGTTCGGCGGTCCGGCGGCGGATTGCGGCCTGACCGGTCGTAAGATCATCGTCGATTCCTACGGCGGGCGCGGACGCCACGGCGGCGGCTGCTTCAGCGGCAAAGACCCGACCAAGGTGGACCGGACCGCCAGCTACATGGCGCGATACATCGCCAAGAACGTGGTCGCGGCGGGCCTCGCCGATGCCTGTGAGGTCCAGCTCTCCTATGCCATCGGCGTGGCCGAGCCGATCTCCGTGCTGATCGACACCGAAGGGACGGCCAAGATCAGCGAGAAACGAATCAGTGAGATCGTCCGCGAGGTCTTCCCGCTGACACCCAAGGGCATGATCCGGCATCTAAACGTGCAGCGACCGATTTTCACCGACACGGCCCATGGCGGTCACTTCGGGCGCGAGCTGCCCAACTTCACCTGGGAAAAGACCGACATGGTCGCCGCCCTGCAGAAGGCGGCCGGCTTCAAGCCCCGCAAACAATAGGAAACCACGCGGCTCATCGTATCCCAAGCCCGGCCTCGGCCGGGCTTTTTTCTTGCGTGCGGAGCATGTTCAGCAACTTGAGGAGGGCGACCGCCGATCTGTGTCGATTGGCCTGCGGGCGGGTATTCAATCGCCCGTATCTCAAGCCTCGCTCACTACGGCTGCGTTTGCGTCGAGGTTAGCTGCCCCCGTCCAGCGTTTGGCCGCCGATCAACTTGAAGATTCTGTAGTTGCCCGCCAACTCGAGGATCGCGCCGTCCTCCATATCCTGCCAGACAGGATTCTCAAAGACGTACGCTTCGTTGCACAGGCTCACGTGGCCGTCCTTGAACA
>CBFDBY010000015.1:0-75810 GCA_965603165.1 uncultured Phycisphaerae bacterium
AGTACCTGGTCTTTGATAATCCCGGCGGGCCGGGCCGCCGCATCAGCAAGGAGGGTGCCGTCGAGGATGTCCTGAAGCTGCTGGATTTCTGAGGCAGTGCCCGGGAGGAACCAGAACGGCGCATCGGCGCGCGAAGTGCGGCCGAAAGACGAAAGGACATCGCGAGCCTCAATCCCGTAGTCCGGAGTTGTGGAACAACCCCAGAGTCCGGCCGACTCGCGATGTCCTGTACGGATCTTACATTGAGGGAACAACACACCATGCGCCCGGGCTTACAGCCCGGCGACTCCGATGGCGGGATCGCCTGTTGCTTACACCGGCAACACAGCCCGATCAGCTACGTCCGGCGAATACACCCTCACCGCTCACCAACGCCGTATGCGTTGATTTCGGCGATCAATCTGCATCGCGCCCGCACTCGTCGCATTCGCGACAACATCGAGCGGCGCTACATACTGCGTACGACTCTCACGCTGGTTGGCGATGGCGAACCACGCCCAAGCGTGGTGTTCTCTGTTCCGACCACAGGGCCAGGAGTAGTTACTCGACTGGCGGTTCCACCGGCTCTTCGACCGGCGGCTCGACCACGACCGGAGTGCCGTACAACTGGATGTCAGCGATCTGCATCGAGTTGGCGGCGCCCGCATCCTTCACGGTCGGGAACAGTACCTTGTAGGAGGCATAGGGCTCGGCCTGGTTGGCGATGACGTACCGCGGTCCGAGCGTGAGCCGCTCTTCCGGCAGGGCCAGCGTGCCGCCGCAGATGAGCGTCCAGCTCTCGGCGAGGCCGTCGCCATTGTCGGGCGTCACGATCTCGTCGTTCGTGCCGTAGACCATCCAAACGACCGGATCGCGCTCCGGGGAGTCATTGGCCGTGGTGATCTCGAGGCTATCCAGCATGGTCGTGCCAACCGCAGGCGTCGCGATGAAGCCGGAGTCCGTCTTGCCGAAGTTCAGGTACTTCGTGTTGGGGTCGCCGTCAATGCAGAACTTCGGGGCCTCACCGCCCGGATAGCTGCTCTGCCAGCCCATCTCGATGGCGATAATGGGATCGATCGGCGAGAGCACGTTCGGGCCCACCGCGTCCGGAAGCGGATGGAACGACACATCCGCGATCTGCATGAGGCCGGAACCGCTCGTGTCCGGGAAGACCATCTTGAACGAGGTGAAGACGGCGAAGTTCTCGAACGAAACCACCGGGCCGACCGTCAGCCGCTCTTCGGGCAGCTCCACGGTGCCCGAGGCGATGAGCGTCCAGTTCTCGGCGATTCCCGCGCTGTTGTCGGCACTGGTAATCGGATCGTCGGTGCCGTAGAGTTCCCACGTGGATGGGTCACGATCGGCTGCGTCATTGGCCGTCGTGATGACGAAGCTCTGAACGATGATCGGGACGGCCGGCGTGACGATGAAGCCGCTGCCGCCGCCGCCAAAGTTCAGGTACTTCGTGCCGGGATCGCCGTCCAGGATGCTGGCCGGCGCCTCAGCGTCCGGGTAGCTGCTGTTCGACACGATCCCATCGGCATCGACGGCGAGAATCACGTCGCAGGGATCCAGAATGGGAATGGACTGCCCGAAGGCAGACCCCGCCGTAAGAACCGCCACCACCAGACAGAACACAATTGTTGCTCGTTTCATCATAGTACTCCTCAGTTTTTCCCCCAGGTTATTTTGGGACAGACACACCATCCGTCCGTTGTGCACCATCCTCGCGCCTACCGACATGGCCTTGGATCCCTGACTCCTATGACAAGTATAGGAGTTCGGCCCTGCCGTCGTCAAGCCAAATCCCGGCGGGAGTCGGAAGTATGGGGCGTTTTTGTGCAGATGGGGCCTCTGGAACAGGCCGGTCGACGCACATGACCCTGCCTGTCGCAAGAAATGGCCGCTCAGGCCCCCATTTAGCATAGGTTGGCGCGCGATTTGCCGTCAGCCGGGTAGTAGAAGAATGGAGCGAATTCTCCTTCGCTGGCAGCGGATGAGGTAGGCGATGAAGTCGCCGGTAATGCGGTCCGGCGTGCTCTTGCCCTTCGTGACGACCCGCGCCATGAGCGTCTTCGTCGCCGGGTCCCACTCCAGATTGATCGCCCCGTGGACGTCCGGGGTGGTGCTGTGAATCTTGGCCCAGCCCGGGTTGCGTCCCGAGGTCTTCTGCCTTGCGACCGCGAGATGATACTCCGCCAGATGCTTGTCGTTGGCGAGGGCTTCCCGCAGGCTCCCGCCGCGATAACACGTGACCTGAATGACGCTCTGCATGGTCGGGCCCTTTCTTCTCGCCGGCTGCGAGGTCTGCCGGATCCCTGTGTCGGCCTGCTCGTCGTTCGCGTGCCGGCAACGGGCCGTGAATCGCCTGTGCAACGGCGCCGACGCCGGCGCCATGATCGCCGAAATGGCAAGGGGAATCAACCGCCAGGACATACAATTGCCGAAGCACACCGCGGCCCTCACCGGCGATGTTGCGCTGGCGGACGAAGGTCGTTCGGGCGGTCAGGCTTCCAGGGGCGCGCGGCAGCGGACGCGGAAAGTGGTGCCGTGCTCCGGCGTGTTGGTGAAGGACGCGGTCGCTGACTACTTAGGCGTCCACAGCCCGATCGTCCACGCGCCGGCAGTGATCGTGGAAGCGGGGTGCCGGCGGTACAGTGCGACGGCGTCCCGGCGGTTTTGCTTGCATCCCGAGGCCGTGGTCCGGCCCGATCAGATCAGGGCAGCCATAGAGCGAACGGCGGTGGATCTCTCTGGTTTTGTCCTCCTCGCGGCCCACTGGGGGGCCGATGATCAACGCAGTGTTGACTGGAGGTTGACAGTTGCCGGCCGCAGATGTCGTGTGCGATGACAGGTTCCCAATTCTCGCTGGTGAATCGCGATCACATCCGACTTGACGGGAAGCTTCCGCATGTGTACGATACAGGTGCTGTGACTGGCGGTGGTGGTCCACCATGTCACAGCAATCTTGGTTGTTGGTGGTTTCCTTGTGAGGAAAGGAGATGTAACCATGCACCCAGAGCGACCTGCCTTCACTCTCATCGAACTGTTGGTGGTCATCGCGGTGATTGCCGTCTTGATGGCGATCTTGATGCCGGCGCTGCAGCGGGCCAAAGAGCAGGCGCAGGAGATGACGTGCCGGGCGAATCTGCGGCAGTACGGCATCGCACAAGCGGTCTATCTCGACGATTTCGACGGGCGCTATCCTCACGCATGGATCTCGCTCGTAAAGACGGAGCACCCGGTATCCGGCTATCAGCGGTACTGCCGCTGGCACGATCCGAGATACCCGGCCGACGGGCCTTTCTGGGGTTACCTGCCGGAAGCGAAAGTGCACCTGTGCCCCACCTTCAACGTTCTCGCGAAGACCGAGGGGAGCCGGCATCCGAACCACGTTGCCTCGAATCCGATAAAGCCATATTACAGCTACAGCATGAACGCCTATCTGGGCTCGAAGCAGGGCGATCCTCACGGTTCGGCCATGCGGGACTCAAGCGGGCGCGGCGGTGTTTACAAGCAGAGCGAGATCACGCGTCCCAAGAATGAAGTGTTCTTCTTCTCCGAGGAGAACATGTGGGCGCGGCCCGGCGCTCCCAACGTACTCAACGACAACGCCCTGTGCCCCGACGGCCGCGACTGGTTCGGTACGTTCCACGGCGCCAAGCGAGGCGACTGGAACGGCGGCACGGTAAACGCCGTGTTCGTGGATGCCCACGTGGAGCAGGTCCGCTCCGGTCTGGCGACCACGACGGATAACCAGGCCGATCGATCGGAGGCGGAGCCCGGGGGATTCGAGAAATTCGGCTGGCCCCATCGGGGCCGGTTCCATTGACAATTCGCCGTCGAGGACAAGACGGCGCCCCCGGAGAAGTACTGATCTTACGGGATTGTGCCCCCCAATCGTTTTGAATGTCCCACAGGCCAAGGGGATATCGCGCGCATGGCGAGCCCTTCGCGCTGGGCCAATGACCCGAACCATTCGCTGTTGTTGCAGTAGTAACAATACTCCCCTTTGATGGTAAAGGGTGGTACATGGGGGTTTGTTACGGTGCGATATCTTGATGCCTTTGTGCGTTCGGTTGTCATCGCGTGTATCGCCAGCCCCTTTGCCGCGGCTGACGGTCGTCTATCAGGGCGCGCGGAAGAAGCCCCAAGCGAAGATGTTCTCCTGGTTCATCAGGCCTCCGGGCAAGGGCCGGGGGATTTGCCTGCGTTCAGCCCCGACGCGATCATTGTCAAGTTTGCCCCCGGCGTATCGATGCCGCGGCAATACTCCATCGCACAACAGCATGAATGCTGGCTCGATCGGTCGTGCGACGCGGGAGACTTCCAACTGGTCGGTATTCCCCAATGGACAAGCCCGCAGAGCATGGTTGAGGTTTTTGAGCAACACGAGGAGGTTGAGTATGCCGAGCTCAACCACTACGCACGACTGGCCTTTGTGCCGGATGATACCTTCTATTCGTTTCAGTGGAATCTCGACGATCCCAACAGGGGCGGCATCGGGATGCAGGCCGCCTGGGATATCCAGCGCGGCGACCCGAATGTCATCGTTGCGATCGTGGATACGGGCGTCGCCTACGAGGACTTCGACATCTACCGGCAGGCCCCTGATCTGGCTGGCACCCGCTTCGTTCCCGGGTATGACTTCGTGAACGACGACAGCCACCCGAATGACGATCAGGGACACGGAACGCACGTGGCCGGGACGATCGCGCAAAGTACGAACAATGACATGGGTGTGGCCGGGGTGGCCTTCGGCTGCTCGATCATGACGGTGAAGGTCCTGGATCAAGACGGGACGGGCGACTACTTCACGATCGCATCGGGCATCCTGTTCGCCGTAGAGAACGGCGCGAGAATCATCAATCTGAGTCTTGCCGGGACGGAGCCCTCCAGGACGCTGCGAAATGCCGTCCAGACCGCTTATGAGCGGGGCGTGACCGTTGTCTGTGCCGCCGGCAATGGATTCCTGGAGGGCAACGCGGCCGCTTACCCGGCGGCGGAGAGGGACTATTGCATTGCGGTCGGCGCCATTCGATACGACCGAATGAAAGCGCCCTATTCGAACACCGGGCCGTACCTCTCGCTCGTGGCCCCCGGTGGCGACCTGCAGGTGGACCAGAACAAGGACCGCTTCGCCGACGGCATCCTGCAGCAGACATTTGTATCCGACCCAAACGAGTTCGCCTACTGGTTCTTCCAGGGCACCTCTATGGCGGCGCCGCACGTCAGCGGCGTGGCGGCTTTGCTGGCGTCCCGAGGTGTGACCCGGCCCGATAAAGTCCGCGAAGCCATAGAGCTTACGGCCGTGGATCTCGGCGCGCCGGGATGGGACGAACAGTATGGATGGGGCTTGGTCGATGCATTCGCGGCTCTCGACTACGCCGTCGCTGGGGATCTGGCCGGCAACAACGTCGTTGATGCGCGCGATCTTCTGCTCTCGTTCCGACAGTGGCTTGCAGAAGAGGGCGGAGAGATGGCAGGCGACCTGAATGGAGACCACCGCGTGGATCTCTTTGATTATGCTCTTCTCGCAACGTACTGGGGCCGATAACAAACGGCTTCTTGACAGGAAAATGATAGTTGCCGGCCGCAGATGACAGATTCCCAGGCCTCAGTCGTTCGGCCTTTTCTCTTGAATCGAGGGGGGCCAATCGAGTACAATGGGGTACAAGGTGTGTGGCTGGTGTGCGATGAAGGGAGTCGAACCGGATTTTCAATACTCTCGACTCGAATCTGCTGGCTGAATGCAAATCATAGCAGTGGCGAATCAGAAGGGCGGTTGCGGCAAGACCACGACCGCTGTCAACCTGGCGGCGGCATTTGCCAAGCTGGGCTACAGGACTTTGCTCGTCGATTTCGATCCGCAAGGCCATGCCACGCTCGGCTTGGGCTTCGATCCCAACAGCTTCCAGAAGACGATCTACGACGCCATGGTCAATGGCTACGTTCCCATCTCCGCTGTTGCCGTCAGGACCTCTGTGAGCCGGTTGCACCTTGTGCCCAGCAACATTTTGTTAGCCGGGGTGGAGTGGGCGCTGCGCGAAACGCAGGGCAAGGAGCTGATCCTCGGCGAGCAGCTCCGGACCCTCTCAAACGACTACGACGTGTGCTTCATCGATTGCTCACCGTCGGTCGGCCTGCTTATGCTGAACGTCCTCGTCGCCAGCAGCCACGTGATCATCCCCGTTCAGGCCCATTTCTACGCCCTGGACGGTCTCAAACGCCTGCTGGATACGATCCGGGCGATGCGGGACCGCTTCTCCCCCTGTCTTGTGAGCCCGCTCGGTTTGTTGCTGACCTTCGTGGAGGACCGCACGAAGCTGAGCAGACGTGTTGAAAGTGGTATGCGGCAGCTCTTCGGCTCGCTGGTCTTCAGGACGGTCATTCACAAGACGGTGGCCCTGGCGGAGGCCCCGAGCGCCGGGCAGTCCATCCTGGACTATGCCCCGGAAAGCAAAGGCAGCCGGGAGTATCAGACGCTGGCCCAGGAAGCCGCCTCGCGGTTGCAGGCCCCCGACATCATCGACGCGGTCATGCAGGAATAGCCCATCCAACCACTGCCGGAGGGGGCATACCTTTGACTACGGCCTCCGAGAAGCACTCGTCCGCACGGCGCGTTCCCGGACGGATTCAGGAGGTCTGAATGACGTTCTCCAGCACCGTCTCGACCTTGCGAGAGTATACCAGAGTGGCCTTCTTCTTGTGTCCGTTCGGACCGCCGTTGTGGATCCTCGCCATGTCGAGCAGGCCCTTACCCTTGCCGTAGTGGCGCAGGTAGGCCCGCACGATCTGCCGGGCCTTGTGCGGATCCCTGGCCTCGCGATATTTCCATTCCACGCCGAGGATCCGCGTTCCGTCTTGCCAGTATCGGCGGTGAATCTGGTAGGCCCCGAGGGCCCGGCCGTTATCACCCACGGCATCCGGATTGTTATTGCTCTCGACGTGGGCAATCGCATCGAGCAGGAATTCCAGATCGTTCTTATCGGCCGCCGGTGCGGCCTGCGTTGTCATCAGCAGGCAAAGGCCTGCGGTCACTGCAAAGAGAGCCGAAGAGAGTCTCATGTCGTGCCCCCCGGTTCGATGAAACATCTACAGAATCGCTGCAATACGTTGTCAGAAATCACCCGTCCTGGGTGACGGTATTGTATACGCAGGTTCGCGCCTTTGGTGCGGCATATTCTGGAGGCGATTGCCACATTGTTTGGCGCAGCGAAAACGCCATCGGAGCGCGCGCGGGCGCAGGATGACTCTGCGAGGAGGTCTTCATCCGGCCGGACGGCAGGCTTGTAGCCCGGCCGTCGAGTCGGCATGCAGTGTCGTGTCGGGGTGAAAGCTATTTGTCGAGTGTCTTGACCCGGATATTCCTGAAGTCGAGGTGGTCGCCGTGGCCGCAGAAGCCGATATGCCCCTTGCTGCGTTTGAGACCCGGATGGTCCCGTTTATCCATGGTCTGCGGCGTGCTCGCTTTGTCGATGTCGGCATCGACGATGGTGGCGCCGTTCAAGCGGACCGTGATCTGCCGGCCTTTGGCGATGACTTCCTCATGGTTCCACTCGCCGACCGGCTTGAGGTGGCCGCGCTTCGCCGGGACGACGCCGTAGATCGAGCCGTGATACTGGTACGGCTGCAAGGTCGCGTATTTGGCGGCCGTATTGTCAAGAATCTGGAGCTCCATTCCCATGTAGGCCGGGTCGCCGGAGAGCGGGGCGCGGATTCCCAGGCCGTTGTTGGCGCCGGGCGTGAGCTTGAACTCGAATCGGAAGATGAAATCGCCGTACTCGTCGGCGGTGTACACGTTGCCGCCGGCGCGGGCCGGGTCGCAGACCATCTTGCCGTCCTTGGCGTAATAGCCGGTCGTGTTGCCCGTCCAGCCGGCCATGTCTCGGCCGTTGAACAGCGGCACGAAACCCTCGAGCTTCTCTTCCGCGGTCAGGATCTCGCGAATGTAGATGTTCCGGAAGTACAGGAAGTTGCCGTGATTCTGCAGCTCGATCTGGCCGGTGGGATAGATGGGCTTGTCGCGTTCCCAGTAGTTCTCCATGACGACATCGTCGACGACCAGCTCGTCGTTCAGGTAGACGGTTACCTTCTCGCCGACCATGACGATTCGGAAGGTGTTCCACTCGCCGACGGCGCGGTCGGCGACCTTCAGCGGTTTGCTTGGCCCTTTTTGATTGTTGTACAGCCCGCCGGAGCCGACCTGGGCGCCGACGAGGCGGTTGGCCGTGTCCCAGATCTGCACCTGCGGCGCGCCGCGCAGGTAGATGCCGCTGTCGCCGCCTTTCTCGATCTTCCAGTCCACGAGCATCTCGAAATCGCCGTAGTCCTTCGCGGTGCATAGGCTGCGGCCTTTGCCGTCGAAGACCAGGACGCCATCGACGACCTTCCAGTGGGCTCGCATGTTCTCATCGGCCTCCTGCTGGAGCTTCGCCTTCTCGTCCGGCGCGAGCGTGGCTCGCTTGCCCGGATTGTCATAGGGGCCCTTCAGCAGGCCCTTCCAGCCCGCCAGGTCCTTGCCGTTGAACAGGGCCACGAACCCTTCCGGCGGCAGATTCAGGGGCTGAGCCGAGGCATCCGCCGCGCACGCCGCACACACCAGGCACAGTACGATTGCAGACAGAGCTGGATAAGCGCCCGAGCCAACCACACGTCTTCTCATCATGATGTCGTCCTTTCCCATACCTCAGATGTCTTCCGGAGCCTCCACGAAGGCCTATGGCGCTGCCTTCGATACCGTTCGCCCGCCACCCAATCCCGACCGGCGGATGACCGACGACAGCCGCCACGAGTCTACGCCCATGTCCCTGCCCCGTCAAGCACCCGACCTCCCGGCCGATCCAGCGTCCGGAAATTGGCTTTGTTTGGCACGACGGCCCCGCCGGCGGGCACGGAATGATGGAACGCTGGAATGATGGAATAGTGGAATAATTGGGCGCTCCGCCCGGCGAATTGGCTTTGTTTCGCACGATCGATTCCCCCGGCCTGGGTGCCGTGTTTAGGCTCGCGTAGGCATGTCTTGGCCAGTGCCCCGGAAATTGGCTTTGTTTGGCGCGACGGGCCCCGAGCGAATTGGCTTTGTTTCGCATGAGCCCGCGAAGGCGGGGCAAGCAATCTTGACATGCGGCCGGCCCGGCTCTCCGGGCTCCGACGATCTGCGACTGACGTTTGGCCATCGGCACCTGCCTGCGTCTCATTCGATCGCTTTCCTGAATGTTACGTGAGCAGAATACAGGGGGGTATGTTCGGTGTCAAGTGAAAACCTCGGATTTTTTGCGTTTTCCGCCTCACGGCGAGAGATACAGAGATAAACCCTTTTCAGACACTGATTTACGCGGATTGACACGGATTGCGATCATCAATGGTCAATCATCGATAACCAATTGCAGGGGCCTGTCACTTATCACTGCGTCTTGCCTTTCCGCAGGCTTGGCCGTACAATAGGCTGTGGATTCGCAGGCTATCGGGCTCTATGAGACGGAGACATAGCGATGGTGGATATCCTGACAGCAGCGAGAGTGCCCTATCGCAGGAAGGGCGAGTTTCGAGACGCGTTTACCCTGATCGAGCTGTTGGTAGTCATCGCCATCATCGCCATCCTGATGGGCATCCTGATGCCCACACTGAATCGGGCCCGGGAGCAGGGCCGGCGCGCGGTGTGCCGCAACCATGCCAAGACGCTGACCTTCTGCTGGATCATGTATGCCGACGAGAACGATGACAAGATTGTCAACGGCGAGGCGTACTATGATCCGACCGGCACCCCCGTCGCGCCGGTGCCAACGTCCGGCCCCCATAAGGGCGAACGCTACTGGGTCGGCAACGATTGCGCCACGGGCTTCATGCAGGGCGAGCAGCGGCCGCAGGACATACAGCTACAAGCCATCCGGGCCGGAGCGATGTTTCCGTACTGCAAGGCCGAGAAGGTGTACCGCTGCCCGACCGGGATTCGCGGCGAGATGCGCACGTACTCCACGGCCTATGGGATGAACGGCTGTTTCGATGCCGCCGGGACCTACAATGGGACCCGGGGGGTGAGAGTGGGCAGGACCGTGCTTATGGTCAAGAAGAGATCAGAGATCGTGGCCCCTGCTCCGGTGTATCGACTCGTCTTTTTGGACGAGGGCCGGATCACGCCGGACAGCTACGCGATTCATTACCTCAGGGCCCAATGGTGGGACCCGCCCTTCGTCCGGCACGCGGACGGCACGAACGTTGCCTTCGCCGACGGACACAGCGACTATTGGAAGTACACGGGAGCCGAGACGATCCGGATCGGCAAGATGCTGAACCCGCCGCACAACTACACCCCCACGACCGACGAGGGCATCGCCGACGTCCAAAAGATGCAAATTGCCACCTGGGGCCGATTGGGGTACTAGGTGACGACTTGCCTATTGGCTTGGTTTCCCCTTGTCATTCCGCCGGCTTGAGCCTACAATTCGGCTGTGGTTTCGCGGGTGATTCGGCTTCATGAGACGAAGAATAGGCGATGCCTGCGTGAAGGAAATACCATGCGAGGCACAAATAGACTGATTGACCCACTGCCCGAGGAGTTCAGGTCACCCGAAGAGGCGCCGGAATTCTGGGAGACGCACAGCATCACGGACTACGAGGAATTCCTGGAGCCTGTCAATCTCGACGTGGATATCCGCAGACGCCATTTTGAGATCGAGGTGGATGAAGAGAATTCTGTGGCCTTGCGTGAGACCGCCCAGAAAGAACAAAAGCCTATCAGGCAGCTGGCTAGTGAAATCCTCAAGGAGAGACTCACCGCCGTGTATGTGCGCGGAAAATGTACCTGACATCGTGTCGTTCGCGAAGAGGAGCAGTAGACATGGCAGAATCGGGCCCTATTGAGATATTTGATGACTTCGAGCATTTTTTAGAGCGACACGCTTCGCCTTTCTTCAAGGCAGTTGACACTGGCGGACAAAGTGCCGAACTTCCTGTGGTAATGCTAAAACGAGCATGCGATTTCGCACGAGAGACGCTGCGAGCCATAAAGACCCATTTGAGAGAAGGCCACGGGCCCTTTCTCGCCTGTAACCTATGCAGACCGTTGTATGAACTGGCATTTCGACTGCTGTGGGCCGCTCGGGAGGATTACGGCTGGGACCGATTGCGCGTTTGGCTGGCCGATGAAGATATGAAATGGGCTAAGGACGCTCGACTGATAAAGGAGTTTGAGGAGCACGCCAAACAATTGGTGGAGCCCAGCAAGGCAATACTGTCCCTGACTGATGGCCATAAGCGACCGATTCGTAAGCCACCCAGCCTCAAAGGCATGCTGAAGCAGATTGAACAACATGATGGCAGGGAGCATCTGCCCTCGACTAGGGTAGGCCAAGCAGATTTCGAGTATGTGGCTATTTACAGAATCTTGTGCAGGCCGGCTCATGCCCACATTGGGGCGATTTCTGGACTGCATGGTGAGGCATTCCTTCCCATTCTTGTCTTTGGTTCCGGAAACGCAACGTTCGCCCTTGCACGAGCCATGATCCACTTGGGCGCAAAGGAGCCAGAGAAGGAAATCGAAGCCCTAGCGAGAGAGATGGTGAATGCGTTCTCCAAGTTCACTCGGTCGCTACAACTTGCCTGAATAGGGGCGAGGCTGAGACCAGGGACAAGACTATGGATAGTCCGCTATTAGCGGGAAATATAAGTCCAGAAAAGAGTGGGCGTCCCTGGTATTCCGGCTGCGATATCGTCTTGTACGGGCCGGAAAGCAAGCTCGGTATCTTATGTGGGTCAGTCTAATTCTTACTACGTGAAGGGGACTTCGTATGTCTTTCGTCTATCCAGCTGATGTTGCGCTTCTTCTAGTGAAACGTTGGCACTCGTTGCAGGAATCGCTTGACGAACGCGCCGGACCAAAGCGCAGCGGTACCGACGCCATGCCTGCCAGAATGACCACACGACCTTTCCCCACGGAGGACAACCTGAACCTACTTCTCGAAACCATCTATCACGCATCTTTCCTGGTGGAAGAAGGCAGGCAACTCTTTATCCGTTTGCTTTATGTCCCGCCGGGAGCGTGCGAGCACGCGATGAGGTCCATGACGAACCTCGATCGGCAACCATATCGCTTCAGTCCTCCCTGCCCTCTTACGGTGCCGGAACTACTGCGACTCGTGCCAGCATTTGACCCCTTTCAGTCTGTCCTTGTCGTTTGCGCGGACGAAGAGCTCTGTAATCCGACCGGCGCGGCCCCGCTTGTCATCTGGGGTGTCCTAAAACTCGGGTTTGCGTGGTGGCGCGTAGTGACCGGTCGAGAGACCGGTACCCTTGCACCGCCGAATTGCCTTGCGATTACGTCCCAGGGGCCTGGTCGGATTACGGCCAGCACGCTAGGTATGGTACTCGTCCGTTTGGACGCTGGCCGCATTCTTGGTATGCCGCTGGGAAGCATAAGCCAAGGAGCCGTCGGAGACTCCCTGCACGCGTCAGCCGAGCAACTCTATTCTGATGTCGTGAAGAGACTTAAGGTTCGGAAGTACGATCGGTCACGAGATTCGAACGAGCATCCGTGCCAGCAGTATTTCCGTGTGCTTAGTAACACGGTCAACCTGGCAAAAGAAAAGAGACATGGTGCCACTTTTGTTGTGTTGCCCGACACGATTACCCACCAAGACCAGCGTCTGAGAGATAGGATCAATCTGAAGTACGTAATTGCTGACCTCTGTATTTGGGAAAAGCTCATCGAAGAATCCATCGCTAATCGCGAGTACTACAGGCGTCTCTTCCCCAAGAAATATGTCTTTCTGACCGACCAAGCAGATGCCAAACCTAAGCAACTTAAGGAACTGATCTTCTGGAAAATGCGTCATGAGCGAGTAGAGGAAGAGATTAGAGAATTCGAACAGTTCGTTGCCTCCCTTTCGGGAATCGATGGCTGCGTTGTCCTCACGACCAAGTTAAGAGTACTGGGATTCGGCGGTGAGATCCTTGCCCAATCTCCTACCCTCACGCGCGTCAAAGTCGCTCACGATCCATACGCGCGCCAGACCTCCGATCAAATCATTGCATCTCTTGGCACTCGCCACCGCTCAGCATTTCGGATTTGCTCCAGCTTCGAGGATTGTATCGCATTCGTCGTATCTCAGGATGCGGGAGTGAGGGCGATAAAGCGAGTGGGGCCGGACGTTGTAGTCTGGCCGAACGTCAACATGGCAGGATTTGATTTGTAGGGGGGCGGGGGAGGTTCGCAGTTGGGGGCTATTCAGGAAGGTTCCGCGAGCGGGCTGAGCGGACGGGAGAGGGGATTCCGGGGACGCCACTGTAATTCAGGGAATTCGTGTTGACCTAGTGGTGCCCGGCGTTCGTCCGGCACGCGGACGGCACGAACGGCGCCTTCGCCGACGGCCACAGCGACTGTTGGAAGTGCGCTACTCCAGTGCTATAATCATACCTGTTTGTCGGTGGAAAGTCAGACCGTTAGCAGACCAGTTGCACCGGGAATACGACATGACGAGGTATCTCAGGATGGGCATCACGTTGTTCGACAGCCAATCGGCTATATTCGGCATCATCTTATCAGGGATTCTTCTAACGTCCCAAACCCTCGTCCGAGCGAACTGGCCCGGTTTCCGCGGGCCGACCGGTCTTGGCTACACGACGGAAGAAAATCTGCCCGTCGCCTGGGGCGGCCCTGGAAATGAAAACGTGCTGTGGAGTTCGCCGCTTCCTGGCCAGGGGCACGCCAGTCCTATCGTCTGGGATCATGCGGTCATCGTTTGTACGGTCAACTGGCCGGCCGATGTTGAAGACCGCAAGAAGGTCATCCCGGAGCATCATGTCACCTGCTATCGTACGTCCGACGGCGGGTTACTCTGGGATACGCTCGTGCCGCCCGGACCCTGGTTGCGAACCGATTTCCGCAGCGGGCCGGGCGGAGGCTATGCCGCGGCCACACCCGTCACCGATGGCAGGCTCATCTATTGTGCGTTTGCCTCATCGGTGCTGGCCGCGATAGATTTCCAGGGCAATATCGCGTGGCGAAAGCCACTCGTTCCCTACTCCTTCGACGTCACGCTCGGCAGCAGCCCGATCCTCTATGGCGACACCGTTATCCTCTTCTGCGCCATGGCGAAGAAAGAAGACTCGCGCGTCGTCGCTTTCGACAAAACCAGCAGCGAGGTAAGATGGGAGAGAAAGCTCCCTCAAATGCAGTTCGGGCACAGCACGCCTGTGATCGTTCAGGTTCATGACAAACGCCAGATGCTTCTGGTGGCCTCGGGCATGGAGGAGGCGGGCGATGCCCTGCAGAGTCTTGATCCGGCCGACGGAAAGCTCCTCTGGTGGTGCCGGGGCGAAGGAGACGCATCCTCACCGGCCTACGGGCAGGGCCTCGTCTATTTTGACGATGGCCGGGGCGGTACGGGCGTAGCTGTCGATCCGACCGGCTCGGGTGATGTCTCCAGCACACACATTCGCTGGACTATCACACAGAGAGGCGAAGCGCTGAGTTCGCCCATCGTGGTAGGGAAGTATCTGTATCGCCTGCGCACTCCCGGTTTCCTGCAGTGTTGGGCAATGGCCACCGGCGAAGAGATGTATTCCGAGCGTCTCCAAGGCATATCAAGCACCTGGGCCAGTCCGATTGCGGACCCCAAGGGGCGTCTGTTCTTCGCCAACGCCGGCAAGAGTTATGTCGTTCAGGCGGGGCCTGAGTGTCGGATCCTCGCCGTCAACGATCTTGGCGACGGCAATCACCCCTCCCCGGCGGCGGCAAACGGCCGACTCTTCCTCGTCGGAATGAAGAACATCTACTGCATCGGCACTGAGAATACAGAGGCGTCCAAGTAGTGCTTGCCGGTCAGACGCTCTTGCGTCTGAGCCTTCGCATCGCCAGAGCGCCGAGGCTGAGGAGGAGTACGGTTGCCGGTTCGGGGATTAGGAAAGTGCCGCCGTAGGTGGTGCCGATCACGTGGGGCGGGGGGAAGTTGTCCGGCGTGACCCTATCGATCAGCGTCGTCACGGCGAACGGGTCCAGATCGACCTTCAGCAGCCTCAGGGTGTTGGTGTATGCGTAGAGGACGTCGTCCGGACCTCTGTCGAAGGCGTAGGCGTACTCGAGCGGGGGCAGCTCCATGTTTCCGACAAGGGTGGGCGCGTCTCGGTTCTGTACTTCGCCGTCGGCCACGGTGAAGGAGACGATGTCGCCCATCGCAGTCGTCAGGTACAAGGTCGTGCCTTCGGCGTCGAAGGCGAGGTCGCCGGCAGTCGTATGGCCCGCCAGGTCGGACCTCTCCGTCAGCTCGCCCGTGGCCGGGTCGATGGTGTACAGGGTAAATGGGCTGGCGATCCAGAGCGTTCCCGTCGGATCGGAGACGAGTCCATTCATTCCCCAATTCGGGCGCGTCTGGCCGATCTGCGTCAGGGAGGCATCGTCGGGGTCGATCTCATAGAATCGGTGCGCGTCCATCCCGAAGAGCCGGCCGGAGGGATCAAAGGCGATATCCGTCAGGATCTGGCCCGTCATTCCGATCCACTCCGTCTCGCCTGTGGAGCAGTTGAGCGTGTAGAGGTTGCGGTTTGTGTCACAGACCCACATCACAGGCCCGATCTCCGCGACCGCCGCACCGCAGGCACAGAGTAGTGCGAGGGCCGCCGTCGCGATGAGCGACGAAACAGGCGAGTCTGAGAAGCGTCTTTGCTCGGTCATCTTCTCCTCCTACGACAGGATTCGGCTGCCGTGCCGTCCCCTGGAGACACCTGAGTGGATTTGCCGGCCCGCCTTGCCGCCATCCACAAACATCCCGATTTCATGAACAATGATACACGATGGTTTCTCCGTTTGTCAAGCGAAATAGGGCAGAGACAGCCACTTACGAAGGTCTCGTGCGAATCGCAAACGCCACGGGCGACCGTTGCATCTTCGAGTATCGCTTCATGAGGGCAGGTTTCTCACGTCCGGATGTTCGGCGGGGAGGGTTTTGCCACAGCGGGGCGGGTCGGGTATGCTGGCGGGCCGATGGCTGGAGTTGCATTCGTTATGAAAGGGGACTTCCATGGAGCAACGGGCAAGAGGTCGGATCGTGAGCAGGGGGCTGGGGATTGTCGCTGTGATTTCGCTGCTGAGCGTGAGCGTGCGGACGCAAGAGTCGGGGCGGGCGGCGAAGATGGTCACGCCGGAAGGGGTGAGGCTGCTGGAGAACCGCAGCTTTGACGACAGCGAGGCGGCACGTAAGGAGATTCTGGAATTGTACAAGGACCTGCGGCTGACTGATGTCTGCGACGGGATGGACTTGATCGGCTTGCAGGATATCGGGCTGATGGAGAATCGGATTCGACCGCTGTGGCGGGACGTCGAGAAGTTCACGCATCGCGTGGTGGGCTTCGCCATCACCGTCCGCCACGTGCCGACCGACGTGCGGGTCGGGCAGGACTCGTTTTCCTCGCTGGAGGGCTTCAAGAAATTCAAGTCCGAGCAGTACGGGCGGGCCCCCGACGCCTGGCTCAAGGTCGCCCGTCCGGGGGACGTGGCGGTGATCGATGCGGCGGGCGTGAAGGAGTGTGGCTTCATCGGCTCGAACAACAGCCTCGGCTGGGTGGAGAAGGGCGTCGTCGGCGTGGTCACCAACGCCGGGGCGAGAGACACCGACGAGATCATCAAGACCGGCAGGATTCCGGTCTACTGCGAGAACGCCTACAGCACGCGCGGGGTCCGCCCCGGGCGGCTGATCGCCGAGTCGTACAACTTCCCCATCAACTGCGGCGGCGTGCTCGTCTTTCCGGGCGACGTAATCGTGGCCGACGGCGACGGCGTCATCGTCGTGCCGCGCCGGCACGCACTGACCGTCGGCCGGCTGGCCCGTGAGATTTGCGTTGGCGACCAGAAGAGCCGGGCCGAGCGGTTCAAGAGGCTCGGCATGCCCCTCGACGAGACCGTGGACATTGAGTGACCATGGGTGCCGCATTGCGTGAGTCGTGCGACGACGCGGGCGGGGAGATTGCTACGCTTCGCTCGCAATGACAGCGGGGACGAGCCAATGTCATTGCGAGGAGCGCAGCAAAGCCTGTCCCCGCGAAGGCGGGGGAAGCAATCTCCCGCCCACGGTGCTTCTGAAACGCAGGTAACTACAGGCGGATTGACACGTTCCCGTGGCGTTTTGGGCGAGAGTGTGTAAAATACGCCGGGAATTCTGAGCCGCCCGGTAGATGGAGGCGTATGTACGTTCTGCAGGGTTCCTGTGCGTGCGTGCCGGAGGCAGCGTGTGTCCGGGCGGTGGGATGGGTCATTCGGTGATTCGAACATGAAGGTTATCAAAGTACAGAACATCAGCAAGAGCTTCGGCAAGCTCTGTGCGGTCTGCGATCTGAGCTTCGAGGTCGAGGCGGGCACCTGTTTCGGGCTGCTGGGCCCGAACGGTGCCGGCAAGACGACCATGATGAAGATGGTCTACGGCAGGAGCACTCGGGACGAGGGCCGGGATGGGACGATCGATATCTTCGGCTACGATCCGGCCCGCGACGAGCTTGCCATCAAGTATCTTTCGGGCGTGGTGCCGCAGGAGAACAACCTGGATGACGAGCTCAACGTGATCCAGAATCTGATGATTTACTCGAAGTTCTACGGCCTGCCGGCGAAGCTCGCCAGGGAACGGATTGAAGCGCTGTTGGGTTTTCTCGAACTGTCCGAGAAGATCGAAGCCAAGATCAAGGAGCTTTCCGGCGGCATGCAGAGGCGGCTGGTGATCGCTCGGGCCCTGTTGAACGATCCGAGACTGCTCATCCTTGATGAGCCGACCACCGGCCTGGATCCCCAGGTGCGCCATCTCATCTGGGATAAGCTCAGGCAGCTCCGGGCGCAGGGTACCACCATCTTAGTGACCACCCATTACATGGACGAGGCCTTCCAGATCTGCGACCGGGTCCTCATCATGGATAAGGGCAGGAAGGTCCTGGAGGACAACCCGCGAAGGCTGCTGGCCGAGAATATCGAAGCGTACGTGCTGGAGGTGACGGTCACGGACGGCGCGCCGACCATTCGAGAGGCCGACCTGCCGGAAAGCGTGCGTCTGGATCGCACCGCGGGAACGCTGCGGTTCTACGCGGGCAACATCGAGGAGCTCAAGGGCGTTGCGGACGGGCTGGCCGACCACCCCTATTACCTGAGGCAGTCCACGCTTGAGGACGTCTTCCTCAAGGCGACGGGGAGGGTCCTCAATGAGAAGCAGTGATCCGATCGCGTATCCCAGGCTCTCCCGGCGGCTCTTCAGCGTCTGGTACCGCCACATGCGCGTCTACACGCGGAATCTCCTGAGCAACGGTCTGCCGCCGTTTCTGGAGCCGGTGCTGTTCCTCCTGGGCGTAGGATTGGGTCTGGGGCGATACATCAGCGCGACCATGGATGGGCTTCCCTACATCGAATTCCTCGGGACCGGGCTTCTGGTGACCGCCGCGATGTATACGTCCGCCTTTGAGTGCACCTTCGGGACGTTCATCCGTCTGGAGTTCCAGAAAGTGTACGATGGGATGCTGGCGGCCCCGATCACGGTCAACAATCTCGTCATCGGTGAGATCCTCTGGGCCGGGACCAAGGGTTTCTTCTTTTCGTTCGCCGTGCTGTGCGTGCTGACCGTGTTCCGCATCATCCAGTTGCCCGAGGGTCTGCTCGCGCCGTTCGTCGGTTTCCTGACGGGCATGATGTTCGCGACGATGTCGCTGCTGGTGACCTCGTTCGTCAAGACGATCAACCATTTCAACTTCTATCTGACGGGTTTCATCTCTCCGATGTTCTTTTTCTCGGGCGTGGTCTTCCCGGTGAGCAGCCTTCCGCCGTCGGTTCGGATTGTGGCCGAGATCGTGCCCCTGACGCACGCCGTTCGCTTGGTGCGGGCCCTCTGTACGAGCCGGTACGAGTTGAGTCTCATGGGCGATCTGGCCTACATCGCTGTATTCATCGTCGTCGTCGGGGCACTCGCTGTGAGGCGGTTGAGAGGCCGGCTTGTGGATTGACCGCAGCCGGAGGTCGAAACGTCTTGCCGGTGCAGGCAGCCGTCCCAGTGATGAGCACAAAGGGCGGACAACCCCTGTCCGCCCTCTGCCGGTTGGTGTGAATCCGTATCAGGCTCGACGAGAACCTCCGAAACGTTCGTGGTCCTCGCCGGATTCCAAACCTGCGTGCTCCGCTGAGGATGGCCGATACCATCGGACGTCAGGTTCGAGGAACGACTTTGACTGTGACCGTCGCCACGTGCACGTTCTTGCTGCCGCCGGGCCGTCCGCGAAGGTCGGCATTCGTGAGCTTCGCGCAGAGCGTGGCCGTGCTGCCGGGGGCGTCGATGTCCGCATTCTGCACGGAGCACGAATAGTTGCCCCCGATCGCACCGGTGGGCACAATCGAGCAACTCATCGTCAGATCGAAGTTGCAGCGCACGATCAGATCGACGCAGCCTTCATAGGTGCGTATCTTCACCTGGTGCAGCTTGATGACGGCGTCCTGGTTCAGGATCTGGACCCAGAAGCCCACGTCCATGACCACGGGAATCGTAGCCACTTCCTGCGGAAGGTATCCGCAGGGCCAATCATAGGTTTTGATTTCTCCAGCCGGTGCGGCGGCTGCCAATAGGGCGATCATCAACCCGATACACACATTCCTCCTTGACATGATTGTCTCCTTTCACCAAGTACCCCACATTCCAAGAATTGGTTTCGTCCCAGCCGCCTTTGAGTGGGCTTTGCGGTCGTCCGCGGCCCAGGCAGCGAGCTGATGGAAGACGCACGGGTTCGTTCGGTTGAGAAAAGGACGGAGGGTTTCCGTCGGCCGTGCGACGAAACGGGACAAGCCCCCAGTATGTGCTACACGCGCAAAGCCCCTCGGCCAAGGGCTGATAGAGAAGCCCGCTGTGAGTGCTGTCGGAATGAAGGGTGTGCCCGGAGCCGTACCACGCGGCACCGCGCACATAGCGTCCCAATGCCTTCGTGCGGTCACATCCCTACCTCCTTGTCACGGCCGTCCGGCATCGTTCACGTCGGACAACCTCACGGGCGTTGAGTACCGATACGCCGTCGTCCTTGAGATGCGCACCATCCATTGGTGGCTCTTGGCGGAACCTCCTCCGTGGAGGGAACGCCATACGAATGCCTTATGACCCTGCCGCGAGAGGATGTCAAGGAAAATCAGGACGAGGCAGGGGAATTTCTTCCCGGGCCGGACGTTGGGCGCACGGCCCGTCAGAGCATGTGGCGTTGTACGCTTTGCGGGCGCGCCTCCATGCGGATCAGGAATCGTCTCTCCATTTGTCCGAATAGCCCGATCACGATGCGCAGTATCTTCAGTTCGACCACGTCACCGGCGGCTATCTTCTCCATTTCAAGGGACAATTCGGTGAGGTTCCGGACGGTCGCGTTGTTGATCTGAAGGATCAGGTCCCCGGGTTCTATGCCTGCGCGGGCGGCGGCGCCGCCGGCATCGACATCAGTGACGATCAGAATCGGATACGCGCTTTCGAAGTTGAACCGACGGGCGACTGCCGCCGTCAATTCGGAGAGATCCATCTGAAAATACTGTCCGGCGAGGCGGCGGCCGTCCGGGATGGGGCGGGGCAGCATGGCCAATTCCACGCTGCGGGGTTTGGCATTGGCGGCGTCCGGGCGAATGGTGGTCAGGCGAATGGGCTCGTCGACGTCCCTGTCGATCATTCCGACGTAAAAGTCGATGACACCCTGCGGTTTGCGCCCGTCGATTTCCAGGATCAGATCTCCCGGGGCGATGCCCTTGTCGTCCGCCGGACTGTCCTTGCTCACCGCGTCGACGACCAAGCCGCGGAATTGGCCCGCGGTTTGCATGCGTCCGATCGCCAGCCCCAGGCGCACGCGGCGCAGGCTTTCCGGCATCAACATATGGCTCAGGTTATCCACGAGCGTGTCCACCGGTATCGCAAAACCGATGTTTTGGGCCTCGGCCCGGATGGCCGTGTTGACTCCGATCAACTGGGCGTTGACATTCAGCAGGGGGCCGCCGCTGTTGCCCGGGTTGATCGGGGCGTCGGTCTGAATCAAGCCGCGCAGCCAGTAGCCCTCACTGACCCGAATGTCACGTCCCACGGCGCTCACGACGCCGCTGGTCACCGTGTTGGAATAGCCGTACGGGTTGCCGATGGCGATGACGGTCTCGCCGATCATCAGGTCGCTGCTGCGGCCGAGATCGACATAGGGCAGCTTGTGGTCGGTTTCGATGGCCAGCACGGCCAAATCCTTGCTGGTGTCGGCGCTGATGGGTCTCGCCTGAAACTCCCGGCCGTCGCTGAACACCACCTTGATGCGATTGCTCCCTTCGACGACGTGCGCATTGGTGACAATGAAGCCATCCTCATGCACGACGAAGCCGGAACCGAGCACGGGAACCTGCCGCTCGAACCGTGGCCCCCAGAAGTCCGGGAACCCCGGTCGCTGGAACTGCGGCCACATCCGCTGCGACACCGTCTGCTCGCCCGAGATATTCACAACAGCCTGGTGGGCTTGTCGATAGACCCTGACAACCGGCGTCTCACGGGGGAACCGGCCTGATTCGTCGCCCCGGAGGCTTGCCGGCGCGGCAAGGCCAGCCAATGCAAGCATCGCCCATGATACTCTCAATGCGTTCATCCGAGCTATACCTCCATCGCATAAAGATACACACGACCGACCGATCTTACCGCCTTTCTGTCAACGCGTGCAAGTCCAGCCGGCTCCGCGTCGCCTGATTGTATCAGCAACGGCCTCACTGTGAGCGCCGATGTTCGCCTTGCGGGCTCGCCTTGGCTCGGGTGAGGACTCAAGGATACCGCGCGTGAGTGCTCTCGTCTTCGGGAACATGGCGTCTGAATTCGGGATTTGCGGGCACACGTCCCAAATCCAATGGAGGAACGCAGATATCTGGATGGGTGAGGGACTGGGGGGCGGTGGTGTATGCCGTCGTCGGGCGACGGCCGGCTGGCAGGACTCAGCGTCTGCGGGAGGACATGTGGTCGTCCGGTCTTCTCCCTTTCTGTGGCTGCCTCCTGCGGCGGTCCTTGCCCGGGACTTCTTTGATCTCGAAATTCCCACCCCTGGCTTTGGACTTGGACGGACGTCTGGGGGCCGTTTTACCTCTTTTCAGCACGATGAGTGCGTTGCGACAAGTCTCCGCCGTGGCGCGATCGGGACTGCCCAGCCCCTCGATCAAGGATTCCTCCGCCTGCTTGCGCATTCTGCCCCGCATTTTCCGCAATCCATACGCGGCGGCACTCTTGGCCCGGCGCGGCGTATTGCCAAGCAGCGCTTCCCTGAGAATCTCCAGCCCATCCTCCTGCATCCACGACAGATGGAAGGCACTCTGCCGCACCGTCGAGATATTCGAGGAGTATAGCTGCTCGCGCAACTTCTCGAGCAATTTCGTGGACGCCTCATCTTTCTCGCGTCCCGATGGTTGCCTCTTCTCCAACTTCATGACGCCACCTCCCTATGCATGCCGACAAATGCGTCCAAACTGTCGAAGGCGGGTTTGCCCCCGTTCCCTTGGAGAGAAAGACACCCCCTGCATCCAGCCGATTGGGTCTGAGACTGGGCGAATGGCCAAACAGCCCCCCGGCAGATAGTGGATTTTCAGTTGGCCGCTACCTGCTTCCTTCCTGGATATCAGCATCCGTGCCTATCCTCCAGCGAAATGCCCGTCTGTTATCAGCTTGTCCGTGCCTGCTTGTTCCTCCGTGGTGGTTGGCTCTCACCCGTGGCCAGAAGGCCGATATGAGAGCCCGACCGCCGCAAGCATGGCAGCCATGTTGCGGTACAAGCCGCCCGGGCGCATCAGCAATCCGTTCTGACGGTCGCTGCAAATCGCCCGAAGGCGCTCCAGCAACGCACCGCGCTGCATATCATTGTCACCACAGGACTTGAGACTGTCAAACAATTTTTTTCGGGGCTCTTTCGCGATTGAATCCATTGCCGGCGAGTCATGCCGGTGAGCCGGGCCCCGGTGCGGTGGCAAAAATTCCATTTTTCTGTAACAAACGAATGTCAAGAAGCGTCTGAACCTATGGCTAAGGGGGGATTCTGTATGGCCTTGCACCGACGCGGGGCATACGGTCTCCCAAGTACCTCTGCGGGCGGGGGTCGGTCACCCGGTTCTGATGATACGCGGAGTGCGATTCGTCTGGCGGAGGTGCGGGAGCACGAAAGCCGGCCCCGCCTTTGATGAAACCTTGACATAACCTGTTGATTGGTGTAGACTTAGGATTTTAAGGTTCCTTGGCGTTGAGGTTGCTGCATGGGGATGGACTCAGGCGGTCAAGTGGTTCGGAAGAAGAGGTTAGGGGAGTTGCTGTGCGAACGGGCTTACCTGGATGAGGCCGGCTTGGGTATCGCTCTGGCCGAACAGAAGGCAAGACACCGTCGACTGGGGCAGATTCTGCTCGAACTGGGCTATATCACGCAGGCCCAATTGAGCGAGGCGCTTTCCATCCAGGCCGGAATCGAAAAAATCGATCTTTCCAGCATGTCGGTTGGCGGCGAGGTCATCGGCCTGGTGCCGGCCGAACTGGTGAGCAAATACAACATTCTGCCCCTGTGGCGGGAGGATGGTCGCCTGGCTGTGGCGATGACCGACCCGTTTCAGCCGCAGGTGATGGAGGACCTTCGGCTTGTTACCGGTTGCCCCGTCCAGCGATATTACGCCGATCCGACCCAGCTTGAGAACGCCGTGCTGCGATTCTATGGCAGCAATGTGGCGAGGATGCTGGACGATCTGGCGCCGGCCGAGCCGCGAGCGGATGACGATTCAGGCAACGGCGACTTTTCGCCCGCCAAGCTTCATGAATTGGCGCGCGAGCCCTCTCTGGTGAACCTCGTCAACCTGATCATCTTCGAAGCCATTGATGCCCGGGCCAGTGACATTCACATCGAACCATTCGAGCACGACGTCAAGATCAAGTACCGGATTGATGGCCTGCTCATTGAGAAGACCCCCTCGTCGAAACGGCTGCAAGCGGCGATCGTCTCGCGCATCAAGATCATGGCGAATATGAATATTGCCGAGCGATTCGTGCCGCAGGACGGTCATATTGAGTTCATGGGCAAGAGCGGGAAGATCGATATCCGCGTCTCGACGGTGCCCACCGTATTCGGAGAGGCCGTCCAGTTGCGACTGCTGGACCGGTCGGCATCGCTGATCAACCTGCACGATCTCGGCATGAACCAGCAAACCCTCGAGAGTTTCGCAAAGTGCCTGAGGAAGACGCACGGCATTGTGCTGGTCACGGGGCCAACGGGTTCGGGCAAGACGACGACGCTGTATTCCGCATTGAACAAGATTTATTCACCGTCGGTCAAGATGATCACGATTGAGGATCCGGTGGAGTATCAGCTCGAAGGCATCAATCAGATGCCGGTGAATCCGAAGCGAGGGTTGACGTTTGCCACGGGTTTACGTCACATCCTGCGGCACGATCCGGATATCATCATGGTGGGCGAAATCCGGGACAAAGAGACGGCCGAGATCGCCATCCGGGCGGCGTTGACGGGACACCTTGTCTTCTCAACCCTTCATACGAATGACGCGGCCGGTGCGGTGACACGGTTGATCGATATGGGGGTTGAGCCGTTCCTGTTAGCCAGCTCGCTGGAGGCGATCCTTGCTCAGCGTCTGGTGCGCAGGATCTGCCCCAGGTGCAAGGAGTCGTACCAGCCGGACGCAAACCTTCTGAAGAGTCTCAACGGCTCCGCGAAGTTCGAGCAGGGCGTGAAGTTCTGGCATGGCGCCGGCTGCAACTACTGCAACCAGACGGGGATGACCGGTCGAACCGGCATTTTCGAGTTGCTTCGGATTACCGGGCGGCTGCGCGAGTTGATCGCGGCCCGCCCGGCCACGGAGCAAATCGTCAAGGAAGCCCCGGCGGATCACATCACGATGGTGCACGATGGCATTGAGAAGGTGCTGCAGGGGGACACGACGCCCGAAGAGGTCTTCCGGGTCGCCAAGACGATCGGAGAGGATGATTAGCCGATTGGAGCGTCGCTGTACCGGAACTCGCCGTTGGAAGATTGTTGAGATCTGGTTTTAAGGCGTAGTGGATTTTGGGCCAGTTTTCCTACAAAGCAGTGGACCAGGCGGGATCGCACGTTGTCGGCGTCGTGGAGGCGGCGGATCGCAGAAGTGCGGTAGCCACGCTGGCGGGTCGCGGCCATTTCGTCACGGACTTGATCGAGAAGGCACAGGGGCGCGAAGGGGTGACGGAGCGTACGTCGGTCTTCGAGCTGCCGGGGCTGCCTCGTTTCGGCGGGCGGCGCGTCTCCAGCAAGGATGTCCTGACCATGACCACGCAACTGAGCACGGCCGTGAGGGCGGGGCTTCCCTTGCTGAACTGCCTCGAGCTGATCCGCAAGGAGCAGCGCAAACCGGCCATGCAGCGCATGTTCGAGCACCTGACCAAATCCGTCAGTTCCGGCAACTCCCTCTCTGAGGCCATGGCCCAGCACAAGACCGTCTTCGGTCCGCTCTACCTGTCCATGATCCGCGTGGGGGAGACGGGCGGGATTCTCGAACAGACCAGCACGCAGTTGGCGATGATCCTGGGCCGGGAAGAGAAGGTCAAGACGAACATGAAGACGGCCTCGGCCTATCCGATCCTGGTCCTGTGTCTGGGCCTGGTCTCCGCTACGATCATTGTCACCGTGATCCTGCCCAGAATCCTGGCTACGGTCGATATCGGCATGGCGGCCATGCCTTTGCCCACGAGGATTCTCCAGGCGGTCAGTCAGTCGATGCGCGCCTTGTTTACGAGTCTTGGAGGATGGGCCGTTCTGGTCGTTCTCGTCGCCGGCCTCTATATGTTGCGAAGATGGGCCAAGACGGCCGGCAAGCTGCAATGGGACGCTTTCAAGTTGAGGATTCCCGTTCTCGGGTCGGTTCTGCGGACGATTGCGGTGGGCCGTTTTGCCAGGACGCTGGGCGCCTTGACTCAGGGCGGCGTGACCATCCTCGAATCGCTTGCGGTCGTCCGCGATACGCTCGGCAACGAGGTGCTGGCCCGGGAGATTGACAACGTGGCGGAGAAGGTCAAGCGAGGGGAATCGCTTGCCGATCCTTTGGAGCAGTCGGGCTACTTTCCTTCGTTGCTCGTGCAGATCGTCGCCATCGGCGAACAGACGGGCAAGCTCGATGAGCTCCTGCTGAATGCCGCCGATAGTTTCGACACGGATGCCGATGCGGCGATCAACCGTTTCATGGCCATTTTTCCCGCGCTGTTGATCCTCGTGCTGGCCCTGGTGATCGGATTCATTATTGCCGCCGCCTTGTTGCCCATCGTCATGATGTCACTCGGTGGCGGGACCCTGTAGGCTGGCACATCGTGGTTCAGGGATATGGGTGCAGATACGACAGGTTTTCAACCTTCATGCGAAAGGCCGTTGGATGAGGCGAACGAAACGAAGAACCGGATTCACGCTGGTTGAGCTGCTCGTCGTGGTTCTGATCATTTCCATGCTGGCGGCACTGCTCGCCCCGCGCATGTTTAAGGGGCTCGGCAAGGCGAAGGCGGATATCGCCAAGGCCAAAATGACGATCATTGAGGATTCGCTGGCCCGGTTTCAACTCGACTGCGGGCAACTGCCCGATGAATCGGAAGGGGGCCTGGAGGCCTTGCTCATTGCGCCGCCCGGGCTGGAAGAGAAATGGATGGGCCCCTATCTGAAGGAAAGCCAGCTCAAAGACCCCTGGGGAAACCTGTACGTGTATTTCTCCGAGGGGCAGTACAATCCGGGCAGCCTCGATCTGATCAGCTACGGGGCCGACGGGCAGGAGGGCGGCGAAGGAGAGAACGCCGATATTATCAATGATTGAATTGCTTCGAGTCTGAGCCAATGTGGCGACGTTGTCGAGCCATCCGAACCATCTGTATGCCGAAGGGCTTTACGCTCACGGAGCTTCTGCTTGTGATCAGCATCATTGCGCTGGTCAGCAGCGTGGGCGGCGGGATCTACGTGGGCACCTACAAGCGGCTGCTCGTGGAGAAGACGGCTCGCCAGTTCCTCCAAATGGCCAGTTATGCCCGCATTATGGCCATCGAGCGGCAGCGGCCGTACGAGCTGCAACTGGATGCGGGCGGCAAGGGCTTTGGGCTGACGACGACTCGTGTGAATACCGAGACGGGCCAGAACGAGAAGATCATTGTGAAAGACCTGTATTGCCGGCCGGTGGAATTCGAGGGCGACGTGAAACTCGAGGATATTCGAATCGCGATACAACCGGCCGAACAGACGGACGAAGGGGATCAATCGCAGAGAATCCTCTTTCTGCCCAACGGCGCCGCCGAATCGGCGATCGTTCAGATCGGCGACGGCAAGAGCCACTACACGGTCGCGGTGGTCGCCGCCACCGGAAAGGCAAGGATGTACGAAGGTACGGCGGACAATGTCAGAATGGCATCGGTCGATCTGGATGTACAATGAACCAGATGGGGAAAGCAAGATATAGCGGCTTTAACCTGGTGGAGACACTGGTGGCCGGCATGATTCTCTCGGGTGCGGTCCTGACGCTCGGAGCGATCAGCACCAATGCCCTGACCAGTACCCGTCTGAACCGGCATTACGAAGTGGCGGCCTCGCTAATCGAACGACAGTTGACCCTCATCGATTTTGCAGGCATCGATGAATTCATCGAGGCGGGGCAGATGGAGGGGCTGTTCGAGGAATTCGACCCCGGCTATCGATGGGAGGTGACCACGGAGTACGAAGGGACCGACAGTCTCTACCTGATAACGATCACCGTGAGCTGGATGGAAGGAAAACGACCGTATAGCATGACGGTGCAAACCATGCTGAACGGTGCAAGCCTTGTCCTCGACATAGGGACACAAGAGCCGATACGATGAGCGCAAGAACAAACAAAGGCTTTACTCTGGCGGAGGTCCTTGTGGCCTCGACGATCAGCAGCTTCATCGCGCTGGTGGCTGTCGGTGCGCTGAAAGCCATTGTGGATAGCTCGCACGTGGTCCATCAGGTTACGGAGACGAGCGCCGAAGTTCGGTTCGCCGCCAGGATGCTGGCTCACGATCTGGCGAATCTGTACCGCGATCCGGATCCCAAGAACATGAAGCTCATCGGTGTGTCTCAGGGCTCGGAAACGAGCAGTCCGGCCTATCTGACGTTCTACACGGTGAGTCGGTCGAAAGCGCGGGCGGATCAGCCGGAGGGAGACGTATACGAGGTGGAGTACCTCCTCGCAGACCGCCAGGGCGAGGAATTGCCGGCCGAACCGGGCGAGGAGAGCATGGTCCTGTTCCGCCGGCTGTGGCCCAATCCGGATAAAGATAGAAGCCCGGGCGGGGTTTTGACGGCCATTGCGGAGAACATCAGTGTTTTCAATATCCGGTTCTTCGACGGCGAGCAGTGGGGCAGCGAATGGTCCGAGGAGATGGAGTCGATCCCGCAGCTCGTCGAGGTCACACTGGCGGCACGTCCTGAGGGGCGAACCGATCTCATATTGGAGACCGTCACGGTGAGTTTTGCGCGCCTGGCGGAGTCTTCGGCCGGCTCCTCGGGCCAAGGCGAAAGCCCGGAGAACGAGTCGGAACCACAGGAGCCGGCGGGCGAGTCGGCCCCCGTTGAGGGTTCGGCTCCAAACAACCGCGGTCCCGGAAATGCCAACGAGCGCTGAGTTCCCGGCGAGCAGGATGGCTGATTGAACGACAATGAAGACGATCAGGAATAACAGAGGTCTGGTGCTTGTGGCGGTGCTGTGGATGGTGGCCGTCATGATGGCCATCGTTGCCATGGTGAGCCAGACGAGCCGGCTGGACATGAAGATGGCCACGGCGGCGGCGGACGAGGTGCGCTGCAAGTGGGCCTGTCGGGCCGGCACGGAAAGCGCGATCGCCATCCTGAACGAAGATCTTCGGGACAGCGACTGCCTCCTGGACCTCTGGAGCGACAACGACGAGGATCTTACCGACATCGGCCTGGAACGCTGTCAATACAGTGTCCGCGTCGTTGATGAAGCGGGGAAGCTGAACATCAATACGGTGACCCGGGATCAATTGATGGCCTTGCCCTACATGGAGGAGCATATCGTCGATGCCATTCTCGACTGGCGTGACAGGAATGATACGCCTCAGGATGAGGGAGCGGAGGCAGGCTACTACGAGAATCTCGCGATTCCCTATACCATCCGCAACGGCCTTCTGAGAACCATCCGGGAGCTGCTTCAGGTCAAGGGGGTCACCGAGGAGCTTCTGTACGGCGAGGACACGAACCTGAACGGCCTGCTTGATTACAACGAGCAGGATGGTGAATTGAGTCCTCCGGCGGATAACGGCGACGAGTACCTCGACGAGGGATGGATTGCCTACCTGACCTGTTATTCGTATGAGAGGAACGTCGACGCCGACGGGAACCGGCGGATCAACATCAATGAGGCCGACGAGCGGCAGCTCGAGAATCAGCTTCAGATCAGCAGCTCGCAGGCGAAGTGGATTGTCGAGAATCGGGGCGGGGGCTACGAGAGCATCGCCGATATCATCAATGACAGAAGCCCGAGGCAGGCAGGAGGCGATGCGGGCAGCACCGAAGATGACAGTTCGGGTCGCAATGAGAATGAGGCCCAGCCCGTAGACCTTTCGACGTTCAACCAGATTGCGGATCGGATCACAATCTCGGGCGAGGAGAAGATCCCCGGAAAGATCAACATCAACACGGCCGGCGAGGAGGTCCTCACGGCCCTTTTCGGAGGCGATGAGCAGGCCCGGCAGCTTGCTCTCACCGTGATTGCGGACCGGTCGAGCCTGCTGTACGGGTTCCAGAGCATCGCGGACCTGATGGACAAGGAGTCGATGAGCGTTGAGAAGTTCAAGACGATCGCCGAGAGGATCACCGTTCGCTCGGACCTGTTCACGATTCAATGCCTGGCCACGGCGGATGTTAGCGGGGCGAGCCTGCGGACCGAATGCGTCGTGGATCGAAGTGCATCGCCCTGTGCGATTCTATACTGGTATCAGGGAGCTAACTACTGATGGAGAAAACCGCAAGAACGGCGCATTCCGTGGTCGCCGCCGCGCGAGAGGATGCGCGATTCAAAGCCGTTGAGGTGCGAAAGCAGGACGGCGTCGTGGAGATCCTGTGGGCCAGAAGTCTGCCGGCCGACAGCCGGACGTGGACTGATTTTGCGGCGGCGTGTGGTTTTGCGACGAGCGCCGACGGGCGAGGAGAATCGCAGAGGAAATACCCGGCCTCGGTCGTGGGACTTGACTCCACCGGCGTCGCGTTCTACCGAATCAGTGTACCAACCGTGGGCGCCGACGAGATGGCCGCGATTGTGAGGATGCAGGCCGAATCGCTGCTGCCGTTGCCGTCGGACCAGATCGAGGTGGCGTGGCGGACGACTCCTTCGACAAACGGAAAGATCGATATCACGATTGCCGCCGCGCGAGGAGAGTATCTTCTGCGGTTTGCCGATAGCGTTCGCAGTTTCAGACCGAACGACATTCTCCTTTCCTGTGAGGGAACGGCAAGGGCGTGGCGGGACTTCTTCTCCGATCGCGAACGGGAGGCGCTGATTGCCAGTCTCGGTGCGGAGAACACGCAGGTGTGCCTGGTCCAGAATGGGCTGGTGACCCACGCGGCGGTGCTGGATACGGGGATGAATCACCTTGCGTCATCAAACGACGACGCCGCGCCGGGCCAGGTGATGGAGCGATTCGCACAGGATATGAGGACGATCCTGGGTACATTCGGCTGGAACGAATCGAGCGACTGGCCCGTGCTCGTTCTCTCCGACGGCACGGAGGTGATCGACCGGGTGGTTGAATCGCTGAGTGCGGCCGGTCTGCACGCCAGGGCCACGACGCCGCGGGCTCACAATGTCCGGATGCCGTCGGGATTTGAGATGCGGCACGTCTACGAGTATCGCGTCCCCCTCGGCCTCGCCATGGCGGCGTTGGAAACGCCCACCCAGACTCTGGACCTCTTCGAGCGGATCAAAGAGAGCGATGAGCGGAAGGCCAAGTCGATCTGGAACTCCGTCGTGTTGGCCGGTGCGGCGGCGGCGGTCATGCTGGTCCTGTTGCTCATCGTGTGGCGTTCCGTCGATGTGTCGCTTGCGAAGCGACTGGATACCCAGATGGCCGACCCGAATTTCCAGGCGGCCCGACAGCGCCAGGTGCTGCTCAAGACCGTGGCTCGCCACCGACCGGACATCCTGCAATTGCTCGCGGACCTGAGCGCCGGTCAGAACGCCGGCATTGCTCTGGACAGCCTGTACTTCAAGAAAGGGCAAGCCGTGACGATCATGGGGCAGGCCGGCAACATGGACCAGATGTACACGTTCCAGGATGGTCTGCGCGAACAGAGGGGAATCGCGGATGTCGAGATCCCCAACGCCACGCGGGACCCCAAGACAAAGAAGATCAAGTTTACGATGACGTTCCACTACAAGAACTACACGAAGAAAGACGCCGTGCTATAGACCGTTACGAAGAGGGACAATGGCAAGGAAACTGAACGAACGAGAGAAGCGGGTGATCCAGATCGGCGTGATTGCGGCCGTGGCCATATTCGCCTTTACCTTAGGCGCCGATTGGCTCAAGGGCTGGGGCGAGGCCCGGACCGCTCTGGCGAAGGCCAGGAGCCGTCTGGCGGACGTGGAGGCCGACCGCGCGAAGCAAGCGGCGCTGCTGTCGATCGTGCCCGTCTTCGAACTGCCTCAGCCGGAGGACAGGCAAAAATTCCTGTTTCGGGATACGTTGCTGGAACAGTTGAAGAAGGCAGGGATCAACAGCGAACCGCTGCAGATCCTCGGTACCAGAAGGACGAAGGCGGTCCCCTACAAGGTATTGAAGGTCAAGGTTAAGGGCAAGTGCAAGTTCGACCAGTTGCTGGCCTTTCTCGCGAATGCGCAGGAGAATCCTTATCTGGTCGGCGTGGAGGAATTGCGCATCCAGTGCGATTCGAAACAGCCGCCGGACAAGAGAAAAGAGATCGAGATCGAGCTTACGGTCAGCACGTTTGTCGAGTGATGTTCTCCCAGGTGCAGAAGGCGGAGCCATTGCGGTATGCAGTTGAGAATAGGTCATAGAACGCGAAACGAGTGGGCCTCGCTGATCCTGGGGGGCGTTGCCATACTGCTGGGTGTTCTGGCTTGCGCCAAGGTAGCAGCTTTTCACATACAGCGCAAGCGGGTCGAGGGAATTACGGCCTCCGCTCGCACGGTGACTGAGCCTAACGATTTGCAGAAATGTCTGGAGGAGGCTAAGAAGGCGGCCGACGCATTGAAGCAGGAGAATCTGTTCGTCAAGAAGCCGCCCAAGGAGCATCCCGTCAAGCAGGTCGATGGGATCCTGGGCGCTGAGGCGCTGATCTCGGGGAAATGGTACAAGGTCGGCGCCAAGATCGGCGATGCGAAGATCCTCGAGATTGGACCGACCGAGGTGAGGATCGAATGGGACGGCAAAGAGAAGGCTTTCCCGCCGATGGCCGCGGCGGATTCCGGGTCGCCTCGACCGTCGGCCAGAGAGCCGGCCAGGAAGGAGGATCCTTCACCCCCGAAGCCGGCGACGCAGGCCCAAGCCGTGAAGGCCGAGGCACCGGCGGCGCCCGCAGAAGACGATCCGTTTGCATGGATGGGCATTAGCTTGTCGCCGCAAGTGAAGGAGAAATTGCTCGAACATTGGAACAATCTGTCCGACGAGGAGAAGAAGCAACGGAAGGAGGAATGGAACAACATGGATGACGAGCAAAAGGAACAGACCGTCGAGGCCCTCGAGCGGATGTAGGAAAGGATCCTGTGCCGGGGCGTCGCCCGCACAGTGAAATGCGGCTATGAGAATCAAGTTCCGTAAAAACGCGACCGAACCGCTGGCGAAAACGCTGTTTGGCGTCGCCGTGTTGTTGGGAGCCCTGACCCTGCTGAAAGTGGCCGCTTTTCTTGTGACCTCACAAGAGGCGCAGGGCACCACTGCCAGGGTAATGAACTCGAATGATACCGATGCCAACAGTCTGGGTGAGCCGATTGCCCAGGCGAAGGCTTCTATCGAGCAGCTTAAGAAGAAGAATCTTTTCGTTTCCGCTCCGGCCAAGCAGCATCCGGTGCGTGAGGTTGCCGGGATCCTGGGCAGCGAGGCGCTCATCAACGGTAAATGGTACAAGGCCGGCGACAGTGTGGCTGACGCGAAAGTCCTTTCCGTCGGGGCGACCAAGGTCAGGATCGCCTGGGACGGCCAGGAAAAGGACTTCGCTCCGATTGGGACCGATGGTTCGGGTGAGCGGTCCGGTCGGCCGGGACCTCGGACCGGGAAAACCGGTTCAACGAAAGGCCCTCCGGTGGTTGTCACGGGGGCGCGCCGCGGGCCGATGCGCGAAGGCCCGTCTTCCCTGTCTCAGGAGGAGAGGGAGAAACTCCGGGGCCAATGGCGGAATATGAACCCGGAAGAAAGACAGAAAGTCAGAGACGAGATGCGTGAACGATTTGGAGGGCGACGGTAGATATGGTTTTAGAGAGGTTGATTGTATGAAGCTTTCCAACACAGTTGTATCCATCATTGTTATCGCCGCGGTGTTCCTGAGTGTTTGTGTAGTCGGTTTGCTGATCCATCAGGCGCGAACGGGCCGTTCCGAACGAGAGCCTCAGACTGTGACCGAGGCCAACGATACGGCGTCGCAGCCGGAAATGGCGGCCTCGCTCCGCAAGCCCGGCTCGGGACAGACCGAGGACGACGCAGAGCAGAGAGCGAGAATCAAGAAGGAACGAGAGCAGATACTGGAGAAGATGGCTTCGCTAAGCGAAGAAGAGAAAGAGCAGTTCCGAGAGCGAATACGCCAGCGGTTCAGCAGTCAACGCGCAGGAACTCAACGGACAAATCTCTCTCCAGAAGAGCGCGAGCAGATGCGTCTGAAGTGGGAGAACATGTCTGAAGAGCAGCGGAAGGCAGCCCTGGCCCGAATGCGGGCGAGGGCCGGGGCCGGACGCCGGGCGTCACAAGAGGAGGCCCCGGCGGCGCCCGAGGAACCGAACGCGGTGGGCGAGCAGAGCGTGGGGCAGGCCGTCTCTGAGCCCAATGGAGCCGACGGAGGTTGACAAGCAAGCAGAAGGTATGACGTGATTACAAATGAGGTGACGAAATTGGCACGGTCAAAGATAGTCATGTGGGTTTCGGTGCTCGCCGCGGCTGCCGTGATCACTGGGTGGGTCGGTTTTCATGGTTCTACCTCCTATCTGCCCGCGGTGGAGGGAACAGCAAGTGCTCAACTCAGGCGTTCGGGTCGTTCGGCGAGGCAGCCGTCGGCACAGGAAGAGTCCCAGCGGGGTAATCCCGACGCTCCCGGCGAGGCAGATGCGCCGGCCGAACCCAATCAACCGGATGGCGATCCCAATCGGCCGGCCGGCGAAGGCGAAGCGGCCGAACCCAACGCGCCGCCGGAGGACCCGAACGACCCCCTGGAGGCGATCAACCTCAAAGATGTCGAGATGAAGAGCATCATCGAGAAGATCGCCAAGTGGACCGGAAAGACGGTGATCCCGGACGATGAGGCCATGAAGCAGAAGATCACCATCTATGCGCCGAACAAACTGCCGAGAAGCAAGGCACTGAGGAAGATCTATAGCGCCCTGCGGATGAAAGGCTACGTCGCTGAGGAGGAGGATGATACGATCTTCCTCAAGCCGCTCGCCGAGGCGAGGCTGGGCGTTGTGCCGACGGTTCGCGCGGACGAGCCGCTCGCGGCCTTCGAGAACAAGGACCAGGTCGTCCAGAAGTTCTTCGCGTTGCAGCACTATCCTCCGGCACAGATGGGCGAGATCATCCAGCCGCTCGTGGGGGAGTATGGTCACGTTGGCGCCGATGAGACGACGGGCACGCTGCTCGTGATCGACACAGTCTCGAACCTGTTGCGCATCGAGCGGATCATCGCTCAGTTCGACGTGCCGGAGGCGGGAAAGACCGTCACGGAGATCTTCGAGATCCAGTACGGCGATCCGGCGGAGATCGTCCAACTGCTCCGAATGCTGCTCGGGGAATCGCCCGACGGCCGAAGACGCGGATCATCCTACCGTGGCCGACCGTCTCCGCCCTCTCGGCCCAGCCGTCCGCCCTCCAGTCGGTCCGGGGGGAAAGACGCAACGGGAGCGGCGACGTCCGTTGTCATCGCTGCGGGGGACATCCCGATCATTCTCATCCCGGAGCCCAGACGCAAATGGATCATCGCCAGTGGCTCCGCCGAGGACATCAAGAAGATTCACGAGTGGATCCTGAAGCTGGATGTGGCCGAACCGGTCCGGTCGGAGTACGAGACGGTGGCCATTGCCTATGCGGATCCGCGCGAGGTGGCCAGCCGCATTGAAGATGCGCTCGATGATATGCCGGGCACCGAGCTCACGCCCGGTGTGCTGGTTCGGCCGCTCGAGCAATCCCGGCAGATCATGATCTTCGGCCGGTCGGACCTCCGACAGATGGTCAAGCAGCTCATCGCTGAGATCGATATGCCCGCCGGAACGTTCGAGACGAAGGTCTTCGATCTCGAACATGCCGATCCGGAGCAGATCAAGCAGAATATTGACAACCTGTACGGGGAGGACACCGACTCGCGCAGCCGATACAGCTACTACTACTACCGCTCGTCCAGCCGACGCAGCCCGTCCGATACGGTGAAGGTCATCGCGTTCCCCACCATGAGCCAGGTTACGGTGATTGCTTCGCCGGAGAACATGCGCAAGATTGAGAAGCAGATCAAGGAGTGGGATGTTCCGCTGGACGTGGATGCCGTCAAGCCGAGGATCCTTACACTCCAGAACTCCGACCCCGTGCAGATGGCGGATTTGCTGACCCGACTCTTCACGGAGGAAGGTGAAGATAGTTCGCGTTCGTTTATGCGAATGCTCTTCTGGGATGACTTCGGCGACCAAAAGAAGAAGATCATCGGGCCGCTCTACGGTCAGTTGACCTTTGAGGAGGTCCCGGGAACGAAGAAGATCATCGTGATCAGCAAGATCCCCCAGGCGTACGACGTCGTGGAGCAGCTCGTCTACGACTTGGATCGGGAGGAGATGGCCGAGATTCCGGATGTGGTCCAGCTCAAGTACGCCGACCCGGAGGATTTGTCCGAGCGGCTCAACGCCATGTTCAACGAACCGGGAACCGTCGCGCCGATCCGGCGCACCCAGCGCGGCCTGAGCGAGTACTCGATGGAGGACTCCGGCGGCGGCGAGAGTGGGGGCGGCGGCCGAAACGATGGCGGCGGCGGTGGGAACACCGCGGGCGAATACACCCCGTGGTGGTCACGAGGGGCGCGGCGCACGCTGGATGAAGAACCCATCAGCAATGTGATTGGCCGGGTCCGTTTCGTTCCGGACCCCCGGAGCAAGTCGATTCTGGTTCTGGCGCCGCCGGAGTTTCAAGCCAACATCAAGAAGACGATTGACGCACTGGATGTGCCGGGACGGCAGGTCATGATCAAGGCCGTCGTCATGACGGTGGATCACGAGGATCTCACGTCCCTGGGTATCCAACTGGCCTCAAATCCGGCCGCGTTTGGAAATCTGGAGGAAAACGCCGTTATGGTGCTCAATGACCTCCTGGCCACCGTCGAGCGGGGGTCGTTTGACTTCCAGGCGGGGACGAACATAAACGTCCTCATCGATTTCCTGGCCAAGACGATCAACGCCCAGGTGCTCAACGAGCAGACCGTGTGGACGAAGGATAATGAAGAGGCCAGCTTCTTCCGAGGCGACAAGGTGGCCTTCCAGACTGATTTCTCCTTGTCGGATACGGGCGGTCGCGCCACCTCGTCCTTTGAATTCGAGCGTGTCGGGATGACGCTGCGGGCCCGTCCCAGCATCACGCCGGAGAAGAACGTGGACATGATCATCAACGTCCAGCTCTCTCAGTTGACAAACGATCTTGTCAATGAACAGCCGGTCCGAACCGAGATGGAAAGCACGACGAACATGATCGTGGCCGATGGAGAGACCATTATGCTGGGCGGCATGCTCTTCCAGGCGAACAGCAACATATTGAGGAAGGTCCCTCTGTTCGGCGATATTCCTCTGCTGGGAGGGCTGTTCCGCCACACAGAGAAGGCCCTGGCCAACAAGGAGTTGATCGTCTTCATTACACCGTTTGTCGTGGACGATGGTGAGACCCTGTCGGACGAGGCGCGAAGGCAGATCGAAGCCACGCAGCAGAAGCTGGGTGACATGCGCGATCGAATGGATCAGAACGCCGAAGAACTCGCTGAAAAGGTGCAGGAGGAGTAATCTGCGCGGGCCGACGGGGCACGGCGGCCTCAAGGAAAGCACGCGTGCGCCGGGTGGCGGCAAGCCCTGTCGCCACCGGTAGGCAGGTTGCGGCTACGTGCGCGGGGCGATCCTCTCTTTGCCGCCCATGTAGGAACGAAGCACTTGGGGAACGGTGATCGAGCCGTCTGCATTCTGGTGCAGCTCCATGAGTGGGATCAGGATGCGGGGCGAGGCGATGACCGTGTTGTTCAATGTGTGGCAGAAGACGTTTCTCTTGGCTTCGGAGTCCTTGTATCGCAGGTTCATCCTTCGTGCCTGAAACTCATAGAACTTGCTCGCGCTGTGGGTTTCCGAGTAGCTGTTGCGAGACGGCATCCACGCTTCGATGTCGAACTTCTTGGCCTGGCCCCGGCCGAGATCGCCCGAGCAGACGTTCACCACGCGGTAGGGCAGCTCCAGCGCTTTCATCACCCCTTCAGCGTTGGCCAGGATCTCGGCGTGGAACTTGTTGCTTTCTTCGACATCGTTGCGACAGATCACGACCTGCTCGACCTTGTCGAACTGGTGGATTCGGTAGAGCCCGTAGGTATCCTTGCCCGCCGCTCCGGCCTCCCGCCGGAAACAACTCGACAGGCCCACGTACTTCAGCGGTAGTTCCTCAGCCGGGAGAATCTCCCCCATGCGATAGGCGGTCAGCGGGACTTCCGCCGTGCCCACGAGGTTCAGCTCGTCCCTCTCCATGCGGTACGTCTGCTCTTCCGACCCGGGGTAGTAGCCGGTCCCCATCATCGCTTCGTCCCGCATTAGAAGCGGCACGGACATGGGCACGTACCCCCGCTGAACCATGAAATCGAGCGCGAATCGCAGGACCGCCCAGTGCAGCAGGGCCCCGTCGCCCTTGAGGAAGTAATTGCGTGTGCCGGCTAATTTGACCCCTCGCTCCACGTCAATCATGTCGAGCGCCAGCCCCAACTGCACGTGGTCCTTCGGCTCGAAATCGAACACTGGCACGTCACCTTCGCGCCGGAGTTCCACGTTCTCCGTATCGTCCTTGCCCACCGGCACCTCGGCGTCGGCAGGCTGCGGCACCTGCAGAAGCAGGGCGTCGAACACCGGCTGCAGGGTCTTGACTGTATTCTGGAGCTCTTCCTCCTGCTGTTTCCGTTCCGAGAGTCTTGCCAGCGCCGCCTCTCTCTCTTCGCCCGAGAGCTTCGGCACCGATTTGCCGATTCGATTCTTCTCGGTGGCGATTTCCTGCAGGGCAGCTTTGGCGTCCTTGAGCCGGCCGTCGATCTCCAGCAATCTGGGAATATCCGCGTCGATACGCTTGTCGCTCGCTGCCCGGATAAAGGCCTCGGGATTGTCTCGCACCTGTCTTATGTCAATCATGGTCTCTCGTCTCAAAAAGAACAGATCCGCTCGGACCTGCAAGACCTACGTCTTCTCTGCCTCCGGGAATCGCCTTACGATAACGACGTTGTTTTGTCCGCCGAACCCGAAGGACTCATTCATCACCGTGTTGACTGGGACTTTGCGCGGCGTGTTCGGCACGTAATCGAGGTCCAGCTCGGGGTCGGGGTCATGCAGGTTGATGGTCGCGGGCACGATGTTGTCCCGGATTGCCAGCACGCAGGTGATCAACTCGGCCGCCCCGGCGGCCCCGATCAGGTGGCCCAGCATGCTCTTGACGCTGCTGGCCGGCACTTGCCTGGCCCGCTCCGCGAACACCGTCTTGATGGCGAGCGTTTCGATGTGATCGTTTTCCGACGTGCTGGTCCCGTGGGTGTTGATGTAGTCGATGTCGAGGCCAGTCAGCCCGGCATCGGCGAGTGCGGCGCGCATCGCCTGGGCGGGGCCCCGTCCTTCTTCGTGCATGTCGGTCACGCGGAATGCATCGGAACTGCTCCCGTAGCCGACTAACTCCGCCAGGACCTTGGCGCCGCGTCTGCGAGCCGAAGTCAGCGACTCCAGGATGAGGATGGCGGCCCCTTCGCCGAGTACGAAGCCGTCCCGGCTGGCGCAGAAGGGCCGCGATGCGGTCTCGGGGCTGTCGTTTCGGGTCGATAGGGCGGTCAGCCGATTGAAGCCCATCAGGCCCAGCGGATGGATCATCGAATGGCATCCGCCGGCGACCATGACGTCGAGATGGCCCCTGCGGATCAACATCATGGCTTCGCCCAGGGCCTGCGTGCTGGCGGCGCACGCCGTCAGACAGCTTCGGGTCAGACCCCTCGCCCCTGTCACCATGGCCACGTGAGCCGCCGCCATGTGGGGTTCTTGCTCCAGCTCGCGAACGGGATTCATCTTCGCCAGGGCGCTTTGGGTGCTGCGTTCCCAGGCCATTTGGTGTTGCTCAGCCTCCCATCCGGCGATGATACAGCCGAAGAACGCATCGTTATCGAGTGAGCCCTCGCCGGCGCCGAGGTAGATGCCCATCCGCGTGCGGTCGACACCGTCCGCCGGCGCATCCGCTTCGACCTCGATCCCGGCCTGGCGACAGGCCTGTACGGCCGCGCCGATCGCGAAGCCCGAGCCTCGGCTGCATCCTTCATGCCGGTCGGGATTGCGCACGCACTTGTGAAAGTCGTAGTCTTTGACTTCCGCGTCGAACGTGGTGGGGAACGTTGAGGCATCGAATACCGTGGTCCTGTTGGCGCCGCTGCGTCCGGAGAGGATCGCGTCCCACAGGGTATCGACATCGTTGCCCAGCGGGCAGACGACGCCCATTCCCGTTATGACCACGCGTTCATTGACCTTCGGCGTCTTCATTTATTGTGTCGCACCTTTATCGTGAGCCTTCAGGACGAGAGCCGCCGTCTGTCCGCCGTATGTGTAGCTGCAGCACAGCACGTGTCGGATCGGGCCTTTGCGCGGTTCGGTGACCACGTTGAGGTGGCATCCATCGGCCGCTTTGCTGTAGTTCCTCGCGGCGGGGATCAGGCCTTCGGCCATGGCCCGTGCGGCCGCCACTACATCCAGTGCCCCGCTTGCGGCGCCGGTAGTGCTCAGCATACTCTTCGTCGGCCAGACCGGCACGGTCCGCGCAGCCGACCCGAGAGCGGCTTCAAGAGCTCTCGATTCGGCCAAATCGTCACACGGTATGCCAGTGCCGTGAGGGATAACCAAGTCGAGGTCCTCGGGGCCAATCTCCGCATCGTCCATCGCCTTCTCGACGGCGATTCGAATGCCGGCGCCGTCCGGCTCCATTTTCTCGTACGGGCGGTTGATACTGTGGCTTTGGCCGATGCCCGCCACTTCCGCCCAGATCGTGGCGTTCCGGGCCTTCGCATGTTCGAGTTCTTCGAGCACCACGACCCCCGCCCCTTCGCCGAACACCGATCCCGTGGCGTCCGCATCAAACGGCCTGCAAGCCGTTTCCGGCGCATCGTTGCATCCCGACGCGGCCCGCTCCAGCAGGCACTGCCGGACCATCATGATGAAATTCACCTTTGCCTCAGCGGCTCCGGCCAGGGCGACGTCGCCGTCGCCACGCGCGATCACCTCGGCCGCTTCGCCGATGGCCAGATGCGCCGAAGCCTCCGCACAGGTAATCGTATTGCTCGGGCCCTGGATGTCGTGGAGGATCCCGATATGGCATGCCAGCATGTTGGGCAGGTACTTGAGCAGCCACAGGGGCGTGATGAGCTCCAGTCCGTCTTTTCCCCACTTGCGAAGGTCAAATGTGCCGTCTGTGACGCTGGCGGCCACGGCCGGCGCCAACTCCACCATGTCGCAACTGATCATGCCCGTGCCCATGTTGATTGCCGTGCGGGTCGGGTCGATACTGATGTTCTCGGGATCAATTGCCTTTGTGATCAATCCGCTGCTGACGACTGCTTCGCGGGCGGCGATGACGGCCAGCTCGATGTCCCGGCACATGAGCTTGACGGCTTTTCGGGACGTTTTCGGGACGTGGTCCTGGACCCGGTGTGGGGGCGCCTCGCCTGCCAGTTCGCAGGGAAAGCCGGTCGGGTCGAAGGCCTTGATGCGGCCGATGCCGCAGCGACCGGCGGAAAGGCCCGCCCACATCTCTTCCGCCGTCAACCCCAGCGGACTGATCGCCCCGAGGCCGGTTATGACCACACGTGCTGAGCTCATCCGCATGGCTCCGTCCGTGGTGAATCGCCCGGCGTGCTCTCCAGAACGACGTCCCGCAGCAGGGAGGTGAACATTCCCGTGAACACGAAGTTCTCTTCAGGAAATTTTTTGCCCGCCAGGTTCTGGTCGATGTGACTGAACATGAGCTCGATCTCCGCGATCAGTTGGTTCTCGCGCGTGATTCGGCCGTTTGTACTGGCCGCTTCCGGCGAAATGGTCCCAATCTGTGCCTCCAGCCGGAGACTGTCGCCCGGCACGACAAAATCGAAAAAGACCGCCTTGCTGATCTTGGCGAGAATGACCTTCTCTTCAAAGTTCTTCGCCTCTCCCACGAGGATTCCGGCGGTTTGCGCCATCCCCTCGATCATCAGGCACTCCGGCATGACGGGAAACCCGGGGAAGTGATCGTGCAGGTGCTCCTCGGCCAGTGTCACGTTCTTGACGGCCACGGCCCGCCGGCCACTTTGGAACTCAATGAATTTGTCGATCCAGATCCAACGCATGGGAACTCACGTCAAAAGGAACGGCAGGTTGACCTTGCGCAATCCTGCCGTTGATGATCCGCCACGAATGCCCGTCGATTACGCGGCGTTCAACCGGCCGTCCACGTAATTGACGATCGCATTGACGGTGAACAAGTCTGCGAGCTTGTTGATGTCGGGGTCCTTCTCGAACTCAGTCAAGTCCGTATGAGGCACTCGTTCGCGGAGCTCCGTCAGCCCTTTGTCCGTCAGCTTGCCGTTGCTGACCAGTTCCGGGTCGTTCAGCAGCCCTTCGGCCGGGAACAGTTCCTCCCGCGGCACTTTCATCGCAAACGCTTTTTCCAGGCGAAAGACGATATCCAGAAAGTCGATGCTCTCGGCACCCAAATCTCCCATCAGGGTGGCCTCGGCGGTCACCTCGTCGTCATCGACGCCGAGCGCATCCACCAGAACCTCCTGGACCTTTTGAAAAACCTCATCCCGACTCATGGCCATGATTACTGCTACCTCCGGTCTCTATAGTCCTTTGACATCCTTTGGCTGACGTTGTCCTAATTCTGCTGCGAGAGCAAGCCGTACCGGCTCTTCATTCCTTCAATCACCTGGGCATCGACCGTTGCCAGGGCAGGGCGCCGGTCCGACAGGTTGAAGTGTCGCAGCCCGAATCGGGCTTCGACGATCCTCTGTCCTTCCGCGGTGCCGTAGCCCGAGAACCTGCTGATGCTGTCCTCGATCGTTTTGGCTTCCACGGTATACGTGATCTGTGAGCCGGGCGCCAGGAAGCTCTTGTATTTAACGTTTCGGGCCTGTTCGAGCAAGATCATGCTGTGCGCGAAGTCCTCGGTCTTTCGCACGAGCCAACTTGCTGATTCGATCAGCCCTTCCAGGAGCAGCACGCCCGGCAGCACCGGGAACGTGGGAAAGTGGTCGCCCAGGTACTCCTCGGCGAGCGACACGCTCTTGACTGCGGTCAGGGCTTTCCCTTCTTCCAGTGAAACGATTCTATCTATTAGTATGAACCTCATAGACGCTCAAACCACCCAATGTAAATCTGCGCTATTTTAGTGACGGCCGACTGTTTTTCCAGTGTTTTTTACATTTTTGCCGTCGAACGGCGGTGGAGCGGAAATGCGCATGCCCGTTGCAAAAGAATTGCCGGCCGTTATACTCCTGGGCATGAAGGTTCGCAACGCCACAGTATTCGATGCCAAAGCGATATCTGCTTTGATCAACTATTACGCCGAGCACGACAAGATGCTCTTTCGTTCTCTGGCCGAGGTCTATGAGAATCTCCAGATGTTCCTGGTGGTTGAGAGGGACCGGCAGATCGTGGGCTGTTGCTCGCTGGAGGTCATCTGGTCGGACCTGGCGGAAATCAAATCCCTTGCGGTCGATCCGGAGGGCCGCGGTCAGGGGATTGGCACGGCGTTGGTGAAGGCGGCCCTGGAAAGGGCGGTCGGGCTCGGCATCCCGCGAGTATTCGCTCTGACCCTGGAGCCGAAGTTCTTCGAGGGGGCCGGGTTCACGGTCGTCAAGAAAGAGGAACTGCCGATGAAGGTCTGGAGCGATTGCGCTCGCTGCCCGAAACAGAACGAGTGCGACGAAATCGCCGTGATCCGAAGCCTCAAAGGCAACGGGCAGTAACCCTCCGGGCCGGCGGCTCGAAGGGGCCCCAGGCCGATAGCGAGGGCGTTCCCGCGAGTCTGCCGGATTCCACAGGTTACTGTGAGATTCCGGCGGCGGCGGAATGGGCTATCCTACTTGTCTACGCTGGAACAAAGCGACTGCCAGGGCAAGGATACCGGCCGCATAGCACAGGGCATACGAAGCGCTGATGAGGATGTACTTGAACGGCACCACCGTCCCCTCGTAGATTGCGTCGCTTATCCAGAATACCTGTAGATTCGGAATCAGGAACCGACCCATTCGCGCCCACAGATATGTCTCCGCAAATCGCCCGAAGACATAATCACTGACCAAGCCGAGCAGGAACACCCCCACGCAGGCGGAGAGGGTCACGACGACGTTAAATCGAGCCGAGATGGCTACTGCCAGGGCCGCGATGATGACCGCCGCTAAGAACAGCAGGATTGAGCCGTAGATATCCAGCGTGTTGATCCCGTTCTCGGCGGGATTGAACTGCCATTCCCGGTCAATCAGGGCCAGGAAGACCACGGCAAACGTGGCCAGAATCGCCGCCACGACGACTGCGGTCGACGTGAATTTCCAGTCATAGGCGTAATTAAAGAACGCACTGAGCAGAACCGTGGTGATAGCAACCGCCGCGGCGGCGCCGATGACGGTCCAGTCGTGCGTGTCGGAAGCCGTCTCCAGGACGCCATGCCGGATCGCCATCAACAGGCCGACCGTACAGAGGTAATGCGCGAGGGCAACCGCCCCGACCACCCCCACGAACTTGGCCGCGATGAATATCGGACGCTGCACGGGCTTGGTGAGCACCGTCATGATCGTCTTGTTCTCCAATTCGACGGCCACAGCCCCGGAGGCGGAAAAGATTGCTACGAACAAGCTTGTCAGGAATAGCGTAGAAAGCCCTATCTCTCGCAGCAGTTTGTTGTCATCGTCCATCGTATACATCGCTAACGACGGGCTGATGAGAAAAAGCAGCAGGGCGGCTGCAATGATGACGGTGTAGACCGGTTGGCGAAGGGTTTCGACAAAGGTGTTTTTCGCGATTGCTATCAGTTTATACATCATTCACCCAAGGCATAGCCGGCCAGGTACTCGCCGCTCTCGAACGGAAATCTGAAACGTTTTTTCACGGTTGTCACTACACCGGAGTCGTTTTTGGTGTTATAGTACGCGACTCTTTGTTTGTAAAGGATTTGAGTTCGTACTGAGATATACTCGGTGAGCCGGTATCAGGTTCACATCAGGGAGTAGAGTCGCCAATGGCAGTATCCTCGAAACGCCCCGAACAGGTCGCCTGGGTATCGCTGGTCCTGAGCCTGATCTTCTTCGGCATCGCGTTCTTCCTCGGCCGGTGGAGCGGGTTCTTCGCCGTTTTCGCCGTGAGCTGGCAGCTTCTCGCGGCGGCCCTCATCTGGCTGGTTCTGGCCATTCAGTTCCACCAGCGGAGCCTGGCCGAACAGGAAAAGCTCGACATGAGCCAGTTGGCCCGGGAGAAGAGCTCGGCCACAATCTTCCAGGCCAAAGGCGAGCAGGCCACGGTGTTCGCGGCGGCCCAGCGGCGTCTGGCGGTCCTGGAGAAATGGTTCATTCCCCTCTTTGCCGGCCTGATCGCCGCCTATGAGATCGGCATCAGCATCTATCTGTTCCGGAGCATCCCGGCCGCAGAGGACGCGCAGACCCAGCAGCCGCTGGCTTGCACGATCATCATGACCTCGATGGCCTTCGTCAGTTTTCTCCTCTCGCGCTATGCCACGGGGATGTCCGCGGAATCTCGATGGAAGCCGCTGCGTGCGGGAGGCAGTTTCCTTCTCGCCGTGGCCCTGGTGTCTTTCGTTCTGGCGATTGCCCTGGCGCTCGTTCATTTCCACATTGTCTCCGTGTTGAGTGTCATTGACTACGTGATTCCCGCGCTACTCGTTGTCCTGGGGGTCGAGACGGCGTTCAACCTCGTCTTCGACGTCTATCGTCCGAGGCTCAAGGGCCAGTACAGCCGCTCGGCGTTCGACAGTCGGCTCCTGGGGATCATCAACGAGCCTGGCGGGGTCTTCCGCAGTGTGGCTGCCGCCATCGACTATCAGTTCGGCTTTCAGGTCTCCCAGACGTGGTTCTACAAGCTCTTGGAGCAGGCCATCGTGCCCCTGATTCTCTTCTCGGTGCTGACCCTCTATCTTGCCAGTTGCCTCGTGGTGGTCGCACCGGACGAAGGGGCGATCGTGGAGCGCTTCGGCAGCCCGTTGGATCGCGCCGGGCAGGTCCGACTCATCGGGCCCGGCTTTCACCTCAAGCTGCCTTGGCCGATTGACGTCGCCCACGTGCATCCCACCGAACGAGTGATGGACCTCTATATCGGATATGTCCCGAAGACCGATCCGGACACGGGCGAGGTGATCCCCGAACAGTCGCTCCTGTGGGGCACGACCCACTACGAACAGGAGCATGATCTTCTTGTGGCCAGTGAATACACGGTCGGGGAGGCTGGTGAGGGGCTGGACGCCAGGGCTGTTCCGGTCAGCCTTGTCAAGGCGAACATCCCGGTTCAGTACCGAATCCGGGACCTGTACGATTACGTCTATAATCACAGCGATCCCGGCAGGCTCCTTGAGAGCATCTGCTATCGGGAGTTGGCGCGGTTTGCAGCCAGCGCCCAGGTCGAAGTTGATGAGACCAAACTGCGGTCGGGCGGCAGGGATGAGAGTCTGCTCGGGGCCGGCCGGGCCAGGGCGAAAGAGGTCCTCATGGAGAGGATCCAGCAGGCCGCCGACGAGGAAGGGCTCGGTGTCGAGATTGCCTTCGTGGGGCTGCAAGGAGTTCATCCGCCGGTCGAAGTGGTCCCGGACTACCAGGCGGTGATCGGGGCCGTGCAGCAACAGCAGGCTCTGGTCCTGCAGGCCGAAGCCGAGCTGAACCAGACCTTGAGCAAACTCGTCGGTTCCGTCGGGAAGGCCTACAAGCTGGCGGAGTTGGCCGCCGAATACCAGCAAGCACAAGCCGCCCGACGGACGGAGGATGCCCAGCGTCTGGGCGAGCAGTTCGATGTCGCGTTCCGAGAGGCCCGGGGCACCATCTTCCAGATCCTCAGCGACGCGCACAGCTACGCATACCGCAAAGAGGTTCTGGCCAAGGCCACGGGGGAGCGTTTCGCCGGGCAGCTCAAGGCCTATCGCGCTGCGCCGGAGATCTACCAACGCGAGCAGAGATTGGCGGTCCTGGAAGAGGCTCTGAAAGATATCCGCAAGTTCGTGGTGGCCGCCGACCCGAACGACAAAGAGGTTGTCATTGTGGATGTGCAGGAGAAACTCACGCCCAGTCTGTATGACATCGGTGGCTTAGAGGAGAGCAGCGGACTATGAAGAACATAGCGATTCCGATTTTGATTGCCATCATCTTCCTTGTGATGGCCGTCTATCTTGTGACGTTCCAGGTTCGCGAGACCGAATCGGCGTTCGTCACGCGTTTCGGCAAGCCCGTCCGGGAGATGACCGAACCGGGCCTGTACTGGAAGTGGCCCACACCGATCGAGCAGGTGCACCGGTTCGATTCCCGCATGCGGGTCTTTGAGCCGGCCCAATTGAGTGAGACCACGACCGCCGGACGCGTCCCGATCATCGTCAACACGTATGTGGTCTGGCGGGTGGCCGAGCCGCTGAAGTTCCTCAACGCCGTCAAGACGATCACGAATGCCGAGGAGAAGCTCCGCAGTCAGATCAACGACACGCAGAACCGCATCATCGGCAGGCACGCGTTCGGCGAATTCGTCAACAGCGACCCCAACAAGATCCGGTTCGATCAGATCCAGGCGGATATGCTTGCGGACCTGAAGGCGCCCGTCCTGGAGAATTACGGTATCGAGATCAAGACGCTCGGCATCAAGCAGTTGAAGATCAGCGCCGATATCACCAAGCAAGTCTTCGAAAGGATGAAGGCCGAGCGACAGAGCCAGACGGCCGCCATCCTTTCTGAGGGAGAGGCGGACGCCCTCAAGATTCGGACGGAGGCGAATGAGAAGCGAGACGTGCTTCTCGCCACGGCCGACGCCCGGGCGACGCGCATCCGCGGGCAGGGCGACGCGGACGCGGCCCGGTACTATGAGATGCTGGAGGAGGACCCGCAGTTAGCGATCTTCCTGCGGAATCTCGAGGCTCTCAAGACCACGCTGAAGGAGCGGACGACGATTGTTATCCCCGCGGACACCGACCCCTTCAAGCTTCTGCGGGAGATGCCGTCGTTGGAACCGAACCAGCCGGCCAGGTAACGGTAGATCGAGCTTATCACGGGCAAAGAGCCATGGCACACGAACACGAACACGAGCATGAACATGACACGGTAGACCAGCCGCAGACGTCTCAGGCGCTTCAATCAGGGGGCGAAAAGCTGGATGCCGCCGGCAAGTCGCTCTCCGACGCCCTCAGGATCAGTTTCGCGATTCTGAAGGTCATTATGATTATCCTGGTCATCGCCTTTCTCGCGTCCGGGTTCAAGACGGTAGGGCCCGACGAGCAGGCGCTGGTCCTGCGGTTCGGCAAGATCAAGGGAGTCGGTGAGGAGATGATCCTCGGGCCCGGCTGGCACTGGATCTTCCCGTATCCGATCGATGAACTGGTAAAAATCCCGGTCGGGCAGAAGATCAGTCTCGCCGTCAACACCTTCTGGTACAAGGAGACGCGTGACGACATCCTCGGCCAAGGGGTCAGGCCGAGGCGACCGCCGCCCGAGAAGCTCGACCCGCTCCAGGAAGGCTATTGTCTTACGGGAAGCCGGAGAAGGCCGGTGAGTGCGGCGGTCGGTGCTATCGCTTCCGGGGCGCAGCGCCCCGGGCAGGGCGAAGGACGTGACTATAACATCGTCCACACCAAGTGGCAGATCGACTATCAGATCACGGGCGTGGAGCAGTTTTTCAGAAATGTCCACGTGGGGGACGTTCGGCCCGGCCAGGTCTACGTCGATGTGATCACGCAGAGCGTCACGCCTCTGCTGAAGAGCGTCGTTGAGGACGCGATCGTTGACGCGATCGTTCAGTACAGCATTGATGAGGCGATTCTGAGCGCCGACACCATCCGTCGGCACGTGATGCAGCTCGTCCAGGAGAGACTGGACGCGATCGAAAGCGGCATGCGCGTGACGTCGGTGCAATTAGTGGAGGCTCGATGGCCGAAACAGGTGGACGAGGCCTTCAATGCCTACGTGCAGGCCAGCCAGCAGAGCAGCCAGGCGCTCAGCGAGGCCCGGACCTATGCGGACAAGACGCTGACCAATGCGGCCGGCCGCGTCGCAGAGCAGTTGTATCAGACGATCCAGGACGAGAACGCCGACGAAGAGCAGCGAGAGGCCCTGTGGGCCCTGGCAGCCGGCGAGGTTCAGGATCAGCTTGCACAGGCCCAGACGTACCGAACCAAGGTGGTCGAGGCGGCGAAGGCCAATGCCGATTATATGACGAGCATTCTGCCGGAATATCGTAAGCGACCGGAGCTTGTGCTGCGGCAGATCTACCTCGACGCGATCCAGGAGGTCCTGACCAACGCGGATGAGAAATTCGTCCTGGACAAGTCCGACGAGGCGAGGGAACACGAGTTTCGGATTCTGGTGAATCGGGATCCCGCGTTGAAGCCGAAGGGGACACAGTAGAGGACAACGATGGACTGGGCAGCCGGCTCGCGAACGCCGTCGCTGCGATCAAGACTCTCGAGAAGAGAAGAACGTTATGGCTCATCAGCATCTACACTTCCAAGAGGAATTTGGCACCGAGCAGACGCGCGAAAAGCAGGTGCGCGTCAGTATTGCGCTGCTGGGCACCCTGGCCGGCGGCGTGCTGCTGATCAACAGCGGTATCGGACGGCTCTTTTACGGGGCCGAAAGCTTCAATACCCACTTGTTTGCCATGCTCGGCGCGATCCTGTTGGGCGCACCGATCATCGTCCATGCGATCCATAGCCTGATTCACGGCGAGTCACACATGGATGAGCTGGCGGCGCTCGGCATCGTCGCGGCCTTCGCCACGGGCGAGTACATTGCCGCCGGGCTTATCGGTTTCTTCATGTTGCTCAGCGAGCTCGTCGAGACGCGAACGGCGCTGGGAGCCCGGGCCTCCATCGAATCGCTGATCAAACTGACTCCGATCAAGGCCAACCTCCTCGACCCCAAGGGGGCCGAGAGGGAGGTCAAAGTCCGCGAGCTCAAGGCCGGCGACCGGATCCGGGTGCGTCCGGGGGACAACATCCCCGCCGACGGCGAGGTGGACAACGGCCTGAGCTCGGTGAATGAGGCGACGATCACGGGCGAATCGCTGCCGGTCGACAAGGTGCCGGGGATGCAAGTGTTCGCCGGCACGAACAACCTGACGGGGGTTCTGGACGTTCGCGTGACCAAGGCCGGCAAGGATACCACGCTGGGAAAAGTGCAGTCGCTGATCATCCAGGCCGAACACACAAAGATCCCCATCATGCGCATCATTGACCGGTATATCGGCTGGTACGTGCCGACCGTGCTGATGATTGCCTTCATCGTCTGGGTCTTCACGCGAAACACCAGTCAGGCCATCACGATTCTTGTGATCTCGTGCCCCTGTGCCCTGATCCTGGCCACGCCCACGGCCATGGTCGCCGCGATTTCAGCGGCCGCTCGCCTGGGAATCCTGGTCAAGAACGTGGCCGATCTCGAGGTCGCCGGCAAGATGACGGCCCTGATCTTCGATAAGACTGGAACGGTGACGACCGGTCGTCTGTACGTGACGAAGCTGACGCCCGCCGAAGGGGTCGAGCCGGCGGAGCTGCTGGCGGATGCCGCCTCGGCCGAGCAGATGAGCAAGCATCCCGCCGCGAGGGCTTTGCAGGAGGTGGCCAAGGAGGCCTCTCTGGTGCTGCCTGCGTCAGAGGACTTCAAGGAGACGCCGGGCAAAGGCGTCACGGCCAAGATCAATTCTTCCCGCATTCTGGTCGGGCGGGACACGTTTCTCGCCGAGAACGGGATCGATACGAGCAACGTTGCCGACCCTCGGTTGCATGAGGAGCAGGGCTTCAGCACGCTGTATGTCGCCAAGGACTCGAAGTGCATCGGCTGGATCGGCCTGCAGGATAAGACCCGGCCGGAGGCGCAGGAGGCCATGAAACAGCTCATGGATATGGGCGTCAAGCGGGTCACGATGCTCACCGGCGATCGCAAGGAGGTCGCCAACCGCGTGGCCGGAGAGCTGGGCTGCACGGACTACAAGGCCCAGTGCCTGCCGCAGGACAAGCTGGCCGTCGTCGAACAGATCAAGCAGGAGGGCCACACGGTCGTGGTTGTGGGCGATGGGATCAACGACGCCCCGGCGCTGGCGGCCGGCGATCTCGGCATCGCCATGGGGGCGGCCGGCAGTGATGTGGCCATCAACTCCGCCTCGATTGCCCTGATGAATGACGATCTGCGGCGGATCCCGTTCCTCGTCGAGGTCTCTCGCAGAACGCGGCGTGTCATTAACCAGAACCTTGCCTTCGGGGTAACCTTCATCGTGCTGGGCATCTCTCTGTCGAAGTTTGTGCCGCCTGCCGTCGCGGCGTTCCTGCACTTTGCCAGTTCGCTCGTCGTCGTCTTCAACAGCGCACGTCTGTTCCGCCAGGGCGAAGAGCTCGACCACGAGCCGCAGCCGGCGGGATAGAGCATAAGGTTGTGAGGGTCTTGTTGCCTGCCGTAGAGGCTGAAAGCAAACCATGGAATATGCCATAGAGACAATCGGATTGACCAAGGTCTTCTCCGACTGGTGGGGTCGGGCGAGGGTCTACGCGGTTGACGATCTGAACCTGCAGATTCGGCCGAATGAGGTCTTCGGCCTGCTGGGGCCGAACGGCTCCGGAAAGACCACGACGATCAAGATGCTCCTCGGTCTGCTTCACCCGACGAAAGGGCACGCTTTGGTCCTTGGGGGCGACGGGACCGACCCGAAAATCAGCGCGCGGGTCGGCTTTCTGCCCGAGGAGTCTTATCTATACCGGTTTCTGAATGCCCGGGAGACGCTGGATTTCTACGGCCGCTTGTTCGGGCTCGACGCGAAGGTACGGGAGGTCCGCATCGAGGCGCTGCTCGAAATGGTCGGGCTCAAAGCGGTCGCGAGTCGTCCGGTCGGTACGTACTCGAAGGGAATGGCTCGCCGCATCGGCCTTGCCCAGGCCCTGATCAACGACCCGGACCTGCTGATCCTCGATGAGCCGACCACCGGCCTGGATCCCATCGGGACGCGACAGATCAAAGACCTGATCCTGAAGCTTGCCGAACGGGGCAAGACCGTTCTGCTCTGCAGCCATTTGCTCGCCGACGTCGAGGACGTCTGCGATCGAATTGCGATTCTGTACGGCGGGAAGGTCCAGTCCCAGGGTCGCGTGCGGGACCTTCTGCAGCAGACCAACAAGCGGCAGATCGTCACGAACGCCATCAGCGACGCGACGGTCGACCGGATCAAGCAGGTGCTTAGTGACGAGCACGCCGAATGTGAGATCACTTCTCCGATGGAGAGGCTCGAAACGTTCTTCATCAACACCGTCGTCGAGGCGCAACAGCAGGCCAGACCGACGAGCGGGGCCGTGAGCACGACGCAAATCGGGGATTTTCTTACGACCGGCCCGGACAAGGGTAGTATTCTGGACAAGCTGGTTGCAGCCCCCGCCGCGGAGAAGACGCCGCCCGAGCCGGTGGAGACGGAAAGGCCCGAGCCTCGCGAGACGGCCGCACCCGAACCGGACAAGGGGCTGCTCAGCAAACTGACGCAATTGACCGCGGATGCACAGACCGAGCGCGTTGCACCGGATGAGAAAGTGAAGCCGGAGCCGGTTGAGACGGGTCCCGAGACACCCCCCGGGCGGATCAAGAAGAGTGTGCTGGATGAGCTGACGGGCGATACGAACGACGCTCGCGGAGATGCGAGCGACGAGGGAGAAACCGGCCATGCGTAGGATCTGGGCCGTTGCGAGCAACACGATCCGGCAGGCCCTGCGGATGAAGGTGGCGGCCATCTTCATCGTCCTGTTGCTGGTGCTCTTGCCGGCGATGGGCTTCACCGCCACGGGTGACGGGACGCTCAAGGGTCGGCTGCAGACGTTCGTGAGCTACGGCCTGTCCCTGACCAGCCTGTTGCTGAGCCTGCTGACGATCATCATCTCCATCTACGCAATCACCAGCGACATCGAGAACCGGCAGATCTACACGGTCGTCACGAAGCCGATCCGCCGCTACCAGCTTGTCCTGGGCAAGCTTCTGGGCGTCCTCGTTCTCGACGTCGCGCTGCTCACGCTCTTCGCTGGCATCATCTACGGCGTCGCCGCGTTCATGCCGCGATTTCTTGATGCCTCGCCCGAGGAATTGGCGGAGGTCCGGAACGAGTTCTACACGGCCCGGGCCAGTCTGGTCCCGCCGACGATCGACGTGCGGGAGGAAGTGGAGACCCTCTACGAGAGCCTGCGCAAGAACGAGCAGCTCGAGATCCTCTATCCGAACTTCACGCGAGCGGAAGTCATCCGGGAATTGACCAATCGCAAGCGACTGGAGAAGCGGGCCGCCACGATCGGCCAGGTCCTCATTTGGGAGTTTCAGAACGTCAAGCCGCGGGATCCGAATCAGAGCTTGTTCGTGCGGTTCAAGTACGATGTATCGGTGACCCCGCCGGATGAGCAGGTGTATGGAGAGTGGCGCATCGGAGACCTGCGGGATATCCAGTACGGCAAGGAAGTCGATACGCCGGTGTGGCGGGAAGTCCGCAAGGATCCCGTGCGGAAGTTTCGGGAGATCGAGGTGCGCGGCCCCGTGGTCGCCGACGACGGCTATCTCGCCGTGGGCTTTCTCAATCCGCCCATGAATGACACCGTCGTGCTGTTTCCGGTCGAGGATGGGCTCGAAGTGCTCTATAAGGCCGATACGTTCACGGCCAACTTTGTCCGGGCCATCCTGCTGATCCTGTGCCGGCTGGCCTTTCTGGCGTGTCTGGGCGTGCTGGCGGCGAGCTTCCTGTCCTTTCCGGTCGCCATCATGTTCTGCCTCGTGATCTTTTTCACCGGTACGATCAGCGGTTTCGTGCTGGAGTCGTTCGACATGTTGAGCGAGAATATCAGCCGGATCTACGCGTACAGCCTCAAGGGGTTGGTCCAACTGTTGCCGCAGTTTGACAAGTACAATCCGACGAAGTTTCTGGTCCCGGCGCGATTGATGACGTGGGATTTCCTGGGTCGAGTGGCCCTGGTCATGGTGTTTGTGAAGGGGGCGCTGCTGCTGGTGCTGGCCCTGGTTATCTTCAGCTTTCGTGAGCTGGCGAAGGTCGTCGTATGATGGGGCGGCCGAGCTTGTTGACGGTGTGAATCGAAAGACGGTAAGAGATTGGCGGGTCGAAAGGCTCTTTGGCGAAATCACTGATGCGTACACGTGACTTCATGATTCTGTTTGTCGGTCTGGTAACTGCGGCGGCCTTGTTGTACGCCGCCGGCGCGCAGCTCGACTACATCAATCACCAGCGGGAGAAAATGAAGATCACGATCAATCCTCCGCTGGAGAATGCCCCGCCCTCGCTGGCGTTTGCCACCGTTGCGATGGGCGCCTTCCGCGGTCTGGTGGTGGACATCCTCTGGATGCGGGCCGACAAGCTAAAGGAGGAAGGACAGTTCTTCGATGCCCGGCAGCTTGCCGAGTGGATTACGGTCCTGCAGCCCCGCTTCGCTGCCGTCTGGGAATTTCACGCCTGGAACATGGCCTACAACATCTCGGTTGCCATCCCGGCCTCGCAGGCCGAACAACGCTGGCAGTGGGTGAGGAACGGCTACGAGCTGCTCCGCGACAAGGGCATCCCGCTCAATCCGAAATCGCTTCGACTCTATCGCGAGTTGGGCCGCATCTTCCAGCACAAGCTCGGCGGCGTCTCGGACGATGCGCACCAATACTACAAGCTGCGACTGGCCGAGGCGATGGGACCGCTGCTCGAATCACCGGACAACGAGCTCAGCCGGGGGGACAACGCATATTTCGAGGCCCTGATTCGCGCGCCCAAGGAATGGGCCGAGGTGGCCGCCGATCCGAATATGGCGCTCTTCCTCGAGGCGCTGCGCGCCGCCGACGAGAGCTTCACCGCCGATGAGAGCTGCGTGCAGAAATATCTGGCGTTGCGACGGAACCCGCAAGGATTCAAGCCGGAGGCCTTCGAGGTCATCGATATCTATCGCGGGACGGACGCCCTCAAGCGATTCGACATCTTCGCCAAGGCCTGGCAGCTCCGTCATGAATGGAAACTCGAGCCGGCGCTGATGCAGAAGGTCAATCAGATGCACGGCCCGGTCGATCTCAACGATCCCAACATTCACTATCCTCTGGACTGGCGTCATCCGGACAGCCACGCGATCTATTGGGCCGTCAAGGCGTTCGATGTTGCCGCCCAGGGGGAGGGCCGCGAGCTCGATATACGCGAGACGAATACGGATCGTATCGTGCTGCACAGTCTGCAGAACCTCTTCCGGTACGGGAAGATCATGATTCTTGAGGGACCCGCACAGTTGGCAACCGAAGAAAGCGTCGATCAGCAGACGCGACTGATGCGAAGGGATATTTTTCTCGGGCCGGACCTGCGCATCTTCGACTCGTACAACAAAGCCTCCGTGGCGGTCCTTGAGAAATACGCCGATGACCGCGGCAGCCTCCAGGCGCTGCAGAACGGGCACCGCAACATGCTCAAGAACGCCGTGCTGTCCTTCTATCAGTCGGGGCTGCGGCGCAAGGCTCTGGACATCTACAACGAGCTGCGGAGACGCTATCCACTCAACGACTTCAAGGTCCCGCTCGAACAGTACGTCAAGAACCGCTTCACGGAAGAGCTGGACAGCATCGGCATTCACGACGCGACGGAGCAGATCGCCGCGATCCTCATCGACAGCTATTATCTGTACGCCATCCGCGACGACGATGCCGCTGCCGGCCGGGAACAGTTGGCTCAGGAAATCTACGACTTCTACTACGCGAAATACGGACCCGACGAAAGGATTGACCTGCCCACGATGAGGGTGTTACGATACTTCGCACTCGGTCAGTTCGTCGGCAGTGAGGCGTATCCGCCCTATGTGCGGGAGGGTTTGCTGGCTCGTATCAAGGTTGAAAGACCGGAACTCTTCAAGCAGTTGGAGCAGACCGAAGGTGAGTTGCGACAGCAGATGGAGCAACTTCAGCAGACGCAGAACCAAGGGTAGGAGTCTGGCTTCGGGCATGCATGAGGCACTACTGCAAGAGTTAACGCCATCCCAGCGACAAGCCGTATGCCACCGTGAGGGACCGCTATTGGTCCTGGCCGGCCCGGGCAGCGGCAAGACGCGGGTCATCACCTATCGTATCGCGGCACTCATCGAGTCCGGCGCCCGACCTCACAACATCTGTGCGATCACCTTCACGAACAAGGCCGCCGAAGAGATGCGGCAGCGGGCCGCCTCGCTCGGCGCCTCCGGAGGCGCCTGCATCAGCACCTTCCATTCGCTGTGCGTGCGGATCCTTCGCCGGTATGCGAGTGCCGCGGGGATCCGTCCGAATTTCAGCATCTACGACGACTCGGACCAGAACCGCTGCATCAAGCAGGCGATGAAGGATTGTGCGATCGATACGACGAGCTTTCCACCGGCCCGTATGCTCGATGCGATCTCGACGCTCAAGAACAAGCTCGTCGATCCGGATGCGTTCCAAGAACAGGCGGAGGATTTTTTCTCACGAACGCTCGCAAAAGTGTATGTCCGCTACCAGCGGATTCTGGCGGAGCGCAACGGGCTCGACTTTGACGATCTCCTGATGAAGGCAGCTCTGCTGTTGGAGCACGACCCGGCGGTCTGCCGCGAGCTCTCGATGCGGTTTCAGTACCTGCTCATCGACGAGTACCAGGACACGAACCACGCGCAATACAGGCTGGCCAAGGCCATGGTCTCGCATCACAACAACATCTGCGCGACGGGCGATCCGGATCAATCGATCTACCGCTGGCGGGGGGCCGACATCCGCAACATCCTGGCGTTCGAAAAGGACTGGCCGGACGCCGTCATCGTCAAGCTGGAGGAGAACTTCCGCAGCACCGCCGGCATCCTGCGCGCCGCCGACAGGCTCATTGCCTGCAACCGAAGCCGCAAGCCGAAGAGCCTCATACCGACGAGGTCCCATGAGGGCCGGATCGGCGTTGAAAGCTACGAGGATGAAGGCCAGGAGGCCGGTGCCGTCGCCCGACAGATTCAGGAATTGCTCGCCTCGGGCGTCTCGGGCCGAGATATCGCGATCTTCTATCGCATCAACGCGATGAGCCGGGCCCTGGAGGAAGCCTTCATCCGCCACCGGGTGTCGTACCAGGTTGTGCGGGGCGTCGAGTTCTATAATCGCAAGGAGATCCGCGATGTCCTGGCCTATCTCAAGGTGATCGTCAATCCCGCCGATGCGGTGGCGCTGCTGCGGATCATCAACACGCCGACTCGCGGCATCGGAAAAGTCACGATCGACAGGGTCCGGGATTATGCCTCCCGCAACGGGATCGCGCTGTTCGATGGACTCAAGAAGGTCGATGAGATCCCGAACCTCAGCGGCGCTGTGAAGACGAAGCTGTCCGCCTTCGTCCGGATGATCGGCGGCTTTGCGCAGAAGGCGGAGGGGAACGTCGCTCCCCTGGCGGAGCAGGTCTTCACGGACTCCGGACTCGAGCAGTCCCTCAAGAGGGCCGGACCGGATGGGCAGACCGCCCTGGAGAACGTGGAGGAGCTGATCAATACCGCGGCGGCGTACGACAAACAGGCGGAGAGCCCGTCTTTGCTGGATTATCTCCAGCAGATCGCGCTGTTCAGTGACGCCGACGCCTATGATGTCGCCAGCGAACGGGTCGCTCTGATGACGCTGCACGCCGCCAAAGGGCTCGAATTCGAGCACGTTTTCATCATCGGTCTGGAGCATGGCATGCTTCCCCACGAGCGTGCGGGCAACAGCGAGGAGGAATTGGAAGAGGAACGGCGACTGTTCTTCGTCGGGATGACTCGCGCCAAGACCAATCTGAGCATAAGCTACTCCCGGTATCGAGCCTTTCGGGGGCAGGTGCTCCGGACGATCCCGTCTCAGTTCCTTCAAGAGCTTGGGGAGGGCTTCCTGGATAGTGCGCTCGGGTTGGAGGACGAGCCGCAGATCCAGTCCCGGCCCGCCCGTCGGTCCGCCGCATTGCCATCCGATACGAGCCAGCCGGCCCCATTCAAACTCGGCCAACTGGTGCGACACAAGACCTTCGGCCTGGGCCGGGTCAAGAAGTTCGTGGATATGGGGGCGAACAGCGTCGTGGTCATCTCGTTCAACAGTGGACAGACCAAATCGCTGCTGCTACAATACGCCGAACTCACAAAAGTGTAGGGCAGTGGTGGCCGGAATTTGCCGGATCAACAGGCTACATACGGGGCCGACGCTGGTGTGTGGGCACGGTGGTCCATCGGGTATGGTTCTTGAAGGGAGATGATCATGTCGGGACGCATCAATCGCAGGGAGCTTCTTCAGATTACGGCAGGGGGTGCCGCGTATCTTGCCGGTGCGGGATTGTTCGCCACCCGTGCGCGGGCCGCGGGCTCCGGACTCATCAGCCCCGGCTGCCGGAGGAGCAAGGTCAAGGTCGCCCGGATCTATATGGGGGCGAAGCCGGGATTGTGGCCCACGCCGAAACTGAATTTTGTCGAGGAGATCGACTTCTACCGGAAGCAATTCGCCAAGCTCGATAGCGAGCTTTCCGATGTCGATTTTGCCGTCGATGCACTGGTGACATCGGTGGATGAGGCCCGGCAGATCAAAGGAAAACTGCGGGATGTCGACGGCGTCCTGATGATCCATCTGAGCATGGGGATCAGGGGCGTGATCGACGAGATCCTCAGTGTGGGCAAACCGACGGCGTTGTTCGCCGTGCCATACTCCGGCCATGAATGGGTTGGGTTCGGCGCTTTGCAGAGAGAGCCCCTGGGCGCGAAGATGGAGTGTTTTCTGACGAGTGACTACTCGCAGCTCGCCGTGGCGATCCGGCCGTTCCGGGCCATTCACCATCTCCGCGAAGCCAAGATCCTCAACGTCACGACCCGATCGTTCCAGGGAACGGCCGATGCGATGAAGGCGAAGTTTGGCACCGAGATGAAACAAGTTGATCTGGAGACGGTGGTCCGGGCGTACAATGCCGTCGATGACAAAGATGCTGAGGCAGAGACGGATCGGTGGATGAAGGGCGCCCAGGCGGTGGTCGAACCTCCCCGCGGGGACGTCTTCAAGTCCTGCAAGCTCGCCCTGGCCTTTGAGAACATGCTCGCCGAAGAAGACGCCACTTTGCTGACCGTCGATTGCTACGGCACGATGTGGGACAGGACGATCAAGCTGCCCGGCTATCCTTGCGTGGGGTTCTGTCGGCTCAACGATATGGGGTGGGGCGGCATCTGCGAGTCGGACCTGCGCAGCGCCATGACCCATATTGTCCTGCAGGGGCTGACGGGCAAGCCGGGGTTCATCAGCGATCCGACGGTGGATGAGTCGAACAACAGCATCATCCTCGCGCACTGTATGGGCACGCGGAAGATGGACGGGCCGAGCGGTCCGGCCGCCTCGTATAAGCTGCGGACGGTCATGGAGCGGCAGGAAGGGGTCACGCCGCAGATCGAGATGCGCAGGGGCCAGAAGGTCACACAGGCGATCCTGATCGGTACGGACTCCATCCTGTACTTCACCGGCGAGATCATCGACGCCCCGATCGGCCTGGAGCACGACAGAGGCTGTCGAACCAAGATCACCGTGAAGGTGGACGGCGATATTGCCACGCTCTGGAAGAACTGGTCGCACGGGCTCCACCGGCAGACCGTCTACGGGGACGCCACGAAGGAGCTGGGCCAATTCTGTCGGTATACGGATATCAAGCTGATTGATGAAGCGGCCACCCCGAGTGTGGCCTGATGGAGGGCTGAAGATGGCACGCGGTGAAGCGATGGGTGGGCGTATTTGGACTGATGCGGATGTCGACAGGCGGAGGTTCCTGAAGGTGGCCGGCGGGGCAGCCGCCTGGGTTGCGGCCGCGCCGTATGTGTCCTCGGCCCGCAGGCAGGGGGGTGAGAAGCCCGATGAACGCATCCTGGGCGAGGCCGACGAACGAATCCGGAAACACCGCAAGGGTACGGCTACCTTGCGATGTATCGGTCCGGATGGGAAGCCGCTGCCGGCAGGCGTGGAACTGCGGATCGTGCAGAAGAGGCACAAGTTCCTCTTTGGGTGCAACATCTTCAAGCTCGGCCGGTGTCGCACACCGGAGGATAACGCCGCGTACGAGAAACACTTCGCCGAGTTGCTGAACTTTGCGACCCTGCCGTTCTACTGGTGGACGTACGAGCGCCGCAAGGGCGAGCCTCAGGACGAGCGCACCGAGGAGATCATCCGCTGGTGCGACGCCCGGAAGATCGTCACGAAAGGGCACCCCCTGGCCTGGAACTACGGGGAGCCTCGATGGTTGACCGGCAGCACGCCGGAAGAGGCGATGCAACTCCAGTTCAAACGACTCGAGCGGTGCGTGGAGCGCTTCAAGGGCGGCATCGACATCTGGGACGTCGTCAACGAGGCCACCCACTATGACCGCGATGAGTTGAAGGGAAGGGCGCCCCTTCTGACGCAGGCCATTTCACAGATGGGCATCGGCGAGTACGTCCGCACGGCGTTTAAGATCGCACGCCGGACGAACCCGCACGCTACGCTGCTGATCAACGATTATCGCGTCGATCCGGAATACGACAAGAAGGTGATTTCACAACTCGTCGGTGAAAAACGTGAGCCGCTCTACGACGTCATCGGCATTCAGTCGCACATGCACGGTCGCTACTGGGGGGCGGCCCGTGCCTGGGAGGTATGTGAACGTTTCGCAAAATACGGCAAACCGCTGCACTTCACCGAGACGACGGTTGTTTCGGGCCCCCGGAAGGGCCAGACGTGGGCCACCACGCCGGAGGGAGAGCGGCAACAGGCGGAGTTTACGACCGAATTCTACACGGTGCTGTTCTCTCATCCGGCCGTCGAGGCCATCACCTGGTGGGATTTCACCGACCAGAACGCCTGGCAGGGGGCACCCGCGGGTTTGATCCGGGATGACATGACGCCCAAGCCCGTCTACGAGCAGTTGCATCGTTTGATCAGGGGCAGATGGTGGACGAGGGCCGAAGGCACGACAAACTCGGCCGGGACCGTTGCGTTTGACGGGTTCCTCGGGTGCCATGAAATCACGGCCAAACTGGATGGTCGAGAGCTCACGGGTACGTTCGCGCTCGACCGGAGTTCGGACGCGCCCCTGGATGTACAACTGGCGCAGAATCGGGGATAAGGAAGTCCAAGATGAATTACGCAGTAATTATGGCGGGGGGGACTGGAAAGCGGCTTTGGCCGCTCAGTCGTCTGAAGCGTCCGAAGCAGGTCCTGAAGCTTCTGAACGGCCAGACTCTTCTGAACCGATGCTTCGAGCGGCTCTTCCCCATTTTTGACGTGCGGAATATCCTGGTGCTCACGAATGCCGGATACGCGGACCTGGTTCGTGAGAATCTCCACGACCTGCCGCTCAATAACGTCATCCCGGAGCCGACGGTCCGGGATACGGCCGGGGCGATCGGTCTGGCGGCCGCGATCCTGGCGAAGTTCGATCCCGAGGCGGTGATGGCGGTTCTGACGGCCGACCAGTTGATCGAGCCTCCTGAGGTTCTGCAACAGGCGCTGACCGACGCCTTTGCGTTCATCGCCGACCATCCGGACGCCCTCATCACATTCGGCGTCAAGCCGACGTTCCCCAGCACCCAGCTCGGGTACATCAAATGCACCGATCCCCGCGAGCATCCGCATTGTCGGAACGCTGTGTATTCGGTGGAGGCCTTCAAGGAGAAGCCGGACCTTGCGACGGCCGAGCTCTACACAGGCAGCGGCGAGTACGTCTGGAACTCGGGCATGTTTGTCTGGCGAGCGAAAACCATCCTGTCCAACCTGGAGCGGTTCCTGCCGGCGGCGGCTGAGCTGCTTGGCCGCATTGCGGCCGCGTGGGATACGCCGACTCAGGAAACGACCCTTCAGGAATGCTTCCCCAAGTTGCCCAAGATCAGTATCGACTATGCGGTCATGGAAAAGGCGGATAAGGTCTACGCCATTCAGCTCGACTGTCAGTGGTCGGATATGGGCTCGTTTGCGGCGCTCGCCGACGTCATCCAGTCGGATGACGACAACAATATCGTCGTCGCCGGTGCAAGCGAGCTGCTGGATTGCCGCGATAGCGTGATTGTCACGGAGGATGAGGACCATCTCATCGCCGCCATAGGGCTTGAGGAAATCGTGATCGCCCACACGCCGGATGCGACGCTGGTTTGCCACATCAGTCAGACGGAACGGCTCAAGACCCTGCTGGAGTCCATGGAGCGGCGCGGTCGCACGAAGTTCCTGTAGCCGGGCAGACATCGTCGGAGGCAGCTATTGGCATGAGGTATCTGGGGATAGACTATGGCGCGAAGAGGACGGGTTTGGCTGTCTGCGACGCGACCGAAACGATTGTCTCTCCTCTGGCGGTGCTGTACGGGCGGAAAGACCTGGCCGGGAGGGTCAGGGAGATCGTGGCCTCCGAGAGTATCGATGCCGTTGTCCTGGGCCTGCCTTTGAATATGGACGGCTCGGAAGGACCCCAGGCAAAGCTGGTTCTGGCATTCGCCGGGGAACTCAAAGATCATATTCAGGTCCCCGTACATCTCCAGGATGAACGCCTCAGCAGCTTCGGGGCGGAGCAAAAGCTGCAGGAAATCGGCCTGAGCAGGGGCAAAAAGCGGGAACGACTTGATGCTTTGGCCGCCGCGGAGATCCTTCAGGCCTTTCTGGAGGGGCGGAAATCCGATTCCGCCCGGTAGCGGTCCCGAGTCAGCGTCGGTCCAGTGCCCAAGCGGGCATGGGAGCCGAGCGGCCACAGGGTTGTTTTGCCCACCTCAGGAAAACCCTTGTGGTTTTTTGCCCGGATTGGACAGGAAAAAGCTTGCCAAAAGGGCCCCTGGTTGCTTAAACTCCAGGATTCTTAATTTGTGTGTCGAAAAGCTCAGGCAGAGCCAAACAAGAAGGGTATATTGAGAGTATGATAACAAAAGACCAGAAAGGGAGCATCATCGGCGATTTTGAGACGCGGGAGGGGGATACGGGTTCGCCGGAAGTGCAGATCGCACTGCTCACAAGACGGATCAATGATCTGACTGAACACCTGAAAGAGCATCGGAAAGACCATTCCTCCCGACGTGGTTTGCTCAAGATGGTTGGCACGCGTTCGGCGCTGCTCAAGTACGTCCGTGGCAAGGATGTGAAGCGCTATCAGACGATTATTTCACGTCTCGGACTCCGAAAGTAAGCTGGCGTTCTGTGTCGTCGAGCCGGGCAGGACCAATCTCGCAGATAGGTTCGGCCTGTGGCAGGATGCGGTGCAGGACACTCGCCTGACAGTGGACTGACGTAAAAACCAGTGAAGGAACAGACAGTTATGGAAGGTATCCATACGGTTTCAAGAGAAATCGGGGGTCGAACCCTGACGATCGAAACGGGCAAAGTGGCCAGGCAGGCCGATGGGGCGGTCGTCGTGCAGTACGGCGAGACCGTCGTGCTGGTTGCCGCCGTCGTCGCCCCTCCGAGGTCGGAGAACATAGATTTCTTCCCTCTGAGCGTCGACTACCGCGAAAAGCAGAGTGCCGCCGGCAAGTTTCCCGGCGGCTTCATCAAGCGTGAAGGGAGGCCGACCACCAAGGAAATCCTGACCGCCAGGAACATCGACAGGCCCATTCGCCCGTGTTTTCCGGACGGCTATTTCCACGAGGTGCAGATCATGGCCTCGGTGCTGAGCGCCGATCGGGAGAACGATCCCGATGTGCCGGCGATGATTGGCGCCAGCGCAGCGCTGTCGATCAGCAAGATCCCGTTCGAGGGATCTCTTGGCGCGTGCCGAGTCGGCCGGGTCAACGGTGAACTCGTCATCAACCCCACGCACAAGCAGCTTGAGGCCAGCGACCTCAACATGCTCGTGGGCGGCCGCAAGGAAGCGATCAACATGATCGAGGTCGGCGCCGCAGAATTGCCCGAGGATATCATCGCCGACGGGATCAAGAAGGCCCATGAGGCCATCCGGGAGATCGTCGCGATGATCGAGGAACTCCGGGACAAAGCGGGCGTCGAGAAGGAGTTGCCGATCATCGAGCTCAATGCCGGGCTCTACGAGAAGGTGAAAGCGGAGATCTACGACAAACTGGCGGCGTTGAAAACCGTTCAGAGCAAGCAGGAACGCAAAGACGGGGTGAAGGAGCTATTCGACGAGGTTCGCAAGCGGTATCTTGAGCCCGGGGAAGATGCCGGGCGAGAGACCGCAACGGAAGAGTCGGAGCCGGTCGTGGACTTACGCATGGTCAATCGCGTGCTGGACAAGATCGAGCGCGAGGTCCTGCGAAGGATGATCCTCGACGGTACGCGAGCGGATGGCAGAGGCGAAGAGGACGTCCGCTCGATCTCCTGTGAGGTGGGGATGCTGCCCCGGACGCATGGCTCGGCGCTCTTTACCCGCGGCGAGACCCAGGCCTTTGTCAGTGTGACTCTGGGCACGATTCGCGACGCCCAGATCATCGACGGTCTGCTTGACGAATACGCCCAGAGCTTCACGTATCACTATAACTTCCCTCCCTTCTCCGTGGGCGAGGTGAGGCCCATTCGCGGGCCGGGCCGACGGGAGATTGGCCATGGGGCGCTCGCGGAGCGCTCGCTCGAACGCGTCAGACCGGCGGAAGAGGATTTTGCGTATACAATCCGCATCGTCTCCGACATCACGGAATCGAACGGGTCCAGCTCAATGGCTTCCGTGTGCGGCGGCTCCTTGGCCTTGATGGATGCCGGTGTGCCGATTCGGGGTGCCGTGGCGGGAATCTCGATCGGCATGGTCAGCGAGGACGACGGGCGATATAAGCTCCTGACCGATATCATGGGCGAGGAAGACCATTTCGGCGACATGGATTTCAAGGTTGCCGGGACAACGAAGGGGATCACCGGGATCCAGCTCGATATCAAGGCTTCCGGGCTCCCGCATCACATTATGGTCGAGGCGCTCGAACGAGCGAGAACGGCCCGGCTGCAAATCCTGGAGACCATGAATGAGGCCATCAGTGTGCCTCGGGCCGAGTTGAGCAAGTACGCACCGAAGCTGATTACCATCGAGATCGACCCCGAGTTCATTGGCAAGGTCATCGGCCCGGCGGGCAAGATGATCAAGAGTCTCCAGGAACAGACGGAGACAAACATCGAGATCGAAGAGGACGGTACGATCTACATCAGTTGCGTCGATGGCGACGGCCATCTCCGAGCCAAAGAGATGATCGAAGCGATGACGCAGCCGCCGGAGGTCGGTCGACTCTACAAGGACTCCAAGGTGGTCTCCGTCAAGGACTTCGGAGTTTTCGTCGAGATCGTGCCCGGCGTTGAGGGGCTGTGTCACATCAGCGAGCTCAGCGAAGGGTACATCAAGCGTGTCGAAGAAGTCTGCAAGATGGGTGATATCATTCCGGTGAAGCTGATCTCGATTGACGAACAGGGGCGTCTGAAGCTCTCACGCCGTGCGGCGCTGACGGAGATGGGAATCAAAGAGGAGGGAAAGCCGAGGCCGGCCGGAAAGAGGTAGATGTGGTCGGCCGGGCGGATGATCTCGAACCCGGAAAACGATAAAGCCGAAACTCAAGAGTGTTGACTGCGCATAGCCCGTGCGGACACCCGTGAGATTTCGGCTCTATGTTTTGGTGGACGCAAGACGTCAGTGGAGTCGAAGAAGCGTGAAGGGGTTCTTGGGCGGAGTATTTGTGACCCTGCTCGTGCTGGGGGCAGCGATCGCGGCGATGCGCCGCAAAGCGGGTCGTACAGCCAGGACCGGCGATCCGCAGCCGGCCAACCCCGACGAGGAGCTCGCCCGGCTGACCGGAGAGCTCGCCCACGAGATCAAGAACCCTCTATCAACCATTAAGGTCAATCTCACACTGGCCAAAGAGGCAATGGAGGATGTCGATCTCGCGGAGCCCCAGAGGGTGCTATGGGATCAGTGCCGCCACAAACTGGCCAGTGCCTTGCGTAAGATCGGCATCATTCAGAAAGAGACGGACCGCCTTGAGCAGATTCTCGACGGCTTTCTGAAGTATGTCCGCCGGCCCGATCTGCAGTTGGCGACCGTGGACCTGAACGAGCTGGTAAGTGACATGGTCGACTTCTACTCGCCTCAGGCGTACAGTCACGGATTGACTGTCCGGCACAGCCTCGCTACTGGGCCGTTGATGTGCAGGGTCGATGCAGGGGCATTGAAGCAGGTACTTTTGAATCTCTTCATCAATGCACACCAAGCCATGGAGGCTGGCGGTGATCTCATGGTCAGAACGGCCCGGCGTGGGGATCGCGCGGTCATTCAGGTCAACGATACAGGCCGCGGGATACCGCCGGAGAGACTCCCGACCATCTTCTATCCCTACTACTCATCTCGCTCAGGCGGCACCGGACTCGGCCTGGCTGCTGCCAAGAAAATCGTCGAGGCGCACGAGGGCACGATATCCGTTCACAGTGAGCCGGGCAAAGGAACCTCTTTCACGATAGAGCTGCCTCTGGAGAATCCCGATTCACGACGGAGCGATGAGACGGCGTGATGCAGAGATGACGGTTCCACTCGACCAAGTTTGACGCCGTTTGTCCACGCCGCGAGGACGACAGCTATTGGCGCCGCGTGTGACTATCGGCAAGAGAGCAGTTCTCGAGGACTTGCTGCGGTACGATTTGTGACTACACCGCTTGCAGAGGTGGCGAAACGGAATCGAATTCCTCGCCGTGGAGTCGGTGGCGAAAGGGGCGAAGGCAATCCAGGCACCTCATCGCCAGGAACTCCACACGTTCCGCTTCTTGACCACCGTCAGTGCTCCATCCCATGCTAATGATCTCAAATGCCGAGCTACTGCAATTGGGACACAGGAATTCGGTTGCTTGATCGATGGCTGCCAGTTCGTTTTGCATGGCTGTCCTCGTGACCGTCACAAGAAATCAGATTTATTCTCCCACTACTCGTTATCGGTCAGAAACGACGCTGGCTTTAATATTTCGGGGTCTGAGCCCGATAACCGTTGAGCCGCAACCCTCGGGCATGGATCGTCCGTGTGATCCCTCAGTCTGGGAAAGGACGAGGATGCAAAAATACCAAGGCATGAGCCAGGGTTTGGCGATAGACGGTTGGCCGCACGGCGACTTATGCTGCCTTGGAGTCCGCGCCACGACACGGGGAAGGAGCGAGGCGCGCTACCCCGGCGTGTCTGCGGCCGGGCTGACTGGCCGTTCGTCGGCTCTGCGCAGAACCTCGGCGTTGTGTCTCGCCTTGTCCCCCGGGAGAATCTGCTCCAGCAGCGACAATGACTCCTCGTGGCGGCCCAACAGCCCGAGGGTGGTCGCCATGTTCGCGCGGTATCGCTTACTTTCGGGCACCAAGCCCGCCGCTTCAGTGAAATGGGCCAATGCTTTCTCGTAGTCCTTGCGGATGAGACGACACATGCCGAGATTGTTCAGCAGCACCGGATCCCGGGGACGAATCTGCAGGGCACGCAAGAGGACGCCGATCGCCTCATTCACGCGTCCCTGGCGCATCTGCAATTCAGCCAGACTGTTGTAGGCCGGCGTGAACTGCGGATACTGCTGAAGGCATCTTCTGAGAACGAACTCACATTCCGTATCTTTACCTTGGCTCGCCAGAATATCCGCCATGGAATAGAGCGTCTTGGCCGTCGGCGGCTGATCCTGTCGTATCTCGGACGCGGTGTTCGCTTGGCCGGAGTGGGACCGGTTGCTTACTGTGGATCGCCCTGATTCCACGCAGCCGGGGGAGAACGCAAAGCAGGCAACACATGCAAGACGGCACAGCCCGTGTAGAATCGATATGTGATGCGGCCTCATCATCGTGTGATGCTTGTTTGCATTGCCTGTCCGGACCCCGCGGATGTCGGTTCTTCCCCAAGGATCGTTATGACCTGCTCCGACGACATGCCTGAGCCCCCCGGCATCGCATCGGATATACTCATGCGGTCTGTCTCCACGCCGGCCTGTTTCAGCCCGCCCAGAATCTGGGCGACTCTCGCCTCATACAACTCGGGACCAGCCTTGCCCTGTCGGATGTTCAGGACGCCGGGATGCTCCTTGAAATGCCCCGCAAGTACCGCAAAATCACGTTGCCCGAGGTCATTCAGCTCCTCCCCATCTGCGACGAAATGATAGGGATACAGCGTGTGCTGGGCAATGATGGCGTTCTCCACTCCGATGTTGTTGATGGTCTGCACCAGTTCGACGTCCAGATTGCGAGTTTCCCCGCGGTCGGTCATGCTCTCCTCGCAGCCACAGAGGACGCCGCACATCAAACAGATCACTGCCATGTTGAACAATCTCATAAACATTCTCCTTACACTCTCCAAGATTTGCCTGTGGTAAAGCGGTCTATTCTACATCCCGCCCAACGTACGAGTAATATGAATCATAGCGGGCCCCAGGGCCACCACCATGATGGCGGGGAAGATGAAAAGGGCCATGGGGAAAAGCAACTTCATAGGCAGCTTCTCCGCCTCCTCCTCGGCTTTCATATGGCGTTCATCCCGCATCCACGATGTGAATTCCTGCAAGGCAGTCGCTACACTCGTGCCGAACCGTTCGCTCTGCACGAGGATGGCGGCGAGCGAGGTGAGTTGCTCGGCTCCCGTGCGGGTGGCCATGTTTCGCATCGCCTCCGTCCTGCTGGCGCCAAGATGGATCTCGAAATTGCTGAGGTCCATGGCATTACCGAGCACGGGACTGACGTGACCGATCTCCTCGGCCACCATGTTCCACGCCATGTCCAGGCCGATCCCGGACGAGACGCAGATTTCCAGCAGATCGACGGCGTCAGGCAGATACTGTCGGATTTCCTCGCGTCTCTTTCTCTCCTGCAGCCGCACGATCATGTTGGGCAGAAAGAACGGGACCGCACCGCCGAGCGAGATCAGCAGGATCTTGCGTTCAACGGTGCCTTCCCAGGGGATCAGCAGGACGGCGGCGACGGTCAGACCGATCGCGAAAAGCAGGATCTTGACGCCGGTGTAGACGGCGGGAGCGGCTCGGCTCATATAGCCCGCCCGGATCAATTGCTCCCACAGGCTGGTGCTCGCGCGGCCGTGTGATACGTAGTTGCCGACCTGTTCGACAAACCGCAGAAAACGCGATTCGCCGGCAGTGGGCGGTTCGAGCCCCGTGGCGACGGTCTTTTCCAGTCTCTTGCTCGCCTTTTTTCGCCGCTGGTTATAGATCGCCAGGATGGTGATTCCGACGAACATGAACGCGGCGAAGACGAGCACGCCGATGAGAATCTGTGGCGTCGCCAAATCGAAATTGAGATTTCTGGTGAGTCCGTCGAACATGGATTGCAGCCCGCCCTAATACTTAATTTTCGAGAGTTTTGCCATCACCCAGGCGCCGAACAGCATGCTGACAGCGGTGCCTGCAAGGAGGCATTTGCCAAGAAACGTCGTGTACATCACGGCTTCGAACTCCGGCGCCATGATGTTTAGCAGCAGGAACACGACAACGGGCATCGCCAACAGTACGTTCCTATTCAGTCTCGTGGACGTTATAAGCACGCGTACGCGGCGATTCAAACGCATCCGTGCGCGCATCACCGTCGAGAGGCTGTCCATGACGTCGGCGAGATTGCCGCCGGTCGTCATCTGAATGCTCACCGCCGTGGCGAACAGTTTCAGATCTATGTTGTGGGCGGTATCCGCCACCCGCCGGATGGAATCCTGAAGATCGAGGCCCAGGGCCTGCTCCTGGCAGATTTCACCGAAGATCGTCCCCACGGGGTCCGCGATTTCCTCGGAGATGGACTGGAATGCGCCCACCAGTGGATGGCCGGCCCGCAGCGCCCTGGCCGCGATGCCGAGCGACTCCACAAACTGTCTCTCGAACAGGTCGATGCGGTGATTGATTTGACTGGTGGTAATGGCTCGAAAGACGATTACGATCGCGGCCCCAATCCCCACGCCGAGCATCCACCCAAATCCCAGCATGGCGGTCGCAACGCAGGCTACGGCCGCGACCCCGAGCACGGACAGGATCACGACGACAGCGGGGGCTTTCCACCCCGCATCGATCCGGAGCCGTTCCAGCCGCTCGCCGAGGGTCTCCTTTTGGGCTTTGGCGGCAGCGGCTCGCCGCGCCTGGTATTCCTCACGCCACAACTGCAGCGTCTCGGACTTGCGGGTTTCCTCGTCCACGAAACCCATTCGCTTCTGCAGCCGCTTCCGACGCCGGGCATACTGAACCATCCACAACAGGACGCAAATGCTCCAGCCTGAGAAGACCAGCACGAACACGGAAATCATCAGAATCGTGTTGATCAACTGTTGTGGAGTCATGCTTTTTTCATCCTGACATCAGCACAGCGTGTTGGTTCTTTCGCCGAAGGAACGGCGTTATCGCCACGATCGTTTTCTCGCCGGCACTTCCGGCTCAGGGGTCTCTTCGCCCTTCTCAGTGGGCGGCGGCGGCTTGGGAAGGACCCGTCGGTGGAACATATCGGGCGGCATCTCCACGCCGAAGGCCTTGAACCGGCTGAGCAACTGCGGCCGCACGCCACAGACCTCGAAGTCGCCATAGGCGTTGCTGTTCTCGTCCACGCCCCGCTGATTGAACCGGAACAGGTCATGCAGGCAGATCGTGTCGGCTTCCATCCCGGTGATCTCGCAGATCTGCACAATCTTGCGGGCGCCTCCGGCGAGGCGGCCCAGATGGATCAGCACGTCGAGGGCCGAGCCGATCTGGTCGCGGATCGCGCGCACCGGGAAGTTCAGGCCGGCCATGCTCACCATGTTCTCGAGCCTTCGCAGGGCATCGCGCGGGCTATTGGCGTGGACCGTCGTCATGGAGCCTTCGTGCCCCGTGTTCATGGCCTGGAGCATGTCGAGGGTCTCGCCGCCGCGGACCTCGCCGATGATGATGCGGTCCGGACGCATACGTAGACTGTTGCGCAGCAGGTCCCGCTGCGTGACCTGGCCCTTGCCCTCCAGGTTCGGCGGCCTCGTCTCGAGACGTACGACGTGGTCCTGCTGGAGCTGGAGTTCCGCCGCGTCCTCGATGGTCACGATGCGTTCGGTTCCCGGGATCCAGCGGGACAGGGCATTGAGAAACGTCGTTTTGCCGGTGCCGGTGCCGCCGGAGATCAGGATGTTCAGCTTGCACTGGACACAGGCCTCGACGAAGATCGCCATTTCGTCTCTCAGGGAGTCGATGGCGAGCAGTCTCTGCATGTCCAGCGGGTTGGTGCCAAACCGTCGGATACTGACCGTTGGCCCGTCGAGGGCGAGCGGCGGGATGATGGCGTTGACACGCGACCCGTCCGGCAGGCGGGCGTCAAGCATCGGTGTGCTCTCGTCGATCCTTCGCCCGACGTTGTCGGCGATGCGGCGGATCACGCGCATGAGATGGTCGTTGTCCAGGAACGTCGCATCCGTCGCTTCGAGCCGACCCTGCCGCTCCAGATAGATCTTGTGCGGGCCGTTGACGAGGATATCGCTCACGAATGGGTCGCGGAGAAACTCGTCCAGCGGCCCGTAGCCGAAGACCTCGTCCATCACCTCGCGGATCAACTGCTGTTTCTCCGGCCCGGACATGGGGATTCGCTCTTCGCGCAGCAGGGCGTCCACCCGCTCGGCGCATTGCGCGTGCAATTGGGGCAGGGGGACCCGGCGGGCCTCACTCAGATTCATGACCTGCAGAAGCTTGCGATGGACCCGCGCCTTGAGGTGCAGGGTATTATCCCCATTGGTGCCGGCGCCTGTCTTTTTATTGTCTTTGCTAAGCACTCCCATATCCTCCTCTACGCTTGCCCGTTGGCTATCCAGCGTAGTACCTGTGTGGTGACCTTGCGGAAATCGCGTCTCAGGCCGGACCGCCGGGCGACGTTGGCCAGCGGCTGTCCGTGGTTCATGCTCTTGATTGCCTTGCGCCAGTCGCTGCGAACGCAGCAGATCGGCTTGATCTCGATCGCTCGCTGCGTATCGACCACCTTGAGCAGGGGCCCTCGTTTCCGCACCCGGTTGGCAATGGGGAGGATTCGATCCCGCGACATGCCCCGTTCCGTCAGAAACGACACGAGCGATTTCGCACGGGAGACGTCCCGAACGGTAAGCTGAAAGACGATAACAGCGACTCGACTGACCGACGCAAGATCCGCCGCGACGGACCGCGGCACGCGCGGCGCATCGATCACCACGTAGCCATACGAGTCGCGGCAGGCGTCGAGCACCGGCAGGAGATTGCTGTAATTCATCGGCAGTTCGACGTCGGCCTCGGCGGTGGCCGGACTGAGCAGCATATCCAGTCCCTGGGCGTAGCGGACGGCGCTCGATTGCACCAAGTGGCTGTCGATGGAACCTTCCCGGTTCAGCATGTGTGCGATTCCGTACTTGCCGCTGAGGCCGAGGTGCGAGGCGGCCGAGCCGTAGTGCGGATCCAGGTCGACCAGCAGGACCGGCTTCGAGCCGGCCAGCCGCAGCTCGTTGGCGAGATTGACAGCCGCCGTGGTCGAGCCGCAGCCGCCGCTGCACGAGAAGACCGAAATCACCTCGCCCGTCTCCTTCGAGACCTCGGTTTCATGGGCCAGCAGATGCTCGAGCACCTTGCCCAGGTCACCGGCGATCGCCCCTTTCCGCAGGAAATGCCTGGCCCCGGCCTGCATGGCCTGGAGCACCAGCTTCTCGTCGAAGCCCTTCGAGACAACGATGAAGCGAGTCTTTGGACTGGCGGCGACCACCTTGCTCAACTCAAAGAGAATCTCTTGCGGGTGCTGGTCGATGTCCGCCACCACAGCGGCGTAGGGGACATCCTTTGTGGGCCTCAGCAAGCGGGCTCTGAGCTCCGGCACGCTCTTGCACACGGTCGCTGCGCCCTTCACGGGGCCGGATTGCAGCACAGAGCGGACTGCGGCCGCCGTGTCTTTCTCTTGCGTCAGCAGCAGTACATCAACGGAATTCATCCGGGAGCGTCTCCTTTCACTCCTCCTCCATCTTCACGGGCCCCAGCATCGTCCGGCGCATCGCTCGCGGGCGCCTCGGCGCAGCCAGATGGCGCGAGCGAAGACCCGTGGCCGGCCGTCATAATGCGGCCGTGTCTGTCGGGTGGAGCCACGGCCATTCTTTGTTACTCTTGTCGCCAGGTTGGGTTCGACTGCCCGGCTTGTTTCCTTCTTTCGTGCCGGGGTCTCCGCTTCCTTCGGACTCCGCGCCATCGGCTGCTGCGGCGGCCTCGGCGGCCCGCATCGCCTCCTGGTAGCTCTGGTCCTCATACGAGTCCCAGGCTCCGGGTCCGACTAGATCGTCGAGGCCCATTTCTTTCAGCCATTCGCGGCTGGTCTCGTCAAGTCTGGCGGGGTGCCTGCCTTCGAGCCGACCCTCCAAGTACAACTCCCAGTCGTCCGGCGGGGTGTAGGTCGCGCCGGGCAGGGGCGGGGCCTGGGCCGTCGACATCGGCTCGACCAGAGACGCCGTCACCAGGACGACCAACTCGGTCTGCTCGTTCTGGTACAGCACGGAGCGAAAGAGCGGGCCGACGACGGGCAGATCGCCCAAGCCCGGGATTCGCGAGTTCGTGGCGACGTCGCGGTTGCGGATGAGGCCGGCCATCGCGAAGGATTGGCCGCTCTTGAGCTCCAAGGTCGCCTCGGCACGTCGTGTCGTCAGTGCCGGGATGTCGAACTCGCCCAGCCTCACGGAGCCGACCTGGGACAGCTCGCTGACCTCCTGGGCCGCCCAGAGGCGGATGCCGCCGTCGCCGAGGACGACGGGCCGGAAGCTCAGCCGTACGCCGTACTCCTTGTACTGGATCGTAATCGTGACCTGTCCTCCCACCCCGGCGCCGCCCTGCGGCACGGGGACGGGGAATTCGCCGCCCGCCAAGAAGCTGGCCTCCTCGCCGCTCAGCGCCACGAGGGTCGGGTTGGCCAGGAGCCGCAGGTACTGATTCTCTGCCAGGGCCTGGAGGAACATCTCGAAGTCGCCTTTGGGGAAGCCGCCGAAGAGCGTGATGCTCTGTCCGGTGCCGCCGCCGGGCGTATTGAAGATCAGGTTGTCGAAATCGCGCGGACTCGCAAAGGACTGGCCGGCTACGCCGATGGCCGGCGCCGTGCCCCCGACGCGCTGGCCGAAGAAGAAGTCCTCGCTCGTATGGACGAAGTCGATGCCCAACTGGCGCGAAGCGGCCTTACTGACCTCCGCCACGCGGACCTGCAACTGCACCTGCTGGACGCCGGCGAGGCTCGTCATATCCACGTACGGGATCTTCGTCTTCTCGAGGTAGTCATGGAGCTGGGTGACCTGATCGTCGCTGCGAAGCAGACCCTGGACGAGCAGGACCTCCCCGGACTCGCCGACCTCCAGTTCCGCCGTGGGAAAGAGCGTCTCCAGGCTGTTTTGGATCGTCTCGAGGTCGAGCTTGACGACCACGCGCGACTGCCAGGTCTGCTGCTCGTCCTCGCTCCACAGGATCAGGTCGGTCGAGCCGACCTTGAGACCCTGGACGAGGATCTGCTGTGGCGTGAGCACCTGGACGTCGGCGACGGTCGGGTCCGTCACGGCCACGCGAACCGTCGGCCAGGGCGCCTGCACGACTCTGGAGCGGCCGGCGATCAATGTGATGACCTCCGAGCCCGCATCAGTCTGCCCGAGGGCGATTCCGATAAGTCCGAAAATAAAAATGATGGCCATGAGCCATCGAGAGAAATGACCCCGCATCGTCGTTCCCCTTCCTGAATGTAGCATAGCCGCTCCTTCCAACAGGGAGCTTGCGTCAGTCGGCGCCGGGCGATCCAGCGCCACGATTGTACAGCGTGTATGGTTAGCCACCCACCTCCTGTAGTGATTCCTCGTTCTCTGCCTGTTCTTCTTCGTTTCTTTCGACCTCGGTTTCCTCGACCTTCTGGCCCCGGATGACGGTGATCTCCACGGTGGATTTCTTCGGCGCGATACCCGGAATCTGGGTCGGCGCCGGCAGCGGGGGCGCATTGAATAGGTTGTTCGGATCGGGCCGGACCGTCGCCGTAGCCGCAGCGGGCGGCTGCAAAGCGTTTGGATCGGGCACGGCCTCGGGATTGAGGATTCGCTGGAGCGACGTGACCAGCGCCAGCGTCTGCGGGTCCAGCGCTTCGCTGCCCGCGGTCAACTGGCCCTCCTTCACGATCATCGGCTCCATCGGGTTCACGCCCATGTCGGTGGGACTGCGCATGGCTAAGCCGAGATTGCCCTTTTCCATCGCGAGTTGCAGAGCCGCCGCCTGGCGGGCCGTCACTTCGAGCGTCACGGTGACGTTGGCGGTCGATCCGGTCCTCCGGCGGGCGGTCTGCTCGGCCGCCTCTTTCTCGTTCGCAGGTGGGATCACCGTATCGCTGCCAATGGCCAGGACCTGGATGCTCTGGAGCAAGGGCGTGACGACGGCGTCGCCTTTTTCCTTATCCCGCAACGGGAAGGTGGCGAAGACGTCCACGATGCAGCCCGGGTAGAGCAACTCCACGGACGTTGTCCGGCGCGGCAGGGGGGCGGGAAAAGCGAGGAATCCCGGCCTCAGGAGGTCGTCGATGCTGCCCTTGGCGATGCACGAACCGGCCGTGAGCATCTCGCCCTTGGCAACGTCGAGTTTCAAGACCTTGCCGATCGCCTGGGCCGGCGCCATGAAAAAGCCCTGGGGCAGGTTCGTCGCGGGGACCTGCTCGACCATGACGTCTTCCTCAGTCAGGCGGGTCCGGGCCGGCATGTCCGATGCGGCCACGAGCACGTCTACCTTGGGGGTTTCCTTTTGCTTGAGGGCGGGTAGGGCTTGCACGAGAATGGTAGCGGCCCCGGCCGCCACGATGCCCAGCATGACAAGTACAATCACAGCCAGTTTCATATCCGTACTCCCTCGTGATTCTTCTGTCGCGGCTTCAGGTTCGGCCTTCTTACGGCGCCGTCGCGAACTCCCCTTCCTTGGCCATCGTCACCTCGGCCCGCAGGTGCAGGGGGACCGGCAGGAGGTCCCAGTTGAGTATCTGGACCTTCGGGTTGCCTTTGGCGGATACGCTCACGATCGCCGTGCGGTATCCCTCCGGCGCCGTCGGGTCCATGTAAGGCAAAGGATCGCCCGGCAACAAAAGGTCGCCGACCATGCCGTTCATCGTGGCCGCGGCTTTGCCCGGCGGGGCGTTGAGCACCGATTCCATCCGCGCGCCCTGCCGGGCGGCGTTGGTTACCCGCTGGGCACAATAGAAAAGCCAGCCGTACTGAAAGGCCGCCAGCGTCACCAGCAGGAGCAGTGTGAAAACGATGGCCGCTTCAGCGAGCATAGCGCCGCGCCGCCGACGGTCTT
>CBFDBY010000016.1:0-72679 GCA_965603165.1 uncultured Phycisphaerae bacterium
CGCAGGACGCCTTCGACTCCCAGCCAGAGGCCTCGACTGCGCTCGGGGTGACAGAAGAGACCTATCCTGCCACGAAGAGTAGTCAGACGCTGCCTCCGCGCAGCGCGATCGTCGCCGCCGGCGCCGTGAGTGTGTGAATGAGCCCCCCTCAAGAAGAAGGCTCTTCACGGAATTCCGGGGGGAAGCAGGACGCCTGTCGAGAGAGAATACGGCTCATTCGACTGTTGCCAGGGGTCCGGGGACCGTGTCCCCGGTCATGGAGGGCGGCCGTGCCCGCCGTACGGAGGGAGCGGACGAGCTCGTCTTGTGATCCCTTCCCCGAAATCCCGTGATGGACCCAAAAAGAAGCTTGCTCGCGTGCTTTTTTTGTTTACTTTCCCCAGGGCCGCCGGTAGACTGCTGCCGGTATCAACGGACGTGGTACAGAGTATTAGGCCGGGAGGCTGTGAGAGATGAAAGTCCGAATCAGGGACCAGCCGAGTGATCGGTTCGTCCCGTACCTTCGGGTGGGGGCGTTGTAAGCTAACCAGTGTGAGTGACACAGTTGAAAGGGGAGTATCATGAAACGTGGTTTGATTCTGTTGTGGGCAATCAGTCTGGCGTTTGCGGGCGCGGCCAGCGCCTCGGTGCAGCAGGGTGACGCGGAACTCAATCTGTCGGGCAATTGGTCCAGCATCAATGGGGAGGATAGTGAACAGGACATCGACTGGCTCGGCCTGTCCGCCGGGTTCGGCTACTTCCTGACGGACAACATCCAGATCGAAGCCGTGGGAACGGGCGTCTGGATCGGCGACGGATTCCAGATCGATGAGACTCAGTACTTGGCAGCCGACCCGAATTGGAGGAGTACTGCCACGCTTGAGGATGCCCGTCTCTGGTCGATCGGCGCCAAAATGAAGTACCACTTCATGCCGACCAACATGTGGGTCCCCTACGCCGGCGCCCTGATCATGTGGGGAGATCTCGACGCGGAAGTGGAGGCAACTCTTGAAGTACCCGCCGAGGGGGTCGCAGAGAAATTCAACTACAATCTCAACAAGGACGGTTGGATTCTGGGATTGCTGGGCGGCATGAGGTATGAGCTGAACGCATACAACGATTTCTACATCGAGTATCAGTACAAGGTCTTCGAGCAGGGTCTCGGCGAGGTCTTTTCCGATTCCCATCAGATCTGGTTCGGGATTCTGCACCAGTTCAAATGAGCCGGCCGACCTAAGCGCCAATTGCCTCGACAACTCGATCGAATCCATCGATTCGTACAAACAGGAGCTGCGAGTCCGACGTGACCCGCAGCTTTCTTTGTTTCTATAACGTCTCCGTCGCACCAAGAAGTGAAGCGTTCAGCGAAGGGTCGCCAGGGAGCGTGAGACGCGAGAGCGAAGTGTTCGCCCTCGGCGTCCAGTTCGCATACCACTTTATGCCCACCAACCGCCGGGCGCCTTTCGTTGGCGTGCAACTGTTCCGGGCGAACGCCGAGGTGAGAGAAGACTACCCGACGGAAGACGTTTACGATTGGTCACGGGACGAGGACGGCTGCTTGTTCGGCCCCTTGTCGGCGTTCGACTCGAATTCGGGGCCAACAGCGACTCCTTCGTGGAGCACCAATATCACCGCTGGGGCGGAGGCGTTGAGGATCTTCTGGGCAAAGACGGTCACGGTCTGTTCTTGGGGATCGTCTATACGCTTGACTGAGATCCGGCGGAGCGTTTGCCCTTTTTCGCCCCGCCGGCCACGAAAATAGATCGGTGAATCGCGAGCGGCAAGTCCTACGGGACTCGCAGCTTTCTTGCCATGACACGATGACAGGGCGGAGGCTTCTGAGATTATCGGCCCCGATGCGACTCGACATTTCTGAGCGTCGTCACTGTCCGCGGACGCAAAGTCAAGAGCCCCCAAGGGATTGCCGATGAAGGCATAAGACAGGCCTCGCGGTCCGGACAGCGCAGCCGGCACGAACCGGCAACCGACCAGCGAAGAGCCTGTACGAGCAGCGCTATGAAAGGAATGCATAATGACGCGTCATTTGATTTGGCTTTCACTGGTCGGCTTGTGCCTTGCGCCTGTGGCAAACGGCGCCGTTGAAAAGGGAGACACGGAGCTGGAGATCCTCGGAGGCTGGGTAGTGGAGAGTGGAGGCGATGTCGCCAAGAAGGAGGATGCCTTTCGGGCGGGCGAGACCGGGTCCGACTTCGACGGCTGGTCCCTGTCCGGCGGGATTGGCTGGGTCGTGACGGATAGCCTCCAGGTCGGGTTTACCGCCTTCGGAGCATGGATGGATGGAGACAACGTACAGGCTAGATTCCTCATCGATGACGAATTCCCCGAATCGTTCTATAACGACTACAACGTCGATGTCGAGGCGACGGTCTACGGCGTCGGTGGTCGGCTCCGATGGCATCTGGCGCCCATGAGCCGCACGGTCCCCTATGTCGGCGTTCAGGCCTTGTACGCCTGGGCGGATGTCGATGTCAGCGGGACCGCGCGTGTTGTCACCGTGGATGGTGTGCCGGTCCCCTTCATCGACCCCGCAAACATCAGTGACGGCGACAAGGCCTCCGGCCTCCTCTGGGGACCGGTTGTCGGCATACGCCACGAGATGACGGCGACGAGACAACTCATCGTGGAAGGCCAGTACCACCTGTGGGCCGGCGATATCGGCGACGTCCTTGACGGTGGATTCTCCATATCGGCGGGCATCGCCTTCCGGCTCAAGTAGCCCCTCGCGATTACGGGCCTCATCTTACCATCGGTCCATTCAACGAATCCGGAGCTGCGAGTCCTACGGGCCTCGCAGCTTCGTCATTTCCCGGACCACCCGACGGGCTCTGCACGACCGCGTATGCGACGGAGTTTCGGGGCGCGCTACGACCCCACGGAACGCAACGGGCCGCACCAAATCTGTCATCCTGAGCGGAGCGAAGGATCTGGGTACCGTATGAGAGGTTTCGTCCGCGCCCCGCACGAACGAGCCCTTCTCGGCCCGGATGCTTCACTTCGTTCAGCATGACAAATGCTGGCCGGCCTGCCGCAAAATCTGGTCACACACCCGGACACTTCGAGCGGTTTCTCGACTTGACGGCCGCCGAAAAGGACGGTACAGTTCCAAATGCAGCAGCAAGAACCATGCCCCGCCCCGTGCGAGGTGTGGGGAATCAGGAGAACGCGGTTATCTATAGGGGAAAGGAGTGGGACATGAGAACGACAAAGGCACTTCTGGCGGCAGCTCTGGCGATCGCAGCCATTCTCACATCGGCGGCCCTGGGCGGTGCGCCCATGGGACCGCCCACGGCGACACTCGAGGAGGGGCAGTGGGCCTTCGGCGCCGAATTCGGCCTTGAAGAAATGGACATGGAGGCCTCCGGCGCATTCACCCAACAATTTGCCCCCGGACCGCCCATCACCATCCATCAGCTATTCGCAGTCGAAGATTTCGAGTCCACAATGGCCTTCGGGAATCTTGCATACGGGGTCTGTGACGACTGGGACATCTTCCTGCGTCTCGGTGCGGCCGACAGCCAAGGCGACATCGTGATTCGTCCCAACAACAGCAATCTCGTAGAAAGTAAGGACAGTTTCGACGGGGGCTATGCATTTGCCTGGGGTTTGGGGACGCGGGCCACATTCTGTCGCTCGGGCCCATGGAGCTTCGGCGGGCTCGTGCAAGTGACTTGGTTCAATCCGCGCGAAAGCGACTTTGCGGTGCTCGCTCCCTCTCCTCCCCCCCTGGATCTGGTCGGAGATGTGGAGCTTGAGTATTGGCAGACACAGGTCAGTCTCGCAGTGGGCTATCAGGTGGACACCCTGCAATGTTGGGTGGGGCCATTTCTGCAGTTCATCGAAGGGGATATGGACTTCGATGGAAATGTCATCGATACGGGAGTGGTGATCGGCACTACCTCGTGGACAACCGATCTGGAGGAGTCCTCTCAGTTTGGCCTGCACGCCGGTGTGGACTGGGAGTTGGTCGAACGGACGAACCTGTGGGTCGAAGGGCAACTCACCAGTGACTCATGGCTTCTCGGCATCGGCCTGGCCTTCTCGACAGAAGAGACGTTCGGGAAGTAGACCGTCCGCGATACCGCAGGTCATGGTTACGGATGAGCCTCGGTCATCCTGAGCGCAGCGAAGGATCCGCCCTGCCAGTGAATGGTTTCCCTGATGTGCAGGCCAGATCCTTCGCCGTGCTTCGCTATGTTCAGGATGACAAACCGCGCGCGAGAGCCAACCACAATTCGTATCAGACGACCCGGTTGGCCATGAAGCGGGCCGTCTCGATCAAGGCGTCTTTGGCTTCGCCGGGCGGCAGGCCCTCTAATGCCTCGGTGGCTTTCGTCACGTAGCCTTCGGCCTGCCCGTGTGCGTACTGCAGACTGCCGTGCCGCACGAGCATCTCGGCGAGCTCATGGCTTGACGCGTCCGGCGATTCCAACATCGCGTGCACGTCCGCCTCGTGCGGCGGCCCGACCGTCCGCAGAAGATGAATCACCGCCAGCGTGAGCTTGTCCTTCGCGAGATCGTTCTGATTCGTCTTGCCCGTCAGGCTCTCGTCGCCGGCGATATCGAGCAGATCATCCGTGATCTGAAAGGCAATGCCGGCCCATAGACCGAAGCGAGCCAGGGCCTCAATCTGGTCCTCTTGGGCCTGCGCCAGCAGGGCCCCCAACCGACAGCAGCCACCAAAGAACACGGCGCTCTTCTCCGTGATAATGTCGATGTACTCGGCCTCGCTGAGCCGCCAGTTGCTCTTCTGGATCACCTGTCGCAATTCCCCCTCGCAGACGCGCACGGCGGTCTGGCCGACGATCCGGGCCGAAGGGGCCTTAAGATCGGCCGCCATTCGGAAGACCTGACTGAGCACGAGATCGCCTAACAGGACGGCGGACTCGTTGCCCCAGAGACAGTTGACGGTAGGAGCCCCCCTTCTCTTGCGGCCGTCATCGATGACATCGTCATGAAGAAGCGTTGCGTCGTGGATCATCTCCACAATCGCCCCGACGCGGAAGTGCTCGTCTGTGAGCGGCCCAAAGCACTTGCCGGCGAGCAGCACCATGCCCGGCCGGAGCATCTTGCCGCTGCGAGCGACGAGGTGGTCCAGGAGAGGCGACAGCTCCCCCACGGCGTGACCCGTCAACGATCGGCGGATCAAATCATGGACCTGACTCAACTCGGGGTCGATCAGCCGGAAGGATGGAATTTCGCTCCAGGGTGCATTCTCTGGTACATTCATGGCAACCGGCTGTTCCATAGATCCGCGTGCGAACGGGCGTCGTCGCGAAAGGTCGGCGGCTACCGATCCATCCCGCGGGCGTACGCGTAGAATTTCTCTCTGAGCAACCTCGTAGTGGGCCCCGGCTTGCCGTCCCCGATCGTTCTTCCATCGATCTCCACGACCCCGATGACTTCCGCCGCCGTGCCGGTCAGGAAGAACTCGTCGCACACGTACAGGTCGTGCCGCGTCAGGTTCTTCTCGACGATCTCCAGGCCCTCCTGCCGGGCCAATCGGATGACCACGGCACGCGTGATGCCCTCCAGGCTGCCCGCCTCGACCGGCGGCGTGTGGACGATCCTGTTCCGGACGATGAACACATTGTCCCCGGTCGCCTCCGCGACGTACCCTTCATGGTTGTACATGATCGCCTCGGGCACCTGGTTGTCCAGGGCCTCGATCTTGGCGAGGATGTTGTTCAGGTAGTTCAGGCTCTTGACCTGGGGCGGAATCGCCAGCGGATGATTCCGGACGGTCGTGGCGCTGATGACCTTCATGCCCTTCTCATAGAGCTCCTCGGGATAGAGCTGGATGGTCGCGGCAATGATGAAGACGCAGGCGTTCTTGCAGATAAACGGGTTGAGACCGAGCGTGCCGGCGCCCCGCGTGACGACGAGCCGGATGTAGCCATCGGTCACGTCGTTCGCCTTGACCGTCGTCTCGACCGCCTCGACCATCTGATCCCGGGTCATCGGCATGGGCAGACGGATCGCGAGGGCGGACTCAAAGAGCCGCTTGAGGTGCGCGTCGAGCTCGAACACCCTGCCGCCGTACACCCGGATTCCCTCGAATACGCCATCTCCATAAAGCAAGCCATGGTCGAAAACCGAAACCTTGGCGTCGGCTTCATCCACCAACCCTGTGCCCAGCCAAATCTTCAATCCCATAGGAAAACCTCGTATCTGCAATCAACGCCACGCCCACACGCGGGCCCGCTCACGCCTTTGCCCTGCCGTCGGCCAGGGTCACGACCCGTTGGGCCCTGCGGGCGATTCGATCGTCGTGCGTTACCATTACAATCGTCTGTCCGGCTTTGTTCAGCTCGTCAAAGACGGCCAGAATATCATTTCCGGTCGCCGAGTCAAGGTTTCCGGTCGGCTCATCCGCGAGGAGCAGACGGGGCCGATTCATCAGGGCCCTGCCGATGGCCACCCTCTGGCGCTCGCCGCCGGATAGTTGATACGGCTTGTGGTGGGCACGCTCGCGCAGGCCCATCTGCTCGAGCAACTCCTCGGCCCGGCGCCGGACCTTCCGCCGATTCGTCAGCCAGCCTACCACGCTCTGCGACACCATCGCCGGCAGAAAGATATTCTCAAGCACATTTAGTTCGTCCAACAAATGGTAGAACTGAAATACGAAACCGACCATTTCGTTGCGGTATCGGTTCAGTTCGCGAGCCCCGACGCGATTCAGGTCGCGTCCGTCGTACCGAACGACGCCTTTATCGGGCCTGTCCAGACCGCCGAGTACGTGCAGGAGCGTGCTCTTGCCGCTTCCGGAGGCCCCGATGATCGTGATAAAATCCCCTTCCTCGACGGCGAAATTGACGCCCTTGAGGACGTTGACCCGGGTCGCCCCCATTCGGTAGGACTTGTGGACGTTCTCAGCTTTCAGGATCACGTGCGGCTCACTCATCGGTCATTCGTTCGATCGCGCCGGCCCCTTCCGGCCGATCCCACCGACCCGGGGCGCCGCGCGACAGCACAGTTCATACAGGAACTCGCCCCGGACGTCAATCATCATGTCCGAAGGGCATGGAGGGTTTCCACCGGCCTGAGCCGAGCGGCCAAATAACCCGGGATCAGCGCCCCAACCAGGCAGGAGACAATCGCAGAGAGCATGATGACGGCCAGCACATGGAACTCCACATGGTGGGGAATCTCGCCGATGACGTAGATCGAGCGGTCCCACAGTTGAAAGCCGAAATGCTCGAAGAGCCACTGCTCAATCGCGTTGATCTTCGCCAGAAACAGCCAGCCGAGATGAGCACCGATGCAAGAGCCCAGGAACCCTATGGCAAGCGCAAATCCGGAGAATAGCGAGAGAATGCCCACCTGGGACGCCCCCACGCTCTTGAGCACACCGATGTCCCTCTTTTTGTGGCTGATGATCATGTAGAAGACGACGAACACGATGAAGACGGTCGTAATCCCAACGAGCACGAACATGAGACTGAGCAGGACCTGCTCCTTCTCCATCGGGGCAATGAAGGCCCGGCGGTAGCCCTTCCAGTCCTGGACAGTCACGGTATCGAGCAGGAAGCTGTTCGGCGCGTCGGCCTTCGCCTCCTTGAAGTGCCGCCAGAGCTCGGCGACGCGGGCCGTCCCTTTCGCCACGCTCACGCCCGGCCGAAACGCGACGTGAATGACGTTGACCCGCTTCTCGGTCCCGCCCATGCACAGCCGTTGGGCCTCCTCCAGCGGGATGTAGACCAGAGAGCCGTCCACTCGTGCGATCCCCGAACGCGAGTTGTCGCTATAGAGGAACTTCTGACTGTTGACGAGACCGGCCCCCGCCCGCGCCGGCGCGCCCCGGGCGTTCAGAGGAAAGCACGTCAGAGTCACAGATAGATGCGGCGGCCGGGCGCCGTAGCTGTATTGTCCCTGCGCGTTTCGCAACAGGAAAAGGTCGATGCCCCAGACGCACCCCAGAGCGTTCGGATCATAGATCGGCACGAAGGCCTTGTTTGGTTCGTCGGCGCGGAAGTGCAGGGTCTGGTCGAAGTTCGTGGTCCGGCCGTGCCGCACCGGGTCCAGGCCCATGATCTCGACGCCCCGCTTCGCGTCATAATCCGCCAAGTGAAGAAACGCGTAATTCTTGACCACCGGCGAGACGCCCGCCACCAGTTCACTCTCGTCCAGGATCGCCATGAACTCCTCGTAGTACGGAAATCCCACGAGCGACTTGGTGCCGACGACGCAATCTCCCACGAACGCGTGGTTCTTCTCCTTGAATTCCTGCACGAGGCCGGTCATCACGGTCATGACGACCACGACGATAAAGACGCACAACGCAACAACCGTGAACGCCAGCCAGCTTATCCGCCTGCGTATCAGATACCGCATCGGCAAAACAATCTTGTACGGCAAACACGGGCTGTCTTCCTGCACGAAGGTCGCTCGTACTCTTGCCGACATTTTGAAATAGGGAATCCAGATGGCGGCCGCGATCCCTGCTGCCAGCGGACGGTAGGCCCCCAATGAAAACACCAGAGCCAAGACGCCGTCAGCGCCGAACACCACCAGCCTGAGAGCAAAGAGGTACAGCGACGCAACAAACACGAAGGCAAGGAGGCGGATATACGTGCGTGGCGCGCTCTTCCTTTTCTTGAAAAAACGCCAGCAGGCGACGCAGCAGTAGGACAGAATCACCGCACCGATAGCTATCGCCGGCACAAGACAGACGCCATAGTCGGACTGCACGGTTTCGCGCAGGGATGACAGGAGGCGACGAACGTTGAGGACTCCGAGAAGCGCGCAGACAATTCCGACACACGCGAGGAGAATGGAGACGAGCGTGCTGACAACCAGCCCAATGGCCGGCAGAAGCAGCCACCCGCGGATCCCGACCAGTCGGGGATCGACGCGCTTGTCTCTTGTCATCTGCCCTCGGTGGATGTCACTCATTGGCGGTTTCTCTATTCATATCTCAGGATCTCCACCGGTCGCGTCCGTGCGGCCACGACCGCCGGCAGCAGGGCGCCCAGTGTGGCCGCGACGACCGCCAGTCCCACGATGGGCAGCGCGGACGCCCAATCGACCTCATTGGGGATCTTGTCGAACATATACACGCTGCTCATCCAGAGCTTGAGCCCGAACAAAATGCGAATCCACTCCTCGATCTGATTGATATTGCGGGTGACTACGTATCCGAGGACCGCGCCGATCCCCGAGCCGACGACGCCGACCGTCGCCCCGAAGCCGAGGAACAGCCACATGACCGAGACGCTCGTCGCGCCGCAGCTCTTCAGGATGGCCACATCCCGCTGCTTGAGCCGCACCATCATGTAGAAGATGCAGAAGAACAGCACAATCACGCCGAGACTGATCACGCCGAAGACCAGCAGCAGAACGCCCATCTGCTTGCGAATCTCGCCGACGTACTGGCTCTGCATCTCGCGCGCCGTCTCGATCATCGTCATGGCGATCAAGTACCGGCTCCAGCCAAGCTCCTGCTCCGCGAAGACACTCCACCGCCCGCGGATCTCGGTCTGAGCCAGCTCCGGATCGACGCCCGGCTTCAGCCTGATATTGATGCTCGTCGCCAGCGTGCCCTCTTCGTCCGGATACAGCTCCTTCTGGAGCACGTCGATGGGAAGGTACACGAAGGCGCTGTCGAGCTCATAGACGCCCGTGAAAATGACATCGGAGATATAGAACGGAATGAATCTCCTCTTGGGGACGTTCCGGCCGTCTTCGGCGCTTTCGACGGTCCCGGTTGTCGCGAAGATCCGCTCGCCGATCATCTCCTTGAGAATCGTCTCGCGATCGTATTCGTCTGTCTCCTCGTCAGGGTCGGCGACGACGCCGATTCCGACGAATCCGCCCATCTCGCCGGGCATCCCGGGCACGTCGAAGGACGGCTCGCCGACGATCGTTCCCTGTCGCAGAAGGGCCTGCTTGAAGCCCATAACACGCGTCCTTCGCTCCGGCTGAATCCCCCACAGCCGCACCGGCAGGACGTTGCCCTTTCCCACGTTCACCAGTCCGTCCGAGGACAGGGTGGCGGTCGCGCTCTCGACAACGCCGCTTTGCTCCAACCGCTCGATGAAGTCGGGATACTTGTCGAATTTGGCGCCGGCCGGGGCGCTCATGATCACGTCCCCGAGCATCTCGACCGCGCTGCGCTCCAGCGCCACAATGAAGCCGTTAAAGAGGCTGGCCACGACGATGAGCAGAGAAACCGACAGCGCCACGGCCGCCACGCTCAGAAGGACGATCCGCCGCCTGCGAAGGTACTTCAGCCAGAGAAACAGTTTCAACATTCGACTACCAGGGTCACGCCGCCTCATACATTCCGGACGGCCGCCGACCACCCGGCCTTGGGCCGAACCCACCGCTCACCGCGGCACGGCCACCCGTCCGGCTACTTGTTCTCGGCGGCAATCGGCTTGAGAAGTGGAAACAGCACGACGTCTCGAATCGTCGTGGCGCCGGTCAACACCATGACGAGCCTGTCGATCCCGATGCCGAGCCCGCCGGCCGGAGGCATGCCGTATTTTAACGCGGTGATGTAATCCGTGTCCATCTTCGTGAGCGACTCTTCCTGGCCCCGGAGCTGCGTGAGGAAGTTCTCGTACTGCTGGGCCGGGTCGTTCAGCTCCGTGTAGGCGTTGGCTAACTCCATGCCCGCGACGAACAACTCAAAACGCTCGGCGTATCTCGGATCGTTCTTGCCGGGCTTGGCCAGCGGGCAGAGCACCGCCGGGTAATCGATCACGAACGTCGGATTGAGGAGGTTGTCCTCGACCGTTGATTCGAACACCTCGTTGGTCACCACAGCGTCGTCCATCACGGCCTCATCGAGATTCAGCGCGCGCGCCTTGGCCCGCAGCGCCGCGATGTCGTCGATGTCACAGCCGCTGTACTCCTTCAGCAATTCCGCGTACCGCGCCCGCCGCCACGGCCGGGCGAAGTCGATCTCAAGATCGCCGAACGGGACCTTGGCGCCGGAGCCCTGGGCCTCGAAGCACGCCGAGACGAGATCCTCCGTGAGGTCCATCATCACGTGATAGTTGCCGTATGCCTGGTAGACCTCGAGCATCGTGAACTCGGGATTGTGCCGGCGGCTGAGCCCTTCGTTGCGGAAGTTGCGATTGATCTCGAAGACCCGCTCCAGCCCGCCGACCAGCAGCCGCTTGAGGAACAGCTCGGGCGAGATTCTCAGGTACAACTCCAGATCGAGGCTGTTGTGGTGGGTGATGAACGGCTTGGCCGCCGCCCCACCGGCGATCGTCTGCATCATCGGCGTCTCGACTTCGAGGAAGCCCCTCGATTCCAGGAATCGCCGGATCGTCGCAATGATCTCGCTGCGTTTCTTGAAGCGCTCCATGACCTCCGGATTGGCCCACAGGTCTACGTAGCGCTGCCGATAGCGCTGGTCGATATCCGCCAGACCGTGGAACTTCTCGGGCGGCTGGTAGAGGCACTTGCTCAGGAACGCAAGGCCGCCCTCCTCGACCCAGATGGTGATTTCGCCGGTTCGGGTCTTGCCGAGCTTTCCGGCGGCCCCGATGATGTCGCCGAGGTCGAGCAGCTTTGCAAGCCCCCACTGATCGGCCAGCATTTTCTTGCTCAGGCCGACCTGGATCGTGCCGCTCCGGTCGCGGAGCGTGATGAAGATCAGCTTGCCGATATCGCGCAGCAGAACGATCCTGCCGGCACACCGGGCTTGCTGGTCTTCATCGCCATCCTTGAATCGCGCTTTGGCCTCCGCGGCCGGCTCGACATCGTCGTGCCGAGCCCCGTAGGGATCGATTCCCAATGCTTCGATCTGGGATAGCTTTTCCTGTCGCTGCTGCTCGAATCTGCCCGTATCGGCCTGACTGGTCAAATCCACACTCCCGGGGAATGGTCTATCACGTTAATTCGCGGCCAAGGCGCCGGTCTCGATCAACTTGGTCCGGGTCACCAGCAGCGCCACGGACAGTTGCGGGTCCGCCTGCAACGTCTCTTCCGTCGTATGCTTGTCCACCGAGGCCTGGCCCTCCTCGCGGCGGGCCTGCACGAGCACGTCGTTGTCCCGCTGGACATCAAGCATTTCCCCCAGTTCCTCGCTGGTCAGATTCACTTCGACGTCGGGTCCGACGCCCCAGTCCTTGCGGCCTTCTTTCTCAACCTCATCGCGGCTCTTGACGCGCTGGCCGGAGGGCAGATGGTAGTAGGCCATCGTATACTTCAGTTGCGCGCCGCCGCCGGGATAGTGGGTGATGCCCTGGACGCTCCCTTTTCCGTGCGTCCGGGTCCCCACAAGGACCGCTCGCTCATACTTCGGATCGGCCAGCGCACCGGCCACGATCTCCGACGCACTCGCGGACCCGGCATTGATCAGGATCACAAGCGGGTAGTTGGGATGAGTCCCCCGCCGACGGGCATGCTCGTACGCGGGGATCATGTTGGGCTTCGGCTGCGTGCGAACGATCAGGCCGTCGTCGATGAACTTGTCCGTGACGTCGACCGCGCTGTCCAGCAGCCCCCCCGTGTTGAAACGAAGATCCATAATCAGGGCTTTGAGACCGTCCGATTCGAGCCCTTGAAGCACCTTCTCAAGATCTTTGGCCGTCTCGCCCGAGAAGCTGGTGATTCGCACGTAGCCGATCTTGTCGGTCTCGTCCAGCATGTACAGCCAGTCGCCGTCGGCCGTTCTCTCCCAGCCGCGAATCGTCGGGACGATGATTCGATCCCGCGTGATGGTGATATTCTCAGCGGCTTCCGTGCCACGGCGCCGGATCCCAAGCGTAACCTTGGTGCCTTTCGGTCCGGTGATCTTCTTGACGGCACACATCAGGCTCATATCCTTCGTGGGGATCCCATCGACCGCCTCGATGACGTCGCCTGCATCCAGGCCCGACCGGTAGGCCGGCGTATCCGGCAGCAGGCTCGCGACCGTCAGCAGCCCCTTCGGCTTGGAAATCTCAACGCCGATGCCTGTGAATTCATTCGTCATCAGCTTCTCGAAATCCTGTACCTGACGGGGCCATACCATGACGGTATACGGGTCCAGCTCCTCCAAGGCCGCTTCCGAGAAATGGGCCGTCAACGGTTGCTCGGGCAGCTCCACGGTCGTTTCATTCAGCGCCAGCACCTTGTCTAAAACGTCGAAGAAATCCTCCTTGCCAAACTCTTGTCCCGACTGTTCAATCTCGTCGCGCAGCCCGGCCAGAGCGGCCGACCACGCCGTCACCTTCTCCGGCGCCGGCCCTTTCATCGAGCTGCCGTTGGCCGTTTCCGAGCCTTCCGCAAAGGCGATGGCAAGCACCTCGGCCAGAAGGTCACACCGCTTGACACCTTTCAACGCCATCTGAACGTAGTCGATGCCGTCGACATAGTGCAAATCGAGGGCGTCGACCGCCTTTTTGAGCATCCGCTCCTGGACGCCCGCATAGCGCTCCTTGCGAGACTCGCACGGACTATCCTGAAACGAGGCGGCAATCCCGGCACGGTCCAGAAGCTCATCGGCATATTCCGAGTATCCGTGATTGTTCGGATCGATAGCCCCCAGCCAGTAGAAATAGCTCATGTACGCATCGAGCCACTTGCCTTCGGCCTCGAGCAGAACGCTGCGATCGACCGCCTCCTGTAGGACCTTCGTAACGAAGGGATCCGCCAGAAGCTCCTTCTTCTGCTCATCACTGGCGAACTCGCCCGCCTTGGCAATGACTGCCAGAACATCGGGCAGATCGTTGGGCTCGTTGGGCTCGCTTGCGTCACTGTCTGCGAGGGGTTCATCCTCCAATCGGGCCGCTGCGTGTCGATCCGGCCTTTCGAGGACTCCGGTGCCCTTGAGCCGATCGAGTTCTTCGAGCTGCTCGGCAAAGACCGCCTGTCGCGCTGTTTTGCGCTGGCTGTCGATCTGCTCGTACTGCTGAATGATGCCCGCGAGCTGGCGGATCTGGCTCTTGTCGGAGACTCCCGCCTGCTTGGTAAGCTCTTCGGCCGCCTCGAACTGCCCGCGATAAATCATCCGGCACGCCGCGACTACGGCATCCACCTGCGGCGAGCTTTCCCCGGACTCGACCGGGGCAGACTGGCTGTCCGCCGACGCGACCGCCTCGGCTACGCGCGCCTTGCTTTGCTGCGCCGAGCAACGATAGCCGCCCAGCCAGCAGGCAAACAACACGACAGACAGACAAGAGAACAACACGAAGAGGGTAACGCGGGCGCTTCGAACGCGGGCGACACGTCTGCCGCGTGAAAAAACGGGGCTATCTGGTCTCTGAGACTCCAACGAACCGCTCCTTTCAATTGCAACATCCGCGCATCGGCGGGGACATAACGAACTCTATGCTACTCTGCCCATACTATCGGCACAGAAAGGCATTCCCCGCCAACTGCACGACCCTGCTCCGGGCCCCTACAGGCACTCCTGGGCCTTCCCGGCGCAGCCGAGGACATGGAGCTTATGCCGGACCATCTCTCGAATGGCGTCCCGGCCGGGGCCAAGGTACTTGCGAGGGTCAAATTCGGCCGGCTTCTCGGCATAGACCTGTCGAATCTTGGCCGTCAGCGCCATGCGCAAGTCCGTGTCAATATTGACCTTACACATAGCCATCTTCGACGCCTTCGTCACCATGGCCTCCGGGACCCCCATGGCGTCGGGCATCTTGCCCCCGTACTTGTTGATCAGGTCCTTGAATTCCTTCAGGACGCTGCTCGAACCGTGCATCACCAGGGGAAAGCCCGGTAATCTTTCCCCTACCTCTTCTATAACATCGAAGGCGATGGTAGGTTCGGTCTTAAATTTGTACGCCCCATGGCTCGTCCCGCAGGCGATGGCCAGCGAGTCGCAGCCGCTCTTTTCCACGAATTCCACAACCTGGTCCGGATTGGCCAAGTGCTTGCTCACGTCGTCGACGCCGACCACGTCCTCCTCGATTCCGCCCAACTGCCCGAGTTCGGCCTCCACGACCACCCCGCGAGGACGGGCGTATTCCACGACCTTCTTCGTCACGGCGATGTTCTCTTCAAAAGGCAGATGAGAGCCGTCAAACATCACGGAGGTGAACCCGTCGTCCACGAACTGCTTGCAGGTCTCGAAAGTATCCCCATGATCGAGATTTGTGGCAATCGGGATATCCGGGTTCTCTTGGACGACCACGTTGATAATCGCGTTCAGATAGCTGATCTTGGCGTATTGGCGCGCCCCTCGAGAGACCTGCAGAATCAGGGGGGCCTTCTCCTGCGCGATCGCGTCCGCGATGCCTTGCGTGATCTCCATGTTGTTCACGTTGAAGGCCCCGACGGCATAGCCATGTTTATAGGCCATTTCGAACATCTTCTTCGTGTTGACTAACGGCATAGACTGCTCCTTATAACAATCGTTGATTTTGTCATCACTCAATGCACTCGGGTTCTCTGAAGAATACCCGAAAAGCGACGCGTGCTCAAGCCCTTTCGAGCAAATATAGCGGCTCGGCCGACCCTCCCAATCTGCCCATTCCGGCTAATAATACACGTCCGACGCCCCCAATTCCATGTATCTTCGCAGCCCGATGGCCAGCTCCGGCACCCCCTGAGGCCACAAGCTCAAGACCACCCTCTGCTCGTCCAGTGAATCGTCGATACTGAACGTCAAACCCAGGTTCATCCTGTGGTACTTGCGGATCAATGTAATATCCGTGCGGATATTCGCCCCGTAATCGACGTCATACTGCTCGGAGAATACGGCCGTGTACCGCGAATCGAGGATGTACGTCGCCGAAAACGTCACGGCATTGGAGCCCCTTTCGCCCAATGTAGTTCCGATATCTCGCAGGTACCGGCTGCCCAGATAGTAGCTCAGGTTCGGCCAGCACAAGCGGGAAAACCCAACGTCAAACTGCTCGATGACGCCGTCCTGCATGTCAAAGTACAAATCGCTCAGAACGGCGGTCGTATCGGTCAACCTCAGGATCGCCTCGGTGCTGGCGTAATTATGCCGGGGCCCGAACAGGTCCGTCGCCCGCCTGTCCAGCGGCGGAATCATGGTGCCCGCCCGGTTGGCCAGCGGGATGAACGGCTGGCTCCAGATGAATCGGTCGGGTCCGGCCGCTTCATGGCTCGAATCATTGACCCACACGAAATCCATGTCCAGCTCGATCCAATTCACCGTCCGCCGCTGCCCGGCCGGCCCGCGCTTCGTCTGCCACCGCTGGGCGATCTCCAGGTCCAGCGTGTCCCGCTGCTCGGCCACAGGGGCACTCTCCGTGTACGCCACCGCCGTGATACTGGGCCTTATGATGTGACGCAACTGATGCAGGTCCAACAGACGCGACTCGACGCTTGGGTACACGCACCAGAACGGCAGCGTCGACATCCGCACCCCGGCCTCGCCGATCCAGATCGCATCCTCGGCGCCCGCCGGCTCGCCGTCGATCTCCGACCGGAAGCCGGCGCCGTCGTCATAGCCGAACGTCCCGGCGACAAACGGCACGACCTTCGAGTCGCCCACCGTCACCGGCATGTCCAGCTCATTGCGGGTCCCCGTAAACGTGAAGTACTCGTCCGGTTCCTTCAGCGGGTTTTCCGGGCTGAACCGATACCGATACCGGCTCACCTGATTGTCACTGAAGAACGTAAACCGGTCGCCAAAGAGCGACTGGCCCGTCAGATGGTACTCGGCGGTCGGCAGCTCCTCGACCTGGTTCATGAAGTCGTTGATCCGCGTCTTGCCTAAGAAGGCCAGCCCCCAGTTGTCCTCGATCCGCTTGAGATGCAGCAGCGTTTCCTGCTCCTTGCCGATGTTGAACTCCGTCCGATAGAACTGCTCGAGGAAGTTCTTGTCCGAAAGGTAACTGACCTCGGCGGTCAGTTGCCAGCTATAGGGCAGGAAATGCCGGTGCTGCAGCTTGAATCGGCCTCGCATCTCGTCGGGCACCGCGACATCCTTGCGGGTGCGGCTCAGGCGGTCCTCTCCGCGATCGTCGATGGCGTAGCCCAGGACGGAGCCGAAGTAGTTGTCTCTCTCGTAGCTCACCTCGGCGCCGCCTCCCATGCCGCGGTCGCCATAGTAATCCAGCGACAGCGAAGCATCCGTACCCTCCGGCTCACGCAGGCCCAGGAGCCGGCTGAGAAACCAGCGCGTCTCGACCGATGTCCCGTACGCCTTGCTGCGCCCGATGTGGATGCTTCGGATCGGGACGTCCGACACCTCGCGATCGCTGCGCACCACCGGCAGCTTCAAGAGTGTGATGTTGCCGTACTTGAACGCGACGTCCCTCAACTCCACGTCAAGGCTGCTGTCGGGAAGAATCCCCGTCGGCTTGCCTGTGTCGCCCTCGTCCAGCACATGAATCTTCGCGGCCTCAAACGAAAGCTGCGGGGTCCAGAATTCGCTCGTGGTCAGCGTGATGTCCCGCCCCTCGAATTCGTTGGCCCCAAGCTGCCGAAGCTCCTTCGCCCAAACATAGATCGGAATGTTGCGAGCCGGATCGAAGGTCCTCATCACAACGCCCTTCGCCAGGGCCCGCTGCCGTCGGAGATCGTAATACAATTCGTCCGCGAGGATCGTGCGCTGTCCCTGGCGGAATTGGACGTCGCCGGCGACGTAGATCTGGCTCACCCCCGTCTCTTGGACGGCGGCCGCCTCGCCCGCCGCCTGTGCCGCACCGGCCCCGCCTCGCCAGACAACAACGCTATCGGCCTGCAGCTCGAAGAGCGTCGAGCTCTGGGTGGCCTCATCGTCCTGCTGCCACAAGATAAGGATCCGGCCGATGATGGTGATGACTTCCTCACCACTGTCCAGCAGATTCCGCTCGATCTCCACGTCGGTCAGGGGCATGAAGCTGACCGTGAAGCCGGCTCGCGGCTCATTGGGCTCGGCCTTCGGCTCCGCCGCGGCCGCCGACGGCGGCTTGCCGGCCATGGATCCAGGGGCCGCCGGCACGCCGGCCCCGGCCTTCTCGAACGCCGCAACCGCCTCGTGATAGAAAGGCAATGCGTCGTCCCCGGCAACCGCCCTTGCGTCGGCCGTGACGAAGATCTCGCCCTCGACGCCGGCCGTCACCACGACCGCTTCACCGCCTTCGAGCGTGGTTTCGGTCATCGCCGCCGGCACTTGCCTGTCTGGCGACGACGAACGCGAGACCTTGCCCTTGAGATAGACCCGGACCCGGTGCTTCGCCGTGCCGCCGCCCGGCCCGATCCACACCAGGGCGCGGTCACTCGTGAATTGGCGTCCCGCAAATGACAGAGAGAGACCTTTGTCGAAAGAGAGGATCTGCTCGCCAGGACTGCTGTCGTGGCTCAAGATGACGCTCGCGTTCAGATGCAGGTCCTGGGTCGGCCTGGCTCCGCGCGCAACAGCAGCGTTCCCCTGAGTCCCTTCAGACAACCGATCCGTCTGCCCGCAGGCAACGTGGCCGGCCGGCCCGGGCACCAGGAGCAGCATGCCCACGATCCAAAACCTGTACTGCATACCGGCGAGGTTCTCGTAACCAGCAATTCGGGTTCCTGCCCAGTTCGGGCCCGACGAGATTATAGCGGTCGGTTCCGACAAGGCCAGCACAAAACCACAAACAGCGTGGTTCGGCTCGCGACTGTGTCTTGCGGCAGAACAGGCCCTTTCTGTCACCCCGAGCGTAGCCGAGGGGTCTGGCTGCGAAGGAGAGGCGCCCCTCGTCCGCAGGCGGATGCCTCGACTGCGCTTCGCTCCGCTCGGCATGACAAGAGAAAGAGGCGGTCCAGACGACATGACCAATAGAAGGCCCCCACGATAATCAGGCACACGCGCGGTTCGGCTTGATTTGTCCCGCCGGCTGCGATAGAACACAATCGCTCGAACCTTGGACGAAGGACATGCTCATGGCGCAACGCGACTATTCCAAGCACCAGCAGGACATCATCAGCCGCTACTACGATCAGATGGACACGATCGCGCTGCACAAGCTCCAGGAGCTCGTCAGCGAACTGTATTTGGCCGACACCGAGGCCAAGCGCAAGCGCCTCTGGGACCGCGTCCACAAGGCCATGATCAAGCTGAAAGTCCCGCCCCAGCTCGCCGAGCACATCATGGGCAAAAAGGATGTCGAAATCCTCGCCAAAAACCTCCAGGAATGGCTCGCCCACAGCCCCCACAGGAAGTGATTTCCCTACCCGTTGACGCGGATCGCCCCTGCCGGCCCGCGATGAGGGCACAACCGGCCTTTACATTGGACATCCCAAATGGATATAATGGAAACGCCGTGTGCAGGAAAGCGCTGACGGCGTATTCACCCTGATTGGCAGCGGAGAACGATATGGCGCAACAAGAGTACTCCCCTTCCGCCAAGGTCTACCCGACGGAGAACCTCGGCAAGTACAGCATTCTGGATATGCTCAAATACTTCGAGGAGCATGGGGCCCTGCGGGTCTCGGACCTGCACATCAAGGTCAACGCCCCGCCGGCCTACCGGATCGACGGGAACCTCGTGAAGCTCAAAGGGCCCAGCGTCACGCCCGAGTTAGCCAGGCAGCTCATCTTCCCGCTGATGAAAGAGCACAGCTTGCGCCGACTCCAGACGGACCACAGCGTGGACTGCTCCTATCGCCTGGGGTCGCTGCAGTTCCGCATCAACATCTTCCGGGAGAACGACGGGCTCGCCGCCGCGATCCGGGCCCTGTCGCTGGACGTTCCCGCCATCGAAGACATCGGCTTCCCAAACGACGTCTGGAAAGACATGATCGACCTCAAGCAAGGCCTGGTCCTGATGACCGGCATCACGGGGGCCGGCAAATCGACCACGATCGCCTCGCTGATCGGGCGCATCAGCGAGAAGACCGCCTGCCGCATCCTCACGGTCGAGGACCCGATCGAGTACATCTTCCAGCAGAAATATTCCATCATTTCCCAACGAGAGATCGGCCGCGACGTCAAATCCTTTGCGGGGGGACTCAAGGAAATGATGCGAGAGGACCCGGACGTGATCTTTGTTGGAGAAATGCGCGATGCGGAAACGATTTCCATGACGCTCATGGCCGCCGAGACCGGTCATCTTGTATTCTCCACCCTGCACACGCGCGACGTGACCGGCTCCGTGACGCGGATCCTGGACTACTTCCCGGAAGGTCGCCAGGCCGAGGTGCGAAACCAGCTTTCGCTGGGGCTGGCCTACATCGTCAGTCAGAAGCTCGTGCCTCGCAAGGACGGCCAGGGCCGCCTCGTGGCCATGGAGATTCTGAACAACAACTACGCCTGCGCCAACCTGATTCGGACCGGGAAGATCGAGCAGCTCTACTCGCAGCTCCAGACCAAGACGCGCAACAAGCCGGACGAGAAGATGATCACGCTGGAGAAGCACCTCGCCATGCTCGTGAAGGAAGAAAGGGTGGACCTGCTCGAAGCCCAGAAGTGGGCGAATGACCTCAAGGCATTCGTCGACTGCATGCAAAGGGATTAGAGCGCGGCAGCCCGCCTGAGAATAGAGTCGGCCGGCTATGACCATCGAGTTCAACTGCCCGAAGTGTGGCGCCCTCATTGCCTTCGACAGCAGGCATACCGGCAAACGGGCCAAATGCATCGAGTGCGGGCAGCGGTTCATCATCCCTGCCGAGAGCTTTCAGAAGCCGAAGAAGGTCGAGCCGGAGGCCGCCCCGAAGGAAGAGCCCCTCCCGGGCTTCTACCACGCGGTATTCGTCGAGAGCTGGCCCGTCTTCGTCAATCCACGGAATGCGACGACGCTGGTGTTCGTCGCGGCGGTCGTATGCTTCAAGTTCTTTCTGGCCCAGGCTTGCTGCCTGAATTATCTCTCGGCCGTCATCATCTGGGGCTGGCTGTTCGGCTTCTACCTGAACGTCATCTACCAAACGGCGATTGTTGATGACATCCTGCCCGACATCTATCTCGGCACGTCGATCACGTTCCTCTGGCACATCATCGCGCCGTTCCTCACGTTCTTCTACACGTTGTTCCTGGTCGAGCTGCCGTTCATCCTCGTCCTGTCGGCAGCGAGCAATCACGGCGTGACGCTCGATAATCTCTGGTCGGGTCACACCCAGCTCCATACGCTGCTGCACTGCCTGTTGGCCGGCGGGCTGTTCCTGTTTCCCGCCGCGATCCTGACCACCGCCGTCGGCAGAGACCTGACGCTGTTACGGCCGGACTATCTGCTCATTCCCATGGTGCGGGCCTTTGTCCCCTACCTGACGGCCGCCCTGCTGCTGGCCTCGCCCTGCCTGCTCCAGACGCAGACCACTCAATACACCGCCGCCGGCACAATCACCACCATCACGCATCTATTCATCAACTTGGGGGTCCAGGTCCTCGCCATCATCGCCATGCGCACCATCGGCCTGTTCTACCGCCACTACGGCTGCTACTTCAAATGGTGACTCCCTGCGCGTTGTATCACTACTTCCGGATTCTGATTCTGTGTGCTTCGACCAGGAACAGTTGCCCCTCGTAGTCGGACACTCGAGGATAATCCGCAAGATGACTGATGAGCCGTCGCATCAGCGATGGAATCACTTCTGGATGATTCCTAACCTGAAGAGCGATGATCCCCCCGTATTGAGATGGTGGATACGCAATAATGTCGGCAAAATCGCCGTTCAACGACACCAGAATGCCACCCATCTCCTGAGCCTTTGCGATGACGACAGCGTCATCGGAATCGCTTGGAATATGTTCTTTCAGGGTAAGAACATCATACCCTGCGTCTCGAAGCGCCTGGGTGACTGAGTTGGGGACACAATGGTCTGCAAAGAATCTGAGATTCATCAAGCAACCACTTCGAATTCCGCCAGTTCACGCGCATAATCCAAACAGGCGGCAATTTGATCGCGACTGAGATCTGGAAATTCAGTAATGATGCGTTCCGAATCGTAGCCGGCCGCAAGATAGCCGAGGATCAGGCTCACAGGAATCCTGGTGCCTTTGACTCGCGGTCTGCCGCGCAGCACATTCGGATCGCTCTCTATATGGTCTTTCCAGGTTACGGTCATTTTCGCTCTCATTTCACAATCAGCCGTCGGGAATCTGCCGGATTCCCCGTAGCCCGACTCCAAACCCCGGCACGGTCCTGTTCGCGCATTCACAGAACACGCCGCACGTGCCGCTACTGACGTAATTGTAAGCAGGAATTGGCACCAAGGCAAACCAAGAATCCGGATTTGAATTCTCTCGTGGTCTGACGAAATGTCGCTTGGGTGCGAAGGTTACCGGTCGGCGGCGAATTGTGAGGTCTCGGGGATGCGCGATACGGGAAGGTTGTGTACGAGGCGACGGCAGAAGGCCAGGTACTCGCGTTCGAGCTGGTCGAGGTCGGTCCCGATGTACCGTTCGAAGAGCTGCGGCCCGACCTGCCGGTTCCACGGAATCGTCCGCGGCAGGTTTCGGTCCTCGGCGGTCGTCCCCGCCGATTCATCGAGGGGCCAGTGCCCGGCCAGGCCGTCCCACAGCAGACGCTGATAGGAACTCAGACGCCGGCCGGACTCGCGGAGGAATCGCACGAGCGCGTAGGATTGGCTGTAGAAGGCCATGACCGTCTCCGTCTGGTCCGTCGCCAGCACTTCGCCGGGGCTGGTCGCCACGAGCTCTCTCAGCGGGATTTGCTCGTCGTTGCCGAGCGCCTCTTTCAGGGCCCCGAGCCGCTGGATATTGCCGGCCGGGTCGAAGTGAAACAGCCCGTCCTCGTACGTGGTGGTCTCGAAGAGCATGGCCACCCCTTCATCCAGCCAGCTCGGCAGACGATAGCGGAAGTGCCGACTGTTGAACTGGTGCCACCCTTCATGCCCGATGGCGGAGAGCGTCCGCTTCGAGCCGATGTCGTAGACGACGCACGTGCCATTGAGGTAATAAGCTCCTGTCTTGATCTTGCAGAAAAGCGGGGCCTGATCGCCGGCGAACGCGTACGTGAAATCCTCCCACTGCTGGCGGTCCGCGAACAGGTAGATTTGGAACTTGGTGGCCGTCTCGATGGGCTGCGGCAACTGCTCGTTGTAGCCCGCGTAGGCCGACTCGATGAAGCCGGGCAATCGTCGCAGCGTCAGGGGCTCCATGACGGTCGAGAAGACCTCGTAGTGGCTGGTGGTAAGTTTCAGCCCCTCGCCGTACTTGCTCTGCCACGACTCCACCGACGCGAGGGCCGGCAGGCGCTCGTTCCGCAATCGCTCAAGAACCGTGGCGCAAGTTTGGCTTGGTTCGGGCCCGCTCAAGGGCTCCTCGCGGACAGTCTGCGACTGCGAGCACCCGTTCAGGCACAATGCCGCCACGGTGGCGAGGGCTAAGGCGAGCTTCCGAGCCATGTCTCCTCCTCCTTGTCCCAATACGTCAATCAACGAGCCGGTCCGATAGCATGCATCCGGTCACACGTACGTCACAAGGTCCGCCAGTGCAACGGGATCGGGGCCCCGGACCACGATCTATGAAAGTATACTAAATTCCGGGCCGGGAAGGGACTCGTTTTTCCTTTTGACCAAGCGTCAAAGGAGGACACCCGCGCCAGACACTGTCCCATAAGAAGAAGGACACGGCTTCTGGACCGGATATGTCAACAGTCAAATCGGGGCCTGGCGTGGGAAGTCGGTACGGCCTGCGAGCCCGTTCGATTACGCTCGGGACGGGCTGCCTGACGCATCCCGCCGGCGAATGGAAAGCGTGTTCCGCAATCAGATGCTTGCGAAGGCCTCGCCGAATACTTCGGCCGTGAAGAGGTAGACCTCGGTCTTCGGGTCCTTCCAGGCATCCGGTGCGAGGCCGGCTTTGTGGGCACAGCAGTAGGACAGGAACTGCTCGGCGCTCCAGCCGGTCTCGGTCGCCACTTGCGGGAGAAAGCAGCCGGATGCGTATCCCCGCTTGATATAGATCCCATCTACGCCAAGTCGCAAATTGAGCGGATCCTCGGTCCGCTCAAGAGGGGACAGGACGGAAATCTCGATGTCCAGATTGTCCAACTCGCGCGGAGTTATGGGATTGCCCAGGAACCGCGGATCGCTGGTGGCCGACGCTTTCGCCATCTCCACCACCATCTCGATCAGGGGCCGGTCGGAAATGAACTGCCCGATACATCCCCTGAGTCGGCCGCGATTCTTCAGGGTGACGAAACAGCCGCAGGGAGCGGCCAAGGCGGGATCATCCGATTGAGGGCCGGTCGGCGGCGCTCCGCTGACTACGGCCCTGACGGTGTCCCGGGCGATCCTGAGCAGTGTGTGCTTCTGCGCTGCATCCATGCCGGCTCGCGCTCCGTCCATGCGATTTCTAATGGAGCCATTTTACCACGAGGAAGCCACCGATCAAGAGGGCCATGAAGGCCAGGGAGAACCAATTGAAGTATTTTTCGATCACCGGCCGGATCGCATCGCCCTTCCAGCCCATCAGACCGGCCACCATGAAAAAACGGGCCGAGCGGCTCAACGCCGACGCCACCAGAAAGCCGGGGAAGCTGATCCGCGCCACGCCGGCGGAGATCGTACAGACCTTATAGGGCAGCGGGGTGAAACCACAGGTGAAGACAATCCAGAAGTCATACCGGTCATACCAGCTCTGAAACTTGGAGAAATTCGCTTCGGTCAGTCCGATCGCACCAAGGTGAGCGTAGACCCATCCGCCGATCGCCGACCACAGGAATGCCCCGATCGCATAGCCCAGGATGCCCCCGAGGATGGATGCGATGGAGCAGGCCAGGGCAAAGCGCAGCCACTTGCGGGGCGACCCGAGCGCCAACGGGGCCAGCAGAACATCCGGCGGGACCGGAAAGAAACTCGATTCCGCGAAGCTCAGAATGAAAAGAGCGGTGGCGCCATGCCGGGTATCGGCAAAGTGGATCACCCAGTCGTAGAGCCGCCGGTGCCAGTGCCACCAGGCCACACCGTTGCTGTCCGCGGATTGCTTGAGAGTTTCGTTCATACGAGCCCCACCGGATTCAAACGAGTACCCAAAGTAGGGACGGGGCGATATAATGTCAACAGACAATTCCGGCGTCCGTCGGACGAAACGGTAAGCGCGAATCCCTTCTCTTGTCGCAGATTCGGATGGTCCATGATGCAGATGCAGCAGTTTGAGAACCTCAAGAACGGTTTGCTCGTCAGAGCGCCGGCCAAGCTCAATTTGAGCCTGCTGATCGCCGGCCGGCGGCCGGATGGTTTCCACGAGATCGAAACGATCATGGCCAAGATCGACTGGTATGATGAGATACGAATCGAACCGGCGCAGAAGACCGGGATCGAACTGCTGTGCCAGGGTCCTCACTGGGCGCCGCAGGACCAGAGCAACCTGGTCTACCGAGCGGCCCAAGAGATTCTCCAGGCGTCCGGGCAGCCACACAACGTCCGGCTCACCTTGACGAAGAACATCCCGGCCGGCTCGGGCTTGGGCTCGGCCAGTAGCGACGCCGCCGCAACTCTGATCGGCCTCAACGCGTATCTGAACCTCGGATTGTCCAGGTCGCAGCTCATGGAGGCAGCCACCCGGCTCGGCAGCGATGTTGCCTTTTTCTTGAGTGGCCCGCTGGCCTTCTGCACCGGAAGGGGCGAAAAAATTCAGGAGTTACCCAAAGGCTTCGATTTCACGGCGATCTTGATTCTGCCTGACGTAAGTTCTTCAACAAAAGAGGTTTACGCCAACTACACCCACGACGGCGTCCTCTACCGGCGACTCAGCACGCAGATAGGCACGTACATCGCAAAAAAGAGAATTGATTCCGCCGCCGGAATGTGTGTAAATATGTTAGCCAGAAGTTGCTTTCACCTGCACGAGGAACTGAGGAGACTGAAGGAAGCTGTGGAATCACTCGGCGTCGAGCCTGTGTGCCTTAGCGGCAGCGGCTCAACGTTGTTCTCTATCGTGCAGGTAGGCGAGGCAGAACACCTGGAGAGATTGCGGGGTGCAATTGCGGACAAGACGGGTTGTGGAACCGTAGTGGTGAGGAACAACCGGTGGTAGAGTTTTCGGCGAGGCTAAACGATGAAGATTACGGAGGTTCGCGTCAAACTGGTGACGCGCGAGGATCGTCTGAAGGCGTTTTGCTCCATGACGCTTGATGACGAGTTCGTGGTTCGCGACATCAAAGTCATTGAGGGCCGGGGCGGGCATTTCGTGGCCATGCCATCACGAAAGATGACCAACCACTGCCAGAAGTGCGGGGCCACAAATCATCTACGGGCGAAATTCTGTAACGACTGCGGCCGGACCGTGCCGAAAAGCCAAATCCGAGAAGGCGTCGGGGGCAAACCGAAGTTACATGCCGATATCGCCCACCCCATCAACACCCAATGCCGCCAGCGCATCCAGAAACGCGTGATCGAGGCGTTTCAGGAAGAGCTGAAGAGGTCCAAACAGCCCGACTATGAGCCCACCGCGTTGGATGAGCCGGATGATTGATGTCCCGCGGGCAGGCTGAACCCGTCGCTCTGCCGACTACCCCACCGAGCCGGACGACATCGCGTTCCGCAAATCGCACACGAGGCAAAGCCTGCGCTCGGCTGTAGACCGTCTGCGGCGCAGGCAGCCCGTCATCCGATCGGGAACAGGCCGTAGGCCGTGCAATCCTTGCCCGGTTCCTGCAATACGTGGGAGATGCCGTTGCCACCCTGTACACTCTTCCGCAAGGCAACGCTGTCTTGGTGAATCGATCCGTCCCGTTCCCCCCCGCCGTCGAATAGCCGTCTCAATCGCGTGCGGGCTACGCGATCAGATCCTCCAGGACCTTGTCGAGAGCCATCTCAAGTCGCTCCGTCAGATCGTACTCGCCCTCGGTAATCTGACGGCGAAGCTGGAGCACCTTCTCCTGGCGAACCTCGGGCAGAGCAGCAATCTTCTTCAACACTTGCCCAAGAGGTGTATTGTGAACATTCTCCAGGATCTGCTCCATGACCAAATCCTGATCCGCGGAAAGATCCGCCTCAAGGGGATTGCCCCATCGCTCGCCCTGCCTCCCAAACTGATTGGAACCAGAATCCGGCATTCATTCCATCCTGCAAAAGACCGGCTTGCCCAGCCGGCTCGCTTGCTCCCGCGAGCAATCGATACCACTATATGTTGTATGCCTCGCAATTCCTTCTGAGGCTCAGAACAACATTGATATCGACACAATCGGCACGAAAACTTTAGAAAAGTTCCAAAGAGCACGAGTGAGTTCTTCAGGCCCGAGACGGCCTCAGACACGGAACAAAAGCCGCCTTTCAACACAGGAAAACGGCTCCGGGGCTGACCCGCCGGACTTCATTCCACCCTGCGCAAGAAGCGATCACGGCGTAGATGGGGAAATGGGAAACATACTACATATAGTGATGCCTCCGGCCCGCCCCATGTTAAGGAAGGAGATTCCGGTAAAAGGCACCTGTTCAACACTGACCGGGCCGATTCAGTAGTAGTACACGAAGTCAAAATCCACATCCCACTGGTCGGCCATCCCTTTCTTCTTGGTGAGCTTGACCTTGTCGCAGGTGAGGTTCACCCACATCGATTGAATCCTGGAGAGGAAGGTGGCGGCCTGGACAATGTCCACATCCTTGAGCTTGACCCTGGCATCCTGGCGCCTTTTTTTGTCCGAGACAATGATATTGCCGGCCGTATAGTTGCAGTTGCTGGCCGGAATTCGGCACAGGTTCGCCACGCGGTCGACCGCCGGGCCGTAAGAGAACTCCGCCGATACGTCGTTGGCGTCGGCGAAATTCAGACGATCCGGATCGATCCGCAGAATGTCGACGATGTTGGTCTGGCCCTCTATGTACAGGCTCTCCTCGACTCCCCGGTCGCGCTCGGCTTGCGGGAGGTAGATTCCCCAGACCAGCAACGGCCATAGAGCCACCAGGACGGGGATGAGCAGGTAGTACGACATGGGGTTCCTGTAGATGTCACGCATATCTAACTCCCTTGCGGTCGCCTTGCCGGCTCGACCATGATGGTGAAGCTGTCCCGTCTTCCTTCCGGCGTCGCGCTGTTCTGACGAAGCTCGAGGCCGGCTTGCTTCATCGCCTCATGCACGGCCAGTGTGTTCTGCCGGCTGGACGTGTCGCCGATTACGATCGTGCTGTTTCCGGTGATTGTAATGGAATCAATGTTCAGGTCCGTCCGACGGGCACAGTTGGTCAGCGCCTGCAGAACCAACGTCATTTTGGCGGATACGAGCTCCTCGTTGCCTCCGATACCGGTCTTGTTCGCTTTGAGAATTCTCAAGGCCCCCTGAAGCTTGTTGACGGCGGTCTTCATCGGGGTCGGGAGTCTCTTCTCGCCCAGCATGACGGCCAGGTAGTCCGGCTCGAGCTTGGCACGCAGGGCCGCCCGGTAGCGCCCCACGCGGAGCAGTTGCGAGTGATAGTATACCCCGACGGCCAGCAGGAGAATCGTCAGCGAAATGCTCAGGAACCGAACGGCCTTTTGCAGCCGCATCTTCTTGCCGAGATACGGCATGTGATCGTTGCGGAAGTTGACGCTGTTCGCCTTTTCCGGCAGGGCCAGAGCCGCCCCGTACGCAAGGGCAAAGTCCACCGGATTCGAGCAATCGGAGACGTCGCCCGACTCCACTGCCGCCATGGCGACGAGATCGCACGGGCCGACGTCGAGCCCCGTGTTGTCATGGAGCGATTGCGCAACAACTTCGCCCTTCACGTCAAACGCGCGGAGCCGGTCAACCGGTTGCGTCGCCTCCGTCGCTCCGGCGGTCACCAGAGTCTCCCGCTGGAGCAGCTTGTTTCGGTCCTGCGCCGACCCGATCAGAAACGTCCGCAGTGTCGGGGCCTCGTGCGATCCCGTAACGACAACGAGGTACCCGCGGCAATCCGAGAGCATCGCATACAACGTGCTTCGCTCCGGCGTCTCGGCCGCCCTCGCATACTCGAGCAGATAGCGAGACAGGCAACAGACATCGGGGTCCACAGTGACCGGGTCGATCCCGTTGCTCTGCAGCGACAGCAGAATGTCCGAAAGAATCGCCCGTTCGGCCGTAAAGACATCGAGAATCGAGCCCTCCTGGCCGCTGGACACGACACGAAACGCCACGGCCACATCCGAAACGTCCGTGGCCAGTGCCTCCTCCGTGTCGAAACGGACCGTGGCGGCGATTCTCTTCGGATCGCCGAACTCACTGTGCACCGTGTGCTGCATGAACGCGGCGCCGTCGAGCGCGACGGCCGCCTCGGCGAATTTGATCTTTCGTTCCTTGCACGCCTGGGTTATACGGTCAGCCAGAACCTGCTGATCCGGCTCCTCACCCTCGATAGAAATGGAAAAGCAATCGAGCAGCTTCCGGTCGCGGCCCTGCCAGGCCAGGTTGACAACCGTTGCCCGGTCTTTCCTCAGGTATATCCCTAAATGGTTTCGAGATTCCACGGTCTACGATCTCCTAAGCTCGTACCGACACGTTTCTTTTGTCGTCAAAAGCGGCACGCGCATTCAGTAATTAGTCGCAAATCACGGCGATCTGCTCGATTTTATCGCCCTCCTTGGTCACCGCGGCCATGGCGGTCGCCTTTGCCACGCCGCTGACGGCCGTGACGCGAACGGTGAATACGGTGCTCGTTGTCGTAATGAAGTCCTTACAGTCGTCAATCGAATCCGAATAGCCGAGAATCGTCCGCCTGAGCTCATTGACATCCGCGACCGGGGCCACTTTTCTCTGCAGAATGATCGCGTCGGCGATTTTCGGAGCATCGGCGATGCTGCCGAAGGCCAGGGCCGCTTCCAGGACGTGCCGGGGGGCCGTATTGATGTTGACGTGCCTCGTGGCCCAAAGCCCCAGATACTTCAGGGCCGATTCGCGGCGGCTGTCACTTTCGATGCTCGGGCGGGCCAGAAGGTCCGCATCGATCATGGAACTGTGAAAGAGCGTGGCGAATTCCTTGTTCTGCCGGGTGATCTGGTCCGATACGGAAATGGTTTTTCGTCGAACGGCCGTTCGCGCGGGGGTGCGGGCGCGTGTGCTGCTGGATCGGCTGGTCCGGCTCCGGAGGCTCGCCGGAGGCTTCACTGCTTCAGACTCCGGCTTGAATTCCACCTTGAACGGCCGAACCTCACGAACCTTCCCAAGGTCCGCGCTTAACGAATCGATCTCCGCCGCCGCATAACCCATCCACTCACAGAATGTCGTCCATCCCACCGCCGCCTCGGCCTGCAGGTTCTCGTCTTCGAGCATCGCCCAGCCCAACGGATACTTCGCGTTCTCGTCTTCCACCTCGATCTTCACCTTGGCGGATCCGATCTCGAACTCGACGGGCTCGGTCACCAACGGCCAGGGCACGCCGTAGGGCCCCGGGATCTCCGGCGGCTTCGGATTCGCCGAGAATGCCTTGTTCGGATCGACATCATTCAGATCGTTGAAGTCCGGCGCCCCCATCATGGTCTCACCCAAATCCACATCTGGAAAACTGCCGTCGGTCAAATTCAGATCCATCTGGGCGAGAAGCTCCTGGTACTGCGGCTCAGGCAGCGCGAATACATCCGAAAAGTCCGGCTCGTTCGGACGGCTGATCAGTTGAACCTCGAGTTCGTTCATGGAGGCCAAGGCGTACTTCAACCCGGAGGCACAGGCGTGCTTGGCGATGCTGTAGTCAATCAGGTATTGATCGCGGTGCCGGCGCGCGGCGACCCGGACGGTGAGCGTATAGCCCAACGTGGCCAGAATGACGAGAATCACGAGCGTGATCAGCAGAATCACGCCCTGGTATTCCCGTCGGCTACTTTCGTCTTGTCGATCCGGATGGCCGTTCATTGGTTCCTGGTTCTCTCGTCGCTCGCTGCCGCGGCGACCGTTCATTGGCTCCGGGTTCGGCGGACGTCCGCTCCCGGGGCGACTGTTCGTTCGGTTCTTTCGGCTCGCTCCGGTCATTCGCATCCGGCGAAGCAGGCAGCGTGAATTTGATCTTTCTCGCTGCATCAATAACAATCGTCCGGCTGATCCTGTCCTGTTCGAGCACATCATACGTCCCACGAACCGTCTCGTAGGGCTCGACAAAGGAGATCGTGACCTTGACGCCGCCGGGAGGCGGAGACGATGCCGCCCACTGTTCGAGAAGCTCGTCGCCCTTGTACGCCTGGACCTGGAAGAACGTCATGCCGCGACAGATCGGGACGAAGGGATAATTCTTCTCCCAATCGGCACGGTTGTCGTCGAGCAATTTGTCTTCCGGTGCGATTCCCTCATAGCTGCGATACAGAATCAGGCCGGGCCTGAGGCCCTCGTGGTCGTACCCGGCGCGCCAGGTGATCTCTTCGAGAGTCTGCTCCTTGTTGTCCTTGTCGTGAAAGGTGCGTCGCAGGACCAATTCGGCCCGCACGAAACCATTATCGAATCCATTGCGTATCTGGACGCTCACGTCACCCGCCCCCAGAGTACGGCCGAGATCCTCCGCAATGAGCTGGAGAACTTCCGACGCCACCGAGGGGCTCTCGATCTTTCTCAGGACGGCGTCCGCCGCCCGATTCGCCCGGCCGTAAATGCCCAGAACGGCCGTAAGAATCATCGCGCCGATGATCACGGCCGCGAGCATCTCGGCCAGCGAGAATCCCGCCTGATGTCTCCATTGTCCCAATGTACGCTTCATGCGACGTTCTCCCGCACCCGCCGGTGCAGAAAATCTACCTCAGTCTTTCCCGCAACAGATTCATCGCCTCATCCGCATCATGTTGTCGATCTGGTCGCCCGAGAGGCCCGTCCGTGAATCGCCCTGATCGGCGTCTTCGCCTCCCTCGAAGGTCCCCTCCCGTTCCGCTCGCAATTTCATCGCCAGTTCCTGGATGGATTCGACCTGTTCGGCTTTCTCCGGGGGAGTCGGATCCCCGTTGCCCTCCACGAACAGGTCCAGGTTATAGCGGATGAACGCGCCATCGTCCGTCTTCAGCAGGCCTTTCTCGACCCACTGCTCGATCGTTTCGGCGCTGACGCCGGCATACTCGGCCGCCTCTTCCACCGTCCGGACGAGCTGTTCGACCTCGAGCTGTTCCAGGTCCTCGTCCTGCAGGAGCTGCCCGGCCTGCTGGTCGGTCAGTTGCGTAATCCAATGTACGAGCTCGACCGTCTGCATTTCTCCCCTGGAATCGATATACTCGGCCGAACAAACGGCGCGCACCCACATCTGCCCCGTGGCCGGTTCGGGAAAGCCCTCGATCACCGTCTGCCACGAGACATCGGAGTACTCCTCGCTCATTCCGTAGTCGACGGTCTCCTCCACGGCATCGGCGACGAGGACCTTCTCCAGGTTCTCGCGAGCAAGCCGGAAGGCCTCCATGCGCAAAGCCGAATCCCCCGCCGCACTCACGCAACGATTCATCACCAGCAACACACTCGAACTGACGAGCGCCAGGATTCCCAGGGCCGTCAGGATTTCGAGAAGCGTGAATCCGTCGGCGAACGGCCGGCGACCGGTCGCTTCAGCAATGCCCGGATTGTCTGCTTTGCAACTCATCATCGATTGTGGGCGTACAAACCCTCGTTATTGGAGAAACGGAACTTCATCCTTGGCTTTGGGCGTCATCAACGCCGGATCGCCCTGGACCAAGTGAACGATCGGACTGAGCCGGCTGACCGTCACGGCATACGACTGCTCGCTTTGATCGAGGAAAACGACCTTGCCGCCGTACTGCCAGCCCGCATGGCCGATCCGAAATTTCGCCCGGTCTTCATTCGTGTAGTCGGCGTCGTCAAACTCCACGTAGGCGACCCGACAGTTGTTGCCGAACCAGCCTTGTGCAATGATCTCCTCATCCAGCACATCCGACAGATTCGACGAGGTGATCTCCCGCAGGAGATAGCTCTGCTCGGCCAGGTCGATGATCACTTCGTACCGCCGATGGCTCTCGGCCGCGTTGGAGGCCGCCATCTGCATCGTGGAGACAAAATCCTGCACCTGTGATTTGAAGGTGCTGCGCCGGAGCACGCCGAAGAGGTTCACCTGGGCCAGCATGACGAGCAGCCCGATGAACGACATCACGATGAGCAACTCAACGAGCGTGAACGCCCCCGTGCGCCTGCCGCCCGGGTGACCTACGATCGACCCGGGTCGCGAACCCCTCTCGGCGCCCTGTCGGGCACGGGGTCTCTCAACCGGCATCGGTACTGTACAGGTCCGAATCATAGCCCTCGCCGCCTTCCTGAGCGTCGGCTCCCAGGCTCTTGATCACGAATGGCTTGCCGCTCTCGGGATACAGCTCGAAGATGAAGTCATTGCCCCAGCCGTCGCGGGGCAGATCGGTCGTATCCAGATAGCCGCCGGGCTGCCAGTTCATGACATCCGAAGGGGGCTCGACAAGCACCATCAGGCCCTCATCCTCGCCCGGCCATCGGCCGGTGTCCATGTGGAACTGGTTCACGGCGTTGTGCAGCAGGCGAAGGTTCGCCATGGTGGTCGTCTTGCGTCCTTTGTCCACCTGGCCCACGAAGTTCTGCACGACCACTGCCATGAGCAAGCCGAGGATGATCAGCACGGCCATCAGCTCAACCATCGTGAAACCACTTCTCACTCGTATTCTTCTATTGTCCTTCATACTCCTTCTACTCCCAACGAGACTTAAAACTCCACTGCCGAAATTCGCAGGATCGGCAGAATCGTTGCGTAGGCGATCAAGCCGATGACCGCTGCCATGACGATAATGATAAGCGGTTCGATGGCGGCGCTCAAACGTTCGATGACGACATCCGTCGAGGCCTCCAGGTTCTCGCTGATGCTCTTGAGCATCATTTCGAGCTCGCCGCTCTTCTCTCCGACCGCCACCATGTGTGCGATGGCGGGATCGATCACACCGCTGTCACGCAACGGGGTGCCGATGTCGGCGCCGGCCAGAATGCGCTCGCGCGCCTGCTGGATGGCCCGTTTCATGAGCGTGTTGCCCGTCGTCTCGGCGACGACGCGAAGCGACTCGGCCATCGCCAGGCCCGAGCCGATCAACGTCGAGAGCGTCGAGGCGAACCGTGCCACGACCCGCTGCTTGATGAGCGGTCCGAATACAGGCAGGGACAGCAGGAATCGGTCACGCAGATACGCGCCGCGCTCCGTTCGGAAGAACCGCTTGAACAGCAGCCCAAGACCGGCGATGCTCCCTATCAGGACAAACACCCGCCAACTGGTCAATATGTGGCTGAAGCCCATCAACTGCTGCGTGATCCACGGCAATTCCTGGCCGGCCCGCTGAATCTGCTCGCCGATCGTCGGAATCACCTTCGTCGTCAGGATGAGGATGGCGGCCAGACAGAAGATCAGCAGGACGATCGGGTAGATCATGGCCGTCAGCACCTTCGACTCCACCCGCTGACGCTTCTCCATGAAGGTCGCAATGGTCCTCAGGCTCGCTCCCAGGGTGCCCGTCACCTCGCCGACGCGGACCATGGCCACGTAGATCACGTCAAAGTAGTCGTCGTAATCCTTCATGGCGTCGGTGAACGATTCCCCGGTCACGACCCGGTCGCGGATCTCCGTCAACGCGGTCTTGAACCGCGGGTCGGAGGTCTGCAGGGTCAGGACCGACAGGGCCTCGGTCAGCTTGATCCCCGAGTTCAGCAGCGTGGCAAGCTGCTTGGTGAAATCGATGAGCTGCGATTTGCTGGCTCGGTGCAAGGCCGCGAAGAGGACATGCCGGCTCTCGGCGGCCGAGGTGACCTCGGTGATGGAAGAGGGATGCACGCTGCGCACGCGCAACTGCTTCCTCGCGGCAAATGGGGTCTCGGCGGTAATCGTCCCCTTGACCTTCTTGCCGGTGCCGGAAAGGGCTATGTATTGATATCTCGGCATAGGGAAATCCGTACGTCCAAGCCGCTAAAGCACATCCGCCTGCGTCACTCTGAGCACTTCGGCCACGGTGGTCACCCCGGCGAGCGCCTTGCGGGCCCCGTCCATACGCAGCGTCTGCATCTCCGCCTCAAGAGCGACCTTCTTGATTGTACCAGCGGTTTCCTGTTTGTATATGAGTTCCTGGATCTTATCGCCGATGAGCATGACTTCGTAGATGCCAGTCCGGCCGCGGTAGCCCGTGTTGAAGCATCGGTCGCATCCGGCCCCCATGTAGAACCGGGCATCCCGGTTATCTTCCGGAGACCCCAGGCCCAGTTCGCTGAGCTCCTGCGCCGTGGGATGTGCCGGTTCCCGGCAGTCCGGACAGATCTTTCGCACGAGTCGTTGCGCGATGATGGCGATCAGCGACGAACTGACCAGATAGGGCTCGACGCCCAGATCCAGCAATCGGCTGACCGCCCCGGCGGCGTCATTCGTGTGAAGCGTGCTGAAGACCAGGTGACCCGTGAGGGACGATTGGATGGCCATGCGGGCGGTCTCCACGTCACGAACCTCGCCGATCATGATGACGTCGGGGTCCTGACGCAGCACGTGTCTGAGCGAGGTGGCGAAGGTCATGCCCTTCTTGCTGGCCACCTGGATCTGGCTGATTCCCCCGAGTTGATACTCGATGGGGTCCTCAATCGTAATGACGTTCTTCTCCGCGGAGTTGATTCGGTTCAGGTAGGCATAGAGGCTGGTGCTCTTGCCGCTACCGGTCGGTCCGGTGACGAAGATCACGCCGTGGGCGCGCGTCAGCAGCGAGTCCAGCTTCTTCAGGTCGTCCGGCCACAGCCCCAGCTCGTCCAAGCCATACACGCCCGAACTCTTGTCCAGAACACGCAGCACGCAGCGCTCGCCGAAACTGGTGGGGACGGTGCTCACACGCAGATCGACCTCGCGCTGGCCGAGACGGACCGTGGACCGGCCATCCTGCGGCAGCCTGCGCTCCGCGATATCCATGCCCGCCATGACCTTGATCCGAGAGATGATCAGCGGCAGGACGTTGCGGTTCAAGCTCAGGACGTCGTATAGAATGCCGTCGATCCGATAGCGGATCTGGATCTTCGTCTCGTACGGATGGACGTGAATGTCGCTGGCCCGCATCTGCAGCGCCCGGAACAGGATGTCGTTCACGAGCCGGATGACCGGCGGACGGTTCACGACGTCGAGCAGGTCGTCGGAGGCGGAGACCTCGTCGACCAACTGGTCCAGGTTCTGCGAGTCCAGCTCTTCGGCGACCTCCTCGATTACGGTGTTCCGCTGCTGATAGGCGGCGTCGATGGCCGCCGTGATAGCGGTTCGCGTGGAAACCGCCGGCTTGACGGGCATCCGCGTCATCTTGGAGACGTTGTCGAGAAGGTTCATGTCCAGCGGCCGCGACAGTGCCACCGTCAGCTCGCCGTTATCCTCCTGGGGCTTGATCCCGACGAGGTGATGGTGCTGGGCGTACGTAGCCGGGACGCTCTCAACGAACTCGGAGGGAACGGACTGGTCCGAGATCTCCGTCAGATACGACCAGCCCAGCGCCTCGGCGAACAGCTTCAGGATCACCTCCTCCGTGAAGTACGGGCACGCAAGCAGGACCTCGTCCAGCCGGCCGCGCCCCTTGTTCTCCTCAAGGTACTGAGCCAGTTGCTCGGCGTTGAGCAGCCGCGTCCTCTTGGCGGTTTGTATCAGTAAGTCCTTCATGCCGGTATCGACCCTTCGATTCAACAGTCGCCGTCACTCCGCGTCGAGCACTCTGGGGGGATCGACGGGCGCCGGATTGATGCCCGGCCAATCCTGGTGATGCTGAAATTCGAGTTCGTGCCTCTCAAACGCCATTCTGTTTCTCTCGGATATGGCTTCGAGGTCCTTCATGCTGTGCTCGGCCGTCTCGGCAGGTCGAATCACCTCCGCCTTGACAAAGACATAGAGTTTACTCTGCGTGTCCTCGTTGTTAATGCTCCTGAACAATCCGCCAATGATGGGAATGTCACCCAGGAGAGGCACTTTCGAGCCGCCCTTGTTTTGATTCATCTTCGTCAAACCGCCCAGGATCACGGTACTGCCGTTGGGCAGCGTGACCGCCGTATCCACCTCGTTCGACCGCGTATTCGGCGGTTGCGTGGGGAGGCTCTTCAGGAAGTCCGACCTCGTCAGCAGGACGTCCAGTCGAAGCAGATCTCCTTCGCTGATGTGCGGCGTAATATCAAGCGTTATGCCGGCTGTATACGGCTCATAGTTGACAGAGGTCTCGACAAAAGTCGTCTGAGGACCGGCCGTAGCCGATTGCGTGGGAATCGACGAGGTTACCTTCACATATGTCGTATCCTCCGTCTTGATAATACCCTGCTCGTTGTCGTTCACCAGCAGCTTGGGCTTGGCCAGCACGCGCCCGTAGTTCTTCGTCTGCATCGTCTCCAGAAGAGCTTCGACTTGGGCGTCCCCGTAGAAGGCCGTGAGCGTCCCACTGCCCCATTGGACGAATCTGTCGAGCACGTCATTGGCATCCCTCAGGTCCCTCAGGTCCGTGTCGGAACCGTTGGCAATGACATTCAGATCGTACGTAAAGGCATCCGATTTCGTCACCTCGACCAGGGTGACATCAATCAGGACCTGCGGACGACGTTTGTCCAACTGGTCAACCAGGGCGGAGATCCATTCCTGGTTCTTCTTCTTGGCGTAAACGATGAGCGAGTACGTATTCGGGTCGGGAACGATCCTGATCTTCTCCTCCCGGCTGACGACCGTCGTCTCGATCTTGCCTTCCCTCTCCTGCTCGACCGTTTCCTGGATCAGGCTCTGGAGAACCTCCGCCAGGTGGGCGGGGGAAGAGTTTTCGAGGGGATAGATCTTGTACGGGATCTCATCGAGAAGCATCTCGCTGTCGACGTACTCGATGATGGAAGTGATTTTCGCGTGTTGCTCGGGCGTGGCGTTCACCAGCAAGGCGTTGGTGGATTCGACCACGACGACCTGCGGCTCTCCGACAAGCCCCTCCTCGGTCAGTTCTGTGGCCCCGGGGGGCTCCGGGGTGGGAGTCTGGGGGGTCCGGGGCTGGCCCGGCGCCTGGCGGGCGGTCCTGGCCCTTCCCGTGATCCTCGTGGAATCGTAGGGCGTCTCCGGCACCCGGCTGATAATCCCCAGTTCCTGGAGTTTCTGGGCCACTTCCTCCGCGTCCACGTGCTTCATCGGGTAGAGCTGCAGGGCGCGCAGGTCCTGCTGCTCGACGTCGAGGGCGCTGACCAGATCCTCCACAACGGCCAACTGCTCCTCCACACCGATCATGAGGACTCTGTTGGTTCGTTCATCGGCATCGAGATACACGCCCGGCTTGGGCTCCTGGGCCTGCTGCCTCCCGGCCGCGGCGGCGCGAGCCCGCGCGGCAGCAGCCTGCGCCGCTCGGATTTGTGCCAAACGTGTCCGGTACTGCGCATCCGTCTCATTCGGGAGCTTCCTCGTCGATGTCGAAGTCTCCGGCTCGCCCACGGTCACGGTGACGCTCTCAAGCTGTTCCGCCAGCGCCTTGACCTTCTCCGTCAGTGTCTTGGCCATGGTGTATCGCAACTGCCGGAACCGGAACTTCCGTGGCTCGCCGGGGCGATCCACCAATTGCAGCAGCCGCTCGACACGCTCCATGCGATGCGCGTACGCCGTGACAATCAACATGCTCCGATCCGCAACCGGCACGGTGCCGACACTGAGCCTCATGCTTTGCAGCAGATTGTCGGCGCTGTCCGTGTCGATGTGCTCGAGATCGAACACGCGGGTGATGATGATGTCCCCGGCATCGACGCTCGGTGCGTTCGGGTCCACCAGCGTCGGATCGGCCTCCATGGCCTTTGCGGCAGGCACGATGGTCACGACGTTGCCCTTGTGTCGCGTCATCACGAAGTTGTTGAACTTCAAGACCGATTCGAGCAGCAGATACAGATCTCGGATGCTCATCGATCCCCTCAAGTCTCCGTTGAGCTTGAGCGTCACCTCGCCTTTGATCTCGTCCGGATTGTAGATGTAGGTCAGCCCCAGATACTTGCCCACCAGATCCACGAGCTGGATGATCGGCAATCTCTCCGGCAGCATCAGATCGATCTTGCGGTCCCCATTCGCGAAATCCGGGGGCCGGTAGGTGGACGCGGACGACCTCGCTGCTTCCATCAGATCGAATATCGCGGCACTGTCGTTCGCATCCACGGCTTTTGGCTCGGCGGCAGGCGGCGGCTCCTGGGCCCGATCGGTCGGGACGACCTGCCCCGGCTGAAGACTAACGGGCTCCTCGCCAACAAGCTCCAGGGATTCCTCCGGCTGGAGGTCTTCCTGCGGCTCTGCGGTAACCGGTGCAGCATCGGCCGGCAGCGGCGGCTCGGCCGCCCGTTCATCGGACTGCCCCAGAGACAGATCGCTGCTTACCTGCTGACCGTCAACGTCTGAAACCGATGCGGGCCGTACGTCGGGCTGCGATGCGGACAGACGCTCCGCCCGGAGTTCGGCCGCACGCCGACGCATCTCGTCGATCTTCTGCTGCATCTCCTTCGGCAGCACGAATTTCTCTTGACTGCTCTGCGACCCATCGGAGCGTATCTTCTCTGTCTCCCCGACCGGCCCCTCGGAAATGCGGTCGGCCAGCGCCGTCGCCTGGATCGTCTCGGCAATCCCGCCCTCGTTCACGGCCCCGCCCAGCGCCTTACGCTGCCGAAGGACATCCGGGCCCAACTCTACGGCGACCCGGATGTCCTCAAGCTGGAAGATGGGAGCGATGGCCACAAGGGAGCCCTTGTGAACGTCGACAATCGCTCTCATCTTCGTCCTGTCTCTGGGGGGCTGTGTGAACGTCCCTATGGATATACCGCCCACGGCCTGGGCAATCTGCTCGTTGGAGGGCAGTGCCCCGGCCGCCGGGGCGGGTCCGAGTTCCTTGATGTCAAATTCGGTGCGGGTATCCACGAGATCCAGAATGGCAATCGCCTTCTGCAACTCGCTCGGTTCGGCGGTGACCAGCAGCGCTTTCGTGCCGGGCAGTTGGGAGGCCGTCCCAATACCGAGCCGCGTCAACAACTGGCGGGCCCTCCCCGGCGAAATCTGCTCCAGGGGAATGAACTCGTGACGTGCGGTCCCTGACGAGGTGCTCTGGTCGAGGGCAAATAGTGGTCCGCCGCACAGAACCAGAACTGCCAGGAGCGTCACGCCGATGGCACGAACACACGCGTTGGCCCGCGGCTTTCTCGTTGCACAAGCTCGATCGAACGAGCGCCGGCAAGCTGGTCTGTCGGCACCACACTCCCTTCGGAAGACATGCCATTCCGTCATCGTTCGTTACTCCAAGTCACCCTACTCCGCGTTACTTCAAGCACAACCTGATTCGGCACACGAAACGATGGCCAACCACATCCGGACCGCTCGGCAAACAACAATTCCCTGCCGGCGATCAACCGGGTACGCGGCGCCATCTACATAGTCAGACAGGTTTGAGGGTGAAAAGTTCCCGCTCCGGCCACAAAAAACCGTGTTTTCAGTATTGATTGGCGAAAGCGAACGTTCGCCCGCTCGCGCAGTACCGCCCCCAATCCCGATTTCCTGTGCCGATAACCGCCGGATCGCCTCTGCGGTCTGATAATCCGCGCCATGCGTGAGCGAATGGCTCAATGGGTGGGGAATGATTCCCCTGTGTGGGCGGGAACTTGCGGCCGCAGAGTCGCGGCCCACGATGCTTTCGTTACAGGACCTATTCGTCTCGCGTCGGGCGGGGGGCGCTCAGCCTTCTGAGAAACTCGCGGCGTCGCGCATCCCGCAAGGCATCCTGATTCTCATTCAACTCCTCGCCCATGCCCTCCAACTTCTCGGCTTCCTCCGGGCTGACCCGCGAGGACTTCAGCTCGGCGATCAGTTTCGCCCGGGCGGCGGGATCCGTGTCCATTTCCTTGAGGCGCTCCACGAGGTCGCCCAGAGCCTGCTGGTCCTCCTCGGTCAGGCGGGGCGAGGGCAACGGGGCCCGAGTGACCGGCCGAGTGGAGGCCGGTGTTGGGGTTGCCTCCACGGGACGACCCGTGATCCTCATAGCGGACGGCCCGCGAGGCTCGGACACGATAGGAGTAGAAGCCGTCCCGGCCTCAAGCAGGCTGGCCGTCTCCGGCGCGGCCTCAACCATCATTTCGGCATCCTGACTGCCATCCGAGTACAGGATCGAGCCGTTTCGGATTTCCTTGACGACAAGGTGCCCGACCGTTTCGCCTGGCCGAACCCACATGTAGCTGTTGTCCGCCAGACGAACGTACGCAAACGACTCCTTCGCATGAGGAGAATAGCTCGTGCCCACGAGGCTGAATTTGGCCGAGGTCCTCGGCGGTGGAGGCGGTGGCGGAGTCACTGTGCCGGTCTTCGTCGGCGTATGCGCCACAGGCGCTGCGGGCGGATTGATGATGTTCGCGAGAAGCTCCGCCTGCCTGATCAGCGGCGGCGTGGTATCCTGATTGCTCTGGGGCTTGTCGCCGTGCTGCTCTTTGAACCGGTCGACCGCACTGGGCGCGTTCAGGATCTTCTCCATCTGCGCGTCGCCCTTGACCCCGAAGCCAAGCAACGAGGCAGGCCCGGCAATTGAGGCGATTACGACGCCCGCTAAGATGACCACCGCCACACCTGTTATACGCAATGTCTGTATCATAAGGCACCCCTTCCTTAGTGTTTGACATTGCCGACGGCGGCGGGTTCCCTCCAATGCACGATTTTTTGCATATACTCGGCCTCGTGTCCGGCGTATCCGGTGCTCTTTTCCGGGGTATGGCAGTCCAGACAGGCCATTTGGGGCTGCGTCGTAGCCGTCTGCCCGGACGTGCTCGCGTGCTCCGAGCCCGGCCCATGACAGTTTTCACAGCCAACGTCCTTCAAATGCGGCGTCTTGTCCTCCGTGATGAATCCACTGTCGTATTCCATGCCCACTACGTGGCAGATGACACATTCCGGGTCGTAGTCCGAACCCACCGCCTTCAGCGAGGCAAAGGCGTTGGCGTGGGCCTTGGTGCTCCATTTGTCGTATTCATATTCATGGCAGCGTTTGCACGTCTTTGAGCCGGTGAACGCAAGGTCCTCCGCCACAGGAATCCGCGGGTATTCCTCCAGCAGGCGGCTGTCCTTGACCAACTGCTGATATTGCCTGTAGAGTTGAACGAGGGCCGGATCGTCCGGAAGCCCTTCAGCGACGGGAATCGCCTCAAACTGCAAGACCGGCTCGGTGGCCTGCCGGCCGACAGCGACATCGAGCCGGCATACATGGCGACCGAAGCGGCCCACCGTGAAGACCAGAGGCCTGGCCCCCGGATCGCTCAGAAGCCGCGGCTCGTCGGAATCCGAGGGGCAGATGACGCCGTCAATCCCGGGAACCTGTGAGACCAGAGTCTCAAGAAGCCCCTCGTCACAACGTCGCAGAAGCAGGATGTCCACCGCCGGGATGCCGCCGGTGTCCCCGAAAAGCTCGGTCGCGGTCTGTGCCGGGGCAACGTTGGGATCCCAGGCCGCAATATTGACGATGAAATCCCGCCCCCGGACGGCGAAACGCTCCGTGAATACGCCAGACCAGCCGTCCTCGCCCACGCCAATGGCCTCGAATCCCTGCTGCGAACCTGTCGACAGGCCCAGATTCGAGGCAATCTCCAGGTCTCGATCCGTCAGATGGACGACATCGTATCCGAGGAGTCTCAGTCCCTCGAACAAGATGCGAAACTTGACGAGATCCTGCTCCCGGTCCCCCCCGACCAGGGCCCCCGTTTCGACGATAAGCCTGTTCGAGGCGGGCACGCGGTCGAAGATCGCCGGACGCTTCTCGAGGCCGCCAAGCTGACCGCCCGAGCAGCCGCAGGGCCTTAGCGCGCTCAGCTCGTTTCCGGTGACAAAGATGGCAAACTCGCCCTCATCCTGCGGAGCCCTCGGCAATGCCCCTTCCTTCTCGGAGGGGCAGGACAAACCGATAGCCAGCACGCAAATGCTGGCCGCCACAAGCGTTACGCTCGCTCGTCGGCCCAATGGTCGACGAACGCCACCGACCGGTCTGCTCGCATCTGACGCGTCCAATTCAACGCCCTCAATAGAATCCCCGGAAGGGGATGGACAACATCTCCCCATCTTTGATCTTCAGTTCGAGGACGTCGGAAAAGACGGCACGTTCCCCTTCTTGGGCCGGTGGAGTGACCTCGACCTTCAACTGGTAACGATTGCCAACTTTCTCCTGGCTGACAACCTTGATCGTCCCCTTCTGGGAGCTGGTGGACTCGATCTCAAACGCATCCTGGTAGTTGCTGATGATCCATATATCGCGCTGGGCAGGCTGCTCGGCCTTCAGATTGAACAACATCACCTGCGGCGGGTTGATCGTGAACTCCGGCACGACATCGTACAGGATCCGTACGTTCTTGCACTCCGGATGCGTCAGTTGGATGCTGATCTGCCCTCTCTTATTCCGTTTGAGCTTATCCATGTCCGCCTTGGGTTTCAGCACGAACTCGGTCGCCTGGGCGGCGGGGTCGATCTCTGCGGCCAGTGCGTTGGCCGTCGATCTGAAACCGGTGATGGAGAAAGGCCGGCCATCCAGGCTGGTCAGTGTGATCTCGCCGCATCCCCCATTCTCCTGCCTCAGGAAGAGACGCAATCGCTGCGGCTTATAGTCCACCCGACGGACGATCTTGGCCTTGAGTGCCAGGGCCACGACGTTCTGATCGGGGTCGTTCGTATACAGGTGGACCGTCCGCCTCAGGTTCCCGGGAGAGGAACCGAAGATGCAATCGAGTTCCAGAACGCCGCCTTTCCCAGGGGCGTACTCCTGCCCGTTCTTGACTCCCCGGGCCTTGACGCCGCAGCAGGTCTTCACCTGGCTGATTCTCAGCGGCCCCTTACCGGTGTTCTTGAACGCAAACTTCGCCGTTTGGGTGGTCTCAGGACCGACGTCCCCGAAATCGTAGACGGCCTTCTCAACGGATATCTTCGGCAGGAGCATGGTAACCTGGACTTCACCAGGTTTGGCCGCCCCGCTCGTCGACGGATTGGATGCGCCGGCTTGCCCGGTTGTGTCCGCGGACACTTGCGTCACCGACGTCTTGCCGCTTGATGCCGACGGCTGGCAACCCGATGGCAGCACCAGCGCGAAGATGCCAAACGCCAAAAGCAGACCAAACAACCAATCCCCCCCTCTCCGCTGGGCAATTATTCGTTGAGTTCCTTGCTCTTCGGCCATCTCGTATACTCCCAAATGAAACGCACGAACATTGGTTCAGGCACGTATTGTAGCTTTCGGCGGTTTCGCAGGCAAGAAGTTCCATTCAACCCTGCAAAAGGCCCGGGATTGGCAAAAATTCTATTGAAACGTACGCATTTCGCAGTAGAATATTATGTTTGTAGCCTGTTTTGGGAGTTCAATCATGAAGGACAAGATACACCCGAAGTACGATAAAGTCGTGGTCCACTGCGGCTGCGGAAACACGTTTGAGACGCGTAGCACGGCTGATTCGATCCATGCGGAAATCTGCTCGATGTGCCACCCCTTTTACACGGGCAAGCAGAAGTACGTCGATACGGCCGGTCGCATCGAGCGATTTCAGAAGAAATATGGCAAATCGTACATCAAGAAGGCCAAAGAAGAGCCACAGCAGCAGTAGCTGCGCACGTCACGATACCAGGAAGCTCCTGCTCCCGCGGCAACGGACAGCAGGGGCTTTTTCTTATGCCGGGACGGCCCGTCGCGACGACTCGCGGCGAGCGGTCATTCCGATCGACTTGAGAGTGTACCGAACCGATGGCAGAGAAACAGACCGATTTATCTGTAGTCCTCGATGAGATCGACGCTCGCTACGCGGAGCTCGAGCGGCAAATCTCCGATCCGGCCATCGCCAAAGAGCCCGCCAGACTCATAGCGATCTCGAAGGAGCGGGGCCGAATCGGGCCCATCGTCGCGAAATATCGCGAATACAAGGAAGCCGTGGCCGGAATTGCGGACGCACAAGAGATCCTCAACGACACGGACGCGGACGCCGATTTTCAGGCTCTGGCCACCGAAGAGATCGAGCAGCTCACCGCGACCCGGGACCGGCTCCTGACCGAGATACAGGATACGCTGATTATGGCCGACGATCTGCACATCGACTCGGTCATCATGGAGATTCGGGCCGGAACGGGCGGCGAGGAGGCCGCCCTGTTCGCACGGGACCTCTATGACATGTACGTGAGGTACGCCGATAGCCGGCGATGGAAGGTCGAGCAGCTCGACTTCAACCCTGCGGATATGGGCGGCGTTCGCGAAGTGATTTTCAATATCAAAGGCGAGGGCGTGTGGGCCGAGTTGGGCTATGAGGGCGGCGGCCACCGCGTCCAGCGCGTCCCCGAGACGGAGGCCCAGGGCCGAATCCATACATCCGCCGCCACGGTCGCCGTCCTGCCGGAGCCGCAGGAAGTCGATATCCAGATCAATTCCGACGACGTGGTCGAGCATGTGAGCCGGGCCGGCGGACCGGGCGGACAGAACGTCAACAAGGTCAGCAGCGCCATTCGGCTCGAGCATGTCCCCACGGGCATCACGGTCAACATGCGGGACGAGCAGAGTCAGCACAAGAACCGCGCCAAGGCGTGGCGCATCCTCCGCAGCCGGGTCTACGAACACCACGAGAGCAAACGCAGGGCCGAGCGCGATTCGCAACGCCGAACCATGATCGGCTCGGGCGACCGGTCCGAAAAAATCCGGACCTACAACTTCCCTCAGAACCGGGTGACCGACCATCGAATCGGCCTGTCACTGTACAGTCTGGACAGGGTCATGAATGGAGACATGGACGCACTGATTGCGGCTCTGCGGGAATACGACCGACAGCAACGATTGAAGAACTTCAACCCCTCTCCGCAAGCGGACGCTTCGGCGGCGAAGTGACCGGACGAACGCACTTACGCACGATATGATCATTGTCGTCACAGGAATGGTTGGCCTCAACAAGAAGAGCTATCTTGAGGAGGTCTGCCGCCATGCCGGCGGGAAGGACAAGGACATCGCGCTTCGCAGCGTCGGGGATATGATGTACGCGGAGGCGCCGGATGTCCCGCCGGGAAAGATCCTCGACATCTCCCTGAAGCGGCTCCATTCGCTGCGCCGCAGCGTGTTCAAGGACATCATCGCCCAGGCGAATGATTCGGCGAATCTGATCGTCAATACGCACGCCACGTTCCGGTGGAGGCACGGGCTCTTTCCAGCCGTGGACTTCGATCAGATGCGGCAGCTCGATGCCGATATGTACATCTGCCTCATCGACGGCGTCGTCGCCATGCACCTGCGATTGCTCGAAGACCACACCGTCGAGCACAGCCTCAAGGACCTGATCGTCTGGCGCGAGGAGGAGATCATCGGCACCGAGATGCTCTGCAAGGGCATCAATGATAAGGTGCCCTTCTACTGCCTCGCCCGCGGTGTCCAGGAGGACACGACCGAAGCCTTCTACCGTCTCATATTTGAGCGGAGCGTCCGGAAGGTCTATCTCAGTTTCCCGATGACGGCCGTGGCGAGGCTGGAGGCCGTCACCCAGGAGATTGACCGCTTCCGCAGACGGATGAAACAGCTCTTCACCTGCTTCGATCCCGGCGATTTAGAGGAGGCGCATCTTCCCCACGTGGCGCGGCAGGCCCGCGAGCACCGGCTCGATTCCATCGACGTCATGGCTCTGGGGCAGCCGGTTCGCCTGAGCGTCGAGGAGGTCCTCCAGATCGAGCATGATATCAACAGCCAGATTTACGCGCGCGACTTCCTGCTCATCGACCAAGCCGACATGATTGTGAGTTTCGTGCCGGCCCTGCCCGACGGACGGGCCGCCATCTCCAGCGGCGTCGAGCGCGAGCTTCAGCACGCCCACGAGGCCGCCAAGGAGGTCTACGTTATCTGGACGGCCAAACAAAATCCCTCCGTCTTCGTCACACAGACCGCCAACGCCGTGTTCGCGAGCGTCGATGACGCCGTGGAATTCTTCCGGAAGAAACACACTCCTGAAGAGATCTGCTCCGCGGCAGACGAAAGTCTCTGAGACAGGGCGCTGCCGCTTGCACGACCTGTAGCTGGCCGGTAGGATTGCCTTGCCGAAAAGAGCACCATCCGTGGAATCCTGGAGTTCTCGACCATGGCATTGGAACCGCAGACGACGGCGGACGAACAGAGCCCATATCGCGGGGATCTGGCAAAACACATCGACCATACGCTGCTGAAGGCCGAAGCGACACAGGCCGAGATCCTGCGGCTGTGCGATGAAGCCATCTCGCATGGCTTTCACACGGTGTGCGTCAACGGCCGTTGGCTTCCGCTGGTTGCAGATCGACTGCACGCCACGGCGGTCCAGGTCGGCGGGGTCGTGAGCCTGCCGCTCGGGGCCGATACGACCAGGATCAAGGTGGCCCAGGCCGAAGAGGCCATCTACGCCGGCGCCGACGAGATCGACATGGTCGCCGATTTAGCCGCGATCATCGAGGCCGATACGAGGTACCTGCTGCAACAACTGCTGGCGGTCGTTAAGGCGTGCCGGACCATGAAACCGCCGGTCCTGTTGAAAGTGATCATCGAATCGGCGGCGCTGACGCACGATCAGAAGGTTTTCGCATGCCAGGTCGCCCAGCAGGTGGGCGCGGATTTCATCGAGACCAGCACGGGCCTGCATCCGGCCGGAGAAGCAACGGTCGAGGATGTCAGACTGATGAAGGAAACGGCTCCGAAGTGCCGGATCAAGGCCGCGGGCGGGATTCGGACGGCCCGGCAGGCCATTGCCATGCTCGACGCGGGGGCCGAACGGATCGGCACTTCGTGCGGCGTCCAGATCATGAACGAGCTTGGAACGACGGAGCAACCATGATGCGCGGACAGGCGGCGGCGGACGAAAGACACGTGGTCTGCCGGGTCCACCACAGGAAAGTTCGCTCGAACACACCTCTTGCGTCCCTGACCGAAACGTTCTCGGCGCGGCCGTCTCCCTCGATTCTCGGCGGTAATCCGGCCAAGGCCGATGCTGACGGATTCAGCTACTGGGCCGCCGAGCCGCGAGAGATCTTCGAATTCGAGTCGGGCGGGCGCGATTTCTTCTCGGGACTGCAAACCGTCCTGGATCGATATACCCTCGCCGGCGGGGCCGCACTCGATGGGCGGAATTCATCGTTACCGCAGGGCATGTTTCTCGGCGGATGGATCGGATACTTCAGTTATGAATTAGGGCGGGCCATCGAGCGACTGCCCGAAACGGCGGTCGACGACCTCCCGATGCCCCACGTCCGACTGTGTTTCTACGACCGCGTGGTTGCCTACGAGCACCGCTCGAATGTCTTCTGGCTGGTCGCGGTGGAGTTGCCGGAGGATCGCGAGACGCCGGCGGAGAAGATCGCGGCCCTGGCGCGCTGTCTGGAGCAAGCCGAGAGAATCCGGCCGGCCCAGCCGCCTCCGGGGAATATCGAGAACATCGATCTCGCCGGGATTCGCGGGAATATGAGCCGGGATGACTACCTGCAAGCCGTCGGACGGATCAAGCGCTATATATATGATGGAGAGGTCTACCAAGTGAACTTCTCGCATCGCCTCGAATCACCTTTCCAGGGCAAACCCATTCAACTATTTCACTGGCAGAATCGCTACAACCCGAGCGGCTACGCCGCTTACATTGGCGCCGGCCGCTTTCAGATCGTCAGCGCTTCACCCGAAATGTTCATCACCGCACGCAACGGCCTGATCCAGACCAAGCCCATCAAGGGGACTCGCCCGCGCATCTGTGCCTGCGAACCCCATGCCGCGAAGATCAACGCTGAGAGGTTCGACGACCTGCTCACCAGCGAGAAGGAGCGGGCGGAATTGAACATGATCGTCGATCTGGAGCGCAATGACGTGGCCAGAATCTGCAAGCCGGGCACGCGCCACGTCATGCAGCAACGAACGATTGAGACCTATCCCACGGTCTTTCACGCCGTGGCGACCGTCGGCGGCCAATTGCGGAAGGATGTGACTTTCGAGGATGTCCTCAAGGCCATGTTTCCCGGCGGCTCCATTACCGGCGCTCCGAAGATCCGTGCCATGGAGATCATCGACGAGCTCGAACCGACAACGCGCGGGGTCTATACGGGCTCCATCGGCTTCATCAGCATCGACGGGACTGTTTGCTTGAACATCGCCATCCGAACGATTATCATCAGCGGCGGTCGGGCCTTTGTGCAGACCGGAGGCGGGATCGTGGCCGACTCCGACCCCCAGGCTGAGTGGGATGAGACGATGACAAAGGCCAGAGCGTTACTGGCCGGCATCCGGGCCGTCCAGACGGCACAGCCGTCGTGCTAATCCGGCTGCAATAACCGTGGCGGATGACGATGTCCAATAAAGTCTTCTTGAACGACAAAGTGGTCGATGCCGAGAAAGCCGGTGTTTCTGCCACCGATAGCGGTTTGCTGTACGGAGCAGGACTCTTCGAAACCATGCGCAGCCGCAACGGGATTGTCTTTCGCCTGGATGACCATCTGGATCGGCTCCTCCTCAGCACCGCCGCCCTCTCGATCGCTCATACGTACGAGAAGGAGCAGCTTCGGCAGGCCGTGTACGAAGTGCTGAAGGCCAACGAACTGGCCGACGCGCGCCTGCGGCTGACGCTGACCAGCGGCCCGCTGAGCGGGTCCGAAGAGCAGCGGAAACCCACACTGCTGATCACGGCGGTGGAGTTTCGCCCATACCCGGCCGAATATTACCGCGCGGGCGTGCTGGTGACGCTCTGCCCGTTCCGGCAGAATCCGACGGACCCGACTTGCGGCCACAAAACCACGAGCTACTATCCGCGCCTGCTCGCCCTCAATGAGGCTCACCGAAAGCGGGCTACCGAGGCGCTGTGGTTCACGACAGACAACCGGCTGGCGGAAGGGTGTGTCAGCAACGTATTCCTCGTGAAGGATTCAATCCTCCAGACACCGCCCGTGGGAACGCCCGTGCTTCCCGGCATTGCCCGCAAGACGGTCTGCGAATTGGCCGGGCAGCAGGCCATCGAGCTCATCGAAAAAGACCTCACCATCTCCAACGTGCTCGAAGCCGACGAGGTCTTCCTGACCAACGTCATCATGGAGGTGCTGCCGGTCATCAGTGTGGAAAAGCACGTCGTCGGCGACGGCGGCGTCGGGCCTTTGACCCGCAAGCTCAGAGAGAGCTATCTACAGATAATGGAACAGCAGTGCAGGAGGGGGTCGCCCGAGCGCAATGAATCCGCGCTTGGCGAACCCGAGCAGGAATGAAGGTAAAAGACATTGCCGGCATCGTGGAAGAGATTGCGCCGCTCGGCCTGGCCCAGGGGTGGGATAACGTCGGTCTTCTCATCGGCGATCCCGAGCGCGAAATCAGGAATATCCTTCTGACGATCGACGTGACACAAGCCGTCGTGGCCGAGGCGAAGAAGCTCAAGACCGACCTGATTCTGAGCTATCACCCGGTGATCTGGGACGGTCTCAAGAAGGTCAGGACCGACGACCGGTCGGGGACCGTGTACGAGCTCATTCGCTCCGACATCGCCGTATTCTCCATCCATACGGCCCTGGACGCCGTCGCCGGCGGCGTCAACGATGGCTTGGCGGAGATCCTCGGCATCCAGGACCCCAAACCGCTCGGCGACTACGTGGAGTACTCGCCGCGGCAGAGCCACAAGCTCGTGGTCTTTGTGCCGGCCGATGCGTTGGCGGTCGTAACCAACGCCGTCTTCGAGGCCGGCGCGGGGTGGATCGGCAATTACCGCAACTGCGGTTTCCAGGCCGAGGGAACCGGGACGTTCGAGCCGCTGGAAGGAGCGAAGCCGGCTGTCGGCCGCAAGGGCCGGCTCGAAAGGGTCCAGGAGGTGCGATTCGAGACACTCGTACCGGCTGAGAAACTCCAGGCCGTCGTCGATGCCATCCGCAAGGCCCATCCGTACGAAGAGCCGGCATTTGACATCTACAAGCTTTTCGATTATGAAGGCCGGTTTGGATTGGGTAGAATCGGCACGCTGGCCGAGCCGATGCAACTGAGCCGGATCATCGACAGAGTCAGACAGCAGACGGGAGCCAGGGCCGTTGGACTGGTCGGCGATCAGAAACGGCTCGTGCGAAAGGCGGCCGTCTGTGCCGGCACCTGCGGCGAGATCCTCAATCTGGTCATCGCCGCGCGGGCCGACTTGTACCTGACGGGCGAATTGAAGCACCATCAGGCCCTGGCGGCCCAGGAAGCCGGCCTGACCTGTATCTGCCTGAGCCATACCGTCTCGGAACGGTTCATCCTGAAGAAGGTCGCCGGGCGGATTCGAAAACTGGCTCCCAAGTTGACCGTCAAGGTCAGCAGAAAAGACGCCGACCCATTCACGTGGAAGACGATATGACGGACGAAAATAGAGAAGAATTGAACGAAGAGAATCAGATAACCGTTGAACAGGCCGACGGGCCCGAAGAGGATTTGCAGCAGGCCGAACAGACCGTCGTCAATCCGTCCGAAGGCGACGACGAGCCGGTTCAGGAGCTCGCCCAATCGGTCGACGAGGAAGAGGACCCATCGGAGAATCTGCAGGAGGCCGGGGGCAGTCTCCCGGAAGGTGAACAAGAAGTCGGATCGACGAACGAAGACCCGGCCGAGGGCCCCGACGAGGATCTGCAGACGGTCGAGCAGACCATGGAAGATTTGCCCGAAGGCGAAGAGGAGCCGGATCAGGAACCCATCGAATCCGTGGACGAGGCAGACGAACCATCGGATGAAGATGAGCGCGGTGCGATGACGGAAGAGCCCGCCGAACCGGAGGAGGCGCCCACGGTGGAATCCGTCGTTGAGGCGATTCTCTTCGCGACGGATGAACCGCTGACCGAGAGCCGGTTGGCGAATATTGTGGAAACGAGCGCCAAGCAGGTCCGTACGTGCATCAAGGACCTGAACGCCAAATACCAAGCGAACCACAGTGCGTTTCGCATCGAGCAGATCGCAGGCGGCTGCCAGATGCTCACGCTGAGCACGTACAATCACTGGCTCAAGAAGATGCTCCGCGCCCGCAGCGACAGCAAGCTCAGTCCGGCCGCGATGGAAACGCTGGCCATCATCGCCTACAAGCAGCCGATCATCCGGGCGGACATCGAGGCGATCCGCGGCGTAGCCGTCGGCGAGGTCGTCCGAAGCCTCATGTATAAGGGCCTCGTCAAGATCGTGGGCCGGGCCGAAGTCCTCGGCCGGCCGATGCTCTACGGCACCACGAAGAAGTTCCTCGAAGTTTTCGGATTGAACTCGCTCAAAGACCTCCCGAAAGCGGAAGAACTGAAGAACCCCGACCGGGGATAACCGAGCCCGCGCGACGCAAGCATGCCTCCAAATGCGTCCGCCCTGCTCATCAGTCCCAGGGCAACTCCGAAGCGCTCCCATCAATAGCGTGCGCGGGCCGCGGATGCTCCGCGTTGAAGACGTAGAGCTTGTCTTTCGGCTCAATCACCACGGAGTCCTCGTTGATGCAGCCGGCGCCATCGATGACATCGGCGAGGGACAAGCCGAGGTGCTTCGCGAGGAACTTGTAGGCGCCGATGCGTTTCGAGCGGCCGTAATCGTGCCCCTCCTCGGGCAGGTGCAGATACTCGACCTTGTCGGCCGCATCGTACAATCCGTAGACATCGCGAATGTAAGGATACTCGACGGTCGGCGTGTTCTTGGTCCAGTCCTTGCCGTCGGAGATGAGCATGAGCGGACGCGGCGCCGCCGAAGCGGCGATCTCGACGTTGTTGGTCTCGTGGCCCTTGCACTTGTGGATGGGCATGCCGCTTTCGCATACGCAGCCGCCGAAGAAATGGGCCGAGACCATCACGACCGGAATGGCCACGGCGATGCGGTCGTCCACGGCGGTGAGCAGGAACGTCTGCGTCCCCCCGCCGGAAGCGCCGGTGACCGCGATGCGCTTCGCGTCAACGTCGCTGCGCGACGTGAGGAAATCGACCGCCCGGATGCTGTTCCAGAGCTGCAGCTTGAGCACCTTGGGCCGGCGGTGCTCCCAGCCGGCATGAGCCCAGTCGCCGTATCCAACCATGTCGTAGGCAAACACAATCGCTCCCATCCGCGCGAAGGTGGCGCAGCGCTTCTGCATGTCGGGTCGGAACCGCCCGTAATCATCGGCGCTGCCCCAGTGTCCGTGCGGACACAGCACGGCCGGGAATCGGCTGCCGCCGCTCGTCGGCCGGTACAGTGCACCGGTGACAAACACGCCCGGCAAACTCTCGAACGCCACGTTCTCGACACTATATCCATCGTACTCCCGCCGATCGCGGACGATCGGATTCAAAGGACACTTCTTCGGCAGCGGCGACAGCTCGGTGCCGTGAAGGATCGCCTCGCGAATTCGCTGCGCCCGCTGCTGCCACTCGGATCGAGTCGAATACGTCCGTGCAAACCGCGCGAGCTGCTCCTTGCCCTGCTCTTCGGTCTGATAGTTGCCGACGCAAAGTTCCGGCTCCTCCACCGCCGCCCGGACAGGCCAAGACGACAGCAGCACCGCGATCACCACAAAGCACTTCAACACACTCCGCATACTGCACCTCAATCAAGGAACCTTGAATCACCAATCCGCTAAGGGCTTGATCTCCACCGTCTCGACCGCCTTGCCGTCGGCCCACACGGGCGACAGCAAGACCGCAATACGAACGTTGTCCGAGGCCTGGGGCAGTCTGACCACGAGCCGGCGGACACCCTTGTTCGTCCTCTGCGGCGCTTCCTGCTCCGCCGATTCCACGGTGAACCGAGCCTGGTCGGAACAATACAGCCGAGCCATTAACTCTTTACCCTTGAGCTTGAGCACTGCGACCGTCTCATGCCTGAGTCCGATCTCGGCATCGGTCGTGACACCCCACGTCAGCTCACACGGCGTCTTGATATCGAACTCATCCTGCACGAGCACGGCCCGCCGGTCTTCGACCATCGCCATGCCCCGCGAGACGGAACGTGCGAATTCCTGATAAGCCTCGGTCAATTCGACCATGACAGCCGGTCGCGCACCGTTCACTTCCGCTTTCGTGAAACGGGATTTTGCCAGCGGGTCCTGGTCCTTGCCGCCAAGCATCGGGACGTTGTGACTGGCGGAGTTCAGCCGGTAATACGACCATCGTTGGCCGCCCCGCTTGCCGTCCCAATAGCCGGGCAGGTTGTAGTTCTCCGCGCCGAGGTCGCGAACCCAACGAACGCCGAGGGCGTCGAGCTCGAAGTTGCCCAGATCGAGGTGGCCGTGATTGACCTGGTTGTACCCCGCCTTGATCCCGGCGAACAGTGCCTCCGGATCGTCCCAGGCGCTGCGCATCGTGGCCACCTCGACGGCCCCCTTAAAATAGTAATCGAGCTGCCGGCGGGCCGCCCGGGCCGGCGGACGAGACGAGTACCAGACTAAATGCGCGGCACTGGCGGATCGCTCGGCAATCTGCTCGTGCTCGGACCACGCGAACAGTGGGTTGTGGAACGTGCGCGCCAGCCAGAACATGCAGGACATCGGCCGACGAGCGCTTCGCTCGCCGACGTCGGCGAAATTCAGATACAAACCGGTCGGTCCCGCCGTGTAAACCGGGAAGAACCCTGCCTTGGACAGGCCGTCGATTTCGAGAAGGCCGAATGTGTTGTCCAGCGCCGTCTCCAGCGCCGTCAAGCCATAGGCGGTGTAGTGCGTCGCGTAACTCCAATAGCCCGGCCCTTCGCCCCAGGCCCCGTCGGGCCCGTAGCTCTTGAGCGCGCGGGGCAGCGACCTGACGGCGGCGGGAACAATCCGCTCGGCGTAGCTCGGGTCCGTCCCCGCGATCGCCAGCGCGCCGACGATCATGCCCCCGTTGCAGACCTGGTTCCAGTTATGCTCGCTCCGGGCCCACCAGCCGTCCTTCTCATAAATCTCCAATCCTGGCTTAAGACCCTTTTCGACGAGGGCCTCCCGGATCGTCGCCCGCGTCGTCTCATCGAGATAATCATAGAGCCAGTCGTATCCAATGCCCACCGCGTGGGACATCTCCGCCGTATCGAGAAAGTGTGACGGGTTCCAGTCCTGGAATGCGCAGACCTCCAGCAGATTCTGCCTGGCCTGGGCCGCGTACTTCTCTTCCTCCGTCCAGCGGTGGGCCAAAGCCAGCGCGTAGATCCGCCGCAGACAATCCCGGCTCACACTGAGCAGCCGCGGCCCGACCTTCTTGTACACGAGCGGCGACCTCTCCAGACATCGGTCGGCATCCTCTTTCACATCGCGCCAGCACTTCTGCAGGGCCGGGTCTTCCGCATAGCACGCCCTCAGCCGGCCGAGGTCCTTGTCCTTGAGCATCAGCCGCGGATGGCTGGCATCAAGCGTGGACAACACCGAGGCCTGCTCCGCCGCACTGGCCGAGGCCCACGAACAAAGGGATACTGCACAAACGCAAAGCAGGTGCTTCATGACTCACCTCCAAGCACTACGACCAAGACCTCCATATTCGAGCCGGCCTCTCCCCGCACAGTTTATAGGCGTCCGTGCACATCGAACGCAAGGGAATTCCGGTCCAATGCCGCGCGGCGTCACCGCAGGCAATCGCGCAACAGTTGACGGCTCCCTTCTTGCGGCGTATCATGCGGCAAAACCGGTTCAGGTTGGAGACCGACGATGAAGATATCCGTCCATGCGACGAAAGACGAGATGGGGGTTGCTGCCGCCACCGTTGCGGCCGAGGCGATCAGGCACGCCATACAGGAAAACGGCTTGGCCTACATCATCCTGGCCACGGGAGCCAGTCAATTCGAGATGATCGAGCACCTCGTCGCCGCCGAGGACATCGACTGGCGAAAGGTTATCATGTTCCACCTGGACGAGTATATTGGGCTCGGGCCCGACCACCCGGCCAGTTTCAGGAAGTACCTCAAGGAGCGATTCGTGGATAAGGTCGCCCCCCTGCGGGAGGTGCATTTCGTCAAAGGCAACGCCGGCGACCCGGCCCGGGAGTGCCGCAAGCTGGCAAGGCTCATCGGCGCCCATCCGATCGACGTCGCCTGTGTGGGTATCGGCGAGAACGGCCATCTGGCCTTCAACGACCCGCCGGCCGATTTCGAGACGGAAGAGCCCTACCTCGTGGTTCAGCTTGACAGACGCTGCCGAAAGCAACAGCTCGGCGAGGGCTGGTTCGCAACGTTGGACAAAGTCCCCTCGCGCGCGATCTCGATGAGCATTCGCCAGATCATGAAAAGCAGGCAGATCGTCGTCACCGTGCCGGACGAGCGCAAAGCCGAGGCCGTCAAGAACGCGTTGGAGGGCCCTGTGACACCCGGCTGCCCCGCCTCGATCCTGCAAGAGCACCCGAACTGCGCCATCTTCCTCGACGAGCCCGCCGCCGCGCTGCTTGCCGAAAAATAGGATACAGCACGACCGATTGCCAAACTACTACCGCATCTCGCAAGTTCCGCGACTATCCGGGATAGAGATTGCTTCGTCGCTGCGCTCCTCGCAATGACAGAGACAAGCAATTGGATGTCATTGCGAGCGAAGCGAAGCAATCTATAGTCGCACGATTTCTGGTATGCAGTACTACTACAAATCGAAGGTGGTCAGACCGCCGACGGGGGTGATGATCTCGGTAGAGACGCCGATGTTGCGCGGGCGGTAGTATTGCTCGGCCAGGTTCTCGATCAGGGCGTCGGTGTGCTGCGATTCGACGACGGCCACGATGCAGCCGCCCATGCCGGCGCCGACCAATCCGGCACCTGTCACGCCGGGCGTGGCCAGGGCGATATCGACCAGGGCGTCGATCTCGGGCAGACTGACGCTGTAGCCGCCCCCCTGCCGCCAGAGGCGGGCTCGCTCGACACGCTGAGGGTCGCCGCATTCGAGGTCGGCGATCAGGGCGTCGATCCGCTCGTCGGGGCAGGTATTGTCGGTCGGCATACGAACACCGTCGACCAGTCGCGTCACGCGGTCGCCGTCGTGTGACAGATTCATCAGTTCGCCGAAGCGCTTCATGTCACCCGCCTTCAGGCGCGCCGGGACCATGTCTGCACGGATGCACTCCGCGATTCCGTAGAGACACACCTGGCGGATCGGATAGCCGTCCGCGGGCTCGTCGTGGCTGCGAAAGACGCGGTGCATCTTGGCCCGATCCTCGAGGAGTTGTTTGAGTAGTTCCGCGCGGTGCGCACACGCCGGTAATGATCGAAGGATCCGATAGATCTCGCCTTCACCGACGCCGAGCGTGTCGGAATTGACATCCCGGAGGTGCTCGAGTTTATCCGCGTACTGCGGGAACCGCTTCTTGATCAGCATCAGGCCGAAGATGTAGGCCGCCACACGACTGTTGAACGCGCTGCGCGCCCCGGCTTGCTTCTTGGCCTCGATGCCGCTGTTGGCCAGCACCAGGCGATAGCCCTCGGGCACAGGGATGCTCTCAACGCTTGCGGCAAAGCCGCTCACATGGCCGATGGCATCCGGCTGGGCGAAGATAATGGCGGCGTGGTCGGCGCTGCCTCCCCGCGTGCCGACGTACCATTCCGCATAGCCACAATGCCGGACCATGTCGGTGCGATTGACGTCCAGGGAATTCAAGCGGATAACCGCCTCGGCCGTGGCAACCACGACGGCGGAAGACGAGCTCAATCCGACGGCCCGGGGGATATCGCCACAGAACACCATGTCCATGCCGCACAGACGCGGATGAAAGAAGCCGCTGTCGTCCGCGTGAACGTGCTGCAGGTACAGGACTGCCGCACGGATGTAGTTCGACCACGTGATCGAGCGATCGCCCTTTCGCTTCTCGAATTCCGCGAGGCACCAGGCGTCCCAATCCGTGATCTTCGTCCCGGCGGGCAGGCATTCGCCGATTCGGAACCGCTCGTCCGGAAAGTACTCCGACTCGACGTTCTTTGCAGCCACGAGATCGTCCTCGCGCGGGGAGACGACCAGCCACAGATGATGAATCGCCACGGGATTGACCGAGCCGCCGCGGTGGTCGATATGGGTGCCGAGGATGTTGACGCGGCCGGCGGCGCGAATCACAAGGACATCTCGATCGGTACCGTACGCTCGACCGAAGGCCTCCAGCGTCTGGGTGCACATCCGCGCCGCTTCCCGGCGCAGGGATTCGCTGCCCGCGCAGACGGCCAGAAGCGCGCGGTTGAACCGACTGTCAACATCCGCCACGGCACGTACCCAAACGCTTACCGGATGCAAAGCCACGTTCTGTAGACCCACCTGCTCTCATCTCCGAGGAGGCCGGCTACAGACCCGCTGCCGGCCGACCGCCATCATGTCATTCCCCATTATAGTCACAAGGTCCGCTCAATCAAAGCCCCTCTCTTCTACAGCCAACGGTCTCGGGCATCTACCGGCCGTGATGGGGAATGCCCTACAGCAGGAGAACGGACCTCATTTGACGCGAAATGAAAGAGCGGTTATGATGACCGGCAATAGAAAGGCATCGAGCATGGGGCAAAAGGACGTGTACCCCGTGGAAGAAGCAGACCACGGACAACAAACCGAAGTGATGAGGATTCCGGGCCTCGTCGATCTTCAGGTGAACGGCTTCCACGGAGTCGACTTCTCCGGCGCGGATCTGACGGAAACGGCTTTCGCACAAGCCTGTCGAGATATGCTGGACGCGGGAACCACGGCCTTTCTGCCGACGCTGATCACGAGCCCCGCCGGCGTCTACGAGCGCAACCTGCCCGTGATCGCCAAGGTTATTGCCGGACGGGAGTTTCAAGAGCGCGTGCCCGGCATCCATTTGGAAGGGCCCTTCCTCTCACCCCGGGAAGGCGCCCGCGGCGCGCACGACGCCGAGTGGATCCGGAAGCCCGATGTCACTTACCTGGAGAAACTCATCGCCCTGGCGGAAGGCAAGGTCAGACTCCTCACCCTCGCGGCCGACCAGGACGGCGCCGACGAGTTGGCCCGCTGCGCGACGAGTCATGGCATCACCGTCTCGCTCGGACATCATATGGCCGACGAGCGGGACCTGGAGAGACTGGTCGCCGTGGGGGCGAAGGCCCTTACCCACCTCGGCAACGGCGCGCCCGCCCTGCTGCCGAGACATCAGAATCCCATCTGGGCGGGACTGGCGAACGACGGTCTGTCGGCCATGATCATCGCCGACGGACACCATCTGCCCGCCGCCTTGCTCAAGACCATCATTCGGGCCAAGAGTCCCGAGCGCTGTATCGTCGTGAGTGACGCCTCGCCGTTGGCGGGATTGGCGCCCGGCGAGTACGACTCCATGGGAGCGAAAGTCCGCCTGGAAGCCAACGGAAAGCTGTACAATCCCGCTACCGGCTACATGGCCGGGTCGTCCGCGACGATTCTCACCTGCGCGAATCACCTCGCTTCACTCGGCATTGTCAGCCCGGGCGAGCTGATCCGCATGTGCTTCTACAATCCATTGAGGCTGATCGGGATTCCGCCCAACCGGGTCCCATTGGGAGACAGAACATTTTTCGACGTGAAGAACCGGCGCGTCTTCCAGGAGCAGGATGCTGCCGGCGTACGATAAACAAACACAACACCAACTGGAGGTGCAAGAGACCAAGATGATGAAGCTGATTCGACGATTCCTGTGCGCGGCATTCGCGCTATCGATGTGTGTGACCTGCGCGAGCGGGTCGGACCTGAAGCTCTGGTACACCGAGCCGGCGAAGGAATGGACGCAGGCGTTGCCGGTGGGCAACGGCAGGCTCGGGGCCATGATCTTCGGCGGGACGTCGCGCGAGCGGCTGCAATTCAATGAGGACACGCTCTGGACGGGCAGGCCGCATGACTACGCCCATGAAGGGGCGGCCGAATATCTGCCCACTGTGCGGCGGTTGCTCTTCGAGGGAAAGCAACGCGAGGCTGAAGAACTGGCCATGCAAAAGATTATGAGCGATCCGCTGCGCCAGGAGAAGTATCAGCCGTTCGGCGACTTGTATCTCGACTTTCCGGGGCACGAGGAAGCGAGCGAATACCGGCGCCAGCTCGATATCGATCGAGCCGTCGCTCGGGTGCAGTATCGTTCGGGCGGCGTGACCTTCACGCGCGAGGTCTTCTCCAGCTTCCCGGATCAGGTTATCGTGATCCACCTGGCATCGGACACGCCAGGGAAACTCACGTTCACGGCCCAGCTCGCCAGTCCGCACAAAGAGAACCAGGTATCCGTGTCCGGACGCGACACTCTCGTACTGCAGGGTCGGGTGACGGGATACGTCAACAAACTGCCGAATGAAGAAATGCCGAGCGTGCTGCGGTTCGAGGCGCGCGTATGTGTGAAGCACCAGGGCGGGGAACTGCTTGCGGAAGAGAAGAGCGTCACGGTCAGGAACGCCGACAGCGCCACGCTGCTCCTGGTGGCGGCGACGAACTACAAGAACTACAAGGACGTCAGCGGCAATCCCGCGCAAGCCTGCGCCACGGCCCTGCAGGCGATTTCCGACAAGAGCTGCGAGCAGTTGCGACAACGGCACATTGCCGACTATCAGGAGCTCTTTCGCCGCGTGACGCTGGATCTCGGGACAACGGACCGGGCGCAATTACCCACCGACCGGCGGATTCGGGAATTCGCCGAGAGCGACGATCCGCAGCTGGTGGAGTTGTACTTCCAGTACGGCCGTTACCTGCTGATCGCCAGCTCGCGGCCGGGAGGGCAACCGGCGAATCTCCAGGGGATCTGGAACGACAATCTCAACCCGCCGTGGGACAGCAAGTGGACGACCAACATCAACACGGAGATGAACTACTGGCCCGCCGAGGTCACGAACCTGTCGGAATGTCACGAGCCCCTCTTCGCCATGCTCGAAGACGTGGCCGAGTCCGGGCGCAACACGGCCAGGGTCCACTACAACTGCCGGGGCTGGGTCCTCCACCACAACACGGACATCTGGCGCGGCACGGCCCCCATCAACCACTCGAACCACGGCATCTGGCCGACCGGCGGCGCGTGGCTGTGCCAGGACTTCTGGGAGCATTACCTGTTCACCGGCGACGAGACGTTCCTCAGGCAGCGCGCGTACCCGTTGATGCGCGAGGCAGCGCTGTTCTTCGTGGACTTCCTGATCGAAGACCCGAAGACCGGCTGGCTGATCAGCACGCCGTCGAACTCGCCGGAGAACGGCGGCCTCGTGGCCGGGCCGACGATGGACCACCAGATCATTCGCGATCTCTTCGGCAACTGCATCGAGGCCTCGGAGGTCCTCGATGTGGACGATGATTTCAGGGAGACACTCCGCGAGTTGATGCCTCGAATCGCACCGAACCAGATCGGCCGGTACGGCCAGCTTCAGGAATGGCTCGAAGACAAGGACGATCCGAAGAACCAGCACCGGCACGTCTCGCACCTGTTCGGCCTCCATCCGGGCAAGGAGATCACGCGTCGCGGGACCCCCGCCCTCTTCGCGGCGGCCCGCCAGTCGCTGGAGTTCCGCGGCGACGGCGGCACCGGCTGGTCGATGGCCTGGAAGGTGAACTTCTGGGCGCGCTTCCAGGACGGCAACCATGCGTACAAAATGCTCAGCAGCCTTCTGACGCCGCAGCGAATGTATCCAAACATGTTCGACGCCCACCCGCCGTTCCAGATCGACGGAAACTTCGGCGGCGCCGCCGGCCTCGCGGAGATGCTCGTCCAGAGTCACGAGGGCGAGATTCACCTGCTGCCCGCTCTGCCGGATGCATGGCCGGACGGCTGCATCAAGGGCCTGTGCGCGCGAGGCGGCTTCGAGCTTGATATTGCCTGGAAAGACGGGCGACTTGCCCAGGCGGCAATCCGCTCCAAACTCGGCAACGAATGCAAGGTCCGCACTCCCGCCGCCAGTCGTGTTGAGGCGGATGGGCAAGATGTGCGCGTCTCGCGATCGGCGAGAAACGTCGTCCTGTTCCAGACCGAATCCGGCAAAGCGTACACTCTCCTGCCGTTGGAATGAGAAGGGATCGAAGGAAGGAAACCTGATGAAACATCACCAGTTGAATCGAATCGTGACCGGCGCCGTCTTGTTGGCGACGGTTGTCGGCGGCGCAGCCGAGGGCGACGACTGGACGCAGCTTAAGCTGTGGTACCGGCAGCCCGCGAAGGAATGGACCGAAGCCTTGCCCGTCGGCAACGGCCGGCTCGGCGCCATGGTCTTCGGGGGCGCCGACACCGAGCGCATTCAACTCAACGAGGACACCATCTGGGCGGGCCATCCCATTGATCGGGATAGGGTCGGCGCGTACAAGCACCTGCCCGCCGTCCGGCGGATGCTCTTCGAAGGCAAGTACGCCGAGGCGCAGGATCTCGTGCAGAAGGAATTCTTCGGCCCGCGATGGATCCGCAGCTACCAGACGCTCGGAGACCTCCACCTTCAGTTCGATGCGACGGGCAATGTCACAGAGTACCGCCGGGAATTGAACCTCGATACAGCAATCGCCTCTGTTCGCTATCAACAGAACGGGGCCACGTTCACGCGGGAAGTACTTTCGAGCCCCATCGACCAGTGCATCGTCGTGAGGATTTCATGCGACAAGCCCGGGATGGTTGGCTTTATCGCAAAGCTCTCGCGGCCGTCGGATGCTTCCGTCGAACTCGCATCGCCGGACAAGATCATCATGAAGGGCCTGGCGAAGCAGGACGACGGGCATGAAGGCGTCGCTTTCGAGTCGCACCTTCAGATCGTCCCGGAGGGCGGCGAGCTTACTGCGTCCGACGGCGGACTGCGCGTGCAGAAGGCGAATGCCGTCACACTCCTGCTGGTGGCGACAGGCAACTATCGAGGCGAAGACCCCGGGACCGTCTGCGAACAGCAGTTGGCGGCCGCCGCCGGGAAGGACTTCAGGGAGCTTCGACAGGACCATATCGCTGAGCATCGCCGTCTCTTCAGGCGAGTCGAGTTGAGGCTCGGGCCCGACAAGAGCGACGTCCCGACGGATGAACGGCTGCGCGCCGTCAAAGACGGCGCGGATGATCCGGACCTGGCCGCACTGTATTTCCAGTTCGGCCGATACCTGCTGATCGGCAGCTCGCGCCCGGGATGCATGCCCGCGAACCTCCAAGGCATCTGGTGCGAGCACATCAAGGCGCCGTGGAATTCCGACTATCACGTCAACATCAACATCCAGATGAACTACTGGCCCGCCGAGGTATGCAATCTGGCCGAGTGTCACGAGCCGTTTTTCGACCTGATCGACAATCTGCGCCCGCAAGGCCGCAAGACGGCACGGGATGTGTACGGCTGTCGCGGTTTCGTCGCGCACCACACGACCGACGCATGGTGGTGGACCAGCCCGATCGGGGCCGTCGGCTACGGCATGTGGCCGCTGGGCGCGGCGTGGTCGTGCCGGCATCTCTGGGAGCATTACGCCTTCACACAGGACCGGGACTTCCTGGCCACACGGGCCTATCCCGCCATGAAGGAAGCGGCCGAGTTCTTTCTCGACTGGCTCGTGGTCCATCCGCGCACGGGCGAGTTGGTCAGCGGCCCTTCCATCTCGCCCGAGAACCGCTTCCGCACGCCCGACGGCAAGACGGCCAACATGACGATGGGCCCGGCCATGGACCAGCAGGTCATCCACGATCTCTTCACGAGCTGCCTCGACGCCGCAGCTATCCTCGGGATCAACGACAGCTTCGTGCAGGAGATCGCGGCGGCTCGCGCGAGATTGGCCGGACCGAAAATCGGCTCCGACGGCCGCCTGCTCGAATGGAACGACGAATTCGAGGAGCCGGAGCCCGGACACAGGCACGTATCGCATCTGTTCGCGCTGCACCCCGGCAATCAGATTTCCGTGACCGGCACACCCGAACTGGCTGCGGCAGCTCGCAAGTCACTCGAATACAGGCTCGCCAACGGCGGCGGACACACCGGATGGAGCCGGGCCTGGATCATCAATTTCTGGGCGCGCCTGCGGGAAGCTGGGAAGGCCCACGAAAACGTCGTCGCACTGTTAGCCAAATCGACGCTGCCGAATCTCTTCGACACGCACCCGCCCTTCCAGATCGACGGGAACTTCGGCGGCACCGCCGGCATCGCCGAGATGCTCCTCCAGAGCCACGCGGGCGAGATTCATCTTCTGCCGGCCCTGCCGAGCGCCTGGCCATCCGGCCACGTCAAAGGGCTCCGCGCCCGCGGCGGATTCCAGGTGGACATCGCATGGAGCCACGGCAGGCTGACCGAGGCGACGATCACGAGCCTGAAGGATCAGCCGTGCACGGTGCGCTACCAGGATCGAACTGTCCAAGTCAGAACGACGAAGGACAAGGCGATCCGCCTCAGCGCGGAGCTTCGATAGGCACACGACGCAACCGAACGAAGCCGGCAGGCGATCGTATTCAGTAGCATAGGTCCAATAATGAAAATGTCCACAAAGGGCCGACTGATAGCCGCACGCACGGAGGTTGCAGAACACACGTGATGGAAACAAATGAAACGCGAGGAGATTCAGCAAAATACCTACAGAATTCTTGCCACAGGACCGATAAGTATTTAGATAAGAGCCAAGGTGACGCCATGTATGGCTGCCTGGCAAAATAGGAGGTTTAGGGTAATGTCGAGGGAAGAAAGGAGGAGTCGCACGACGTTTAGACCATCGACTGCATAGGAGGAGGGTTCTCTGTCCTTGGGAGGAGGGGGATGACGCCGGAGTGAAGGAGTTGATCTTCCTGAGGAAAGGAGCCCCTTATGAAACGGATTTCGCTATGGCTGGTCCTGCTGGCCTTGACGCCGGGAATCGCCCAAGCTTGGTACTATCACCACGTTCCGCCGCGTTACCGCGTCCACTATTCCCCTTACGCGCTGAGCTACGACCATTCCGGCTTGGTCCCGGGTCGGCTCGACTACTCGATGTACAAGTTCGGCTATCACAGCTCGGGACTGGTCTTCGAAGGCGTGCGGTACACACCCTACGCCCTGAACTATGACCATTCGGGCCTGATCCAGGACTATTATCACGTGTCCGCGCCGTATGCGCACCCCGCGCACCCCGTCGTGTACGCGGTGACACAGACTGTGCGCCGCGGCCCTCGCGGTGCAGACAGTCGCGTCGCACAGGGGAACCGACGCGACACCGGCTCAAGCACGCGGCTGACTCGGCACACGCGCTCAGTCCCGCGCGACAGGCTTCGAAAGGCGGACGGCATGGACATCATCCGTCAGCACTTGCGGGCGAGGGGCATCGATGCGCCGGCGATCAATCGCATACTGAGAATCGATAGCGAGCTTGTGAGCGTCGATTTCATGCTGGCGGACCGCAACCTCCTCATCAAGTACTGGAATCCCGACGCGCTGGAGATGCTGGATGCGGCAGAAGGAGCCAGGCGGAAAGCCTGCAAGAAGTACAAACGGGATTGGGAGAGTTTCGCCGCGCGATTCGAGCAACGTGGCGGCGAGATCCTTCACGTGACCGCGTCGGATGCCCAGACCATTGTAGCCGCGCTGGAATCCTGTCCGAAGCTGGACACGGACGATCGCAGCACGACCCGGCCTACGATGTACGCCAGGAACTGAGAACGCTGCGCGAGCCGATTCGCGTTTATGGCTTGCCGGGAGTGGGCTCGGAAGGACGCCAGCTTTCGGGCTCGTCCCAGGTCGCGACCGCGGCGGTGGGATCTTCGATCACCAGGGACTCGCCGCCGCCGTCCGTGGCCGGATACCACGTGTCCGAGTACCGGAAGCGCATGATCGCCGCCTCCAGTGGCGCCGCCAGTTGGAGCACGATGTCTTCGCCGTTGTTGCCCAGACGGCCGGCGTACGCGCCGGCGATGTTGATATCGGTCCCATAGCCGGACTGGAACGCCGCGGCGTCGCTCACCACGACGGTGCATTCGCCGGGGGCCAGGACCATGGACGGGAAGGTGAAATCCACGCCGGCCGTGAAGCGAAGTCCCGTCAGATCGAGCGGCTCGCCGCCAATGTTTTGCAGCTCGATGTAGTCCTGCGCATCGCCCTGCGGCGCGTGGTACATCAGCTCCGTCACGCGCAGCGCGTCGAGCAGGTACAGCTCTTGGAGGTACGGGTACTCGCCGCCGGCTACTTGCACGGTTCCGCCTTCGAGGAAAGCTGAAATGAGGAAATCGCCGCTCGTCGGGGATACGTTGAGTCCTTGGAGCGCCAGCAGATTCGTCCCCGCACGCAGCAGATCGATACGGCTGGAAAGATCGAGGGTCGCATCGAACGCCTGCCGGCCCGCCTCGTGGCTGCCGCTGGCGGACGAATCCCACTGCAGGGGGTCATCCGCGTTGGCTCGCGCTACCTCGACGCCATTGAGCCAGGCGACAAAGCCGTCATCGTACCGAACGCTCAGATACAACTCGCTCAGTCGGAGAGGCAGACCGGCCTGGACCTCGAACGGGATGCGAACGTAGCAAGTTGTTTGTTGTCCGTACATCTGCGCCTGTACGTCCAGACTAATCAGGTGTCCGTAGCCTGAGCTGCGTTCATATCCCACGCCGCCCGGCGAGCCGGAGGTGCTCAGCCATCCGGAATCATCGAATGAAGGTGCGGACTTCCAGTCGTCGGGAACCTGACCGGGGAAAGTCGGGACGATCGCGCGCTTGGCGGCATCCTCTGTGACCAGACTGACGACGGTGACATTCACTTCCGGCAGCTCCGTGTTTTCCAGACCCGGCGTCGGTAGAAGGAAATAGCCGAATCGAACGGAACCGTTCGGAGACCGGCCCTGCGAAACGTCCGTGGTCTGTGGGCCAAAGAGAACCTTGTCGATCTCGTTGAACGCGGCATCGAAGAGAGCGATCATCTCGCCGCCGGAAGAGAGCTTGAAGCCGAGGTGGCCGGGATCGATCTTGTCGTCGGCCGCCAGGACGAGATAGCCGTCGGCCGGGATAAAGTTCAACGGGCCGAGCCGATGCCTGTCGGGCTCGGTCTGGGGCGTGTCCGTGATGTAGAAGCCGCCGAGATCCACCGGCAATGGATGCGGATTGTAGAGCTCGACGAAATCGGCGGTGAAGAGCACCGCCTCGCTGGCAAGCCATTCATTGATCCGGACCGTCCGGGGATCGCCGAGAGGATGCGAAACATTCGCCTCGCCCAGGGTCGGGACCGTCAGATGCCATCGGCCGGAATTCCCCACGCGACCGACGGACAGATCGGGCAATTGCGCGCCGAACTCAGCGGAATCGACGAGCGCACCGGCTGCATCATAGAGATGAACGGCGTCGCCCCCGGCGTTGAGGCCGAATCCCAGGTGCAGTCCTGGGAGGGCCGTCTGGGCATCGGCAAACAGGATCAGATACTCGCCGGGGTTTATCCTTGCACCCGCGGCAAAGACGAACTTCGCCGGCTCTTGCGGATCGTCGCTCAGGCTCATTCCCGCCAGGCTCATCGCCGTCGGACCATCGTAGTACAACTCGACCGCGTCCGGGAAAGTCCCTGCGTGATCGAAAGCCGATTGATTGACCGCGAGGATTTCGTTGATGACGAGACGCCGATGGGAGGTGTCCACCGTCCACCTGCGCGACACGGTGGGACTGTCTTCGCTCTGCCAGATCCCGGCGGAATCCTTGCCGATCACCGACACGGTGTAGGATCGTCCGTCCTGCAAACGGTCCAGCTCAATGGGCGGCAGCGGTTTCGGATCGCCAGGCAAATCCGCATCCGGCCGAGACACCTCAGCGCTCCATGAACCGTTGTTGACGCGATACTTGTAGCCGTGAAGGTCTGGCCCGCCCACGGTCAATGTGGCGTCAGTCCTCCATGTCACCGAGAACGGCTCACCCGAGATTGAGGCCCCGGGTGGCACGATCCCGCCCATGTCCCGACCGTTAGGCCCGGCTCCGATCGCCGGCGACGTGGGCTGCAGCTTCATGTCGCGCCGCGGGTCCGTGACATTGACGGCGTTCGATAGTTGCGGGTCCACGTCTTCCATATTGCCGATGCCCGTCCAGACCACGGGGTCGCCCGCGACGGTCGGGAAGATCGAACGGTTCATCGTGATCGCGGTCGGATGGCCCGTCCAATCGGGATTCTCGAACGCATAGGCCACATCATAGAAGATGTTCCCGTCCCCGTAGAATCCTCTGGCCTCTTCCTGGCCACTTGTCGGGTCATACACACTCAAGGCTGCATGGGTGGCGCCGACGATCGTGTTGTTGACGGCGGTGATGAAACCGCCATCCGTGGACTGAAGAGCGTGATCGACGTCGTAGAACAGGTTTCTCACGACCGTCAATTCTGAAGAATGGCCATCCTCCACTCCCGTGCTAACCGCGTGCGATTGGCCTTGCCCGAGCCCATCGGTGTGCACGTACATGAAGATGTTGCCTTCCACGTGCGCATCGGCGCCGTTCAGGTCGATGCAGTCGCCGCCGGCCCCGGTGAACGTGTTGTTGATAAAACGCGCGATGGGGCCGGGCCGCTGGCCGCCCGCCAGGTCGATGATGTCATTGTCGCCGGTCGTGCTCCCGAACCGGTTGCCCTCAAAGAGCGCGTACCCATCCGACGGGACGCCCCAACACTGAATCAGCTCGTCGCCCTGGATGCCGGGAAGAACCGAGTTCTTCAGGACAATCGACGAGTCATCAAGGTTCAGGATCTGTTTCGCGTGATTGCCCCAGGTGACATGGTCCATGTACACGTTCGCATGGTCCGCACGGACGGCGCAGGAGCCGGAATCGCAGTACTCCATATCGACGTAGGCCAGGCGGCTTTCCTCTTGCGCATCGACAAACTGCAAGCCCGCCCAGTTGAAGAAGCCGGGGACTCTCGTGAACCGGATGCGCCGATACGCGGTTCCTTCCGCAATCAACCGGCCTTCGACGATCAGGCTGGCATCGGGATCAAAGAACAGCGTCGTGCCGGGTTCAATGCGCAGCGTCACGCCCGGCGATACGGTCAGATCATCCATCACGTACCATGGCCCCGCGGCCGCCGCCAAGACCGTATCGGCGGTAAGGGCGCCCGAGATCACAGAGGCGTTTCCGTCATCATACCAGAGGTCGATGTAGCCTTCCTCCACCATACTGCCGGCCCCGTCGCGGCTGTCGAACGCCTGGACCACGATCCGGTTAATCCCCGGGAGGAGCGTCCCTTCGCCCTCACCTGCCCGCACGGCCTCGAGCGCCAAATCGAAACTGATATCGGCGCTGCTGACAGACGCCTGATGAATCTCAACGGCCAATACATTCACGCCTTCCTGCAACAGTCCCGGAGGCAGCTCGTACTCAACGAACGTCCTCTCCTCCTGACCGCTCTGGTTGACGAGGGCAAGAGTCGAATAGTCCACGGGCCTTTCCGGCATATTGCTCCGGCAAATCTCCACGCCGTTGAGATAGATGATCGCCCCGTCGTCGCGCAACAGGCGAAGACGCAGCATGAGATACTGCGAGACGTTGGTCGCCGTGAATGACTTGCGAAAGTACGTCGTGACATACCGGTTGCCCGAAGGCCCGGTATTGACCGTCGTCGTCTCGTCGTTATCTCCATAGCCGAGTTCCGCCTTGCCGCTGAGCCAGTCGCCGTCGTTGAAGCCGGGATGGTACCAACCCGTGCCCTGATCGCTGCCGTCATCGAGATACTTCCACTCGGCACCGGTGCCGATCAGCGATTCGGCCGGCCCGAACACGCCCCCGGACTGCCAGGTCCCCTCCCGGGCCGACCATGCAGCCGGAATCCCATTGGCAAGCACGGACCGCGTCGTGACTGCGTTTGCCGTCCCGGAAAGCGTATAGACCTCGGTGGTCGTACGCGGATAGCCATCCATCACCGGAAGGACGCTGGTGACGGTGAGCTGCTGCGGAATCTGGTCAAGGACAGCCGCATTGCGCCGCACCACGAACTGCTTGATATCGGCGAGCGTCTGCTCCGGCACCCAGCCGCCCAACACCTGATCCACGAATGGGTCGAATCGTTCCGGCGAAAAGACCGTGTCGATCAAGTCGAGCAGTTGGCCGTAATAGAGAGGTGGTATGTCGGGATGATCGAACAATCGCTTCAGCCCGTCGACGCCGTTGCGGCTCCCCACTCCCGTTACGATGGAAAAGACGCTCTGATTGATGTCGCCGTGGGTGTTCCCGATGTCCAGGATCGTATCCAAATCGTGCGGGACCAGGAGAAACCGAGGATCTTCCGCCCCGCGGTACATGAAGTAGTCGTCCCCCATGCCCATGTTCAGTCCCGTCTCGTAGTTCAACAGGATCGAATCGACCGCGATATAGCGCAGCCACTTTGGCAGGTTGATGACTTCACGAACCTCCTCCAGATACGTGTCGTCGGGGGCATTGTTGAGCACATCCACGAGGCGGATCAGGTCAGACCAATCGTCCCGCGTCTCGTGGTTCCCCTTGAAGTAGCGGTCCCGATACGCGTTGGGATCGTCACCTTCATATCGCAGCTCGGCCTCTCCCCCACCCGAGTCGCTCCGGAAGCACGTATAGAGGTTCCCATCGGGATCGCCGGGGAAGTGTTTGCCGGCAAACTCGTTGTCGAACGTCTCGATGCGTGCATACGCGCCATACATGAGACTGCTGGAGTAGGCCAGGTCGGCGCCGTTGATCCGCACCTGTGCGGCCGTCGCATTGGGGGCGGCGAAACCGGCCATGTGGAAGATGGCGCTGCCCATGACCTGTGCGTATGTGTAGCGGCAGTTGAAGTTGACCGCACCGACGCCTTTCCACGGTCGATCGTGCGGGAAATTGACGTGGTAATTGTTGGGCGGTCCGTTGCGCGTGCCGTGCCCGCGATTGCGAATCCCCGCGCGGTAGCGGCACTCGGCGCCCGTGCCGTCGATGCTGATGAAGGTGCCGTTCATCCGGGAATCCGGTCCGCTCCGGCTGCTGTGCGTCCCGATATAGGCCAGCCGGCCCCGCTCCATCTCCGTCATGATGAGGTAGTACAGCGGCTGGCCCCCGACCTGCCAATACGTATCCGGATCGAGCGCGGCGTCCACGCGATACAGGGCGTTGGTCACCTGCTGCCATTGTCCATCCACGAGGCTCGGCGGCGGCCACGTGCGGATTCGCCCCTCGGCATCGAGGGCTTCGACATAGAACTCGATGGTTGTACCGTCCGGGTAGGGAAGGATCTGGGCGCCGTACAGGCCGTCACCGGCCACACCGTCGCGATGGGCCCCGTCGTCGGACATGACCAGGGTCGCAAAATCGTCCACATCCTGTGGATAATCATCCGGCCCCATGTAAACGGAGCGATCCACGCGATAGCGCAGCCGAACCGTCGCCGCCTGACCGGGTCCTTCGATCACTCCCGCCGTGACTGTCACGGGATCGGCCGGACCCGGGATGAGCGGGCTGTGCTGCACATCGAGGACGATCGGCGCGATCTTGCCGGCGGCCGTGGAATTGGTGCTACCCGGCGTTCCGCCATCGACCTCGCTGGCGGCCCAATTCTGGCCGAACCCATTCGACAGGGCGACATTCATCAGCTCCAGCGACATGCCGTCGCCGTCGGCCTGATCCGACCATTCCCACCCCCGGTGCCCAAGGTCGTCCGGCCCAAGCTCGCGCACGGCCCAGTCGCCCTGGTCGGCGTATGTCACAGTATCGACCGCCCTGCCGCGATCGTCTTCGAGCACGATCCTCTCGCCCGAGTTGCTCAGCCACCCCGTCCAGCCGCCCACGACGTTGGTCACGCCGGGGTGACCGGCCGAAAAGACAGCCACATCGGCCGCCACGACAAGGTGCTCGCCGGCCTCCAGCACGACATATGGAAAGATATACTCGACGCCGTCAGTGAATCTCCAGCCCGCTAAGTGGACCGGTTCAGACCCCGCGTTGAACAACTCCATCCACTCCTGTCTCGTGTCCTCGCGAAAGGACCGATGATAGGGATGAAACATGATCTCGGAGATGACGATCCCGCCGGCCGCGGGATTGTTGGATTCCCCCGGCGTTGGACGCGGGAAGGTTTGCCACTGGTCGCCGCCGTCGGGAAGACGACCATACGACACGTCCGCGTCCAGGGCCGGAAAGGTCACGCTGTCGATCAGGTTCTGCTCGGGATCGTGCAGCGCGACGGATTCCCCGCCGGCACTGAGCTTGAAATTCGCGTGGAGCCATCCCTCCGCGGCCTCATCGTCCGCCCAGATGAGCAGAAAGCCGCCGGGCGGAATCGTCGTGACGGCCGGATCGCCCGTGGGAATCTGCCACTTGGCCGGATTCGCCGGATCGTCGGTCACAAAGCAGCCGGCGACATCGACGGGGGCGTTGCCGTAATTATAGAGCTCGATCCAATCGTCGTAGTCTCCCCGGGAATCCTGGATCGAGCCGACGTTTTGCGCCATGAGCTCGTTGATCGCGACGGTCGGCCCGTCTCCGGGGCCGCCTGCGCACAGACCCAGACCAGGAATCAGACATACGGGAAATAACACCTGGGCAACAACTCGCAGAACCGAATCCCATGCACGCCACTTCACGGGCAGGGACCCGAACACGTTCTTGGCAATGCTCATCCTCGGTCGTCCTCGGGAGCCACACACATGCGACTTCAGGTCCGGAAAACACCGATTCTCCGAGTCAAAAACCACCCTCGCAAGGCGGGCATACGCAAAATAGTATAGCCGATCTCAGCCCTCGAGTCAATACGGCCACTTTCACTCCGCGCCGTCGCTCAAGAGCCTCAAGGGCCGGCGGCCAGCATATCCCATCAAGACCCCGGGGCGTGGGAGCGGCAACGGACAAGATATGGACGTCGGTCGGCAGCCCCATCGTCCTCGCCCGCGGGCTTGCGGCTGTAGGCCAAGAACTCCGCCCTGCCGGTTGCATGGGTAAAGCCGGCCTGCTATACTGAAGTTGAGCCGGTGGACGGGCGGCCCCGGTTAGTCTTGGAACGTCTTCTGGAGGAGCCGGCATACGTATTGAATGGAATGACATCCGTTTCGATACTTCACGATCTTGTTGAGAGGAGAATTATCATGTACGAGAAATGTCTTGTCCCTGCGATCTTGACTTTCGTTCTCGTGTTGACCGCAGGCCCAGTCCGGGCGGAGCTCGTCGGCCACTGGCGGCTGGATGAATCGGGCGGAACGGTGGCGGCCGATGACTCCGGCAACGGAAACGACGGCACGCTCCAAGGCGGTCCGCAGTGGGTGGCCGGCCAGGTCGGCGGCGCCCTGGAGTTCGACGGAGTCGATGATTACGTTGACTGCGGCAACGACCCGATCTTCGACATTAC
>CBFDBY010000017.1:0-72469 GCA_965603165.1 uncultured Phycisphaerae bacterium
TGGGCGGCTATGGCGGTGGCATGGGCGGCATGGGCGGAATGGGTGGAATGGGAGGCATGGGCGGTTACGGTGGCGGGATGGGCGGTATGGGCGGCATGATGGGTGGCATGGGCGGCATGGGCGGTATGGGTGGCATGATGGGCGGCATGGGTGGTATGGGTGGCATGATGGGCGGCATGGGCGGCGGTGGCGGCTATATGAGCATCATCATGGCCCAGAGTCTCAGGCAGCTCATTCAGGAGAGTATTGAGCCGGAGAGTTGGTATGATCTGTACCCGGACACGGCGGACGGGACGATCATGGTTTATCCGGACCAGTCACCCAAGAAGCTGGCCGTGTACCAATCACCGGAGGTCCACCAGCAGATCGAGAACCTGCTCAACCAGCTTCGCCGAGCACTGGGACATGAGGTGGCCATCGAGGCCCGGTTCCTCGTGGTGACCGAGAACTTCCTGGAGGAGATCGGACTCGACCTGGATTTCAGGTACAATTTCGGCGGCAAATGGGGGATCTTCACGTTCGACCAGGGGTCGGCTGATACGGGCGGCAGTGCACCGAGCGCGATCTCGGGAAGTCTGGGCGGTTTGGAGCCGCCCGCCATGAATGTGGCGGGTGGATATGGCTCCATCCTGGACGACTTGCAGGTGAGTTTGCTGGTTCGGGCGACACAAGGCCGCACCGATTCGAAAACGCTTGCGGCGCCGAAGGTAACGGTCCTGAGCGGTGAATCCGCGTCGTTCAGCCTTTCGGATTATATCTCCTATGCCCTGCCGCCGGAGTATACACAGAGTGCCTACGGGACGGTCGGTGGTGGCGTGGGGTCGACGTCGGGCCAGAACCAGAATATCGGATTCGTAACCGTTGGAAGCACTCTGGCAATCACCCCGACGATTTCAAAAGACAAGAAGTACGTTCTGCTGAATGTTGTGACGACCCAGAACGATCTCTTGCGTTTCAGAACGCATGTTGTTGAGACGGTCCCGACGAATGTGAACGTTACGCTTACACCGGGCGCCACGGATGTGAATTTCGTGCAGACCTACCAGTTGGATGTCCCCGAGACCGAGCGGGCCACGGTGATGACGCGTGTCAGTGTGCCGGACAGGGGGACATTACTGCTCGGAGGGCACAAGCTGGCCGCCGAGGTGGATAAGGAAGTGGGGGTGCCGGTCTTGAGCAAGATCCCTCTCCTGGGTCGCCTGTTCACCAACCGTAGCTCGATCCGGGACCAAAAGATTCTGCTGATCCTGGTCAAGCCGACGATCATCCTGCAGGAGGAGGAGGAGCAGGAGGCGTTTCCTGCGATGGAAGAAGCCGTCGTCGGGTTGTAGGTACTGCGGGGGACCTCCATCCTGGGTTGGACGGTGATTGGCATGCGAGAGGTCCCTTAATACAGGTATGATATGGACTTAGGCACAGTTATACGGAACTAGACACATGAGAGAGCAGATTCAGGAGCGATCCGGCACTTGGCGGTTACTGATTGGCTCGGTGCTCATTGTATGCGGCCAGCTCAGCCTGGCGGCGGCAAACGACTTTTCGTTCCCCCTATCGGGCGCCATCGGCCACGGTGGCGCGACCTCAGACGGACCGGGTGAGTTGCTGGTTCGCTTCGTGGACAGGGACAGTGCGCCCACAGAGTACTCCGACATCGTGGGACCGTTGACCCGGCGGTCGCGGCGTGACGCCATCTCCGGGCGAATCCTGGAAGGGGCGTCCGTCGATCGAGAGTACGACGGGGTCGTGCCCGGACTGACGCGGGTAAGACTGCCGAAGGGGCAATCCGCTGTCGAGGCGATGATGGAGTTCAACGCGTGCGGGGACGTTCTGTACGCCGAACCGAATTATGAGTACCGGTTCTTCATGGTTCCGGGCGACCCGAATTTCCCCCAGCAGTGGTCCCTGAACAATACGGGACAGACCGGGGGGCTTGAGGACGCCGATATCGATGCTCCCGAGGCGTGGGACATCACGACCGGCAACAGGGACCTCATCGTGGCGGTCCTCGATACGGGCGTCGATACGGGGCATACGGACCTCGTGATCAACCTGTGGCAGAACGCAGCGGAAATCTCCGGCGAGATGGGAGTGGATGACGACGGCAACGGCTACGCCGACGATTTCAACGGCTACAATTTTGTGAGTGATTCGACCGATGTGACCGACGATGTCTATCACGGGACATACGTCGCGGGCATCATCGGCGCCTTCGCGAACAACATGGAAGGCATCAGCGGCGTCTGCTGGAACGTTGCCCTGATGACCTGCAAAGTGGGCGGGCCGGACGAGGAAGATCCGACGAATGTCTTCACGGTGAGCCTGGACGCGGCCGTCGCCGCGATCGAGTACGCCACCGCCTCCGGCGCCAAGGTGATCAATGCCTCCTGGGGCGGTCCAGATTACAGCAGGAGCCTGGAGGACGCCATTGAGGCGGCGGGCAAGGAGGGAGTTTTGTTCGTTGCCGCAGCGGGCAACGATTCGAGCAACAACGATGATATCCCGGTGTATCCGGCCGGCTACGATCTGTACAACATCATTTCGGTCATGGCCACCGACCACAACGATCGAATCGCGTGGCCGTCGAACTACGGGTTCAGAACGGTCGATATTGCCGAGCCCGGTGTGGACATCCTGAGCACGATGCCGATGGAAGAGACGCCGGCGATGACGAGTGCCGGTCTGACGACGGGATACGCCATGCTGAGCGGCACGTCTACCGCCGCACCTCACGTTTCCGGGGCCTGCGCGCTGCTTTGGTCGAAGTTCCCGTCCTTATCTCCTTATCAGGTCAAGCATGCGCTGATGCAGACGGCCGACCCGGTCGTTCCGGGCCTGTGCCAGTCGCACGGGCGCGTCAACGCGTTCAACGCTCTGAACGCCATACCCCAGGGACAGCCCGGCCAGGTCCTCAATACGCGCGATCCGGCCAATCTCTATTCCTCGATCCAAGCGGCGATCGACGATGCCAATGATGGTGATGAGCTCATCGCCGAGGGCAAGGCCGAGAGCAACACGATCTACGACGAGCGTATCGATTTCAAGGGCAAGGCGATCACGCTGCGCAGCGGCAACATCGACGACCTCAGCGACGCGAACTCCTACCCTGAAACGACCTTCATTCTCGGGCTTTCCGAGGAAGGCTCTCTCGTGACCTTTGCCAATGGGGAGGGGCGCGAAAGCGTCCTGGAGGGTTTCACGATCGGCTGGGGCGTGGCCGACTACGGCGCGGGCATTCGCATCGAGGATGCCTCGCCCACGATCAACCTCTGCATCATCAACAACAACCAGGCCGGCTTCTACGGCGGCGGCATCGATTGCTGGGGCGGTTCGCCCGAGATCACGAACTGCGTCATTAGCGACAACCGTGCGTTCGGTCCGTTGGCGAAAGGCGGCGGCATCCACCTCGAGGAATCCGATGCGGCCATCGCCGACTGTATTATCCGCAATAATTCATCCATTGAAGAGGGCGGCGGCGTCGCGTGCCTGCGGTCCTCGCCGAGTCTGTTCAACTGCTTCCTGACGGACAATTCGGCGGCCGCCGGCAGCGGTCAGATGCACCTCGACGCCTCCTCGCCGACGATCACGAACTGCACGATCGTTGTCAACGGTCCGGCCCGAGACGGCGGGATCTGGGCCTTCGGAGGCTCTCAGCCGGTCATTACGAACTGTATCCTCTGGGGCAACGGCGATGATCTCGCCGGCTGCTATGCCACCTATTCCTGTATTGAGGACACCGAGGACGGCGGGGTGGGCGTGATCCACGACGACCCGCTGCTGACCCGGGGACCCTATGGGATGTACTACCTGAGCCAGGTGGCGGCCGGACAATTGGCCGACAGCTCGGCCCTCGATGCCGGCGATCCCAACACCGAGGCCTCTCTGGCCGAGCATCTGTTCGTGCGGACGACCCGAACCGATAGCGTGTCGGACGCGGGCCTCGTCGATCTGGGGGCGCACTACGGGCCGGCGCCCGTCCAACGCTTTGCGTTGACCATGATCACGCTGGGCACGGACGGCAAACCGGCCGACCCGAATGTGGTCGGCCACGTCGATCCGAACGGCGGCGAATTCCGCGAGTTCGAGGTCCTCAAGATCCGGGCCTATCCGAACGACGGCTACCGGATCAAACGCTGGATCGTCGGCATGGAAGAGCGACTGACCGACGACCCCAACCTCGTGATCACGATGACCGAGCCAGTGATGATCCTCGTCCAGTTCGAGAAGATCCCGTTGTACCGGCTGGTCACGGGGGTCCAGGGCGGTAATGGACGCCTGACGCCCGATCACAACCGGGGGGCGATCTATCCTGACGGCACGGTCGTGACGCTCGTCGCCGATCCCTGCGAGGGCTACACCGTGGACCGCTGGGTGGGCAGCGATGACGACGGGTCCTGGAAGAAGACGAACAGGGTGACCGTCGATTCCGATAAGGAAGTTCGGGTGCGGTTCCGGCAGTTCAAGACCATGAAGGTCCCGGACCAGTACGAGACGATCGCGCAGGCGATCGAGGCGGCGAACCAGCACGGCGACAAGATCCTGGTCGGACGTGGACGATACAACATAAGTGAGATCGATTTCGGCGGCAAGGCGATTACGTTGGCCAGCGAGAACCCGGATGATCCTTGCTGTGTGGCGCAAACCGTGCTCGACTGCGACAGTGGTGGACGGGCGTTCATTTTCCAAAGCGGTGAAGGTTCCGACTCTGTGATTGACGGCTTCACCATCGAGGACGGTCTGGCGGTTCCCAACCCGGAAACGCCCGAAGATAGCGGCCAGGGCGCCGATGGTCAGGATGCCTTTGGCGGTGCGATTGCCTGCTTCAATGGCAGCAGTCCGACCCTGTCGAACCTGATCATTCGCAACTGTTTCGCGTGGGGCCAGCGAGGCGAGGATGTAAACGACCCGCAGCCGGACCCTGCTACCCCGGAGCCACCGGTCGATCCTCCGGACCCGCTGGACCCGCTGGATCCTCCCGAGCCGGCGGATCCCAACGATCCCAATGCACCACCGCAGCCCACAGATCCCAATGCGGATCCGGTTCCGGTTCCAGGCATCAACGGCCAGAACGGTCTGGAAGGTGAGGTCGGTGCCACCGGTCTCGACGGCGAGCTCGGTGTAGGCGGTTTCTCGGGTGGCCGCGGCGGTCACGGCTACGGCGGCGCTCTGTACTTCGACGCTGAAAGTGCGCCGACCATCTTGCACTGTACAATCATCGATTGCCAGGCCATCGGCGGCTCGGGTGGTTTGGGCCAGGACGGCCAGGACGGCGGGGACGCCCAGGACGGCGGGGCCGGCCAGGGTGGCCAAGGCGGCCAGGATGGCGGTGAAGGAGCATTCGACGGGCCACAAGGCGCCGGCGGCGCCGGCGGCAAAGGCGGCGATGGCGGCCCCGGTGGCAAAGGCGGCGACGGCGGTCAAGGCGGCGACGGTGGCGACGGCGGCGAGGCGCTCGGCGGCGCCATCTACTTCGGCCCCGACTGCCGGCCTACGATCAAGTTCTGTACGATCCGTGGCTCTCGCACACTCCAGGGGCTCGGCGCCGCAGGCGGCGCCGGTGGCAGCGGCGGCAACGGCGGCGCAGGCGGCGCCGGCGGCGAGAGCGGCGAAGGCGGCGAAGGCGAGCCGGCCGGTGAACCGAATGAACCGGGCGCCGAGGGCGCCGGTGGCGACGGTGGCCACGCCGGCGCGGGCGGCATCATGGGCCGCAATGGCACCCGGTCATGGGGCGGGGCCATCTTCTTCGGCGAGAACTGTCAGATTGAAATGTTGGATACGGTCATTGAGAATAGCCTTGCCCAGGTCGACGCCAACTCGATCGGCTACGCCGGTGGTAACGGCGGCGATGGCGGTGACGGCGGCAGCCCGGGGGGGATTGGTGGTGACGCCGGCGCGGGCGGTGAAGGTGGGCCGGCCGGCGGTGAAGGAAGTGAAGGCCAGGCAGGCGATGGGGGCGAGGCTGGCGCGACGGCGTCCCCGGGCACTTCGCTACCTGAGAATGAGAACGACCCTGATCAGGTCAGGTACTACACCACGAACTTCGGCGGCGCGGTTTACTACAGCACCGGCTGCGCCGTCAAGCTGACGAACTGCACGTTCACGTCCAACAGCCTGGATGACTTCAGCGGTCAGAACGGCGGCGCCGAGCACTATGCCAGCGGCTGCACCACACAGGTTGAGCGGTGCACGTTCGAGGATAACTACGCGGTCCTGAACGGGGGCGGCCAGTCGTTCGATCCGTCCTGTGCCGTCAACGTCAATGCGAGCAGCTATCTGGCCAACACGGCGGATGAGGACGGCGGCGGTCTCTACTGCTGGTACAACTGCGACCTCCACGTCAACAATACGACGTTCTCGCAGAACAGGGGCACCCTCGGGGCCGGCGGCGGTCTGTTCGGCGGTGGGGTCCTCAATGAAGAAACGCACCTGTGGTACAACGGCGGCACGATTGACATTCGCGCCAGCCGGTTCACCGACAACATGGCGGCCTACGGCGGCGGTCTATACTGGTACAGCAACGAGGCCGACGTCAATGTCTTCGACTGCGTCGTTCACAGCAATGGCGCTGCAGAGGGCGGCGGCATGTACTGGAGCGGCGGCGCTCCGACGATCGCGGAATGCAGCATCCGGGGCAACCAAGCCCTCGGCGGCACGTACCTCGAACAGATTACCATTCTCGTGGAGGATCCGAACGATCCGAATGCGCCGCCCATCCCGACAGTCGTGGACCAACTCACCGATTCGGATTGCGGCCTCGGCGGCGGGCTGCTCAGCCTGTCGTCGGATGCCCTGATCGAGAACTGCATCATTGGGGCCAACCTGTCCACCGGCGCCGGCGGCGGCGTCTGCTTCATCGGCGATCCGTTTGCCCCGAGACTGAACAACTGCCTCGTCGTCGGCAACTCGGCGACGATCGGCGGCGGTGGTATCGCCTCGTATTGGTTTGCCGGACCGACGATCTCAAACTGCACGATCGTAGAGAACACCGCCAACGATCCAAACATCGCCGATCGCGGCTTCGGAGGCGGTCTGTTCTGTTCGCACGAGAGCAAGACGACGCTGATCAACAGCATCGTCGGGAACAACAGCGGCCAGCAGGGCGATCAGATCGCCGTCGGCAATAAGAGCAACCCGGAATACATGCAGCGGCCGGCGACCCTGACGGTGCGGTTCAGTGCCGTCGAGGACGGCCAGGCCGGCATCCACGTCGAGCCGCGGCGTACGCTCAACTGGGGCCAGGGCAACATCCAGGTTGATCCGCTGTTCGTCGATTCGTACTTCCTGAGCCAGACGGCGGCGGGCCAGGCGCAGACCAGCCCGGCCGTCGATGCCGGAAGCACCTCGGCGGTGAATCTGGGCATGGATCGATACACGACGCGAACCGACCGCGTGGGCGATGCGGGCACCGTCGATATGGGCTTCCACTACGTGGGCGCGGGCCGCTATCCGCTGACGGTCACGGTGATCGGCAACGGTACGGTCGAGCCGAACGGCGGCTTCTTCCAGGAGTTCCAGCAGGTGACGCTCGTGGCGCATCCCGATCCCAACTATCGCGTCCGGCAGTGGATCGGCACTGACAACGATCCGGGCTGGAATAAGAACAGTCGAGTCGTGTTCTTCGATCGGCCGCGGGCGGTCACGGTGGAGTTCGAGCCGGATACGACCCAAAATCTGCTCGTGCCGGAGAATTACGCCACGATCCAAGAGGCCGTGGCGGCTGCCGGCCCGGGCGGGACGAATATCATCCTTGGGCCGATGACGCACAACGTCACGTCGTCGAACGGCATTGATTTCCAGGGCAAGGTCATCACCCTGATGTCCACCGATCCGAACGATCCGTCCGTGGTGGCCCGCACAATTATCAACGCAGGCGGCAATCCGCTCAGTCCGCGGCGGGTGTTCCACTTCCACAGCGGCGAAGATCCGAACGTGGTCATCGCCGGTGTGACGATCCGGGGCGGCCGGGCCCACTCCGTGGGCGTGCCCGGACGATTCGGCCTCGTCTTGCCCGACCCGTATCAGCGAACCGGACCCGATGACAACGATCCGCCACGCGCCGAGCGCGGGCGGGATGCTACGGGCGATGGCTATGGCGGCGGCATCCTCTGCGAGAACGCCAGCTCGCCGACCTTCAAGAATTGCGTGATTACCGACTGCATCGCGGCCGGTGCTCGGGCTGGTGACGGCGCGCGGGGAATGTTCGGCGGAGGCGACGGTTGGCCCTACCAGCCCGATCCAGAAGACGCCAACAACTTACCGACGACGACCGAGAACCAATGGGGCGGCCACGGCGGCACGGGATTCGGCGAAGGCTACGGCGGTGGTCTGGCCTGTCGAGGCGGCAGCCAGCCTGTGCTGCTCAACTGTACGTTCCGGAATAACCAGGCAATGGGCGGCATCGGCGGCGACGGCGGAATGGCCGGCGGCAGCGACGAGGGCGCCCAGGGCTGGGGCGGCAACGGTGGGGCCGGTGTCGGCCGTGGCCACGGCGGCGCGATATATGCCGACGACACGAGCCGGCCGATCGTTCGCGATTGCCGATTCATCGATAACATTGCCCGCCAGGGCCTGGGCGGCAATCCCGGTCAGGCCAGCTACGGCACCAACCTCGCCCCAGACCGGGGACCGGCGCGGGACGGCTCGCGCGGCAGCGGGCTGTCGTTGGGCATGGGGTATGACCCAGCTACAGATCTAGAGAGCGTCACGGGCGGTGCGCTCCACTACGCTACCGGTACGACGGCCGATTGCGTCAATTCCGTATTCACCGGCAATATGTCGGCGGAGATCTCTCCGCTCGTGATGACGACGGCGCTCGCTACGCCCACCATCACAGATAGGATCGGCGGTGCGGTCTATTCGGAGACAGGCACGACGATCCTCCTCGAGAGCTGCGAGTTCACGGAGAGTCGCGGCGGCGCGGTCTACATCGCGGGTCAATCCACGGTGGACTGCAACAACTGCGTGTTCACGGAAAACCAACTGGCCGCCAATGAGTTCATGACGATCTTCGGCCCTATGTTGCAGCAGGGAGGCTCCGATGGCGGCGCGCTCTATCTGGGCCCGAATTGCCAGCAGGTGAGCATCGCGAACTCCCGCTTCCACGACAACTCGGCGTCTGCCAACGGTGGCGCCGTGCGCTGTCTGACGGACGCCAACTTCCAGCACTGCATCTTTGGCGGCAACCAAGCCGGCGATAACGGCGGTGCTTTCGATGCTCACATCGGTACCGATGATCGGGTGCCGCAAGGGACCCTGGCGTTGAGCTTCGAGTACTGCAATTTCAGCGGCAACCAGGCCCATCTGGGCACGCACGGCTGGGGCGGCGGCGTCTACTTCTACGACGTCAACGCCGTGTTCACCTCGTGCGGATTCACGAACAACCTGGCCCGTAACGGCGCCGGCCTCTTCGCGGTCGGCGGCAACCTGACGCTGTCCAAGAGCGTCATCCACGGCAACCGAGCCGTGGGCGGCAGCACGGACAGCATCATCATCACGACGGATGTATCCAGCGGGAGCAACGGCGGCGGCGGCCTGTTCCTGGCCGATGCCCCTGTCACGATCGAAGATTGCACCTTCAGCAAGAACGTAGTGGAGGGCGTCGGCGGCTCGGGCGGCGGCATCAGCTTCTACGGCGGGTACGTCTCTCATGTGGTTCGCAACAGCTTGCTCGTCGGCAACTCGGCGAGCACCTTCGGCGGCGCCGTCGCGTGCGCCGCCTACGCGAAGCCCGAGCTGCAGAACTGCACGTTCGTCGAGAATACCGCCGGCGCACTGGGCGGCGCGATCTACTGCGACTGGAGCTCGGACGTGCAGGTGGCGGATTCCATCTTCCAGAAGTGCGGCCCGTATGCGATCGGGGAAGACGATGAAGACGGGAATGGCGGCGCGGCGGTGCGCCACAGTCTGTTCCACGAGAATCCGGGCGGCGATTACGGCAACCGCGATTCTCAGAGCGGCCAGGTCGTCGCCGGGACCCTGGCGGATCTGGGCCCGGGCAACACCACGGGCGATCCTCTGTTTGTTGCAGGGCCGCTGGGGACGTACTACCTGAGCCAGACAGCGTCCGGCCAGGCGCAGGACAGCCCCGCCATTGATACCGGTAGCGATACGGCCGAGACTATCGGTCTGTCGGAATATATGACGCGGACGGATAACGTATCCGACGCTGGGACGGTCGATCTTGGCTATCACTATCTCGATGCAGCGACGGTGCCTCAGTACATCTTGAGTGCGCGCGTCGAGGGCGGCCACGGCGAGATTGCGCCCGCGAACGAGACGTACTACGCCGGCACGCTGGTGACATTGACCGCTGCGCCGGAGAAAGGCTACCGCGTGGCGCGATGGACCGGGACGGACAACGACGCCTCCCGGCTCAATACCGACACGCTCGTGATGTGGTCCAACCGTGACGTGATCGTGCGATTCGATCAGCCCCGGACGATCCGCGTCAGCGGCGCCCCGGACTATCGGTCGATCCAGCACGCGATCGACGAGGCGGAGGACGGCGATATCGTCATCGTGCCGAACGGCGTCTACAGCCCGTCCTGGGCGGATGCGGCCAACCCCTACATCACGATCGACAAGGGCATCACGCTGACCAGCGAGAACCCCGATGACGCCGATAATATGGCCGGCACGATGGTCCAATACGTCATCTTTAACATTACCACGGTCGGGTCCGAGGCAACCATTGAGGGCTTCACCATTCGCGGGAGCCGTATGCACATCTACTACTGTTCTCCGACCGTGCGCAACTGCCGGTTCACGGAGTGCCACTGGTTTGGCGGCGTCGTAGACGACGGCGATGATATTGACTCGCTGCCGCCGGGCCCGCCCTTTGATGGCGAGCACGGTATTGGCCTCGCCGGCGGCGCCATGACGATTGTGTATGGCTCGCCGCGCTTGGAGAACTGTACCTTCGACAATTGCACGGCCACGGGCAGCGATGGTGGCGATGGCTCCAATGGCAACGATCCCATCCGTCCGCGCGGATCCGATGGTGGCGCGGCGGGTGCGGCCCTTGGCGGGGCCGTGTACTGCGGCTACTACAGCAATCCCACGTTCACCGACTGTCGCTTCGAGGATTGCTGGGCCCAGGGTGGTAATGGTGGCGACGGCGGTGACGGCGTGCTCGGCGCCGACGGCGGACAAGGTGGGAGCTTTGAGTCCGCGCCATCCCAACAGATCGATCCTTACGCCAACGTGGTATGGGCCTGGTGGCAATGGCCGTACTTCACCGCGCCCATGGGAACATCGACCTATGACTTGGGCAGGGCTTGGAAGCACAGCGGCTACGGCGGCGCTGTCTATTGCGAGTATCAGAGTTCACCCAAATTCGAGAACTGCACCTTCGAAAACAACCACGCCTACGGCGGTGTCAGCGGCATCGGTGGCGCGGGACCGGTTCCCGAAAGGACTCGGACACCCAACCGGCCGATCAACATCGAGAGCTTCGGCGGCGCCCTGTACGCCTGCCTTGGCAGCAATCCCGAGCTGGTCAATTGTACGATCACGAATTGCTCGACCGACATGGAGTTCGATCCGAACACGCTGCCGGATCCCAACAACCTGCTGGATGACGAACTGGGTATCTTCAACGTGCCCGACAGCATCTACATCAGCTTCGGCGGCGGTCTGGCCTTTGAGGACTATGCCAATCCGAAGGTGGTCAACTGTACGATCAGCGATTGCCGGGCTACGGTCGGCGGCGGCGTCTGGTGGTCTAATTCCAGGGTGGAAATCGTCGACAGCAATATTGCGGATAACAACGCGTATCACGGCGCCGGCCTGTATTCCATCGAGGCGACCGGTACGATCACCGGCACATCCATCGTGCGCAACCGCGCCTTTGTCGACGCGAACGATCCGAACGGACCGTTGGCTGCGACGGGGTCGTGGTACCCGTTCGAGTTCGGCTCGATCTTCGGGCGCGGCGGCGGTTTCCATAGCGAGTCCTCCGTCGTGAACGTCGAGGGCAGCGTATTCCGAGACAATGATGCCAGCGGTTCCGGCGGCGGTATCTACTACGGCGGCAGCGATCTGCAACTGGCGGCCGCACCGCGACTGCATAACAGCTTGTTCACCGGCAATACCGCCGGCCGCGATGGCGGTGGGCTCTCGGTCAATTGGCTGGCCGAGCTGATGATCTCCAACTGCACCATCAGCGACAACAAGGTCACAGGCGCCTTAGGAGACGATGCCGGCTACGGCGGCGGTCTATACGTGTCCTATGAAAGCAACGTGTCGATCCTCGACTCGATCCTCTGGGGCAATCAAGGCGTCGAGGGCGCGCAGCTCGCTGTCGCGACAGGGGCTGAGTATGGGCCGCGCCCGTCGGCTGTGACCATCCGTCACAGCGACATCGGGCCGCGCTCGGAGCCCAACCAGATGGACCCGATCGTCGCGATCGCACAGGAGAACATCCAGCCGCAGCCGCCCGTCAATGTGTCCGCGCGGGCCGACGGCGACGTCCTGATCGATCGTGCGGAAATCTATCGTCGCTTCGACCAGGGGCAGCAGAAGGTCAAAGTGCTTGTAACGCTCGGCGAGCCGGTGGGCCTGCGCGACTCGCTCAACTGGAATGACGCCGCGTCGGTGGGCCAGTACCGAACGGAAATCGCCGCGCGACGGGCATCCGTATTGACGTCGCTCCAGCCGAGTGAGTTTACCTCACGCCACAACTTCCAGAATGCGGCCGTGTTCTCCGGCGAAGTGAGCCGCCAGGGGCTTGAGAAGCTGGCCAAGAGCCCGCTCGTTCGCCATGTCGAACTGGTGCGAACGCACCGGCTGATGATGGCCCAGGCCCTGTCGCTCGCCAACGCCAAAGAGGTCCGCCATGCTTACAGCGGCAAGGGCGTGGCCGTGGCCATCGTGGATACCGGCGTGGACTATACGCATCCACGTCTCGGCGGCGGAGAGTTCCCGAACCAGAAGGTCATCGGCGGTTATGATTTTGGCGACGATGATCCCGACCCCATGCCAGGAGGGACAGCCGCCGGCATAAGTCCTGTGATGGCGCATGGCACAAGCTGTGCCGGGAATGCCGCGGGAGCTCTGGGCACGGTGGGCGATTACATCGGTGGTGTGGCCTACGACGCCAAGATTTACGCCCTCAAGATCGCGCCCGATAGCGCCGGGTATCCTCCGCTATTTGAGGATGATTCACTCGCGGCGTGGGATTGGTGCATTACGCACAGAAACGATGATCCGCAGCATCCGATCAAGGTGATCAGCAACAGTTGGGGTGGTTGGCCCTGGACGGATGATCCGCTGGTGGGGGATGCGGACTCACCGGCCCGGACGGTCCTGGCCGACACGGCGACCTCGTTGGGGATAACGATTCTGGCCTCGGCGGGCAACGAGTCGGTGGCCGGGTTTGGGATTGGCTCGCCCGCGGCGATGTCCAATGTCATTTCGGTCGGGGCCCTGTACGATACGACCGGGGTCGTGACGCCGTACTCCAACACGGCCGAGAATCTCGACGTTCTGGCGCCCGCCGATCCCATCTATACAACAGACATCGTCGGCCCGGCAGGTTTTGACCTCGGTGATTACAACCCCTCCTTCAATGGGACGTCTTCATCCTGTCCGTTCGTGGCGGGGTGCGTGGCTTCGATCCAGAGCGCCGCGCAGGAGAAGATCGGTCGGTTCTTGACTCCGTGGGAGGTCAAAGAACTCCTGATTCGGACGGGCGATCCCATCACGGATACCAAGGTGGCGATCACCAAGCCGGCTGTGAATCTCGGGGCGGCGCTGATGAGCCCGAACGGCCCGGCGATCTACCTGGGCAAGAGCTGCACGCTCAATGGCTGGGAGGCGCCGGAGTCCCGCACGTATGCGGGTTGGGACCCGCAGTTGTGGGGCGTCGACGCCGAGGTTATCGAGGAAGATCCGCTCTTTATCTCCGGCTACTACCTGAGCCAATTAGCGACCGGTCACCCGGCGGAAAGCAACTGCGTGGATGGTGGCAGCGACTTGGCCGAAGCCATCGGTCTGGCCGACATGACCACGCGGATTGACGGGGTCTTCGACAGCAACCTGGTGGATATGGGCTATCACTATGGCCAGGCCGTGCCGAAGTACGATCTGACCGTGACCGTGCTCGCCGACCCGAACGACGGAAACGTCCACGGCGTGGTGGAGCCGAACGAGGGCTCGTACCTCGAAGGCACCGAGCTTGTGTTGAACAGCACGCCTGATGAGGGCTACTTCCTCGACGGCTGGTACGACGCGAATGACACCCTCCTTTCGGTGCGGCCCGAACTGCACGTGGTCATGGACGCCAATCAGGTCTTCCGCGTCAGGTTCCGCAAGCCGCAAAAGATCAACGTCTCAGGCGGCGGCAGTGCTCTCCAGGAGGCGGTGGCCTCGGCTCGCAACGGCGACACGCTTGTCATCGGTCCGGGCCAGTACGGTGGTGACATCGATTTGCAGGGCAAGCAGATCCGCCTGATGGGGACCAGGCCCGATGATCCGGATGTGGTGGCGCAGACCATCATCGACTGCGCCGGCGGAGGTCGCGCCTTGATCTTCAACCGGGGTGAAGGGGCCGATACGGTTGTCAGTGGCCTGACGATCCTGAACGGTTCTGTCGCGATGGAGCCCGGCGGCGCCATCTATATCGGCAACGACAGCAGTCCGACCATCGCCAACGTCCGGATCAGCAACTGCAGCACGGCCGCATCCAGCGGCGGCGCCATTTACATCGGCAGCAACAGCAATCCGACCTTCCGGAACGTGACGATTGACAATTGCCGTGCCGTGGGTATGCCGGTCCAGGTGGATCCGAACGACCCCAACGCCGTAGCCTTCATGGGTGGCGGCAACGGCGGCGGCGTCTATATCCACGCCAACAGCCGACCGACGTTTGTGGCCTGCTCCATCAGCAACTGCTTTGCCGCCGGCCTCGGTGGCGGAGTCTACTGCGGTCCGGGGGGCTTGGCGCGATTCGTGGATTGCACGTTCCTGGGCTGCCGGGCGGACCAGCACGGCGGCGCGATCTACCACGTGCCTGAGAGCGCCTCTGCGTTCACACGGTGCGAGTTCACGCGCAATATCGCCGGCGCAGGCGGCGGCGCCCTGTACTACGGGCGAGACAGCAAGATCGATCTGAGCGAGTGCGAGCTGAGGGAAAACAGCGCAACCTCCGACGGCGGCGGCGTGTACCTCAGTGGCCTGTGCTGCGGTCTGGTGAGCGAGACGGTGTTCACGCGCAACGACGCCAATGACAGTGGCGGCGGCCTCTATATGGTGGACTGCGACGGCGTGGAGATTGCGGACTGCAACGTGGCCTACAACACGGCCCGTCGCGGCGGCGGTCTGTATGCTCATGAGTCTCTCGGCTCCACGATCCTGCGCAACTCCATTTCGTACAATGAAGCCGCGGGAGTGCGGCTGCAGTACCTCATGCTCGATCCGAACGACGCGAACGTTCCGCCGGTCCCGATCTCGCCGATCGATCCGGACTTCAATCCTGCCGATCCGAACCTGATCGTCCGGCAGGTCAGAGATTCGAGAGCGGTCGCCCAGGGCGGCGGCATTTACGCCTTTGCCGGCCCGAAGCGCATCGAAGACTGCCAGTTCATGTATAACACGGCCAACACCTCCGGTGGCGGTGTTTATCTGGCGGCGGGTGAATACGATCAGAGGTTGCTGAGGAACTGCCTGATCGTCGGCAACACGGCCGGGCGAGATGGCGGTGGCGTCTCGAACAACTGGCAGAGTAACGTCCTCATCGTCAACTGTACGATCACCCAGAATACGCTTAGCAGCTTGGAGACCTACGGCGGCGGCTTCTACGGTTCCTACGAGGGCGTGGCGGAGATCAGGAACTCCATCATCTGGGACAACATGGGTGTCTATGGATCGCAAGTGGCGGTTGCCAGCGGGGACGCCAACTTGCCGCTGCCTTCGACGCTCAAGGTCACGAACACGGACATCGATCTGCATCTGGAGGATGTCTCGGAGACCGTTGACTCTGACAATCCGCCCGTGCTGCGGCCCGGATTCGATGAGTTCTCCCTGCCGGCCAACGATGACCAGTCCACGGGGCTCGTGGACATCGGCTTCGAGTTGAACTACTTCGGTCTGGTAATGGACCAGCTCTATGTGAACAACAACGGGAACGTGACGTTTGACTTGCCGCTGTGGACCTTCACGCCGTTTGGCCTGACCGGCGACATCGGTACGCCCATCATTGCCCCGTTCTTTGCGGATGTGGATACGAACCCTCCGGGCGACGCAATCGATCCCAACTCGTATCCGGTGGTGACTTACGGCCGCGGCACGGTCGGCGGACGTCCCGCCTTTGGCGTCAACTGGGTGGGCGTTGGCTATTTCTTCCAGAATTGGGACAAGACAAACAGCGTCCAGTTGATTCTGATCGACCGTTCCGACCGGGCGCCGCGTGATTTTGACATTGAGCTCAATTACGCCCAGGTCCAGTGGGAGACGGGTGACGCCAGTGGGGGCGTCGACGGGCTCGGCGGCAACAGTGCGCGTGCCGGTTTCTCGAACGGAACCGGCAACGCCGGCACGTTCTATGAGTTTGAAGGTTCCGGTGTGCCGGGCGCCTTCCTGGATTCCTCGCCTGTGACAGGACTGATCCACAACAGCCGCAGGAGTCGCGTGCTGGGCCGGCACATCTTTGCCGTGAGAGCCGGTGCGCTGGATATCTTCACCAGAGGTACGCCGGTCCATGTGGAGCCCGGTTGCGTGATCGAGGGGTGGGAGCCGCAAGATCCGAACAATCCCGGCGATCCGAACGATCCGAACGGTCCGTGGGCGGAAGGACTTGCGAACTTCTTCGCCGATCCGAACTTCGTCGCGGGCTACTATCTGAGTCAGATCGCGGCCGGACAGGCCTTTGACAGCCCGGCGCTCGATGCGGGCGACGTGGACGCGAATGACCCGTCGCAGGGCTTCGACCCGAATATCTACACGACCCGTGTCGACGGCGTCGGTGATGTCAACGCCGTGGATCTGGGCTATCACTATCTTGAGCCGATGCCGAAACGCAAGCTGACGGTGAACGTGATCGGCCCCGGCCGGGTCGAGCCCAACGAAGGGGAATTCTACGAGGCCCAGGAGGTGGCTCTGACGGCCTATCCGGACGACGATTACCGCGTGAGGCAGTGGACCGGGACGGATCACGATCCGTCGTGGAACGTCAATACGAATGTCGTGACCATGGGGCCGAACGACATGGTCGTGACGGTGCAATTCGAGCCGGATACCACCGAGATCCTGGAGGTGCCGGACGAGTATGAGACGATCGAAGACGCCGTGGCCGCGGCCGGCCCGGGCGGCACGACCATTGTCCTTCGACCCATGTCCCACCGCGTCACATCTCCGGACGGGATCGACTTCCAGGGCAAGATCATTACGCTGACGTCCATCGATCCGAACGACCCGAAAGTCGTGGCCGATACGATCATCGACTGCGAGGCCGACAAGTGGGATCCGGGGCGTGCGTTCCATTTCCACAGTGGCGAAGATCCGAACTGCGTGATCGCCGGTGTGACCATCCGCAACGGCTACCGCCGAGGCCCATTGGCCGCGGCCGGCCGGTTCGGTGTGCTCCAGCCCGTACCCTATGAGGCGGTCTGTACGTTCCTGTGGCCGGCTCCCAACCTGCGGCCTCGGGCCGAACGCGGAAGCGACGCGGTCGGCGACGCCTACGGAGGCGGCATCCTGTGCGAAAACGGCAGTTCGCCCACCTTCCGAAACTGCGTGATTGCCAACTGCACGGTGACCGGGGCCCACGGCGGCGACGGGGCCGAGGGATGGTCGACCACGCCGCAGCCTCAGTGGCCGCAGCAGTGGTCGTTCTTACCGCCCGGTCAGCCCACCGTCCAGAGCACAAACGACGGCCAGTGGGGCGGCCATGGCGGTTTCGGAGAGGGCAACGGCTATGGCGGCGGCATGGCGTGCCGGACGGGAAGCAGCCCCGTTCTGATCGGTTGTACGTTCGAGGGCAACGCCGCATACGGCGGCTTTGGCGGCGCCGCCGGCAACGGTGGTAATAGCGGCAACGGATATGAGAGTTGGGGTGGTAACGGCGGTGATGCGATTGGCGACGGCCGCGGTGGGTCGATCTACTGCGACAATCGGAGCCGCCCGGTCATCAGGGACTGCCGGTTTGTGAGCAACCTTGCCCGCACGGGTGTGCCCGGGGCGCGCGGCGAGCAGGGCACCGGCAACCAGTTGCCGACGGTGTGCGGCCCTGCCGGGCCGGGCTTCCCCGGTGACATTGTCTCGTTCGGCCGCGTGGGCGGCGGGGCGGTCTACTATGGTCGCCGGACAGGGGCGGATATCGTCGAGTCCTTCTTCGCGGACAACTGGACCTTCCAGGGATTCGGAGGCACGGATGAACACCTCCGGATTGCCGAGATACGCATCGATGCCAGGGGCGGCGCGCTCTACGCGGAACCTGACAATAACATGACCATAGTCAAATCTGAGTTTACCGACAACCGTGGCGGCGCGATCTATATGGACGGTCAGTCTACGGTGGACTGCAACGAGTGCCGGTTCACGGGCAATGAGGTGATCGATCGTCGACTTACCGACTATGCAGGCTACTCCGGCAGCACGGTGAGCTATGCGCGCGTCAATGACGTCCTGATTCCCGTGGAGCGGGACTTCGAGGGTGGCGCCATCTATCTCGGGCCGGAGTGCGATGTCAGTATCACGAACAGCCAGTTCCACGGGAACTCCGCCACGGATCACGGCGGCGCGGTGCGCAGTCTGACGGATGCGACGTTCCGGGACTGCCAGTTCGGTGGCAACGAAGCCCGCGACTTCGGCGGTGCGTTCGAGGCATACTTCGATACCGGCAATCCGGCCACGCGAAAGATCCTGAACCTGGATTTCACCTTCTGTACGTTCACCGGCAACCGCGCCTATCTCGAGTACAACGGCTGGGGCGGCGGCGTCCACTTCCTCGACGTCAACGGCGTATTCACCAACTGCGCCTTCGTGGGTAACCTTGCCAAGAACGGCGGCGGTCTCTTTGCGGCCGGCAGCACGCTGAATCTGACGAATACGCGGGTCCACGGCAACAAGGCCATGGGCGCCAGCAACATCGACACAGCCGTCGGGTTTGACCTGGTCGGTCGCTTCGGTGTCAGTCGCGGCATCGACATGAGTAGTGGGACCGATGCCGGCGGCGGCCTCTTCTGCGCCGATACCGCGGCCACGATCGTGGACTGCACGTTGAGTGATAACGTGGCGGAAGGCATCAACGGCGCGGGCGGCGCCATCGTCTTCTATGGCGGATTCGTGCCGCACCTGGTCCGGAACTGCCTGCTCACCGGCAACTCCGCGAGCAAATACGGCGGGGCCATCCTGTGCAGCGTCAATGCGACGCCCGAAGTGCAGAACTGCACGTTCGTCAAGGATACGGCTGGCGCCCTGGGCGGGGCCGTCTTCTGTGACGGGATCTCAGGTGTCACGGTCACTAACTCGATCTTCCAGCAGTGCAACAACCGCAGCATCGCATCCATGGACGCTGACGACAAGACCGAGGTTACGCACTGCCTGTTCCACAACAATCCGGATGGGGACTACGGGCTGTGGGACAGGGATGCCGGGGAGACCAGTCAGGTGGCGGGTCCGGATCTGGACGCCACGAACCTGGCCGGGAATCCGCTGTTCGTGGCCGGGCCGCTGGGTAGCTTCTATCTCAGCCAGACCTCGGCCGGCCAGTCCGCGAGCAGCCCGGCGGTGGACCAGGGTCTGGGTGTAGCGGCCGACTACGGGCTGGATGTGTATACGACCCGGACGGATGCCGGTCTCGACGAAGGCCCGGCGGACATCGGCTACCATTATCCCGACCCGGCGACCGTGCCTCAGCACACCCTGACCGCCAGCGTGCTTGGCGGCCACGGCAGCGTAGCTCCGCTGAGCGGGACCTACTATGCCGGCATGCCGGTGATTCTGACGGCAACGCCTGACAAGGGCTATCGGGTCGCGCAGTGGATGGGGACGGATAACGACGCCTCCCACGGTCTGCAAAGCCTTCTGGTGATGTGGTCCGACCGCGACGTGACCGTGCAGTACGATCAGCCCCGGACGATCCGCGTGTCGAGCGATCCGAACTACACGTCGATCCAGCACGCCATCGACGAGGCGGTGGATGGCGACATCGTTGTCGTGCCGACCGGCCTGTACAGTCCGCCCTGGGCGGGTTACCCGCCTCCGATCATTACGATCGACAAGGGCATCACGTTGACCGGTGCGAACCCCGACGACGTGGATTCGGCGACGGCCAGCATACTCAATTACGTCATCCTGGAGATCGCCACCGTTGACACCGAGGCGACGATCGACGGCTTCGTCATTCAGAGGAGCCGTATGCACATCAGAGGCTGCTCGCCGACGGTGCGCAACTGCACATTCAGAAACTGCCACTGGTTTGGCATTGATCGTCCGACCAATACGACGCCGCCGGCCGACGACGGTCTCAACGGAGGCAGTGTCCCCGGTGGGGCCATGATGATTGTCAACGGTTCGCCTCGCGTGGAGAACTGCGTCTTCGACGACTGTTCCGCGACGGGTGGCCTCGGCGCGCCGGGTGACGGTGGTATCGACGGGCATGAGCCAGGCTTCGACGGCGGCTGGGGCGGTTACGCCTACGGCGGCGCGGTCTACTGCGGTTTCGATAGCGATCCAACGTTCACCGATTGCCGGTTCGTGAACTGCTACGCCATGGGCGGCGACGGCGGCAATGGCGGCGATGGTATCAACAACGCTCACGGGGGGCGCGGCGGTAGCTGGGAGTTTGCTCCGACCGACGAGACTGGACCTGTAACGTCTCCCAATTGGGGTTGGTGGGACGGCTGGCAATATGCCTTGTACGACAGCGTCACCGGCGGTCTGGGAGTAGATTTCACGCCACCTTATTTGGACCGCTATCAGGAGTATTGGCGGTACACCGGCTGTGGCGGTGCCGTCTATTGCGAGAATGAGAGCTCGCCGAGGTTCGTGAATTGCACCTTTGAAGGCAACCGGACGTTCGGTGGCATCAGCGGTATCGGCGGCGCGAACTTTGAGACGCCGAATCGGCCGATGAACATCGAGAACTTCGGCGGCGCTCTGTATGCTCGCCACGGCTGCAAGCCCGAACTGGTGAACTGCACGATCAGCAATTGCTATGCCGATCCCAACTTCGACCCGAATACGCTGCCCGACCCCAATGGCCTCATCTACACCATGCCCGATGATGTCTATCTGAGCTACGGCGGCGCCTTGGCGTTTGAGGACGATTGCGCTCCGAAGCTGGTTGATTGCACGATCACCGGTTGCGAGGCCTCGATCGGCGGCGGCGTCTACTGGTCTGATTCGCACATGGAGATCGTGGAAAGCACCATCGCGGACAACCAGGCATACCATGGCGGCGGTCTCTACTCCGTGGAATCGACAGGCGCCGTTAACGCGTCGAAGGTAAGAGGGAACAAGGCGGCGTACGAGCACCCCGGCGTACAAGTGATTCCGGATCCGAACGATCCCAATGTCGCGATCGTGATCGCACCGTATGACGCCGGGCCGCTCTTTGGTCAGGGCGGTGGTTTCTGCTCCCTGTCCTCGATCGTCGAAGTCAGGGACACCTCCTTCTCGGACAATGAGGCGAGCGCCTCCGGCGGCGGTGTCTATTACAGCGACGGCGACCCGAACCTGGCTCTGGCGCCGCTGCTGCACAACTGCCTGATCACCGACAACATCGCCGGACGCGACGGCGGCGGCGTCTCGTCCAATTGGTACGCCGAGCCGACGATCTCCAGTTGCACCATTACCGGCAACAAGACCACCGGTGCCGTCGGGGATGGCCCCGGCTACGGCGGCGGTCTGTACGTCTCCTATGAGAGCAATGTGACCGTGACCGACTCGATCATTTGGGGCAACATCGCCGTCGAGGGCGCCCAGGTGGCCGTCGGGACCGGGTCCGATGTTGTGCCGCGCCGGTCGACCGTGACCATTTCGTACTCCGACATCGGTCCGCGCTTCGACGCGAACCAGATCGGCCCGATCGAGATGATCGCGCAGAAAGGAATTGACCCTCAGCCGGCGACGCCTCTGCCTTCGGAACTGGCGGGCGATCCCTACATCGAGCGTGGTAAGATCTTCGCTGGTTTTGCGACCAACGACAAGGTCCAGGTGATTGTGACCCTCGCGCAGCCGAGGGGCAGCGTGAACTGGGAAAGCCCGGAATCGGTGTCCGCCTTCCGTGTCGAAGTGGCCAAGCTACAGCAGGCTGTGATGTCGAAGTTGGGGATCGGCGAGTTTGTCTCGCGTTACACGTATGAAAACGTTGCGGCCTTCTCCGGCGAGGTGACACGTTCGGCATTGCAGATGCTCGAGCGGCATCCGCTGGTCCGGCGGATCGAGCCGGTCCGTGAGGTCCGGCCGATGTTAAACCAGGCCGAGGCCTTGGGCAACGCCAAGGAGATCCGGCACACGTATGGCGGCCAGGGCATCGGCATCGCCATCGTCGATTCCGGTATTGACTACACGCATGAAATGCTCGGCGGGGGTCCCTTCCCGAACCAGAAGGTCATCGGCGGCTACGATGTTGGCGACGACGACGCCGATCCGATGCCGGTCGACCCGCATGGGACGAGCTGTGCGGGCATTGCGGCCGGCTCGCTGGGGACCGTCGAAGACTACATTGGCGGCGTGGCCTATCGAGCCAAGCTCTACGCCCTGAAACTGACCTCGGATACCGGGTTCTGGCCCACAGACGCGGGTCTGCGAGCTTGGGATTGGTGCATCACGCACCACAACGACAACCCGCACTATCCGATCAAGGTCATCAGCAATAGCTGGGGGTACGTAGGCTTGCCATTCCCCAATGCCGCGATGGCGGACGCCTTCTCCCCGGCGATGACGGTCGTGGCGCGGCGGGCCGTGGATTTGGGCATCACGATCGTGGGCGCGTCGGGCAACGACGGATTCCCCGGATGGGGCCTCTCCTGGCCGGCGGCCATGTCCGATGTGATCTCGGTCGGCGCCCTCTACGACACGACCAGTGTGGTGACGGAATACTCCGATACAGCCGACTTCCTGGATGTCTTCGCCCCGGCCGATCCGGTCTATACGACAGATATCGTGGGCCTCGGCGGCTACACGCCGGGCGACTACACTCCGGACTTCGCCGGAACCTCGTCCGCCTGCCCGTTCGTGGCTGGCTGTGTGGCTTCGATTCAGGGCGCCGCCAGGGATCGGATCGGACGGTTCCTGACACCTCCGGAAGTTCGGCAACTGCTCGTTCTCACCGGCGATCCCGTGACGGACGTCAAGGTCCCGATCACGAAGCCTCGCGTGAATCTCGGAGTGGCCGTCATGAGTCCGTACGGCCCGCCGTTCTACATCGGCAAGGGCTGTGTGATCAACGGTTGGGAAGCCCCGGATTCCGACACGCATGGCGCCTGGGACGCCCAGCGCTGGGGCACCGATGCTCAGGTTATCGAAGGCGACCCGCTCTTTGTCTCGGAGTACTTCCTGAGCCAGATTGCGGCCGGTCAGGACCAGGACAGCCCGGCGGTGGACGCCGGCAGCGTCGATGCGAACCATCCGACGCGGGGATTCGACCCCAACGCCTTCGCGACGCGGGCCGACGCCGTCGGCGATGTGAATACCCTCGACCTCGGCTACCACTACCCGATCTCGGTCATGTCCGAGCTGACCGTCGTGGTGGTCGATAACAGGGACCGCGTGCTGACGGATCCCAATCAGATCTTCGGGTACGTGGACCCGAACCACGGGGTCTACATCGACGGGAGCGTTGTCCAACTGGTCGCACATCCGGACCCGAACTACGGCGTTGCCGAATGGAGCGGCACAGACGATGATGACTCCACCGATCCGAACAATACGGTGACGATGATGGGCGACCGCCGAGTCACCGTCCGCTTTGAGTCGCTGCCGAAGCGCACGCTGACGGTGAACGTGATTGGCCCCGGCAGGGTCGAGCCGAACGGAGGCGAATTCTACGAGTCCGAGCGGGTGGCTCTGACGGCCTATCCCGATGAATACCACCGTGTGAAGCAGTGGCTTGGCACGGATAATGACCCCTCGTGGAACGTCAATACGAATATCGTGACGATCGGGGCGACGGATACGGTTGTCACCGTCGCGTTCGAGCCGAACCAAACGCGCCAACTGCTGGTGCCGCTCCAGTACGAGACGCTTGAGGAAGCGGTGGCGGCGGCCAGTCACGGCGACACGGATATCATCCTCAGTGAGATGGTCCATCCGGTGACCAATCCGGAAGGCATCGATCTGGAGGGCAAGAATATCCGGATCATGTCCGTGAATCCGAACGATCCGGAGAAGGTCCGCGCGACGATCATCGACTGCGGCGGCTCGCGCTACCTTCCGCGCCGGGCCTTCCTCTTCCGTAGCGGGGAGACGGAAGAGTGCATCATCACCGGCGTGACCATTCGGAACGCTTTCTACGTCGGCGACGTCGGCGAGCCGGGGATGGGCATGATGCCGTCGCCGGATGCCGATCCGAACAACTTGGATGACGCGCGATGGGTCATGGGGTCCGGAGGCGATGCCGACGGCGTGGGCTATGGCGGAGCGATCCTCTGCACGAACGGCAGTTCCCCGACGTTCAAGAACGTCGTCATTGAGGATTGCGCCGTCGTCGGCGCAGCCGGTGGCGACGGCCTCAGCGGCTTTAGCGTCGCCGGGGATATCCATGGCTATTGGGGCGGCAACGGCGGTAACGCCAACGGTATGGGCTACGGCGGCGCCGTGGCCTGTCTGAACGAGAGCAAACCCCGGTTCATCAACTGTACGATCCGTGACTGCTACGCGCGGGGCGCCATCGGCGGCATCGGCGGAAACGGCAGTATCCGTATCGACGGCGGTGGAAACGAGAGCTGGGGCGGCGACGGCGGCTACGCGATCGGCGACGGCCACGGCGGCGCCGTGTACTGTGAGAACGGAAGCGACGCCCTCTTCGAGAAGTGCGTCTTCGCCAACAACCTGGCGCTGGTCGGCCTGGGAGGCCAGGGCGGGGTGCGCGGCGGCGGCAGCGAACTGCCCGATCCGTATCCGCATCCGGCCTTCAACGGCTCCAACGGCTCCGTCATCACCAATGGCACGGTCACAGGCGGTGCGGTTTATCAGGTGGACGCGAGCCCGGGATTTGTGGATTGCCGCTTCGCCGACAACATGGCGTATGCGTCCTTCCAGTCTCTGTTGTACATCGGTTTGTACGAAGACGAGGAGAGCGAGGTCCGCGTCTACACGCGCGGCGGGGCGATCTCTGCCGGTCAGGGCACGACGGTTTCCCTGCAAGGGTGCACGTTGACGGGGAACATGAGCGGTGCCGTGTACGTCGAGGGCGACTCGATTGTCGACGTCAATGAGTGCTCGTTCGGCCGGAACGTGGCCGACGGTATGCCGGTGGAGGCCACCGATCTCTACTTCTATTGGGCGATTATCGACGGTCAAATCGTCGAGGTGGACCCGAATGCCCTGCGAACGGTGGACTCGGGCGGTGCGCTTTACGTCGGACCTTCTTGCCCGTCGGTGAGCCTGCGCAACTCGGACTTCCACAGCAATACGGCTGTCGCCGGCGGCGGTGCGATCCGGTTGTTCAGCGACGCCAACATCGTGAGCTGCTCGTTTGCCGGCAACAGGGCCGGCGAGAACGGCGGCGCCCTTGAGGCCTACTACCCCGTGGACGATGGTGGAAGCGCGGGCATTTCAGAAGGACGTTTGCCAGGCAGCGCCCTGGAGGCCGACTCCTCCACGGACGATTCGCAGGAGGCCATCACCCTGACGGTGAATCTGGACGCCTGCACCTTCGGCAGCAATGATGCAACCGAGGGCTTCTATGGCCGTGGCGGCGCCGTGCACTTCGAGCACTTCATCTCGAATATCACGGATTGCTACTTCCTGAACAACAGGGCCAAGGGCGGCGGTGCTCTGTTCCTGACGGCCGGGACGGTGACGCTCTCCGGCGGCAGCATCAGCGGCAACGTCTCCCTCGGACACAGCGGCATCGATACGAGTCCGGAACTGGCTGTCGGAATGCTCAGCGACTACTACGGCGCTGAGACCTACGGCGTCGCGCTGGATATCATCTATCTGCCGCGAGGTAAGTTTACCCGCGAGGATCCCGGCACCGGCGCCGACTTTGGCGGCGGTCTCGTGTGCGCCGCGACCAACGCGACGATCGAGAACTGCATGTTCCAGCAAAATGCCGCCGAAGGGATCAACGGCACGGGTGGCGCCCTGAGCTTCTACGGAGGCTATTTCAATCACGTTGTGAAGAACTGCCTGTTTGCGGGCAACTCGGCGTTCCGTGACGGCGGCGCCGTTTCGTGCGGTCTCTACGCGAAGCCTACGATCACGAACAGTACGTTTGCACAGAACACGGCCGGCAGGCTCGGTGGCGCGGTCTTCTGCGATTGGGATTCGGATGTCACCATCGGCGATTCGATCTTCGAGGCCAATAGCAAGTACGCCATTGGTGAAGATGATATCGTGGGCGCCACGGTTGAGCACAGTCTGTTCCATGCGAATCCGGATGGTGACTTCGGTTACTATGACCCGGCGACGGGGCAGATTAACGGACTGACCGGCGCGGATCTTGACGTGACAAATATCAGCGGCGATCCATTGTTCGTCCAAGGGGCTTTGGGCAGCTTCTACCTCAGTGACCCGGCGGCCGGCCAGCCGGACAAGAGTCTGGCCGTCGATGCGGGCAGCGGCTATGCGGCCGATGTGAATCTGGCGGCGCTGACGACACGGACCGACGGCGTCGAGGATTCCGGCATCGTGGATCTCGGATATCACTTCGGCGATCATACCGAGATGCCCAAGTACACCCTGACGGCCCGGGTCATCGGCGGGCACGGCGAGATCAGCCCGACCAGCGGGTCCTACTACGCCGGAACGGCCGTGCCGATCAAGGCGACGCCGCAACCAGGGTGGCGTGTCGCGCAGTGGTCTGGAACGAGCGACGATGCAACCAAGAACACGGATAACGTTGTCGTGATCGGACCCGATCGATACGTCACGGTCGCGTTCGAACAGCCGAGGACCATTACCGTCGGCGACAAGGGCGACTATACGAGCATACAGCACGCGATCGACGACGCCGAAGACGGCGATGTGATCCAGGTCCAGCCCGGAATCTATCAGCCTTCCTCCTGGGAGGACTATCCGTTAGGCTATATCCGGATTCACAACAAGAACATCACGCTGACCGGCCTGGCTCCGGACGATCCGGCCGTGGTCGCCAGCACGATGTTACGCCGCTATCAATTCGAGCTCTACAACTGCGGGCCCGAGACGGTCATCGACGGCCTTACCATTGGCGACGTCAACTGGGTCGGCCGGAATGGCTTCAACGGCGCCGATGTCGGCGACGGACATCACGATGGCGTGGAGGGCTCCTCGCTGTGGGGTGGGGCCATGACGATTCAGTATGCCTCGCCGACCATTCGCAACTGCCGATTCGTCGATTGCAGCGTCACGGGCGGCAACGGCGGCGACGGCGCGGGCGGCTGGCAGGATGTGCATCCGGTCGGCTATGACGGCGGCTGGGCTGGCTTCGCCTATGGTGGCGCCGTGTACATCGGCTTCCGCAGCAATCCGACGTTCGAGGGCTGTCTGTTCCAGAACTGCCGTGCCTACGGCGGCAATGGCGGCAACGGCGGCGGCGGCGTTCAGCAAGCCCAGGGCGGCCGCGGCGGCAACTGGATGCTCTCGGAAGCCCTCGAAGCGGCCGTCCGCCTGTGGTGGGATGGCTGGGAATGGGGCCCGTTCGATAGGGATGGCAACCTGCGGGCCACCTATGGCGGTATCACGGACACGAGCGTGACGGGAGATGTCCGCGGGTACTTCGATGATTACTGGAAGTACAGTGGCTACGGCGGCGCCGTCTACATCGAGTACTACAGCTCCCCGCGGTTTATCGACTGCAACTTCACCGATAACCACACGTACGGTGGCGTATGCGGCATTGGGGCCGAGGATCCGCTTCCGGCCGCAAACTACAACATCGAGAACTTCGGTGGCGCGGTCTACATCGGCAACGGCAGCGACCCCGAATTCACCGACTGTATCTTCCGTCTCAATTCGGCCGATACGAATACGGTCGATGTTCCCGATGATATCTACGTGAGCTTCGGCGGCTCGGTGGCCGTTGAGAACGATTGTGCCCCGATCTTTACTCGCTGTGCGATTGAAGACAGCAACGCGTGCATGGGTGGCGGCATCTGGCAAACGGATTCACGTGCCACGATCATCGACTGCAATTTCGCCGGCAATGAGGCGTACCAGGGCGGCGGCCTCTGCGCGGTTGACTCGACCGGGACCGTGAGCGGCACGATCATGACGCGCAACCGGGCGTTCCAGAGCATCCTCGATCCGAACTTCTTCGGTGACCCGAACGCCCCGTTCGGTGGCCTGAGCAGCTCGGGCGGCGGTTACTGCGGGATTAACTCACCGATCGAGATCCGCGACAGCATCTTCAGCGGCAACCGGGCGTTGTCCTCCGGCGGGGGGGTGTACCTGAATGGCTCGGATCAGGACGTGAATGTTGCGCCTCTGCTGCACAACTGCCTGATCTGGGGCAACAGTGCGGGCCGGGATGGCGGCGGTGTGTCCGCAGCCTGGTATAGCGAGCCGATCCTCTCCAACTGCACGATTGTGGATAACGTGGTTACGGGGGCATTCGGCGACGCCTTCGGCGGCGGTCTGGCCGTGGTCTACGATTCGAACGCCGTCGTTGCGGATTCGATCATCTGGGGCAACATCAGCAGTCACGGCGGCTCTCAAATCGCGGTGGGCAGTCCGTATCTCGAGAGGCCGGCCGCCTTGCAGATTACCAACAGTGATATTCAGCCCGATCCCGACCCGAATGCCGTCGGCGGCCCATTGGATCTGGTGCTTCTCTTCGACTCTTCAGCGACCATGTACGAGAATCTCCTTGCCATCAGGGCCGCTGCCTCGGAGATCGTGAATGCGGTCATGGACGAGAGGCCGGACACTCGGATTGCCGTCGCGGACTTCAAGGACTTCAACGACGCCGGCGGCGGGGATACGGATTATCCGTACCGTCCCGTGATGCCGTTCACCGAGGATCCGGGTCGGGTCGTCAACGCGATCAACTCGATCCAGGCCCCGGCCGGCTCCGGTGGGGACATTCCCGACTCGATCTACTACGCTTTGATGCGGACCATGGACGGCAATGACCTCGGCGACTGGCGCACCGGCAGGGTCGACCGGGTCATATTCTTGATCGGCGATGCGCCGCCACATGATCCGGAAATACAAAGCGGCTACACGATTCGGGATGTCGTTGCTGAGGCCTCCCGGTCGCCGAGCAAGCGGGTATTCACTGTGCAGATTGGCGATGATCCGACGACCTCGCTGTACTTCGGCGCCTTGGCCGGCGGTACGGGAGGCGGCTTGGTGCGAGCGGCCGACGCCAACGATGTGGTGGCCGCCGTCATGGAGGGTCTCGGACTGATCACGGAGGTCACGCCGTCCGTTCACCTGGCGGAAGGCTCGAAGCTGCCCGGCTGGGACGCCGAATCAGGCCTCTGGGATCCGAGCACCGATAATATCGGCGAGGACCCGCTCTTCATCGCGGGATATTACCTCAGTCAGGCCGGGGCCGGTCAGGGGCGGCAGAGTCCGGCGGTGGACGCCGGCAGCGGCCCGGCCGACGCGCCCCATATCGCTCTCAGTGATCGCACGACCCGGACCGACGGTCTCGGCGATACCGGGGCAGTGGACATGGGCTACCACTATGTCCAGGGCGTGACGCTCTACACACTGACGGCCGAGGTTGTGCCCGACCCGAACGATGGGCTACGGCACGGGACCATCAAGCCGAACTTCGCCCTTGTTTATCAAGGCTCGGCCGACAACGTCGTTCGGCTGGAGGTCGAGCTCGATCCGGGCTGGAGGGTCGAGCAGTGGCACGGTACGGATGACGATACATCCACAGCGGCCACGAATACCGTGACGTTGACCGCCGACCGCCATGTGACGGTGACGCTCGGGAAACGCGGGCAGCGCGTCGTTTCTGTCCCCGATGATTATACGACGCTCCAGGGCGCCGTTACGGCGGCCGAGGATGGCGATACGATCGTGGTCGATACGGGTACGTACTACGGTCAGTACCAGGCAATTGCGCTGATTGTCGACAAATCGATCACCATTACGTCGAAGAATCCGGACGACCCGACCGTGGTTGCCGCCACGATCCTTCGGGGTCCGGCCAATATCGAGGGCAATCAGTTCAACAGTCTGGGCGTGATCTTTACCGGTGACACCGACAATCAGACGGTGTTCAACGGCTTTACGCTGGAGAACTTCGGCGGCTTCGCCGACAACGGCGTCGATGGTGACCGGGCCACCGGGCACCCGAACGGCGGAGACGGCTACCCGATCCATGGAGCCGCCATGATTCTCATGCCCGGCGCCAGCCCGGTCATCAAGAACTGCATCATGCGGAACAACCGCATCATCGGCGGCGACGGCGCCAACGGTGTGGCTGCGGACGACACGCGCAACGCCGGCCGGGGCGGCTGGGGCGGTTGGGCACGTGGCGGCGCCATTTACTGCGGGCCGGACACGCGCCCGACGTTCGTCAACTGCCTCATCGAGAACAACTACGCCCAGGGCGGCAGCGGCGGCAACGGCGGCGACTTCGTGGACGGCGGCGGCCTCGCCAACTTCGGCGGCAATTACACCCCGCCGCTCCCGATCAACATCGACCCGGATCGTCTCGGGGGCGAAACCGTCGATGAGCCGCTGTGGCAGATCTGGCAGTGGGACTTCGCCATGCAGATGCAGGCGCTGTACGATTCCGATCTCGGCGTCACGGACACGACCACCACGCCTCTCGGCGGCGGCCCCTATGCGGGCGACTACCGCTGGTATTCCGGTTACGGCGGCGGTGTGTTCCTCGACCAGCGTAGTGAAGCCAAGTTCATCGAATGCATCGTCCGGGGCAACACGACCTATGGCGGCATGAGCGGCCAGGGTGGTGCCGGCATCGGGGGCCGCAATACCGAGCCTCTGATCCCATACGAGGTCCCGAGCTACGGCGGCGGCGTCTACGTGGCTGCCGACTGCGCCGTGACGTTCGAGAATTGCTCGTTTGAGGACAACGTCGTCTCCCCGGCTGGGGTTGACCCGAACTTCCGTCTGGATCCGTACATCGGCTACGGCGGCGGCGTCTGTGCCGAGCGCAGTGCACTCGTGGTGTTTGACGACTGCAACTTCGTCGACAACGTCGCCGATACCGGCGGCGGGCTTTACGTCGCGGACTCCAGCGTCACCGTGACCGACTGCAATATGGCTTCCAACACGTCTCTACGCGGGGCCGGCTTTGCGGGTCTGGGCGGTCTGATCAACATCACCGGCTGCCACATTCAGTACAACGAGGCGGCCACCGATGCCGTTGACCCGAACGACGACGCTATCTTCCCGCAGGGCGCCGGCCTGTTCTGCTCGTCAACCGATGCGTGGATTCAGGACTGCAACTTCCTGGCCAATGAGTCCTTTGGCTCGGGCGGCGGAATGTACCTGCGCGGGGACAATGACATGATGATTTTCAACTGCCTGTTCCGCAACAACGCGGCGGCACGCGACGGCGGCGGCATCTCGAGCAACTGGTACACCAGGCCGACGATCCGCAACTGCACGTTCGTCGATAATGCGGCGCGAGGCACGGCCGGGGATCCGAGAAGGACCGGTCTGGGCGGCGCCGTCTACATCGGTTATGAGAGCAAGGGTGCGATCGTCGACACGATTCTGTGGAGCAATTATGGCTTGCTCGGCACCGAACTGGCGGTCGGCACCGGCTTCCGGCTCGACCCGCGACCCGGCGAACTCCTGGTATCCTACAGCGTGATCTCGCCCGAGTCGAACACCCTCTGGCGCGACGATAACTGCACGTTGATTCGTATGGAAGACGACAGCGGCAATGACACCAACATTGACAAGGATCCGCTGTTCTTCCGGGGTCTGCTCGGTGACTTCTACCTCCAGAACCCGGCAGCGGGGCTGGGACAGCACCGCAGTCCGTGCATCGATGCCGGCAGCGATCTGGCGGCCAATGTTGGGATGGCGCGGCATACGACGCGCACGGACCATCAGCCGGATACGGGCCAGGTCGATATCGGCTTCCACTATCCGTTCTGGGAGGAGTGCAAGTTCTGTGACCTCGTGTTCGACGGCATCATCCGGTTCGACGACTTCGCGATGTTTGCCATGAAGTGGCTCGATACAGGCTGTTCCGAGGTCGGCGGGTGGTGCGACGGCGCCGACTTCACGTTCGATTCTGACGTGGATGCCCGCGATCTGGCGATTTTGGCCGATTGCTGGCTCGTGCAGGATACGACCCCGCCTGTACCGGACCCGGCCGAGTGGGAGGTTGAGCCGAACATGGTCAGCAGTACGGCAGCCTACATGGAGGCCAGAGAGGCAATGGACGGTTGGGGTTGGCCGGTTGACTACAACTTCGTCAGCGTGAGCGGCGCCGGCCACACCAGCGGCTGGCAGAGATCTCCGTCGTACACCGACAGGGGCCTGGTGCCCGGGATGGAATACGGCTATGCGGTCAAGGCTCGCGATGCGCTGGGCAACGAGACGGAGTTCTCCGAGATCCTCTACGCGGGCACGCGGGACGTCGATCCACCGGATCCCACCCCGTACATCCAGACGATCGCGGCCAACGACTTCCAGTCAATCACGATGACGGCCTCACCCGCCGAGGACGAGAACGGACCGGTCCAGTACTACTTCCAAGCCGATCACGTGAACTATCCGGGCGCCCATGACAGCGGGTGGATCGATACGCCGGTCTACACGGATGTGAATCTCGTCCAGGATACGGTGTACGCCTATCGCGTAAAGGCGAGGGACCGGTCGGCCGGGCTCAATGAGACCCCGTGGTCCGAGTGGGCGCTTGTCCGCACGCCGCTGGCGCCGAACGCCGTGGCGCCGACGCCGAACCCGATGCAGTTCGATCCCAACGGCCTGCCTCAGGAATTGCAGCAGGGCGGCGGCAGCTTGGATTACTGGGTTGCGATGACCGCCGTGACGGCCGTCGACGACGAAGGCCTGGCAGTCCAGTACTACTTCGAGTGCCGGCAGGATGGCGACATGTTGCCGGAACTTGACAGCGGCTGGATTGATGTCCCGACCCATACGGTCTACATCGGTAGGGCTAATCAGGCACTGCAGTTCCGCGTCTACGCTCGAGACCCGTATAATAACATGACGGCCCCGTCGCCGTGGGAGCCTATGCGGCTGAGTCCTCGCTGATGACCGCCCAGTCGGGCGGATCATCCCGGCGACATGAAGTTACGGTAGATGATGCACCTGGCCCCGGTTCCCCGGGGCCAGGTTTTGCGCTCTGTAGATCTGCTGCCCGCCGTTTGGCGCGAGGGATCCCTCGTGTCGTCGGTACCCGCGTTGTCGCGGCAGACCGTGAATGAGACCCGCTGGAGCCGCGCCAAGGCTCATTCTTCCGTGTGATGCGAATTGGCCGTCGCAACGGTCGACGGCTCTGGCTACGCCTGTTCGATTTTGGCTCGGATAGCCTGATAGCCGTAGTGCATCAGCAGGTGGTCGAGGATCACCATGGCGGTGTAGTTCTCAGCGACCGGCCAGATGCGGGCGACGATCGTGGGATCGCGCCGAGTGATGGCGGCCAGATCCTTATTCTCCAGCGTGTACTTGTCGATCGTATGCTGGGGCTTGTCGATCGTAGGCGTGGGCTTGACGGCCAGTCGGACCACGATCGGCTGCCCCGTGGCCACGCCGCCCGTGACGCCTCCTGCGTTGTTGGAATCGAAGGTCACCTTCCCGTCCGCGGCGTGCATCTGGTCGTTATTTTCGTAGCCCGTCATGTCTTTGACGCCAAAGCCCGCGCCGACCTCGACGCCCTTGACCGCGCCGATCCCCAGCATCCTGCCCAACTCGCCATCCAGCTTGCAGAACACCGGTTCGCCAAGACCGACGGGCACCCCGAGGACGACCACCTCCACGACGCCGCCGGCCGAGTCGCCGGTGCGGGAGATTTCGTTGCACGCGTCGACCATGGCCTGTCCGGCGTCGATATCCGGGCAGTTGACGACCGGGTGGACGCCGTAGCGGTCCCGGATCTCCTCGGGCGCCATTCGCGGGGTCCGGTCGCGAATCGCATCGATCTCCTTCTCGATCTGCGCCAGCATGGCGGCCTTCTCCAGGAACCGCATGTCCATGTGAACGCGACCCTTGACGTAGATCTCCTGGTAGAACGCATCGAGATCGTGCCGCATGGTCTTGTAGTTGTCAGTGTAGCGAAGCGCCACGTCGTGCGGCACCTCGGGGCACCGGGCCCCGGCGATTTCCTTAACGTAGGAGAACACTTCGATGCCGCACTGTTTGAGGATCTTCTTGGCCACGTAGCCAGCGCCCACGATCGTGGAGGTATATCGGCCGCTGAAGATCCCCGCGCCGATGGCGTCGTCGTCCGGGCCGTACTTCATGAAGGTTGCGTAGGACGCGTGGCCCGGCCGAGGCGTGCGGTTCGTGTCCTGGTACTGCTTGATATGGATGAAATGCCGGTCCAGGTTCGGAAGGAGGATTGTCAACGGCGTGCCGTTCGTATGGTTCTTGTTCCCGGCATTCTCGACGGTATCGGCCGCGTTCAGGCCCGAATAGATCACCGGCAGGTCCGGCTCCTTCCGCGGGCTCGAAAGCTCATCCGCACCCGGCTTGCGCAGCAGCAGGTCCCCGTAAATCTCCTGCTCCGTCAGCAGCAGTCCCGGGGGGACGCCCTGAAGAACGCTCGTCAGGCCGTCCTGATACGAACCGCCCGCTACGGTTAGTTGAAAACACCGCCCCAAATGACATCCTAACACGATCCACTCTCCTGCAATACACGGTCAAATTGTCGGTTTCGATTGCGTCCGTTTATAGGAGGACGTGGCCCAATTTGCAAGCAAATCACCTCATCCCCTCGTTTCCATGTCCGCGCCCAGGGCTCGCATCAGGCTGACGAACTCCGGAAAGGTGACCTTCATGGCCTCGGCGGTCTCGATCGTACAGGGCTCATCCAGCCCCATGGCTGCCAGAGAAAGGGCCATGACAATCCGGTGGTCGCTTCGGCCGTCCAGGTGGACGGCCCTGAGCTTACTATGGTGTACGACGAGCCCGTCGGGTAGTTCTTCCACGCGGGCCCCGAGTTTCTGGAGTTCTTCGGCCATGCACTTGATGCGGTCGGTTTCCTTAGTCCGGGCCTGAGCGACGTTGACGAGCCTTGTCGTGCCCTCGGCGAAAGCCGCCGTGACGGCCATCGCCGGCAGGGCGTCGGGGGTCGCGTTCATGTCGAGGGTCACGCCTCGCAGGGAGCCACCTTTCACCGTGATACCATTCTCTGCGGCGGTGATATCGGCGCCCATCTGGCGAAGATAATCGACGACGGCCTTGTCCGGCTGGCTGTCCGAGAAATCCAGCTCCGCCAGCGTGACTTCGTCGCCGAACAGGGCGGCCCCGCAGAGGAAGAACGTCGCGCTGGAGAAATCCGCCGGTACGGGCAGATCGAACGGCTTGTAGCTCTGGCCACCCCTGACGTGGAAATGCCGCATCGCGTCATTCTGGTACTGGATTCCCTGCTTGTCGAGCCAGTCGAGCGTCATCTGGACGTAGCCTGGCTCGTTCAGCAGCGTGATGTCGATATCCGTATCATCAGCGGCCAGCGGCGTGCACAGCAGCAGGCTGGAGAGATACTGGCTGGTCACGGCGGCAATGGAGGTGCGCCCGCCCTTGAGCCGGCCCCAGACTCGGACCGGGGCCTTTTCGTTGTGCTTGAGGCTCTCGCATCGGGCCCCCAGGTCCCCCAGCGACTGCATGAGCGGCCCGACCGAGCGGGTCTGGATCTGCTCGTCCCCCGTGAAGGTGGTCGCCGGGCCCGGCTCAGCCAGGGCGGCCGAGCCCATCGCCACCCGCAGCGTCGTGCCGGAATTCAGCACGTCGATTGTCTGTTCCGGCGGCACGATTCGACCTGCCGTGCCTTTCACCTTCCAGGCGTGGGCGTCGGCCGTATCGATCTCGGCGCCAAGGGCTCTGTAGCACCTGACCCCAGCCTTCGTATCGCCGGACCAGAGCGGATTGCGAATGACGCTCTCCCCATCGGCGAGCGACGCGATGGCGACCGCCCGGATCGTATGCGATTTCGACGCCGGGATCGAAACCCGCCCCTTGAGCCGCGATTTCCTCGATACGAGCTGCATAGTGCCCCCTATCTGAAAGTGCCTACAGAGATCATTTCGACAGCATACAGCCCGGTGCCGCGGAGTCAAGATGTCCCCGATTTCACGGTGCAGATAGGGGGGCACCTATGCCTTCTGCCAATGTCTTCGAGCAGCAGTGGAAGGACGGAGCCGTGGAAGGGAGTGTGTCGAGTGCTCACGGCCCATCGCGCCTGCGGGAGGATAAGAGGCCATCGGGGACGTTCCGGGGAGATGGGGGATTCAGGCGGGGCCGATAACTTCGGGCTTGATTTTGCGGGCGGGATGTGATATAAGGGAAGTTCGCAGAACAGTGCACCGGGAGGTGGTTGAAGTGGTTTTCACTTCGGGCCCGCACTTTTTGCTTGAGGAGCGTGCCGCACAGGTCGATCTACCACGGAAGGCTTGAAGGAGTCTGTGCGCGGGCAAAGTGCCGTCAGACCACTCCAAGGCAACCATATGGACCGTGCGCAAAGCCAATTTTGGGAGGATGATGTATGAGCGCGATAAAAAGACGTTTCAGAACGTATACCCTTGCCGTGGCCCTGGTAACGCTGGTAGCAGGGTGGGGTCTCGCCTCGGCCGCAGAAGACCAATTCACAGCCGATCTCGGAAGACACGGGAAACTCGTCACAGGGGGCGGCACCGGCTTCAATAAGGGCGCGTGGTATTACTACCCCCACACGGGGCAATTGGTGCAGTGGTTCTACAACGGCGATCCGGACCCGAACAGCAAGAAGATCGTCGAGGTCGAACTCACCGCTGAGAGGCTGGACCTGTCTGCGGGCAAGGTCGGGGTCATCGAGGCGTCCGTGAACTGGACGCGGGCGACCTGGCCCCAGGACGAACCGGCTCCCCCGCTGCCGGACCCGAACAATCCCGGGCTGGCGCTGCAGTTCATTCAGGAGACGGTGTTCATTCCGCGAACCAGCGTGCTCAAGCCCATGACGGTAAAGGCCACGGTCGAAATCCCGGACTTGTGTCCGCAGTGGATCTCGATCGACATCCGCGGCGAGAACGTTCGTGTGGAAGGCCGGGTCGGACACGAGTGTGTGCCCAAGATCATCCAGATGCCCCCGATGGAGGACCGTGATTTCGGCGATGCGCCCGAGGGAGTCGTGGCGTACCCGGCCCAGAGAATCCGGGGCGCGTTCCCGACGTGCGTTGAGGTCGGCCCGGCCGCCTGGATCGAACATGCGGGCACGGGGAAGATCTACTTCGGGCGCAAGGTGGACCGCGAGCGCGACGGCAATGCGGGCGATTGTCCCGTCTTCACGCCCGACGCGTACAATGGCGACGAGGGGATGAACGACAACGATGCCGGCCTGATCACGCCGCGGGCCTATACGATCAGAGGGCCCGTCGGCCACGAAGACGTCTACTCGTTGATCTTCACTGGCCTGCAGTCTATGAGCAATGCGTGCTACACCGCCATCTGGGGCATGGACATCGACATTCAGGTTCACAACAACACCTGGGACGACGCGTACGTCAATCTTCTGATGGACTGGGACCATGATGGTCAATGGGGCCAAGCCGCGCCATGCAGAAAGTCACTGGTGCCGGAGCATGCGCTGGTCAACTTCCCGGTGCCGGCCGGCTACCATGGTCCGCTTTCCGAGCTGGCGCCTCCGAACTTCAGGATGGGACCGCTGCCCGGCTACATCTGGGCGCGGTTCACCATCAGCGAGCGACCGGTCCGGCTCGGCTGGACGGGCGACGGCGTCTTCGACGACGGCGAGACCGAGGACTACCTGCTCCACGTCAAGGACAGGCCGCCCGTGTGCTCCTGGAGCTGGTACGATCGCTACAAGATGCACTGGCCCCAACTGCCGGACAAGAAGTCCACGGGCATCGATGTGGACCTGTACGGCTGCACTCTGGCCGATGACTTCCAGTGCACCCAGAGCGGCGAGATCGCGGGGATTCACTTCTGGGGCTCGTTCAAGGATGACGTCACACCGGTATTGGGCGTGGACAGCCTGACGTTCGAGGTCAATATCTACGCCGATCAGCCGGCCGACAGCATTATCCCGTGGAACCGCCCTGGCACGCTCTTGTGGACCGGACAGATCGGCCGATTCAGCTACGATGTGACCGAGGTGAGCCACGATGCAGAGGAAGGCTGGTACGAGCCCGTCGGCGACGTCTACCTGCCGGACAACCACATGCGCGTGTATCAATACGACATCTGTCTGGATCCCAACGACGAGTTGTTCTTCCAGACGCAGGACGAGATCTACTGGCTCGAGGTCAAAGAGATCCGCGGCTCGGACAACAGCTACTTCTTCGGATGGAAGACGACGAAGGAGGACCTGCGGTTCAACGCGCCGGCCGTGTACCGCGGCTCGACGCCGGGCTGGCTGCCCTTGGCCTATCCGACCGGCCACGCCTACGACGGCGAGCGCCTGGACCTGGCGTTTGTCATCACACGCGCGCCGTGGGGGTTCGCGGATTAGCGCAGCGCTCCGGACGCAATACATCTGCTGCGGTTCATAGGCATTACATCGGTTGTGCCACGCGGAAGGTTCACGCTGAGCCCCGGCCAGGGACTATCCTCAGTGATACCTCGCTGCAGGCGAGATACGCGTTCCCTACGCTGGTGGTCGCCCGCGTATTGACTGCCACCTATCCACTTGGAGTGGTTTACCTACGTTCGGTCTGTTGGCTGCTGCTATCAGCGAAGATGGCTGGTGCTTCGCGGGTACATCTCGGGATTGCCATTGACTAACCAGGTATCGTGGCGATCGCCCGGCCTGGGCCCATCTAGGTCGCTGAACCTGTAGGGCAGAGGCAATTCGTCTCCCTTTTTCCGCGTGATCTCGGCGCGATGGAATGTCATGGCGGGCCGATAGGTATAGATGTTGTCAGTGCCCTGATCATCGTAGGATCGCCGCTCAAAGCGAACCGAGCCGTCCACGAACAGGACATTTTGGCCGTCTTGTTGGTGGGCCAGAGAGTTTCCCTGGATTGCCGTCTCCCGGCTGCCCTGGCCGGACGTGAGCTCGGGCACAAATGCGCTCCACCGGTCATCCACCTCGCTACTCGATCCGGTCATCCACGGACTGCGGTCGGCCGCAACGGCCATACTCGGATCACTGTTGGTGGTCAGCGCATACAAGCCAAAGGGAAGATGGTAGGCGTAGCTGCAATGCTGATCGGGATTGCTGTCCGCAGTCACGGGTCCGAAGTCCCACAAGTCGATCAACTCCACGAACCCGGCTGCATCTTCAATTGTGAACTCCCGCGTGTTGGGCTCGCCTTTACAGACAAAGAACTTAGGCGTGAGTTCCGCATATTTTATGAGAAGGTAGAGATTGGAGGTCAGCGTGGTTTTGCCCTCGGGGACAGAGACCGGCAACTCATACGCGTGATATCTGCTGACGGCTATCCAATTCGGAAGCACGGGCACCCACGTATTGATTCGTCCCCCGGCCTTGGGATATTCGTCTTCATAATCACTGGCGTATACGGCCATGGCTTTTCCCATGGCGTTCAGGTTGGCGCGACAGGTCATCCGAAAGGCAAGCTGTCGTCCTCGCTTGCCTGTCGCTCCCAGGCAGGCCAGGAGGAACAGGCAACACCCGATCATCACGATGCAATCTCGTCTTGTTGTTTTCGCAGACATCATAGTCAACCTCATACAAGCGTGTATGCTAACGTCGTTGCGGCGGTGTTGGCTCATTTGGCTGATCGTCGGCCGTATCATTGGGGTCGGATTCGTCCGGCGGGACAGGCCCGAGATCGGGGACCTCGCAGCTTGCCCCGGCCAGCTCGATGGCCCACAGGGTGCCGCCAGACACATCCAGCGATTTGCCCTCTTCTTCACCGTTCACCAACAGCAGGTCGTCCCAGGCAACCACCGGGAAACTGAGAGGGCCGTCGGCGACGAACTCTGATAGTCTACTTCCGTTGGGGTCGATCACGTGGAGATGGCCATCGTAACCGGCGGCGTAGACCTTTCCCGCCTTATCTACGGTCAGTGTGAATCCTGGACTGTCACCAAGACGCACGGACCACTTAACACTGCCGTTTGGCTGGATCGCGTAGAGGAAGGGCGCGTCCAGACTCGCATACACTGTGCCGTCAGATGCCACCACCGGCTCGGACCAGCCTTCGTCCACGCTGGGCGACGGTCCACACGGGGAAGGATTGCCGGCATTCGGCTCACACCACCATTGTTCCGGCGGCGACAAATCCACGGCCCACAGGTTCGTGCCGGAGCTTGCCCGTACCGCATAGAAGTAGCTGTCATACAGGGCCGTCTGGTAGATCACGCCGTTATCGCCGAGAACCGGAGAGGCGAACGGCCAGCCAGTGGAGACACGGTTCGTCGGTTCCCACCAATTTTCGCTGGGAGTAGGAGGACCGGATGCCAGGTTGCACGTCCAAAGGACGGAGCCGTCCCGCGGGTCTAACGCGTAGAGATTGGGAGTGTGTAGTGCTCCCACATAGACAGTCCCGTCGGGGCCGATCGTCGGCGAACCGAAGACCGCCTCCTCGTAAGAGTCCAACCTCATTATTACCTGTCGCGACTCAAGGGCTGGCAAGCTGAAGAGCCACTGGAAAAGGGCTTCATGGAGTCTGACTTCCCACAGTTCGCTGCCGTTTTCAGCAAGGGCGCGGACGCTTCCATCAAGGAGCCCGACGAACACTCTGCCATTGGTGGCCACGGCCGGCGAAGTGTAGATGGGCTGGTCGGAGAGAAAGGTCCAACGCACGCGCCCGTTCGGGTCCAACACGTGCAGTTTTCCATCTTCGCTGCCGACGTAGAGGCTGCCGTCAGATCCGACGGTTGCGGCCGTGATCAGAGGCGCGCCGGCGGCGTACGTCCACACCAGGGAACCGCCGCGATCGAGCGTATGGAGCTTGCCGTCCATACAAGGGATGTGAATACGGTCTTCGCGTCCGACCGTCACGCTGGACGATATCGCGCCTGGGGTCTGGAACGTCCATGCGACGCAGCCGGTTTCCGGTCCCAGGTGTTGGCTTCGTCCCGTGTGCTGAAAGTTGCCGGCGAGCGTCTTCCATTTCGAGGAGACGGGTGTCCCGCTCTGATCCGGATGGATGGTAAACAATCCACTGGCTGTTATCTGGGCCAGCGGATCCGGTATACTGGGGACCACGCGCACGAGACACTCCTGCGAGTTCATGTCTGCATCCACCGTCCACGTGTATACGCCGGTGTCGGGTGCGTGCGTTTCCAGGGCGAGCCAGGATTGCCCCGCATCCAGGCTGAGTTCAATATCCAGACTGCCTCGCATGCCTACGGTCTTCCACGCGATGGTGTGCTGACTGCCGGCAGCCCATACTTCCCCGGCCACCGGAGAGGTAACCGTGAGGATCGGCGGGGAATACTCATCTGCACCCAAGTCGATCGCCAAGCCGAGGACGCGAGGTTCATTGTCGATATCGACGGCATACGGGCTGAATTCCCCGGCATCCACACAGGGCGAATCCGACCTGAGGTGCAGATCGCCCAGGTAATCGTTCAGGCTCTCATCCTGCGGCGTGCAGGGGTCGTCACCGTAGCCGTCGCCGCCGTCATCCGGCCAGGCAACGAGAAGAGGATCGTCGTCGATGTTGTTCGTCGGCCAGGGAAACTCACTGAAGGGGATTGTCGCATCGTCCGGCTCGCCATCCTGGATGCAGCACCGGCCTACTTCAGTGAGCTGTTCGGCCGCAATCTGTGCGGAGAGGACGTCACCCGCCTCGGACGAGGTATTGGCCCACAAGATGGACTGATATAGAGCTGGGCACGTATTGCCCATTTTGGGTCTTAGGCGCACGGTGACGCAATCGGAGGCGATCACGAAAACGCCGCCGCACCGCCCATTGGCATGGTTGGCAACGATCGTACAATTGACCAGGTCCGCCGGCCCATCCAGATAGAGGCCGCCGCCATCTCCGCTTGCGTGGTTGCACGTCACCACACCGTTGATGAGCTGGAGGATGCCATAGTCCTCATCATACCCGCCGCCCAGGAACAGTCCGCCCCCTTGGACGGCCCGATTCCTCACGAGGCGGCAGTTGATGGCTTTCCCTGTTTCAAGGGATCCGGCCAGGCAGATCGCTCCTCCCCGGTCGGCTACGTTCCCCTGGAACGTGCAGTCGATCAGCTCGATCCGGGCGTGCTCGCTATAGACCGCGCCGCCCAGCGCTGCACCTGTCGATTCGGACTCATCGCTGGCCAGGACCAGACTGTCTCGTCGCACGCGGCCCCCGTCTGATGATCCATCCTCGTCAGACGGAGGTCTTTCCACGTAGTGCACCTCATTATTCAGGAACGTACAGCCAACGATCTCCGCAGTCCCATCTGTCAGCATGGGACCATTGCTCGGCGGTCCGTTGACCAGAGCGATAGCTCCGCCGCAAGACTCCGCACGGTTCGACTCAAATGTGCAATTGACAACGCTGGGCGCACCGCCTTCCGCATACACGCCGGCGCCTCGGCTGCGGGAGTGACCTCGGAAAACGCAATTACTGATGGTCGGGCTGGAATCGTTCCCACAATATACGCCGCCCCAGCCGTTTATGATGGTCAGGCCCGAGATCACGGAGGAGCGTGTCTCTCCATTCCTCAGGACAAAACCACGGCCGCGCGGCAAGGTGTAGTAGTAGCCGCCGCCTATGCCGCCTCTACCGCCGCTGTAGCCCATTCGGATCTCGTTGCAGTCTATGATGGTGGCGGCCACGATATTGGGATCGTTCGGATCGAGGCTCCGTACCGTAATGGCCTTTCCCCTGAATTCCAGATTCCTGTTGGCGGCGCTGGCGTATGTCCCCGGATGAATGACGATGACGTCTCCGGGGTACGCCATGTCGATCGCCTCCTGGATACTGAGGGAGGCGAGGGAATAGCCGGCTGACGGATCGTTGTTCTCGTAGACGTCGATGGTTCTGGCATAAAGGGGTGAGATGACAAGGAGGGATAATACCGTGGCGAGGATACTTCTCATCTTCTTTCTCCCTATCGCCCTTAGGGCGATACCGTTCAATGTGCCCGATACGATCCGTTTGGGACGGGACCTCCTGACAGCGGATTCATGTCCGCCCGTCCCGCATAGCTTCGAGACCCTTAGATTCTAACAAACGGGCGCCCACAAATCAATCTTGTCGAATCATCAACTCCTATTGTTCGTGTAGAGATTTGGGGACGGATCGGCTCAGTCTGTGGGGCGCGTGGTCCCTCCAGTCGCAGGAATTTCTTCGACGACGGCACGGCAAGGGCCTCCGCACCGGAGGTCACCAGCCCGGAATGGGAGCATATCCCTGTCAGGCGGAGGGTTGGGCGGCGGCCTGGTTGACGAGGAAGAGGACCGCCATGCGGACGGCCAGGCCGTTGGCAACCTGGCGGAGGATGACGCTGTTGGAGCCGTCGGCGACTTCGCTCTCCATCTCCAAACCCCGGTTGATGGGCCCGGGGTGCATGACGAGGATGTCCGGCTTGGCCCGCTTCATCCGCTCGACCGTGAGGCCGAAGTAGTGGGAGTACTCCCGGATGGAGGGGAAGGGATTGCCGCCGAGTCGCTCGAACTGGATGCGGAGCATGTTGATCACGTCCACCTCCTCGATGACCTTGTCGAGCGAGTAGCTGACCTTCACCGGTAATCGGTTGACCTCGGCGGGCATCAGGGTCGGCGGGCCGACGAAGATGACCTCGGCCCCGAGCTTGGTCATGGCCCACATGTCGCTGCGCGCCACGCGGGAGTGGGCGATGTCGCCGACGATGGCGATCTTGAGCCCTTCGAGCGTCCCTTTCATCTGGCGGATGGTGTAGACGTCGAGCAAGCCCTGGGTGGGGTGCTCGCAGTAACCGTCGCCCGCATTGACGACGCAGGCCTTGATGTTGCGGCTCAGGAACTTCGGGGCGCCGGCGGCACTGTGGCGAATCACGACGATGTCAATCCCCATCGCTTCCAGGTTCCGGGCCGTATCGAGCAGGGTCTCGCCCTTGCTGACGGAGCTGCTCTTCTGCGTGAACTCGATCACGTCGGCGCTGAGCCGGTTGGCCGCCAGGGTGAAGCTGTTCCGCGTCCGCGTGCTGTCCTCGAAGAACAGGTTGACGACCACCTTGCCGCGTAGCGGGGGGGCTTTCTTCACAGAGCGCGTGCTGATCTGCTCGAAGCCCTTGGCCGTGTCGAGAAGATGCGTGATCTCATCGACGGCCAGGTCGCGCAGGCCGAGCAGATGCTTTCGCTGCCATTTGACGGTTTTGCTCTTCCGTATGATTGCCATACCAGTACCGTGCCACCTTATGGTCTTGCCGGGCGTGTGCCGTTCCACGATGTCGAGGATACGGTGCATCTGTCTACCCACTGGCGCAAAGGTCCTTCTCTTTGCCGTTGACGTCTCGCCGACTCGCCTGCCCCCGCGAGGTCAACCGGTTGCTCGTCACTGGCCAATAGCGAATCCTTCGCGTCTCATTCCACTGTCACCTCGTCTTTACCATCCGACTCAATGAGGTTCACTTGAATCGACCGCTCCGGCCGCACGTCGGCCTTGTAGCCGATGTAGTCGGCCTGGATGGGCAGTTCGCGTCCTGTTCTCTCGACAAGTACGGCCAGCCGAATGGCTTTCGGCCGCCCCAGGTCCATCAAGGCATCCATCGCGGCCCGGGTCGAGCGCCCCGTATAGAGCACGTCATCGACCAGGATAATGGTCCGGTCGTCCACGTTGAATCCGATTTCGGTGGTCCGAACCAGGGGCTGGCTGTTAGCGTGCGGGGCGTTGAGGTCATCACGATAGAGGGTGATGTCCAGCGTGCCGCACGGGACGGTCTTGCCGAGCCTGCGTGACAACTCCTCGGCGAGCCTCTGCGCGAGAATCTCCCCCCGGCTGCGAATCCCAATAATAGCCGGATCGTTATCGGGCGAAGTCCGGCCGGCAATCTCATCGGCCAGATTGTTGATGGTCCGCTTGATTTGCAGGGTATCCAGGATGACCTTCATAACCGTCGTTCGCCGTCCGTCGTTGGTGGTCCGTATGGATCGCATCGTCGTATCTTGTCCTGCGCCAGCCCTCGTGCAACACCTGCCGCAAGACGCAGGACGAGTATACCAAGCGCCCCCCGGCAAGGCAAGCTTTGTCGCTTTCGTTCCCAAAATCCCCTTTTTCAGTACTGCCGGCCATGGTATATTACGACCGGCCGGCGGAATTTTCTTGAAAAGAAAGCGGGTTTTTGCTATGATAAGGCCAGTTGTTTTGGAGGATGGAATGCATCGGCCACGGAGGTTGGCTTTTGGGGGAACGGCACTGTGCCGACTGGCAAATGTGCCGCCTTTGGGGTTTTCGCGCCGAAGATGTTTGAAAGAATAGCGATCTTGGCCTCGAAGTTATGGGTCCTAACGCTTCTGGCGGGCCCGGCGGTGGCGGTCGGCGCGCCCGGGGCAGCGGATTTCGCGGCCTTTCAGCCCAAGGCGCTCGATTGGGCGGGCATCTACGCGCTGCGGCAGGCGGACCCGAGCCTGACGGGGGCCGGGGTGCGTCTCGGCGTCATCTGTCGCAGTCTGACCTACAACGAGGGCAACGAACCGCAGAACGATTATCAGCCGAACATCGGACATACCTGTTTTCAGAACACTCGGATGCGCTTCTTCCACGATGAAACGATGCCTGCCGGCGTATCGCCCCACTCGACGGGAATCTGTTCCATTCTCTTTGGCGACGATCCCGCAGGGGTGGCGTCCGGGGTGGATCCGTTCCTGTACCAGGGGGCCGTACCCGGGGCCGAGGGCCGTATCTACGAGTTCTGGCATTTCGTGCTGCAATATGTGTACCTACAGAATGCGCCCGAGGTCGATCTGGCCACCGCCAGTTTCGGTCAGTCCCTCGAGGATGGATGGACGCGGGGCATTGAAGCGCTCATCGAGCACCAGGGCCTGGTGTTTGTCGCGAGCATCGGCAACGGTACGAATGCCGCCGACCCGTCGTTCTATCCGGGGGCCGGACCGAACGTCCTCGGCGTGGGCCTGGTCAGCTCGGTCAACGCAGGCGATCCCGCGACGAAGCTGGCGCAATTCGCCCTGGCCTACCCACAGCAATCGAGCGTGGGGCCGACAGATGACGGCCGGTGCAAGCCCGACATCATCGCCCCGGGCAACTGCCTCGTGGCGGAAACGGAGAGTGAGCAGGGCTACGCGATCGCGGGCAACTGGTCGAGCTTCTCAACGCCCGTGGCGGCCGGCGTGGTCGGGCTGCTGATGCAGGCGGCCAAGCAGGATGCCGGGCTCAATCTGGCCGTGTCGCCGAAAGGGGGCAATTGCGTCCTGAAGGCGATTGTGATGAGCTCGGCCACGAAGCTGCCGTTCTGGCACAAGGGCCGGTTGAGCGGGGATGACGACCACGAGACGCCGCTGGATTACGCTCAGGGCGCCGGGATGATCGACGCCGTGCGAGCCCATCGGCTCCTGAAGGCCGGGCGGGCTGAGCCCGGCGACGTCTGGGCGGCCGGATGGGACCTGAATCATCTGGATACCGAGCAGACCCTCCAGCAGGTTTACCGTCTCACGGTCAATGAGCCGGTTGGCAAAGTGCTTACCGCCACACTCGTGTGGAACCGTCATTACAGCACAACGTATCCGTTCAAACGGATGTCGGATCGGGACAGCGATCTTCGTCTCGAAGTCTGGGGGATTGCCCCGGAGGATCCCGGCAGCACCCGTCGGCTCGATTATAGCGATAGCCGAGTCGATAACGTCGAGCACATTTATGTGGAGACGCAGCCGGAATACAGTTTGTACGAGATCGTGGTTTCACACAGCAATCTCGACGAACGTAAGGGAGCCCAGGCAGGCGAACGATACGCATTGGCCTGGACCCTGGAGGAGAAGCTTCCCGACGAGAGCATCTTCTGGCACGATCTCAACGCCGACGGCATCGTGAACGAGGAGGATGTCGCCACGCTGGTGAACAACTGGACCGAGGGATTGAAATCACCGCAGGCGTACGTCATTGGCGACGTCAACATGGACGGCAAGATCGATGTCAATGACGTGGATGGGATGATTGCATATCGCGACCGCAGGGCGGAGTGGCGCACCGACGGCGCCGTGAATTAGCCGCACGGGCGGTCCTAAACTGCTGCATCGGTCGGCAGGGGAGCACGGCCGACGACGCGGCAAGACGTATTTCCAAGGTTGGAGAGATTAGATACGGTGGGCGGGTGCAAGCTCTTAATACTTGCTCTGTGGATCGGTTTCGCATCGGCAGCCTCGGCGGTTGAGCCTTGGCGCTTCATCATGACCTGCGACAGCCGGGGCAATTACGTGACCGGCATCAACGAGCAGGCCCTCTCTGAGCTGGCTGGTGAGATCCTGCGCCGGGACGTGGATTTCCTGATTTACCCCGGCGACCTGGTCTACGGCGCTCGTGTCAGTCCCGAGCGGTTCGAGGAGCAGCTCTGGGACTGGGTCGGCATCATGAAGCCGGTTTACGACGCCGGTATCCCGGTCTACGTCTGCCGGGGCAATCACGAAGTGGGCGACGCCTGGGATATCGAGTGGGGGATTCTTCCCGATCCGGTGGACAACTACAGTTATCGCTGGCTGCGCGTATTCGGCAATGAGGCGCACCCTGAACTGAGATTGCCGGACAATGGCCCGGCCGATGCGAAGCACATGTCGTACGCGATTACCCACAAGAACGCTCTGATTCTCGCTGTGGATGAATACGGCGGAATGCGACACCGGCTCGCTCATGCCGTGGACCAGTGCTGGGTCGATTCCCAGTTGCGGGCGAACCGCCAGCGGCACGTCTTCGTTTTCGGACACGAGCCGGCCTTCAAGATGCTGCATCCGGATTGCCTGGACGATCATCCAGCCCGGCGGGATGAGTTCTGGCGCAGTCTCAAAAGAGCCGGTGCGCGGGCGTATTTCTGCGGCCATGACCACTTCTTCGATCAGGCGCGGGTCGACGACGGCGACGGCAACCCGGACAATGACATCCATCAATTCGTCGCAGCGACAGCCGGGGCCCCGTCGTATGCGTGGACCCCTCCCTACGACGGGGACAACGGCGACTTCATCGTGACGCAGGTCTACCACGCCGCACGCTACGGTTACATCCTGGTCGAGGTGGACGACCTCCACGTCACGATGACCTGGATGGAGCGGCATAGCCAGGATATGCAAGAGCCTGGCGTGTACCAGCCCGCCCACGTTTGGAGCTACCGGGTCGCCGCAGACCCCGCTGTACCGTGTCCCGTGAAGCTCACGGCGGACCTGAACGGGGACTGTCGGGTGGATTTTGCCGATTTGGCGATCCTGGCCGGCGAGTGGCTTGCTGATGGTGCTCCGACCGACCCTGCCGACGGCGTTCCGAAATGAACCCGCCTCTGCCTGCGGCCTCGGAGCCGTCAACCGAGGTCACGGGTGCCCGGAAATCTGCACAGACACATCACCACAGGTGCAGGCAAAAACCGCTTCCCTTCCGCCCGCCTTTCTGGTAGAAGTGTGGGCGAAGAAAGGGATCATGGGCACAGGTGCGCTATGGCGAATCAGCTTCTCATCAAGAACGGGCGGGTTATCGATCCGGCGAACGATCTCGACAGGAAATGTGACGTCCTGATCGTCGACGGCGCGGTGGCCGAGGTGGGCGACTTCAACGGGGCCGTGGAGAAATCCGTGGAGCGGGTCATCGACGCGGCGGGCAAGCTGGTGACACCCGGCTTGATCGATATCCACGTCCATTTCCGTGAACCCGGCGATGAAGAGGAGGAGACGATTGCCAGCGGCTCGGCGGCGGCGGTCGCGGCGGGATTCACCTCCGTCGTCTGCATGCCGAATACGAATCCGGCCATTGAGAGCGAGACGGACGTGGAGTACGTGCACCGAAAGGGCCGCCAGACGAGAAAAACCCATGTCTATTGCATGGGCGCCGTCACCAAGAAGCGCGAGGGCGTCGAGCTGGCCGAGATGGGGTTGATGGCGGAGGCGGGCGCTCGCGGTTTCACCGATGACGGCCACGGCGTGCAGGATCCCGCCGTCATGCTGCGGGCCCTGAAGTACGCCAAGATGTTCGACGTCGTCGTCGCGCAGCATTGCCAGGACGACAGCTTTGCCGGAAGCGGGGTCATGAACGCCGGGTACTGCTCGACGATCCTTGGGTTGCCCGGCATCGATGCGCTGGCGGAGGAAGCGATGCTGTGGCGAGACATCCAGTTGGTCAAGAAGACGCAGGTGCAATATCACGCCCAGCATATCTCCACGACGGGGTCGGTCGAGCTGATCCGCCAAGCGAAGAAGGGCTCCCTTCCGGTTACGTGCGAGGTGACCCCGCATCACCTGCTGCTGACCGAGCAGTGCTGCGCCGACTACGACACCAACTACAAGGTCAATCCGCCGCTGCGCGGGCAGAAGGACGTGGATGCCTTGAAGGAGGCGATTGCCGAGGGACTGGTGGATGCCCTGGCGAGCGACCATGCGCCCCACCTGCAGAGCGAGAAGGAGCTGGAGTTCCTGACGGCGCCCTTTGGCATCGCGAGCCTGGAGTGCGCCCTGGGGCTCTATATCAAGGCGTTGATCGAGCCGAAGGTCCTCGACTGGCTCGGCCTCGTTCGGCTGATGACGGCGAGTCCGGCCCGAATCATCGGGATTGACAAGGGCACGCTCAGCCGGGGCAAACAGGGCGATGTCACCATCATCGACCCCGACGCCGAATGGAAGATCGACGTGAACGAATTCCTCTCCAAGAGCCGCAACTGCCCCTATCACGGCTGGACGGTCAAAGGCAAGGTCGAAATGACCATTGTCGGGGGCGAGGTGAGATACGAGATCTGAGCGCACGCGACGATCGGTTTGGGAGCAACAGGACGATGGGGCAGGAGCGTGCTTTCGAGGAAGGCAGAGAAAGGACGTCTCCGGGGCGAGGACGGGATGAGCGCGTCGCATCAGGATCCGAGCGACCACACAAGCCATGGCGCACGATCATCAGCAGGGCCGGCCTTCTCTCTGCCTCTACGCTTGTAGGATTGATGATTCTGGAGTGCGGCGTTCGCCTTTTTCTGCCCCGATACGTTCCCTGTGAGGCCGTGGTGTTCCACATGGAGGGCGGCGTGCCCTTGGGCCAGAAGAACCACGTGGGACGTCACACGAACAATACGACCGACTACGATGTCACCGTGCGGATCAACGCCTACGGGTTCAGGGACGCCAAGGACCTCAAGGATTCGCGTGAAGAGAATTTCTTCGTGGTCGGAGACTCCTTCGGTTTCGGTTGGGGGGTCCAGGAGGAAGACCGCTATTCGAACCTGCTGGCCTCGATGCTCGGGACGGACGTCTATAACATAAGCGTCCCCACGGATATCGAAGGGTACGAGAAGCTGGTGAAGTATGCCCGTGCGCAGGGCGCGACGATTGCGAACCTGATCGTCGGTGTGTGCATGGAGAACGATTTGCGCGATTACCGGGTCCGGGCTTCGGAGAACGCCGCGGCGGGCGAGGACAGGAAGTTTCTTTCGGTGAAGTCGTGGCTGACGCGGCGTTCGGCGGCTTACAACGCAATCAAGAATATGGTTCATGAGAGCGGCCCTTTGAAGAGGCTGGCGCTGAAGTTGCGACTGATTACCCGTCTCGCCGATCGCGTCGCTCGACAGTCGTATTCGAGGGCTCTGGTCGAGAGTTCGGTCGACCGGCTGACCGAAATGGTGGCGGACTGCGGCATGGCTCGCGTCGTCGTTGTGGTCGTCCCGTCCCGTCGGCTGTGGATGGGCGACGACCGGGATATGTACTCGCGCATCCACAATGAATTCGTTGCCTTGGCGAAAGACCGCGGGCTTGCCGTTGTGGACCTCCGCGCCGCCCTTGAGGAGGGGGGCGATCCTTTGCGCTACCATTTCCAATACGATGGGCACTGGAACAAGCAGGGACACTGCAAAGCAGCCGAGGAAATCGCCGAGGTGCTCCGGCCCCTCTGATCCCGAGCGGACGGCGCGGCCAGAAGGGGCTGTTTGGGCGGACCGGCGGGCGGGAAAATAGATTTTCGTTGACCATCCGTGCAGGTCGGGCGTCTGTAAGGATGAGGTCGCAGGGCATGGCCGTGAGGCGGCCTCGTACGAGCGGATCAACGGATTTGTGGAGGACGAGCTATGGTGCGCACGCGTAGAAACTTGGCTGCGGGAATCCTGGTTGGGCTGGTCGGATGGGGAGTTCTTTGTTTGCCGGCCTTCGGGCGGGAGGCCAAACTGACCACCCAGCCGCAGGCGGTGCCGAGCGAGCCGGGGAAGCATTCACTGTTGCCGGCGCCGACGTCGCTGATCGATGGCGATGCGGTTGCCCTGTATGAGCAGGCGATGAAGGGGCTGCCGAATGATGCAGGTGCGGATCAGATTCGGCAGTGGTTGGATTTGCCTATCGGGCAATTGCCGCTAAGCGACGTGGAGGCGATGTTGCAGCGACACGCGGAGAATCTGCGGTCCGCCGCGAAGGCGGCTCGATGCAAGGAGTGTAAATGGCCCGCCTGGACACCCGGGGCGAAGATGACGAACGATGGGGAGTACCGGGTGCTCGCGTGGCTGATTGAATTGTGGGCGCGATACGAAACGGCCCGCCAGGGGTACGAGGGCAGCCTCGTCGCGATGCAAACCGGGTTCGGGATGGCGCGGCATCTCGGGCAGGGGCCTACGATCATGCAGGGTCTGATCGGGGCGGCCATCGGGGCCGTGATGTGCAAGGAGGTCGAGCAATTCATAGAAGGGCCGGATTCGCCGAACCTGTTCTATGCGCTGGCGAACATACCGAAGCCGCTTATTGAGATCGATCAGGCGATTGAGAACGAGAAGAAAGTCGGCCTCGCGCAAGCTCCCAATGAGGCGGTTCGCCAGGAGCTTGAGAAGGTCTTGAAGCCGGCACATGAACGGTCGCGGCTGGTCGCGCGCAGACTGGATGGCAATCTAGCGGTGTTGCAGTGTGTCGAGGCGATCCGCGCGTATGCGGCCTCACACGGCGGGCAATTGCCGGCGAGTCTAAGCGATGTTGCGGAACCTTCCGTGCCCACCGACCCGATCACGGGTGAGCCGTTTCGGTACACGGTGTCCGGATCGACGGTCGTGCTCGAATCGACCCTGCCGCCCGGCACCGATAAGCGGGACGGGATGCACTATGAGATCTCCGTGAAAAACTGAGAGTTGTGCCGGGACCGCCGCGCCGTCGGCAGGCAAATGGGTTGCATATCGTCGTCCCGTGTCGCATAATCTGCCTTCCATGCCGGTTTTGCGTGCCGGAATGGCAGCAGTGGGCCGGATTGTCTGCAGAGAATCGGCGTTCCGCGGCGATACCGCCAAAGGTGTGCAAGAGATGACGATTATTGACGGAAACAACCTGCTCTGGGCGCTGGACGAGAGCGCCGATGAACGGGAGATTGCGACGGAGGCGGACCTGTGCCGCGTGCTGAGCCGATACTTCGCACTGACGGGCGAGTTGGGGCAGGTGGTCTTCGACGGGGCGGGCCCCGCCGACACGAGCGAGTTCGAGGTCATATCGAACCCCGAGGTCTTCTTCGCCGGGTACAACCACGACGCCGACAGCGTGATCGAGAAGAAGATCCAGGCCGATACGGCTCCCCGGCGTCTGACCGTGGTCAGCAGCGACCGCAGGCTGCGCAAGGCGGCCGGCGAGAGGAGAGCGACCGCCCTGAAGTCCGAGCGATTCTGGGACCAGGTCCGTCAGGAACTGGCGAAAAAGACGCACGAAAAGACCGAGCCCGAAGAAAAGAGAGAAGGACTCTCCGCCGGCGAGACCGACAAGTGGCTGGAGGCCTTCGGCCTGGACGAGTAAGTCCCGCCATCCAACGCGCCGCGACCGCAAACCGCGAGCGAACGATGCCAGTTGCGCGCCGCTCGTAGATCCCCGATCCGTGTCGTGAAGCTCCTGGGACGGCTATGGACAGGTCGGAATCGTCAGTAGCTGATCCTCGATGACCACCACGTTGTTGGATTCGTCCTCTTCCTGAACGGCACCTTCGCAGTCGATGATGCAGCCGATGTAGTACTTGCCGGGGGCGAGTTCGCCCGGAGCGAGCCACACCCAGAACTTCCAGGAGCCGGTCTGCCCGGGCGCCATCGACGTCTTGGGAATCTGGTAGAGCTGATGGTCCGACGTTGTGATGGTCTGGTTCTTCGAGGCGTAGAAGCAGACATCGAAGTTGCCTGAGTCGTCGCAGCCCGAGTTCTTCAGTGCATACGTGACTTCCAGTCGCTCGCTCGACGTGCAAATGTCGAGGGTCTGCGGCGTGAAATCCCAGAACATCGACACCCAGGCCTCCAGGTCGGGCAGGCAGCCACCTCCACCGCCGGTCGCGGCCTGAATGTCGTCGCACCCGACCCACCAGCCGGAATTGGGCGGGTAGGGCAGCGGGGCGGAATCGCACTGCTGGTCTTTGTCGTGGCCATTGGTCCATCCGTCCCAGCTAACGAGCACCGGCATAGGCGGGTAGTCCGCGTTGCAGCAGATCACGGTTCCTTCAGTGCCGGCGAGCAGCCCGACAGCGCCGTCCGGGTTGTTGGTCAGCAGTTCCACGCGGTCCCCCGGCGCGAACCCACAGCACGTGCCGGCGGCCTCCTGCATCTCCCAGCAGATGCGCAGACACAAGTCCGTCGCATATCCACTATAGCCCGACAGCGTGTCCGCAACGCAGGCCGTCCAGTCCTGGTGTACGGATTGACCGTCGAAGGCGTGCGTCTCGCGCCAATCCAGCTCGATATCTCTGTCGGTTTCCGGATCGTCGTCGTAGCCCCCATCGGTAAAGCCGCCCAGATTGTCGTAGACGACGAGGCCCGGATCCGTGTCGCAGGGATCGTTGTCCAGAGATATCTCGTAGTCGCTGCAGCGCAGGGAAGCGCCTCGAACCGCCAGTTTGTACCGCATCTTCGTGACGACGGCGCCCTCCGGGGCCCAGGTCGGTTTCGGCGGCAGGCTCAAGAGCCAGGGCTCATGGAAGGTCCAGCAGGCCGTGGCGTGGTCCGGTACGGACAACTGACCGACGGACATGCACACCTCGAAGCAGCCCGTCTCCACCGCGCACTCAATATCCAGAGGATAATCCAGCCCCGTGGTGATCTCGGTGGCGATCCCGCTCATCAGGTCCACCTGGTAGATCTTGCCGGCGAAATTCACGCTGATGTAAGCCATGTCGCCGATCACGACGATCCCCGTGATGTTGTAGTCCGCAATCTCGGCCACCTTCACCAAACTGCCGGGCTCGGTGGTGAAGGAGTAGATCGTCTTGGCACGGCATATATAGTACTTCCCGCTGGCGTATGTGATCGGGCCCAAGGAATTCAGAGAGGCGCTCAAATCCTTGAAGACGGATATTTCGTAACTTGTGAGATTGATCGCCATGACCCGCCCGTTTCCGTCTTCCGAGACGATGAGCCGGTTGCCGACGACGACGCCGTCGACGGTTTGTGCGGTGCCGTCCTTGACGGGCTTGAGGTTCGCGGTCGCCAGGAGGTGGCCCTCGTCGTCGATGAAGAAGACCTTGTCGTTGACGTTGTCCAGAAGGGCGAATCGCTCGCCCGGCAAGGCGACGAACGTGAGATAGTCCTGCGCCTGCAGCGGCGTGGGGATCGTCTTGAGATGATTTCCCTCCAGGTCGTAGGCCACGATGTCACCGCCGCGTCTATCGCTGGTTGCGTACAATGTGTTGTCGCGGACCTCGATGGCATAGCTGTCATAGTGTGCGTCGATGAGCATCTGCTGCGTGCCCGCCGTCGAGACGGTCAGGATCCCGCTCTGGGTGAGGACGTACAATTCATGCCCCGCGAGGAGTCGGATGTAGTACGGATCGTCAAGGGCGATCACACGACTGCAATACTGCTTGGGACAGCCCACCGGGCCCTTGTAGTAGATCCCGTACACCTCCACATGATCGCCGGCCTTGAGGCCCATCTCTGCTCCGTAACAGACATCGACGGAAGTCACGTCGCCCAGCAGCGTTACGTCATCCTCGATGACCTCTTCGACATCCACTTCGACGAAGTAGCTCCCGTAGCAGACGGGGACGACCTCGTGCTGTTCCGCGACGGTGACCGTCCCCTTGAAGTGCACTATCCCGCTCTGGCCCGCCGCCAGGCCGCACAGACCCAGCACAACAAACAAGGTGGTTGCCGTTCTTGTCGTCTTCATCTCTCGACCCTTTCAGAACGTGGTCCGGATTGGCGTGTATCGTCGTGAGCACCGACCATCCCGTTGAGCGCTGATGGGCTCGGGCCCGGTATCTCCTCCTGCATAGAAAATGGCGTGGCCTCTCAAGATATCCTTTCCTATGAAACCAATTTGAGGCGGCCCTGTCAAGCCCCAAACCCCGTATTCTCACAGTTCGGTCCTGCCGGCCCCTGTCTTCGCGGTCCAGAAGTACACTGCTACAGGGCCCGTCGTGGGCACCGATATCACGCGCATCGACGCCGCTGCACACCATATCTGCTGCCACCGGCGTCGGACCCTGCACGCCGGGTGCTGCCGCGACCGCCCGGGGCTATTCATACACCCAGATGCGGACCCGTGCTTTTGGTGTGAAATAGGTCGTCCTGTCGCTTGAGGTGACCTTGACGCTGGTCGCGTTGAGGGCATGGTAGTAGGCCCCTCTGGACTCGTAATCCTGGGCTGCGCGATCGCCGCCGTGGCCCTCATTGTGAATGCCCTTGTCGATCTCGACGCTCTGATAATAGAACTGAAGATCGACAAAATAGTTTTCGGGATCGCCGCCAAGATTGTGGGCCAGTTCCACGGTACCGCCGCGAGAGCCATTCCAGGGCAGTGTGACCCAGCCGCTATCGTAGGCCGGACGCGGGAAACCGCCGGGCGAGCCTCCGCCGGTCGCACTGGTCTGCTTCGACCCATTTGGAAAGACGATGCCGTGGCCCTTTCCCACGATGACGACGTCCCCTTCGAAGACGGCGGCCGAGCCTTTCCTCCCGCCGCTGGCGTAGATGCCGATGCCCTGTCCGCCGTCGGCCTGGAAGACGCCGCCATAGTTCAGCGCGTTGGCGGCGGTATTCTCGGCCCAGCCGTAGACGCCGATGCCCTGCAAACCTGCGGAAGCGAAGTGACCGCCGTAGTTCTCCACGTCCTCGTCGCTGGAGGCCCAGCCCTTGACGCCAATCCCTTGCTGCTTGCCTGTGGATTGGCCAAAGACCCCTCGACCCTTGGGACTGTCGGCGTAGAAGAACCCGCCGTAGCTGTTGACGTCCGCCACGCCACTCCTGACCCGGGCGTAGACTCCGCGTCCCTGAGCCCCGGCCGTGCTGAAGTAGCCTCCATAGCTCCTCGTCGAGCCGGTGTACGTGTTGTCGATCCGGAAGGCTTCTCCCGGCTCCAGGACCGAGTCTTCGAAGGGCAACGTCAGGCTCGCCGTCGCCGCACCGGCCATAATCGAGCCTAGTAGCAGAGCCGCAGTCAGTGATCGTCGTGTTGTCTTGTTCATCTTTTCACCTTTCAAATAGAACCACATCGTGACGGAGTGCCGACCGCTCCATTCTGTACGCAGAGTTGATGAGGATGTCACCGGAGACATTCGCCACAGCCGTACAGGGCACGACCACGATCATCAGGAGCGATGCAATCACCCTCTGTCCCATCAGTCCAAATCTCTCAGAAGAGTCTGCGGTGGAATTCGCGCATGTCCCGGAATGAAATCGCCGGCATACGGCGGTGGAGACGCCCGACGCACGGGCTCAGAAGAGACCCTACACCCCCTGCGCGTTTGCCGTGACGGTACGCCATGGTGTCTACCCTCGGAGTCTGTCACCGTCGCACGTCCAACCCCACCAGTGTACCTGAGCTCAACGGTGCGGTGTATTGTGGAAACTACGTAATTTTGGCCGAATTCCGGTCGGAATTTCAGGGTTTACCCGAGGTGGACGGACCGGATTATTCGGTGGCAGTGAGCGGGTCGGGGCCATCGGTGTGCTCGAAAATTCTGTTGCCTGACCGGGCCCGAGGGTGTATAAATGACCTTTCTTCGCAGCGGTTTGTCCAAAGCAGGGGAACCGGTTCTTGCGCAGACCCGCGTACAGGACAGGTGCAGCAGGGTCGCCCGCGAGGATGTTCCCGTTCTAAGTTGTTGTTTGTCAAAGCTTTACGGAAATTGGAGACTGTATGAAACGCAGAATGGTGACGATTGATGGAAACACGGCCGTGGCGCATGTGGCGCACGCGACGAACGAGGTGATTGCGATCTATCCGATTACGCCGAGTTCCCCGATGGGCGAGATGGCGGACGCAAAGACGGCGTCGGGCACGCCGAACATCTGGGGATCCGTTCCCTCGGTGACCGAGATGCAGTCGGAGGCCGGGGCCGCCGGCGCCGTCCACGGTGCGCTTGCCAGTGGTGCACTGACGACGACGTTCACGGCTTCGCAGGGCCTGCTGTTGATGATTCCGAACATGTACAAAATCGCGGGCGAACTGCTGCCCACGGTGTTCCACATATCCGCACGTTCGCTGGCCTGCCAGGCCCTATCGATTTTCGGGGATCATTCGGACGTGACCACCTGCCGCGAAACGGGTTTCGGCATGCTCGGCTCGTGCAACGTGCAGGAGGTGATGGATTTCGCGTTGATCGCGCAGCAGGCGACGCTGGCCTCGCGTGTGCCGTTCCTGCACTTCTTCGACGGCTTCCGGACGAGCCATGAGATCCAGAAGGTCGAGGAGCTGACTTACGACGATATGCGGGCCATGATCGACAACGATCTGGTGGCCGCACACAAGGTGCGGGCGCTGTCGCCGGATCACCCGACGATCAGCGGCACGGCCCAGAACCCGGATGTCTACTTCCAGGGCCGTGAGACGGTGAACAAGTTCTACTTGGCCACGCCGAAGATCGTCGAAGAGACGATGAACAAGTTCGCGAAGATCGTCGGCCGCCAATACAAGCTGTTTGACTATGTCGGCGCCCCGGACGCCGAGAAGGTGATTGTCGTCATGGGCAGCGGCGCCGACACGGCCCATGAGACCGCCGAGTATCTGGCCTCGAAGGGCGAGAAGGTCGGCGTCGTCAAAGTCCGCCTGTATCGACCCTGGAGCACGGAGCACTTCATGGCGGCCCTTCCGAAGACGGTCAAGAAGATCGCCGTGCTGGACAGAACCAAGGAGCCCGGCGCGCTGGGCGAGCCTATGTACCTGGATGTCCGGACCTCGATCGGCGAGGCGATGGCCGACGGGATCGCTCCGTTTGAGAAATATCCGGTGGTGGTGGGCGGCCGCTACGGGCTGGGCTCGAAGGAGTTCACGCCCGCGATGGTGAAGGCCGTCTACGACAACCTCGACGCCGCCAAGCCGAAGCGGAGCTTCAGCGTCGGGATCGTCGACGACGTGACGAACAACAGTCTCGACGTGGACGCCTCCTTCGAGGTGCCCAGCGAGAAGATGTATGCGGCGATGTTCTACGGGCTGGGGTCCGACGGGACGGTCGGCGCCAATCACAACTCGATCCGGATCATCGGCGAGCTGACGGAGAACTACGCCCAGGGGTATTTCGTGTACGACTCGAAGAAAGCCGGGGCCGTCACGATCTCGCACCTGCGCTTCGGCGAGAAGCCGATCCAGCGGCCGTATCTCATCAGCAAGGCCGACTTCGTCGCTTGTCACAATCCCAGCTTCCTTGAGAAGTACGACCTGCTTTCCTCGGCGCGGGAGGGGGCCACGTTCCTGCTGACCACCAGTCACAGTCCCGACAGCGTCTGGGACACGCTGCCGAAGGAAATGCAGAAGCAGATGATCGCCAAGAAGCTGAAGTTCTACGTCATCGACGCGATTTCGCTGGCGCAGGAGCTCGGGCTCGGCGCCCGTATCAACGTGATCATGCAGACGGCGTTCTTCAAGATCAGCAACATCATCCCGCTGGACGAAGCCCTCAAGGCGATCAAGGACGCCATCCGGCACAGCTACGGCAAGAAGGGCGAGAAGATCGTCAAGATGAACAACGACGCCGTGGACAAATCGCTCGATCGCGTGTTCGAGGTCAAGGTGCCGAGCAAGGTCACGAGCACCTGGAGCCGGCCGCCGGTCGTGCCGGCCGATGCACCGGAATTCGTGCAGGCGGTGACGGGCGAGTTGATGGCGATGCGCGGCGACGCCGTGCCGGTCAGCAAGATGCCCGCCGACGGAAAGTACCCGACGGGCACGACGAAATACGAAAAGCGGAATATCGCCGTGAGCGTTCCCATCTGGCAGCCGAATCTGTGCGTGCAGTGCGGAACGTGCTCGCTGGTTTGCCCTCATGCGGCCATTCGCGTCAAGGCCTACGACGCCAAGTTCGCGGAAGGCAAGGCTCCCAAGGAGTTCAAGAGCATCGACGCCAAGGGCAAAGACTTTGCGGGCATGAAGTTCACCGTGCAGGTGGCGCCGGAGGATTGCACCGGCTGCGGCGCCTGCGTGCTGGCGTGCCCCGGGCAGGAACGGGACGCGAACAAGCAGCCGACCGGGCGCAAGGCGATCAACATGGAGCCGCAGGAGCCTATCCGCGACCGGGAGCGGGCCAACTACGCCTACTTCCTGTCGATTCCGAATACGGACCGGTCGCTCTTCAAGGCCAACAGCGTCAAGGGCAGCCAGTTGATTCAGCCGTTGTTCGAGTATTCCGGCGCGTGTGCCGGTTGCGGCGAGACGGCGTACGTGAAGCTGATGACGCAACTGTTTGGCGACCGGGCCCTGATCGGCAACGCCACCGGTTGCTCGTCCATCTACGGCGGCAACCTGCCGACCACGCCCTATACGACGCGGGAAGACGGTCGCGGGCCGACCTGGAGCAACAGCCTGTTCGAGGACGCTGCCGAGTTCGCCATGGGGATGCGATTGACCGTGGACCAGTCGCGGCGGATTGCCCTCGGACTCTTGGAGAAGGCTACTGAGCAGGGCTGTGTGGACAAGGAGCTGGCGGCGGAGATCCGGGCCGCGGCCCTGGCCGACGATCCGGAGCAAAGCACGATTGAAGAGCAGCGTGCCCGCGTCGAGCAGCTCAAGACCCAGTGCGGCAAGAGCGGCGGTTGTGCCGAGTGCAAGCAGCTTCTGAGCGTGGCCGATTACCTGGCTCACAAGAGTGTCTGGGCCCTCGGCGGCGACGGCTGGGCCTACGATATCGGCTACGGCGGCGTGGACCATGTCCTGGCCAGCGGCGCCAATGTCAACGTGCTGGTCCTGGACACCGAGGTGTACTCGAATACCGGCGGTCAAATGTCGAAGTCCACGCCGCGGGCGGCTGTGGCGAAGTTCGCCGCGGCCGGCAAGCCCGCGCCGAAGAAAGACCTCGGACTGCTGGCCATGACCTACGGGAACATCTACGTCGCCAAAGTCGCGCTGGGCGCCAACGCCTCTCAGGCCGTCAAGGCGCTCGCCGAGGCGGAGGCCTATCCGGGCCCGTCGCTGATCATTGCCTACGCCCACTGCATCGCGCACGGCATCAACATGACGAAGGGCTACGAGGAGCAGAAGAAGGCTGTCGCGTGCGGGCACTGGCCGCTGTACCGCTTCGACCCGCGTTTGAAAGAGCAGGGCAAGAACCCGCTGCAGCTCGACTCGAAACCGCCCACCATCAGTTTCGAGGAGTATGCGTACGGTGAGATTCGCTACCGGTCGTTAAAGCAGTCCAAGCCGGACGTGGCGGCCGAGCTGATGCAGCTTGCCAGCCGCGATGCCGCTGATCGATATGCACTGATGGAGCAGCTTGCCAAGCTGAAATGTGGGGCCGAGCAGCCGGATTCCGGCGAGTCGAGCCCCGAGCCGGAAAAGCAGACAGTAGGGTAATGACATGGCCAAGAGGGTGATTCGAACGGTCGTTCTGACTGTCTTGACAACGTTGATCGTCGCGGGCTGTAGCCGGCGGGCTGTGAAGGCGCCTGCCGAGGACCTGAACCTGCTGGCTACGGCCCCGAATCTCGCGGCGCTGCCCGTCCCGCGTCCCTGGGTGACCTCGGCGTTCGATGCGACGGGCGGCATGGCGACCTGGACACGAGCCCGGCAGCTCGATTTCCAGGCGGTGGTGACGGCGGATCGTCGCGACGGCAGTTTCTATCTGACCAAGCACGAGTTCGATGTGTATCCCTGGTCGGACGCGATCCGGGTCGCCGCCGCCGAGCCCGCCGGGAGCATCGTCTGGCAGGTTGTGCGCGGGCAGTACCGGATGGTGGCCGGAAACGCGCGAGCCGACGTGTCTCCGGTGAGCGCGTTCTACGGCGATTACGCCGAGGCCGTGCTCGAGATCGTCACGGCCCCCGCCCGCATGCTCTCGCGGGACGTCACGCTCACGCGCCGGCCGAACCGCGTGCAGATCGGCGGACAATGGTACGATCCGATCGAGGCCGAATTCCGGGGCCAGACCGTCGTCTCGAAAGAAAAAGGGAAGGAGAAGACGGTCGTCATCGCGCCGTATTGGACGGACGGGATCTACTTCCAGAACCAGGAGAGGAACGTTGCGGATGTCGTTTGGCTGGCGAATCCCGCCGCCGGAAAGTTCCTTCTCGTTCGCGGCTATGATTACGCCCCGTTGACGAAAGGCGGCGTCCTCGTCCCCACCAAGATCGAGATCTTCCAATCCGGGCCCGAGGCATTACCGGGGCCGCGTCTGGCCTTGATTGACATCACGCTGTAACGCCATACGTTGTCGTCGCATCTCGCTTGGATCGACCGGGACATACGAAGGCGGAGAAGTCCGTTCACGCCACGGGTTCCGTTGTCCTTCGCTTCCGGTTCGAGAGGACAGCATCCTGCTGCCCGGGGAATTCCCTCGAATCCGTATCAGGCGTCAAATCCCGAGGCCCATGCCCGCGAAGGTTTCCACGGAAACGTGTGGCGGATGTGGCGGCTCTGGTTTTCTCGCTTGACGGGGCCCATGGTGCGGCCGTAGGGTAGGGCTGGATGGTCCTGTTCGAGAGGCCGACGCATGCCCCTATGGAGCAACATTGCCGAACTGGTGGACTACTACATCCCTCCTCCGCCATCGATCTACTGGATCGATATTGTGAGGGACTGCAATCTGCGCTGCATCATGTGCCCGCAGTCGCGGGGGCTCAAGCCGCGTCCGGCCAGGATGTCTCTGGAGTTGTTCGGGCGCATCATCGATGGTGTGTGCAAGGATCATCCGCTGATCAAGCTCTACGTTTCGGGCGAGCCTCTGCTCCATGAGGGTCTCTTCGAGATGATCGAATACGTGGGGGCCAGGGGCTGTCGGAGCATGATCCACACGAACGCCGTCGCACTGACGCGGGAGGTCGCCGAGAAGGTTCTGTCGTCGTCCTTGAGCTTCCTGTCGTTCTCATTCGACGGATGCTCGCCGCAAGTCTACGAGCACCTGCGCCCGCCGGCGCGATTCGAAGAGGTGAGATCCAATATCCGGCAATATCTGGCCCTACGCCGCGAGCGAGTGAACGGAGGCCCTCGAACGACCATTGAGATCATCCGCATGGAAGAGACGGAGCCTCTGCTCGATCGTTTCACGGAGGAATGGAAAGCGAGCGGAATCGACGAGGTCCGCGTCGCGGAATATACGACTTGGCATGGTCTCGTCGAGGACAGGAGCGTTGGGCCTCAGCGCGTGGCCGAAGGATACAAGGCCTGTGCCGCTCCGTTCCGCCATGGCTGCATCCTCTCGGACGGGATCGCGGTGCCGTGCTGCCTGGATGTCAATGGCCGGATGCCGCTTGGAAACGTGGCCGCAAGCCCGTTCGCAGAAATATGGGCGGGCAACGACTACCGACGCCTGCGTCTGCAGATGCTAACGGGGGGACTGCCGCCGGATTGCATCTGCGGCGGTTGCCAGAACATGTTTTCCGAAGCGTAGGATGTATGCCGCGTGGCACACTCCGCGAAGCACGCCGGCCCGAATGGCTCTCGACAACGGCCTTCCCGTCGCGGTAGAATATCGATCGTGACTGTTGGAGGACGCACAGAATGAACGGCAAGCTTCGCGCGCTCGAAGGCAAGATCGTCGGGCCGATTGCTTCGCGACTGGCGCCCTACGTGTCGGCGAACGTCGTGTCTGTCCTGTCCCTGGTTGCAGCGGTGGCAGCCGGCGTCGCCTTCTGGCAGGCCATGCCCGTCACAGGGGCCATTCTGATCCTGGCCAACGGTTTCTTCGATATGCTGGACGGCGCGATCGCGCGCGCTCGCGGCACGGCGGGGCCGTTCGGATCGTTCGTCGACAAGATCATCGACAAGTACGCCGACCTCATCTTCCTGCTCGGATTGCTCTTAGGCGGCCTGGCCCATCCCGTCCCCGCTATCGTGGCGATGGTGGGCATTCCATTGGCGACGTATATCAACGCGGCGGTCGAGAGTCTGACGAAGGGCGAAGTCAAGTTCCAGGAGAAGCTGTCCCTGCGATTCCTGCGGATCATCATCCTGGTGGCGGGCGGACTGCTCCGTCGGACCCACGTGGCCGTCTGGCTCGTAGCCGGCGTCGTTGTGTATGCAATGGCTTCGCGCGTGGTCTACAATCTCATCTTTCTGCGCCGGCGCACAAAGCAGACGGCTGGTTCCGCTCCGCGATCTTCCGAAGAGAAAAGGAGGCAAAACGTATGAAGTGGATGCGACTCGGTCTCGGGATTCTACTGGCAGCCGGTTTGGGCGGCGCGGTGGCGTACGGCGGCCCCTCCGCCGTGATTCGCAGCGCCCCGCGCGTGCAGTTCCCCGGCGTGGTTCATGGAGACGCCGATCCCCAGCAGCCGGGCGATATCGATTGCAGCAGTCCCGCGCACTGGGATGATGGAACGATGTACATGTTCTATTCGACCGGGCATCCATTCCGGTCGTCGGGGCCCAACCTGTTCCATCTGAGCTGGCCCTCGCAGCGAACGACGTTCGACAACGAGGCGACCTGGAAGATGGGAGCGAGGTGGATCGAAGCGACGCACAAGGCCGAGGACGGGACGCTGTATATGTGGTATCACAACGAGCCGCCGCTGCCGGGCGGCCGGACGGCCCCGCGGATTGGGGCGATGGTCTCGACCGACAACGGCCTTTCCTGGCGGGACCTGGGCATCGTCCTGGAGGCGCCGGCGGGCTCGAACAATGAGGAATCCGCCAACTACTACTTCGTCGGCGGCAACGGCGACTTCACCGTCATAGCCGACCGCGAAGACGAGTATTTCTACTTCTACATCAGCACGTACAACAAGGATACGACCGAGCAGGGGGTGGCGGTCGCCCGGATGCGGCGACAGGACCGCGATGACCCGGTCGGCAAGGTGCACAAGTGGCGCAAAGGGGCATGGGCCGAGCCCGGGCTCGGCGGGCACGTCACGCCGGTCTTCTCCATACGGACCGACTGGCACGAGAGCGACGCCGACGCCCTCTGGGGTCCCTCGATTCACTGGAACACGCATCTCGAAACGTGGGTCATGCTGCTGAACCAGGCGAAGGACAAGAACTGGGCGCAGGAGGGCATCTATGTGAGCTTCAATCCGAACCTCGGTGATCCCTTCGGCTGGACGCAGCCCGTCAAGATTCTCGACGCCGCGGATCTCGAGAAATCGAAATGGTATCCCCAGGTCGTTGGCCTCGACGTGGCCGCACGCGAAACCGACAAGCGGGCCGGCAGAGTCGCCAGGCTCTTCGTCGCCGGTCTCTCGAAGTGGGAAATCGTCTTCCTCCGCCCCGGTGAAAAAGCACCTTCCCCATAGCGTCGGTTAGTTCATGCGCACAATCCGATGTTCTGGCGGCTGTGAAAAAGAGCGAAGGATCCGCACTGCGTATCAGGCAGACTTGCCGTCCGCAGGCCGGATCCTTCGCCTTGGGCCCCAGGATGACAGAAGGCTGTCATCCGAGAGTTCTTCTATGTTGTCGTCTGTGGCCCTGCGTTCCTATCCTTTGGGCGTTTCTTCGATGCTGGCCTTCTGGAGGAGCAGTGGTTCCTTGGGCGTGCCCTGGCCTGGGGTGCCGGCGGCCTCGAGCTTCTGGACGGTGTCCTGGCCCTCGACGACCTCGCCGAAAATCGTGTGCTTGCCATCGAGCCAGGGGGTCGGCTTAAAGGTGATGAAGAACTGACTGCCGTCGGTGCCGGGGCCGGCGTTGGCCGTGCTCAGCAGGAATGGGCGGTCGTGCTTGACGTCCGGGCTGAACTCCCCGTCGTACTTGTAGCCGGGGCTGCCATTGCCGGTGCCCAGCGGACAGCCGCCCTGCGCCATGAAGCCGGGGATCACGCGGTGGAACGTCGTGCCGTTGTAGAAGCCCTTGTTCGTCAGAAAGATCGTGCTGGTGACGTGCATCGGGGCCACGTCGGGCATCAGCTTGATCTTGATATTGCCCTTGTTCGTCTCCAGGAGCCAGAAGTAGTCCTTCTCGGCATCGAACGTCATCATCTCGGGCTTGGTGAGTTTCAGTTTCCAGGCGTTTTCCTCGCCGAGTTTCTCCATGGCTTCTTTCTCCTGCTTGGCTCTGAGTTTGGCGATCAACTGCTGCTGAAAGCTCATCATGATCTGGTTCTGCTGCTGCTCATTGAAGGGGGACTTCTCGCCCGCCAGGGTGTCCCGGATGCCGCGGATGAGCATGTCCACGTTCACCTCGACCCCTTGTGTCTTCAGTTGTGACATGAATTGCGTGCCGATGATATAGCTGACCTTCTCTATCTCGGTTTTGAAATCGTTGACATCCGTAGCCGCCCGGGCCAAGCCGCCCGGGAGGGTGGCCGCCAGAATCGTGCCGATCAACACGGTGCATAACTGCCTGCCAGTGATCATAATCAGGGTCTCCTCATTCAAACATGTTTTCCGAAACGCAACAAAAACGCAAATTATACCCCCTCCGCGGCGACCAGTCCAACGCTAAAATGGGTAATTCATCATCCCCGTTTGCGACCAACTCTTGTGGCCCGGGTGGGCACGTGCTGGATTTCGCGTGGTAGGTTGAGCGTCCCCGCTCGCCTGAAGGGGTCGTGCGGGGACGCACGAGCTACGAGGAGCCCGAAGACGTAGTCGCACACATCCTCTCCCACCCGAGTGCCAAGGTGTTTGTACACGCCCCCACGACGCAGGCAGCGGCTGAAGTCACGGGTGCTGGCCGTCAGCTCGGCTAGGCCATTATCCGCAGGACGGTGTCGAGCCAGGCTCTCGCCATCTGATACGAGCCGGCCATCGTCGGGTGCACGCCGTCGGCCGCCCAGTACTCGGGCGGGCCGGTCCGGAGCGCCATTTTGAACGTCGCTTGAAAGGGGACGAGGATGGCCTCGAAGTCCAGCGCGATACGCCGGGCGGCGACGCGGTACCGATTGAATTGCGGGAACCAATCTTCGGTGACGGCCCCGCAGCGGAGCACGAAGGGCTCACAGATGACCAGCCTTGCCTGGGGCAGTTCCCGCCGGGTGCGTTCGAGCAGGGCCCGATAGTCCCTTCGGTAGATCTCGACCGTGCCGTTGTAGGTGCCGTTGAGCGTGTGCCAGATGTCGTTGACGCCGATCAGGATGCTGATGATGTCGGGTTTCAGCGCGACACAGTCGGTGTCCCACCGTTCGGCAAGCTGAAAGACTTTGTTGCCGCTGATGCCGCGATTATAGCACTTCAGTTCGGCATTGGGTCTGGTGGCCAGCAAGTACGAAGCGATGATGGAGGCATACCCGTTGCCCATGGCCGCCGCGTCGTTGGGATTGTCCTGTCGCTGCCGGTTCCGACCGGCATCGGTGATCGAGTCTCCCTGGAACAAGATGACCGCGCCGTCTCCGACGAGCGCGCGCGCGGCCCGGCCCGACGAGCGCGCCATCGAATCGGCGCAGCCGGAGGAGGACAATCCGGCGGCCGCCGCGACGGTCGCCGCCGTTGCGCCCAGGAACCGGCGCCGCGTGGTACGATGCTCATTCGTCATTTTCTTCTCCTCGACAACAATACTGCAGAATGGAGGCTAAACGTATATCATCCCAGGAAATCGCCTTTGGGATTTCCGTTTACTTCACCGGATAGGACGGCAGCGGGGGTATCTCCTTCTCCTGCGTCTTCAACTCTTCGAGGATGACCTCGATGGCTTTGTCGAGCTGCTGGTCGATGCCGGCGTACTCGAGGGCCGGATCGTTGTCGACCACGATGTCCGGCTCGACGCCCTTGCCCTCGATGATCCACTCTCTTCCTTCGACGTCGTAACGCGAGAACTCGGGCTTGTTGAGGAAGCCGCCGTCGAGGAGCGGGAGGCTGCCGCGGATGCCGATCACGCCGCCCCATGTGCGCTTGCCGACGACCTTGCCCAGCTTGTGCTTCTTGAAGCGATAGGTGAACAGGTCGCCGTCCGACGCGGAGAACTCGTCGGCCAAGCAGACCATCGGCCCGTAAAGCATCTCCGCCGGGTCCGGGATGGGGGCCGTGTTCCGCGCGAACTCGATCATCACGATCTCGCGCCGCAGCCGCTCGATCAGCATGGGCGAGACGTTGCCGCCGCCGTTGCCCCTCACGTCGACGATCAGGGCTTTCTTGCGGATCTGGGGGTAGAAGTGCTTCATGAACTCGTTCAGGCCGTGGACGCCCATGTCCGGCACGTGGATGTAGCCGACTTTGCCGTCGGTGGCCTCGGTGACCTTTTCAATGTTCCGCCGGACCCAGCCGTAGTAGTACAGGTTCTCCTCGCTGTCCGTCGGCACGACGGTCACGTCCCGGCTGCCTTCCAGCTCGGGCCGCGAATTGAGTTTCAGCGTCACCTGTTTGCCGGCCTTGTTGAGCAGCAGCTCGAAGGGATTATCCACGTCCGCCGTGGAGTGGCCGTCGACGGCTAAGAGGAAATCGCCCTCATTCGCATCGACGCCGATCTCCGTCAGAGGCGAGCGGGTACCCTTGTCCCAGTTCTGCCCTCGCAGAATCTTGGCAATCTGGTAGTACCCCGATCCCGGTTCTCGCGTCAGCTCGGCCCCGAGCAGGCCCATCGGAATTCTCCTGGGCTGCGGGGATTCACCGCCGCCGACGTAGGTATGGCCGGCGTTCAGTTCGCCCATCATCTCGCCGAGGATGTAGGTCAGGTCGGCGCGGTGGTTGACGTGGGCGACGAGCGGCTCGTAGCGTTCGCGCATGGCGGGCCAATCCACCCCGTGCATGTTGGGCACATGGAAGAACTCGCGCATCTGCCGCCAGCACTCGTTGAAGATCTGGCTCCATTCGGCCCGCCGGTCGAGGTTCACCTCCATGCCGGAAAGGTCCAGCTCGTCCTTCATCTCGATCTTGCCCTTCGGCACGTCGAGGATCGCGTACTTGCCCTGCGCTTTGACCAGCATCTTCTTGCGATCCGCCGAGATCTCGCAGCCGTCGACCTGTCCGAGCTCGGTTTCTTTGCGCTCCTCCAGGTCGTAGAGCAGCAGTTGCGACTTGTCGTCTTTCCCGCCGTTTCGCATGTAGTAGACGCGGTCGTCCACGGAGCCCAGCCCCCAGTAACGCGATACGTCGATGGGCAGCACCGCGATGCGGTCCTTGATCCCGTCGAGGTCCACCTTGACAGGCTCAGGCTCGTCCTTCTTCGGCTCCTCCTCGTCATCCGCTTTTGCCGCATCGTCCTCGCAAGCATTAGGGTCCTGCGTTTCCTCCTCTTCGGCTTCGTCCTCGTCATCTTCCTCATCCTCGTCCGTCTTGACTTCGACCTCGTCGCTCTTGGGCTCGAAGGGCGAAGCGGTGGTTTTCGCCAACGTGATCAGGTAGATGCGCGACATGTCCCGGTAGATGTGATTCCATTCGGTTCTGCCGTAGAGGGGATTGAAGTCGCGATCCGAGACGAAGAAGAGGAATCGCCCATCGGAGCTGAAGATCGGGTTCGACGAGTCATACCATCCGTCGGTCACCTCATGCGAGGTCTTATGCTCCAGCGAATACAGGCGGATCCTGTTCATGCCGGTCAATTCGGGCTCGGTATAGGCGATCCAGAGGCTGTCGGGCGACCACGCGTAATCGCTGTATTCCCACCGCTCGGAGGCGGCGACCTCGGTGATTCGGCCGGTCTCGACGTTCACATAGCGCAGGCGCAGCCGCTTATCCGCCCAGAGGATCCTCTTGCTGTCCGGCGACCACTCGATGCGGTACATGTACGTTTCCGACCCACGAGTCACTTGCCGTGCAGGTCCGCGGCCGTCCTGGGGAACGACCCAGATTTCGTCCTCGCCGGAGGCGTCGGAGACGTAGGCGATCCGTCGGCCGTCGGGCGACCATTTCGAGTTCCGATCGTGAATGCCGGGCGACGACGTGAGATTGCGTACGGCCCCGTACTTGACCGGTACGGTGAAGACATCACCTCGGGCGCCGAACAGCGCGCGTTTGCCGTCCGGGGCGATCTCGAAGTTGCTCACCTTGTCGGCGACGCCTTCTAGCCCCCCGCGTCCGCCCTGGAGATCTTCCTGGATGAGGATGCTCACCTTGGCGCATTGCTGCCGCTCGATGTCGTAGCGGTAGATGTAGCCGCCGTTCTCGAAGACGATGGCCTCCCGGCCCAGCGAGGGGAACTTGACGTCGAACTCGGTGAAATCGGTGAGCTTTCGCGTTTCCTTTGAGGCCGTATCGTACACGTACAGGTTCATGCGCTTGTTCTCATCGCGATCGGAGAGGAAGAAAATCCTGTCGTCCTTCCACATCGGGATGATGTCCTGCGCGGGATTGTTGGTGACGTTCTCCGTTGTCTTGGTGGCGAAGTCATAGATCCAGACGTCGTCGGCCATGCCGCCGCGATAGCGTTTCCACGTGCGGAATTCGCGAAAGACGCGGTTGTAAGCGAGCTTGCCGCCGTCCGGTGAATAGGAGCAGAAGCCGCCGCGGGGCAGGGGCAGCTCTTGGGGCAGTTCCCCCGACGTGGAGACACGGTACAGCCGGCCCAGGAACGAATTGAACGAGCGCATGCGGGAGCGAAAGATGATGTGCCGCCCGTCCGGCGTCCAGGTCATGACGATGTTGTTGGGCCCCATGCGGTCGCCCACGTCATCCCGGCCGAGCGTGGCCGTATAGGTAAGCCGCTGCGGCACGCCGCCGTCGGCGGGCATGAGGTAGACTTCCGTGTTGCCGTCGTACTGGCCCGTGAAGGCGACGGACCGGCCGTCCGGCGAGAATCGCGCAAACATCTCGAAGCCCTCATGGCTCGTCAGTTTGCGGGCCGTACCGCCGCTCGAAGCAACCGTGTATAGGTCACCCGCGTAGGTGAAGACGATCTGATCGCCGTGGATCGCCGGAAAGCGCAGCAGGCGGGCTTCAGTCGCCGTGAAGGCGGGAGTCACCATGAAAAGGGCAGCCATGCAGGGTGCGAGTAAAAAACGCATTTTGATCCTCGCCAATCAAGAACCATCGAATCCAGTGCTTCCACCGCCACTCTGGCGACGGGAAGTGCTGCATGATATCCGGCTTGCGCCCACCCGTCAAGCACACGGCAGGCCGCCGGATGGCGGCTTGGTCCGGGCGACTGGATATGGTACACTTCGGTGAAATCCTATGGAGGTGTGTATGCGTATTGGCAGAGCGTTTGCGGTGGTCTCATTCGTACTGGCTGGCCTTGGGGGCACCGTGCCGGGGGCTGACCCGGTGAATCCGAATCTCAGCAGCACGGCGCGGGAGGTCCTCGACTACTTGGGATCGGTGTATCAGACGAAGGTCCTGTGCGGGTACAACGTGTACGTTCACACGCCGGACGACTACGAGCAGACGGGCAAGCAGGCCGCCGTCTGGGGTCGTGACATCCAGTGGTTGCCCGATGTGTCCGACGTGGTCGAACATGCGCGGCGGCACCGGTACATCCTGACGCTCCACTGGCATTGGTACTTCAAGGAGGACTCCGCCTGGAAGGACAAGCGAAACAGTCCTGCGGATGTCGGCCGGATGGTGACGCCGGGGACGGTCGAGCACGAGCAGATGATGAAGGAGCTGGCCGCCGTCGCCGATATGCTCCAGGTGTTGGAGGACGCCGAGATCCCTGTGTTGTGGCGACCGCTGCACGAGATCGACGGCGGGTGGTTCTGGTGGACGGACAAGGAGACGCCGGAGAATACGGCTCAGCTCTGGCGCATGATGTACGACTACTTCACGCACACCCGCGGGCTGGACAATCTGATCTGGGTCTATAGCGCCGGGGTGGGCAACAAGACGCTCGAATACCGCCGGCGGTTCTATCCGGGCGCCGCCTACGTCGATATTTCCGGCATCGATATCTACGGCGTGGACGTACACGGCGATCCGAAATACTGGGATTACTACCACGTCATGTCGCAGGTCTCGCCCGGCAAGATGCTGGCTTGCGGGGAGTGTGACGCGATCCCCGACCCGAACAAGATGCAGGACGGGACGCTGCCGAAATGGCTGTACGCGCTTCCGTGGTGGGGCACGCCGGACGGCCGCCGGCCGTTCGATTGGGCCTTGTACACGATGCGGCATGACTTCGTCGTCACGCTGGATGAGCTGCCGCCGCTGGGACAAGGAAACATCGCGCCGCACGTCGGCATTCTGGACCCGCTCGACGACGGCTCGGCCTGGTACCCTAACAAGCCGCCGGTAATATCAGCGTATGCCGTGGACCGCGGCGGCCGCGTGCAGCGCGTTGAGTTTTACGCCGGTGACGAGCGGATTGACGCGGATGATTCGGCCCCGTATACCTTCACGTGGCACGACGCACCTTGCGGCCTCTACGACCTCACCGCCGTGGCCGTCGATGACGCCAATGAGACCAGCCGGTCGAATCGGGTCCGCATCAATGTGGGCTTGGTGGACCTGGCCCGAGGCAAGAACGTGGTCGCCTCGTCCGGCGATACACCACAACGCGCGGTCGATGGCGACTACCATTCGACGTGGTCGAGCGCCAAGAGCGACGACGAATGGATCTACGTGGACCTCGGCGACATCCACAGCATCGACCGCGTCAATCTCCTATGGGGCTGGAAGATCCACCCCACGGACTACTCCATCGATGTGGCGCTCGCCGAGCCCGACGAGCCACAGAGCTGGACCACCGTCTATTCACAGACCGACCGCCGGTACGTCACGTGGGAGGCGACGGACCGCCTCGCATTCGAGGCGACGCCTGCCCGATACGTGCGCATGCACGCCACGAAGCGGGCCGGACGACAGACCTGGGGCGGCTACCATCTCGCGGCGTTCGAGGTCCCCGTGCCCGCAGGGCGGGCACACAGGTAATCCGTTTTACACGAGCATCGGCTCGTCCGGCTGGCCCATCAGTCGTCCGGTGGCAATTTACCCGGGTCCGCCGCCGCGGCAGGCTCGACGTGTGCGAACACGCCGCAGGCGGAGCCGTCCTGCTCGTTGCTCTCCCAGACGGCAACGAATGAGCCGTCGCCTGCCA
>CBFDBY010000018.1:0-70922 GCA_965603165.1 uncultured Phycisphaerae bacterium
AGAGCCTGCTCGAAGTCGGGCTCTCGTCGCGCGGGGGCGGCGGCAACACGGTGCGGAACATCACCGCCTGTCCGCGCGCCGGCATCTGCCCGCAGGAACGATTCAACGTGGCGCCTCATGCCTTGGCGCTCGCGCAGTACCTGCTGCAATTCGACAGTTCGTACAACCTGCCGAGAAAGTACAAGATTGCGTTCTCCGGCTGCTCTGAAGATTGCGCGCTCGCTTCCGTGGCGGACCTCGGGTTCTTCGCGCACCGTCAGAACGGGATGAAGGGCTTTGCCGTCTACGCCGGCGGCGGGCTCGGCGCCCATCCGGCTACGGCCGTCAAAGTCGAGGACCTGATCGAAGAGCATGAGATCTTCGAGGTGGCCGAAGCCGTTAAGCGGCTGTTCGACCGGTACGGCGACCGCTCCAACAAACACCAGGCCAGGCTGCGATACGTCGTCGCGCGATTCGGCGCCGAGGAGTTCATCCGGCTGTACCGCAAAGAGCGAGAGACTCTGAAAAGACAAGGCCTTGAAGGCGCAGTACCGGGCATCGCGAAAGTCACCGAGCGCCGCGGCGGAAAGGCCCATGCGGCGGAACGCGCCGGGACCAACCTGTTGCCGGAGAACGGCAAGGGCCTCTATACGGTGAGACTGGCGCCGCCTCTGGGAGATGTCTCGGCGGATGACCTGACTCGGATCGCGAAAATGGCCGAGACCTTCGGGACCGGCCGCATCCGAACGACACAACAACAGGAGTTGCTGATCCCGTCGGTACCGAAGGCAGAGCTCGGCCGCCTGCGGAAGGCCCTGCGCACCCTCAGTGCCGACGTTTCCTCCCATGACCGGCCGAGGGTGGTCGCCTGCGCGGGAGCGTCTACGTGCAAACTGGGTCTGTGCCTGTCCCGCGGATTGGCCGGGGCGATTGCCGAGGCGCTCGCACAGCAGCAGGCCCTCGGAGCAACCGGCACGACCATTCGAATCAGCGGATGCCCCAATTCCTGCGGTCAGCATTTCATCAGCGAGATCGGATTCCAGGGTCATGCCAAGCGCGTCAACGGCCGGCTCATGCCCTGCTACGACGTCCTTGCCGGCGCGCAGGTGCAGGAAGGCTCCACCCGGCTGGCCGAGCGAATCGGCACCCTGCCCGCCAAACGGATTCCGAACTTTATCGCGCAGGCATTCAAGACCGGCGCTTTCGCGAAAGACCAACTGCGTCGGCTCGTTCGGGAGTGCTGCGAGCGGTCCTTTGCGGAAGTCGTGGAGGATGACTATCGCGACTGGGGCTCGGACGTGCCGTTCTCGTTAGCCGGTCGAGGGCCGGGCGAATGCGGGGCCGGCGTCATGGATGTGATCAAGGTGGATATCGACGGGGCGAAGCAGGCGCTGAAGCGCAGCTCCTCGGCGAAAGCAAACGGCGAGAAGAGCCAATCGATCTACGACGCTGTGCTCGCTGCGGCGAGAGCGTTACTGGTCCTGTTCGGCGCCGAGCCGGGGAAGGACCGGGAGGTCTTTGCGGCGTTTGGAGAGCATCTGATCCGGCCGGGGTGGGTCACGCCGGAGGTGCAGCAGTCCCTCGACAGCGCGATCGAATGGCGAATGGGCGACCGGCAGACACTCGCCGATCTGCGGCCCGATGCACGGAGATTGGTGGAGCGTATCGAAGAGCTCTTCCTGTCGCTCGATGCAAACCTCAAGTTTCGAGCGCAACCGGTCAGGACGGCCGAGACTGTGGTGGGACCCGCGCTTCACCCTCATCGAGTGGACCTCCGCGGCGTTCCCTGCCCGCTGAACTTCGTGAAGGCGAAGCTGGCCATCGAGCAGACGAACCCTGGCGGCGTGCTCGAGATCGAGCTCGACGACGGCGAGCCCATCCGGAACGTCCCCGCCAGCTTAGCCGAACAGGGCCATAAGATCGTGGAGATTCGAAAGGCAGGTGCACATCACCTGCTCAGGGTCGTGCGCAAACGATAGTTGTCGTCACCCGACCTTCGCACGTGCACCAATCGATCTGGCCTTTTTGGCGCAGGGCGGCTATGATACGTCATCCCCGGCTGATAGCCAATTGCCCCGAGCAAGGAGTTGTGGTGGCGCATACAGGCCGAGATGGGAACATTCGTATACCATGAGCATGGATCGATCCGACATCAAGTTACTGGCCCCGACGTTTTCGGCATGGGCGCCGACACGGCCGCCCGACAGGCAGGTAGCCGTGCTGATGAGCGGCGGCGTGGACAGCAGCGTGACGGCGCACCTGTTGAAATCCGCCGGATGGGACGTTCTCGGCATCACGATGAAGATCCCGGTCGCCTGTAACGTCAGCGGTCGCGGCTGTTGCTGGGCCGACGCCGCGTTCGTCTGCGACGAGCTGAGCATCCCCCACTACTTCATCGACGTGACGAAGGCGTTCGACGATGTCATCATCCGCCCCTTCCGCCAGGCCTATGCAAACGGACGAACGCCTAACCCCTGCGTCGACTGCAACACCTTCCTGAAGTTCTCTCTCGTGTGGGACCACATCGCCGAACAGTTCGGTATCCAATCGCTGGCGACGGGGCATTATGCGAGGGTCGTCCACGACGGCGAGAGAGTCTATCTGCGCCGGGCGGCGGACAAAGACAAGGATCAGAGCTACTTCGTCTACGGGATCCCAAGCCGCAGATTGCCGAGCTTCATCCTGCCGTTGGGTGACATGACAAAACAGCAGGTCCGCGCCATCGCCTCGGAGCTGGGCCTGTCGATTGCGGACAAAGCCGAGAGCATGGAACTGTGTTTCGCTGCCGAGCAGGACTATCGACTCGCGCTGGAGGCGGAAGAGGCGCATCGGCCGGGGGATATGACGGACATGCAGGGCAAGAAGATCGGCGTGCACAAGGGGATTGCGAACTACACGCTCGGCCAGCGCCGGGGTCTCGGCTTTGCCGGCGGCAAGCCGCTGTACGTGGGCAGGATCGACACGCGGACGAATACGGTCGCCTTGGGCACGCGAGAAGAGGTGAGCCGGCATGAGGTGCACGCGGGAGACCTGAATGTCCTCCTGCCGGACGAGCTCACGCCGGAGAGGAGACTATTCGGGAAGATTCGTTCGTATGGTCAGCCGCGGCCGTGCCGTCTCATTGACTGCACGCCTGCCGGCATGGCCGTGGAATTCGAGCAGCCGCAATTCGCGCCCTGCCCTGGCCAACGGCTCGTGCTTTACGATGGCAACGACAACGTCGTCGCCGGAGGCATCATACGAGACGAGCTCGTGCCTCGGGCCGAAGGCTGAGTCACTCCGATTTTCATGCGTCGGCGGGAGCGGCTTTCGCCCGGGCGTGGAGCCTGCACTGCAGTTGCCGCGCCTGCCGGTCGATCACGAGCAGATAGGCGAAGTGACACACCCACACAACGGAGAATCCAAGAAGCAAATAAAGCATGGTCTTATCCTTACGGGAAAAGTTCTTCTTCCAGCTTCAGGTTGCTGTGCAGCAGACTCGTGCGCAACCAGATCAAGCCGCCGGCCAACAGTACGGTGCCGGCCATGCCGAGCATCAGCGCCGCCGTCTGCCAGCCGGAATCGAAACTGAAATTCGGCCGGTGGATATCCGGGAGGAAACGAGCACTGATGAACACCAGCGGGACGTCCAGAAAGGCGATGATCCCGAAGACGGCGCAGATGCGCGCGTTGCGATGCCGGGAGCCGGGCAGGCTGACCCGGAGAATCAGGTAGACGGCGTACAAGAACCAGAGAATCGCGGAGCTCACGAGGCGGGGACTGGGTGTCCACCAGATGTTCCATTCCGCCCGCGAGAAGATCATCCCGGTCGCGTTCAGGATCGTCGCAAAGACGAATCCCGCCTCCGCCGAGGCGATCGCAACGAGGTCCCAACCTTGTCTGCCGTTTCCGAGGTAGCCGATGCTCGCGATCAGCAGGACCACGAAGCACAGCAGGGCGCAGACCGCATTGGGGACGTGGGCGTACAGAATGTTGCGCTGGACGGGAGCAATCTGCCCGGTCGTCAGCCCAAGGTACGTTGAGACCATCAGCAAACCGATGGCCAAGGCGAACAACAATCGTCTCATGCGCTTTACTCCTGTATAACCACCGGGAAGAGCAGCCAGCAGGCCACGACAAACACGGCGTCGAACGCGAGCAGGTAGCCCAGCGCCGCGCGAAAACTGCCGACGAACGCGAGCGAGCCGGTGCCGCCCACTTGCTCGGGCATCGCCCCGAACAGCACCAGCAGCGCGAACGACGCAGGAATCAACATCGGCATAAGGATAACCAGGACCACGATGCTCAGCAGCGAGCCGCGGGTCCGGGTGAGCTGGACGGCCGCCGAGAACAGGGTCCCGACGCTGGAGATGCCGAGATTGCCCAACAATAGGACTGCCAATAACTGAGGCCACCGACCGCCGACGTGCAGGTCGAACGAGATCAGTCCGATGGGCACGACGATCAGTTCGAAGATGCTCAGCATGACCACGTTGGCGACGAGCTTCGCTAAGTAGATCGTCCCCGGATCGAGTGGGGCCAGCAGCAAGCCGTCGATACACCCGTTCTGCTGCTCGGCGGCAAACGACCTCTCCTGCGCCAGCAGTCCGGAGAAAAGAAAGGCGATCCACAGAGCGGCCGCGCCCATGACCGGTGCACCCGCGCTCGTCGAGGAAGACTCCGAGGCCATGCGGAGAATGAACACGATGAGCATGCCAAGGACGATCATCGTCGGCAGAACCTGTTTGGCCCTGAGCTCGACAACGATATCCTTGATGACGATGGCCCGGAGGCCCAGCCAGAAGTCTTTCAACTCATGCTCCTCGCATACGACAGGTAATCCGTGCAGAAACGGTCGGGCTCGATCTCGTCCGTCATCGCATCGAGGACGAGAACGCCCTTGTCCAGCACCGCAACGCGCCGGCAGCATCGCAGGCCGAGGCGCGTATCGTGCGTCGTCATCAGGATCGCGCCGCCGTCGCGCACGAAGCGGTCGAAGATCGCCAGCAGCCGCTCGGTGGCGCCGGTGTCCAGGCCGGTGAACGGCTCATCCGCAAGCAACACCACGGGCCGATGCAGCAGGGCCCGCGCAATCGCCAAGCGCTGCAGGAGTCCGCGCGAGAGAATGGCCGCCCGGTCGTGGCGATAGGGCGCCAGCTCGGTAAGCGTCAACAGCTCTTCGATGCGGGACGTGCGATCGGCCAGACCGTGCAGACGGGCGGCGAAGTTGAGATTCTCGCCGACGGTCAGCTCCGGATACACCATGCTCGCATGAGAGACGACGCCGAGCTTGCGTTTGGCTGCCTCCGCCTGTTTCCGAATGTCGAATCCGTGGATGGCTGCCGTCCCACGATCGGCGTGCAGCAGCCCGGCTACGATCCGCAGCAGCGTGCTCTTGCCGGCCCCGTTGACGCCGCACAGGCACACCGCCTGCCCTCCGGGCACAGCAAGATCCACGCCCCTCAGCACGGGCCTTGCCACGAACGTCTTGCTGACGGAGCACACGTTCAACGCGGGTCCCGTCAGGCGGTTCTCCGCCATCGTCTCATGCATTCTCTTGTCCGGTCGCGGCCGGCTTCGGGCGCAGTCGCAGCAGAGCAATGACCACCACGACCACGAACACCGCCGCCAGAACCATCCAGGTATAGGAATCCGACTGCCTCACATTGAATCCGGAGACCTGAAAACTGATTCGATCTCCCGGCTTGAGATCGCTTCGGCGGTAGTACTCAATCGGCACTCCTTGCTCGTTCGTCAACCGATTCGTGGGCTCGTCGAGCCCCTCAAGACGGCCCGGGCCCTGCTCCCAGAAGATCATGAGGTCCGCCGTCGGCAGAGTCATTTCCTTGGCCACCGGTATCGTGTTTCGGTCGATATCGACTTGGTACGAGAAGGTAATCTGGTGCTCGCCCGGCGGCATCGCCATCGTATCGTAGAAGCCGTCGTCGGTGATGACAAGTGCGTCCTGCTCCAGGTACCCGGACGAGGCAAGGTTTCGGAAACCTTTCGGCAGCTTGACCTCGATCACGACGGGCCTGTCCTGCCCATCCCTCTGCGAACCCGTGACGGCCATGTCGGACGCGTTCGTCAGTTGCATGTACTCCGTGAACGCCAACGACTTCTCACGAACGGCGACCATGATATGATGCACGCCGATGGATAACTGGGACGTGTCCGTCGAGACATCGAACACCTGCACGCTCGTCGAGAGCTCCTCGACGGCGGGGGCCAGGAAAAGAGTCCGCCCCTTGAACGCCATGTCCTGGTGCTTCACGCGAGCGACAGCCGCGACATCCTCCCCCGTCGGGACGTTCCCAAAGACTGCTTTGCCGTCCTCGCCGACCTTCGCCTGCAGGGACTCGATGGGCGATTGCCCCTTGTAAAGCTGGACCGTGGCTTCATCGCCCACAACGGTCGTTCCGTTTGCGGTATTGTTGGTGACTTCGACGGTAAGCGTGGCCGCGGCAGAGATGCCGCCGGGCGTCAGTGTCAGGCCCAGAACAGCAAGAACAGCCACGATCCCAGGATGCTTCACGACTCCGTCCCTTTCTTAACGGCTACGGCCTGCACGCCTGACGAGAAGCGGCCGCAGCGCGAAACCTACACACACGAACAATAGTACCCACTTCATGTACATCATTTTTCGATCGTATCTCCCTGTGGTGCGCCACGCTTGCGCCCGACGACCGGCGAGGGTCAGGCACGCGGTTTACCGCGTCGCCTGCACCCTCTGGTTGGGCTATGCTCCTATTTGTTCCAGTCTGGATATGTTGCCTTCACTCTCTTGGACACGTTGAAGTAGGAATACCAAATGGCGAAGCCCACGATACTGGTGAACAGCCCTTTGATTGCCCCCACCATCAAGTCCTCTGCATCCATACCGGACATGAAGACAAGGGGAGTGCTCAGGACGTTCCATGCAAGCGTGATCAGGAGCCACTTTTTCGCTTCCTGAACAACGCCCGGCGCGATGTCGCGTAGTCGGCCCGCGATCTTGATCCACTTCACGACGAAGAAGATGCGGACGGCCGCTTCAATCAGGCCGACAACTACAATTCCTGGGTAGTCCTCGGCAAGCATGGCGAATCCGACAAACCCCATGATGGTCTGTATTGCGAACAGCACGGGCCCGATGTACATGTTGACCACAACGAAGACCTTGAGCCATCCCTTGACACCATACAATGGATTGCCTGTGTCTCCGTGTGTCGGTTGGCCCCCTGCTACTCCGTTGTGGCTCGGGTTGGTCTGCTGCGTCTCGCCGATCTGGTTACTCCTTTCGGTTTGGTTGTCGGACACCATGCCCAACGCAGCGATCACGAGCCCCGTGCCGACCACCATCAGAATATTCCCAATCCAGATCCAGTTAATCAACGGTTTGATATAGACGGTCAGGTTAATGAGTTTGCTGGCATTGTCCACCTCGGTCAGCGCCAGGTAGAGATCTCCGGCCAACGTCCGTCGCACGTCCACTTCGCTCGTACGCTTGCCCGACTGCGCGTAGAACGCAACCGATGGCGAGAGCAAATCGATCCGCTCGGCGCCCTTGTATACCGAGACAGCGGCGGTAATCGCGGTGAAGTTCGGGCCATGATCCGCCTTGAGGTCATCGTACGCAAGCTCGAAGTCGCCGATCTGAGCCCGCTCGCCCGGCCGCAGGGCGAGTTGCTTCTCGATATCGAATCCACCCGAACCGGCGATCCCCACAAACGTCAGCAGCACCCCAACGTGGACGACCCGCGCCCCATACCATCGAAGGCTTCCGGACAGCCGCTCTGCGCCACCGTCTGTTCTGCGGCGGGTATAGCGCTGCACGAAATCGGCGGCCAGATTCAATCCGACGAAACCGCACACAACAAAATACGCGATGGCCAGCTTACCGGCAAGCACCCAGACCAGCATGGCGGCGACACCCACAAACACAGCCCCGAAGGTCCGCCAGCTTCTGTTGAAGCCATGCCGCAGCAGATACGGGCAGATACCGAGCAGAAGAAGAAGAACCAACCCGCCGGGGGCCGCGATCTTCGTGAAGTACTCACTCTTGAGGCTGATCTGGCGGCTGCTCACGAGACCGCTCAAGAACGGAAACAGCGTGCCCACGAGGATCACGAAGGCCAGCAGGACCAGCAGCCAGTTGTTCCACACGATGAACCGCATGCCGGCGCCCTGCTTGACCGGATCCGATTTGCCCCGCAGGCGCCGATACAGAAACAGGATCCCCGCAATCACCCAGATATGGATCAGGAGCACGAGGAAGAGGATTCCCAGTCCCGGCTCCGGAAACGCGTGGACACTTGAGACCAGGCCGTAGCGGGTCAGGAACGTGCCGAAGATGCACAGGCTGAAGGTTAGAACGGCCAGGACCATGAACCACGTGGCGATTCGACTGCCGGCCCGGAAGGTGCGACCGCAGTGCAGCAAGGCGGTCGCCGTGAGCCACGGGATCAGCGAGGAGTTCTCCACCGGGTCCCAGGCCCAGTATCCGCCCCAGCCAAGCTCTTCATAGGCCCACCACGCCCCGAGAGCGATGCCGATCGTCAGGAAACCCCAGGCGAGCAGCGACCAGTTGCGAGCCCGCTCGAACAGGAGCAGCGACTGCTTCGGATCCACCCGCTTCAGGGCGGCGAACGTCCACGCGTACGGGATGGCAAAGGCGGCGTATCCGACGAACAATGTCGGCGGGTGCAGAGCCATCGCCGGGTGCTGCAACAAGGGATTGAGGCCTGCGCCGTCACGTGGCGTCGTGACCGACAGGCCGAACGGATCCTTGTCGAAGATCAATACGAGGAAGAAGAAGACCGCGACGAGGTTCGCGGCCGCCCGGGCGCTGCCGCTGAAGCGCTCGTACCCCTCGCCGGATTTTGAGAAGGCCAGCACGACGAAGCCTGTTTGCAGCCAGAGCCACAGCAGCAGCGACCCGGAGGCCCCGGCCCACAACGCCGTGAGCTTATAGACCAGCGGCAGCTTGAGCGACGTGTGCTCCGTCACGTAGCTGATGGAAAAATCGCTTCGCACCAACAGGACCCAGAGAGCGACCGTGGCGACGGTCAGGCACAGCAGGCTCCCCATCGTGGCGTTGCGTCCGCTTCGCAGCAGCTCACTGCGATTCCGCCAGAAACCGAGGAGATCCACCAGGATGGCGTAACCGCTCAGGAACAGGCCGAGCCGCAGGGCGAATTGTCCCAGCTCCCCCATGCCTATTTCACCTTCACCTGATACTTCGATTCACATCGCGTCATCAAAGTATCGGCTTGGAAGACGCCGGCCGGGGCCAGACGCCCTTCCACGACGACCTCTCTGTCCTCGGTGAAATTGTCCGGCACGACGCCTTTGTATTGCACGGGCAGCTCCGCCTTCGCTCCCGCAAGGGTGAACTCAAGCTTGGCCTGTTCGAGGTTCCGAACCACACTGCCGGCCTTGACGGTCCCGGCGAGCCGGAAGGACTGCTCCGGCGTCCTCTGGCCGGCCGCGGCAAAATCGTCCACGGAATAGTAATACGCCCACGAAGACTGCATCGTCTGATAAACGAAATACCCTATACCCCCTCCAATTACTATGATACCTGCGAGAATTTTGACAATACCCTTGGTTTTCATTCTTCGGGACCTTTGATTCTGAACAATCGGATCAGCCGCAGACCGACCGTGGCTTGCCCGGCCGGGATTCTACCAACTTTCTGCTGAGAGTAAAGCCATACGTTCTTTCAGTATTCCTCCGGAGAATGCTTGCGGCCATGACACGAGAGGAAGCACCTGCCTCGAACGACGCCCAAATCCTCGAATACCCGTCGCCCTGTATCGGGGTCGGGCTGCACGATAGCCACGTCGAAATTGATCAAATGGCTATTGTTCAAGCCTGTACCCTGAGAGGCGCTGATGCCGTGAGGGTCATGACAAGCCGAACACGGAACCTCGTTTTCCAGGTGCTCCCTGTGGGCGGCGAAACTCTCATCGCCCAGAATACTGTTCCTACTATGGCAGCGGTAGCAAAGTTCGTAGGAAGAGCTGCTCTCGGGGGTGAAATCCGAGGTTTCATAGCGGCCCGCCAGGAGATGGGGATAGATGGAGCCGTGAGGCCCTTTGGCCGTCGAGGGGCTGTCGCTGCTGTGGCAGTCCGTGCAGTAGATGAGCGTCGCGACCGTCAGCGGAGGCCTCAGACTGGGCACGTTGGGATTCACGCCCGCTGCCGCCACCGGGTGGAATGAGGGACCGGACGGGTCGAACTCCAGGCGGGAATTCGTCTGGGTGATCTGTCGGGTCACGTTGGATTGAGGCCGCTCGGGATTATCCGCGTGGCACTTGAAGCAGACCTCATACTCGAACTGCGCGCTCGGAATCACCGCGCCGGTGAGGGTGATTCCGGAAACCCCCTGCATCGCACCGGGAATCATCGGCGCCTGGGCGGGGGCACGCTGGAGCGCGTGCGGATTGTGGCAATCGGCGCATTCGACATGCATGGGGGCTGCTGAAGGGATCTCTCTCGGATCGTGAATGTTCCGATAACGAAATACGTTGTGTCGGCTGAGCTTGAGCAGATCGGCCCGGATGTTGCTGGCGACGAGCCCGTTATGGCAGTTCAGGCAGTTGTCTTCCATCCGCGGAAAGTGCAGCAGTCTCTCGTGCCCTCCGGCGCCGTGCGGCCGGTGGCAGGTCAGGCATCCGGCTTCCGCGAGTGAGCTATGCTCGCCTGTTTGCAGGTACGGGTCGTCGGCGCCCACGACCGGCACGCTGGAGCTCTGGTGCGCCGAAGAAAGCCATCCGTCCAGGTCATGGCAACTGGTGCACATCTGGGATCGTTCGTTCGACATCACAAGGAAATCACCGTAGCGATTGTCGTGGGGGTCGTGGCACGTGGTGCACTGCAATTCCCCGGATCGATCCAGCTCCAGCGCTTCGGGCAATCCGAAGGGTGGCCGGAGCTGAGGGTCCTGAGCGGACAAGCCCGAGGAGTAGACGAAGCTGATCGGATGATCGTCAGAAAGATCGGTGCCCAGGTTCGCGCTGCCGGGAGAGATGTACGTGCTGCCGGAAACACCCGTGATCGTCTCGGTCAGCGCCACCGTGCCGTCGTGACAGCTCAGGCACAGTTTGCTCGCGCCAGTCGGCTGGCCGACTCTGGCTTCCAACGACGAACTCTCGTAGATCTTGTAGACCGCCGTGGAGAGCTTGCGGCTCCACAGCGGCGTGCCCGGCAAGGCGCCGTGCGGCGTGTGGCAGAAGCTGCACGCGGCGCCACCGGCTACGGCCGACAGGTCGTGTGGTGAGCCCTGAATCGAAGCCCTCGACGACGTGCACAACGCCGAAGCGGCCGCGAGACAGATCGCCATTTCTATACCCCACCGCCTACTCATGGGTGATGACCTCCAGAAGGTCGAAGATCTGAATCCGCTTGTTGTATGAGTCGGCGACATAGATCCTGTTGCGATCGTCGATGAAGATGCCGGCCGGCAGCCAGAACTCACCGGGACCATTCCCTTCCCGGCCGAAGGCCATCAGGATCCGTCCGTCGGGACTGAAGACCTGTACGTTCTCAAACTGCCGGTCGGTCACGTAGACATTGCCGAATCTGTCGGTGGCCAGACCGCATGGATGGGCGAAGTTGCCCGGGCGATCGCCCTGCTGTCCGAACATGCGCACGAACCGGCCGTCCGGCGTAAAGACCTGCACGCGGTAATTCAGCGTATCGCTCACGTAGAGCTGTCCGGAACCATCCATCCACAGGTGCGTGGGGAAGTTGAACTGGCCGGGCCCGACGCCCCGCGTTCCGAAAGTGCCGATGAATTCGCCCTCGCGGTCGAATCTGTGCACCGCGTGATTGGCGACGTCTGTCACATAAAGGACTCCGTCGGGACGCCGGCACGCGATCCCTCCCGGCCGCTCAAGCCGCTCCTGACCGAAGGCGGAGAGAAACCGCCCGTCTTTTCGGAAGACACACACCTGGCGCAATCCGCTGTCCACAACGTACAGACGGTCATCGAGCACGACCAGCCCGACGGGCCTCTGGAGCTTCGTCTCTTCAGAAAGCGATGAGAACTGGTGGTAGGCGCGCGTTCTGAGGTTGAACGCGTGGATCGCGGCGCCGCCGGAATCGGCGACGAACATCAGTCCGCTCTCATCCACGGCCACCGCATACGGTGAGACTATCACCCCGATAGGACTCTCGCCGAACAGCAGTTCGCCGAATCCCTTGAACCATGAGCCAGACCTCTCCATATCGGCCTCACTGGATACGGCGCCGAGATACATGATGCGCGGCTGCTCGGGCGGCTCGGGCCACACCAGCGGCGCGTCCATGGAGATGAGAGAGTCCGGGCGCTCCGGGCCGCAGCCGGCTATGAATAACAGCGCCACGGCCGCGAGGCTCAGGCACCAAACCGGATGTCTCGGTTTGCCGACTCCCTGAACTCTCATGACTGCGGGTCTCCTTTAGATACGAATTAAAAACGCCGTTTCAACTGCAGGTACAAAAAGATACTGTCGATCTGGTCATCCCGACGTTCGAGAAAGCTCAATTCGGCCCCAATCGTAGCACTGAACTGGCGGTATTGATACTCCAATTCGGTGTCGAACTGAAAGCCCCGCGTCACTCCGAAGCGCGTGTCTTCCTCGTCGCGATAATCCGCGGAGGCCGAGATGCTGTAGTTGTCCGTCAACCTGCTGAATATCTCCGCCGAGCTTTCAAAGAGCGTGACCTCTCGTGCGTCGGGCTCACCGAAATCGAGCCACTGATTCGAGACGCCGAGGCTCGTGCTCGTGGCCGGACCGAGCATCCACCGATATCGGCCCTCCAGTCTCGTGCTCGTCATTGGAATCAGCGTGGACTCCTCGTCGCTGTACTCGGCCAGCAGGAACAGACCGCCGCTCGTGTAGTCCGCGGCGACCGTGTGGACCATGTATTCGTCGGGCACCGCGTTCACATCCGTGGAGGTGACGTCTTCGTCCTGGGTCCGATACGCATAGAACACGGAAACGCCGTTCTTGAATCGCTGGCGAATGGTGAAGTTCTGGCGGAACGTGTCTTCCTGCCTCTCGGGCTCGATGAAGAACTCGTAATCGACGAAGAACTGCTCGCCCTCTGTGAGATTGGGAGGGATCGCGGCGCCGACAATGATAATGTTCAGGAACGTCCGGCCGCTTGTCTGAAAGACCGTGTAATCATCGCCTTCCTGGAGCAGCGCACTGGCCGCGTTTCTCACACGAATGGTCGATACGTCGATGTTCGTGCGATCCAGCTCGACCGGCACGACGTCCGTGGCCGTGTGTTCCTCGCCGATGACGCTCCCCTTGCCCGCCCCTCCCAACTGGTCGCTTCGCGTGAAGTTGGCGGTGTAGCCGCCGAACAACGTGCCGAAGGGGTTGGTCTTTCGATAGTTCAAGGCAAGGATGCCGCCGTACTGGGACAGGTCCCCTTGCTCCTGGAGGTCCGTGTCCGAGACGAAGCCATCCAGGTTCGTCACCAGGCTCTCGAACAACCTGTGCTCGACGCCCGCCTGCCCGCGAACCTGCTCGCTGCTCAACGTCTGGCGTTCCAGGTCCGTGAACTGAAAATCGTATTTCGTCAGCAAACTGGGCGTATGCTGGAGCTTCAGACGCTCCTGCCAGCGGAGATTCTCATATTCGAACGTGCCCGTCTGATCCACATAGTTGAACAACGAGTCCAGGCGATGCTGCTCGCCGGGCCCGAAGAGATGATCGTGCGAAAACGTGTAGGTGTCGGTCTCGGTCTCGACCGCAGCGCCGACGCTCTGCTGGTATGCATCGGTCCGGTCGAAATTGAAGTGCGCATGGGACGATTCGGTGAAATCGTGATCCACGGAGTACCGGAAGCGTTCGTCCTCGCGCATGAAGAAGTCTGTTTCCAATGGCGTGAAGCCGTCCTGGCTGGTCTCACTGTTGCTGTACTGAAACATCATGGGCCAGGATGCCGACCGGAAAAAGAGGGCCGCCGCCTCGCTTTCACGATCCGCCTGCAGAGGCCCGAGGAACTGCCGGGCGATGAGATCCTCCGATTTGCTCGCGTTGACCGTCGCGGACACGGGCTTCGTACGGAGGATCTCGGCAGACGCCAGGTACTCGCTGAGGGTGTCGCTGTTCCAGCCGGAGATCTCATCGGCCTCGATCGACTGCTGGCTTAGCCCCGCGCCGACCGCGACGTTGTAGTTGAGAAGATCGGGATGGTACAGGTCCCCGTTTGTCCGCAGTCGGATCCATTCCTCGAACACGGTCGTCTCACTCTCGCGCTTACTCGCACCACTTGCCTGCTCGTCGGCACGATGCTCGATGACGGCTTCGAGTTCCCCCCGAATCCTCTGCTGCTTGAGCAGAGGACGCCGCTGCCCCCGTACGGTGACATCGCAGCCGGCAAGCAGGACCACACCGAGCCCGCCGCACAGCAGCGCGGCAAGCATCCCGGCGCGAGATCCACCCCCGAACCAACCGCTCTTCGGTTTGTCGTGTAATCGCTTGAACAAACCCTATGGTTTCCCGGCCTTGACCACACTGGGTCCGCCCGTGCCTCCATGCAAACGAAAACCGACCCCCATCACATCTACCAGACGGTTCCACGAGGGGTTGGCGAACCGGTATCCCTGGTTCAACGGACCTCATCGCTTTTATCGTCATCCCTTCTGCTTTTCTAAACCGCACTTCCGGGATTTCTCACTGTCGGGAACCACGGCTCTCGCGTGCTGTGGCACCCCTCCGCCCTGCGATCTTCTCGGACCACGACAGCGAGATTCGAGTGGGCGCCGGCGAAGCTACTGGGGCTCGTTCAGGGCCCTCTCGATTTTATCCAGATAAGCCTCCGCTGTCTGTCTCATGGGCCCCAAGAGGAGGCCGTCCGCCAGGAGTTCGCGGAAGCCCATTCGGGCCTGTTCGAGCTGCCCGGCATGGTACAGCCTGATGCTCCGATAGTAGAGCTCGGCAACGGCTCTTTCACGTTCGCCTCGCTGGTCCCGGATGGCTCGAAGAGCGGCTGTCACCGCCTCTCTCGCAGCCGAGCCTTCGGCGTGCTCGGCCGGTTCCGCTTCGATCAATGCGGCTAACAGCCGCAAGACCTCACCGACTTTCAGCCGTTCCTGATCGGTAACGACCTCGCTATCGGCAACGATCTCCAGGTAGGCCCTGGCCACCCAAAGCCGGTCCTTCTCGACGTGGTCGATGATGATCTCAAGCATGGCCAGCACACCTTGCCCCCCGGCCAGATCGTCGCGCGCCCTCGTGAGCGACTCCTCGTATTGGCGGCGACTCACCTCCAACCGGTACGTCCGCCCGGCCGGCTTCGCCAGAAACTCCGGCTTCAGCAGGTTCTTCGTCGCGGCGGCGTGCCCGGCGTGGCAGTCGATACAACGCGCATAGGAATCCTTCGCGTGATTCTCGATCGAATGGATCGTCTGCACCTCATGACACTGGTAGCACAGCTCCGGCACCGGTTTCAGAAGCAGGGATTCGTGTTTTGTTTTGTGGGGCTCGTGGCAGATCAGACATTCGCCGGTGGCAACGGGGCCGTGGACCCAGCCCTCCAGGGCGGCATACTCCTCATGGCAGTTGTAGCACAACTGCGGCACTTCGGCCACAAGCTGCGCCTGCCGCGAGAGAGTTCTCCGGCGTCGGGCGCCGTGACACTGGGTACAGTCCTTCACCGCCTCATGCACGTACCAGCCGCCCGCGCGGGAGCTCTCGATCGCCTCCGTCAGATCAGCCCCCCCCGGCCCTCCTTCCGGCATCTCACCCGGCGGCGGAACTCCGTCAAAGAAGAAGCTCAGCGTATCGTGACGCTCCTTCCGGTCGCAGCTCGCAAGCAGCAGCGCGGCCGCCAGTCCCAGCCCTCCGCAGAAGAGCCCGGTGCGAAACAGCGCGAGGTAGTAACGTGCGGATTTCCACATACGCCTGATACACTATCGTTTGGACGGCGCCTCCCCACAGACGCCGCCGCTCCACCCCCACATCGGACACACCGGTTTCGTTAAGGCCTTGCGCCCGGGCCGCGACGAAGCCTGGCGTCGATATCGCGGATGTACCCTTTGACCGATTCGGCCATCGGAGGCGGAATCAGTCCGCTGGCGATCACCTCAACGAAACCGGCCCGCGCCTGCTCCAGGCGACCGGCGCGGTACAGGCTCATGCTTTCGTTGTAGAGATCGGCAATCTCCTGCATGCGCTGCATTTGCCGGTCGTCATCCGTCGAAGCCTCGACCACACGTCGCGGCTCCTGCGCCACGGGCTGCGGCCTGCTCTCGACCGGGAAACGCCCGAAGCCGTACACGTTGATTTTGCGCCCGCCGTACTGGTTCGTCACGAATACGAGAAATTCGAGCTGGGCCCCGCGAACCGCGAACGGCCGGAACAGATCCACGTTCTCGTAGTCGATCACGACCGTGGCCGGCATGTTCATGTTGCCAGGCTCATTGCCCGGTCGGCCGAAGAACAGAAGAAGGCGGCCCTGCTCGTCGTATATGTTGACAACCTCTTTCGACCACCCGGCGACTGCCACGCCCGCGTCCACCACCCAAACCCGGTTCTCCTTGTCAACGGCAATCCCCTTGGGCATGACCAGCTCATCGATGTTGTCGCCGTATCGGCCGATCGTCCCCTTCGGGGTCCCGGAGGCGTCCATACGGAAGATCTTGCGCTGGAACCTGTCCGTCACGTAGAGATCGCCGTCCGGACCGAAGGTCAGGTCGCTAATCTGCTTTTGCCTGCCCTGGTCGGCCTCGTAACGGATTCGGCGGACCTCTGTTCCCGTCCTCTTGTCGAGGACAACGACCTCGTTCGTCCGCAGGTCCGTCAGATAGCAGTAGGCCCCGTGGATTGCGACGTCTCTGGGACTGATCGCCAGATCCTTACCTAAAATGGAACGCAACGTATTGCCCGCATCAAAAACAAAGACAGCGCCGGCCGACGGGTCGGCCACGTATTTCGTCCCGTCGTCCTCGATGAAGATATTGGCCGGATTGCGCAGCCTGCGGTCCTCCGTCATGTATCCAAAGGACCGGTTCCGCAGATCCAGCACTTCGACCCGTCGTTTGGCCACGTCGCAGACGTAGAGCTTTCCGTCGTGGACGGCCATTCCGTACGGCGTCGTGATTCCCTCCTGCTGCTCCGCTTCGCCCAGCACGAACTGCTCGAAACCGCTGGGGCCGGGCGCTCCCAAATCCGCAGGGCTCGAGAAAGACTTGAGGAATTGCAGACGCGGCCTCTCCGGCGGGGGAGGGAAGAACACGGCATTCTCCGTGCCGGCCTGCTGCTCGGGGACGCCGCATCCGCCGACACTCAACGCCACGAGCCCGATGGTGAGGGCTATACCCCTGTAGAGAGACGAACGATTCATATGCATGCGCTGCTACTCGTCCAATCTTCGAGACGGCCCCTCGGCAAATCCCTCCCCGCAGCCATCTCCTCCGTACCCACCTCCCGGCACCTGCGTCTTCTCGACAGAGACCATACACTCGGGTGGACACGCACCACTCTGAGGATACCGCCGGAACGACGATTTGGCAACGACCGATTCGTAAAGGCAGACTTCGCGCATTCGCAGGACCGAGGGGAAATAGGCCCAAGACGGGACAACAGACACACCTCGCAACATCGAGACGGCGTACGCCCAGGTAGGAATCCAGGCGCAGAAACCAACCGCTCGCCGACGCTTCGGGAAACCGCACACCGAAGACCATACTTGGCCCGTGTTCTGGCGCGAGAGACTTACTTCAGATGGCACATGCGGCACAGTTCCGGCCCGTGATGCACGTCCATCGTCGAGCCGTCGGCATTCTCCACGGTCCCGTAGCCGTAGTCGTAGCCGCGCAACTGGTGTTCGCCCACGCCGGAGGTATGCACGTCGTGGCAACTGTTGCACTGCATCTTGCTCTCGGCATCCAGCAAGTCTTCGCCGATGGTTCGACCGAGCGTGCTGGGCTGCGAGGGATCCTTCAGAGCGCCGTCCGTCACCACCAGAGCGGAGTCGTACACAAAGGAAATCGGGTGGCTGTTGGCCAGATCGCCGGCCCCGAACTTCGACTCATCGCTCATCCACAGGAAGTTCGGGTTCGCCCCGTCATGGCAACTGAGGCACAGCTTCGAGGCCCCGCTGGGTTGGCCGTCGATCGTCCCCTGAAACGAGGCGCTGGTATACATCGTGAACGTGGTGGTCGTCTCGCTGCCGTTCCAGAGGGGCACGCCGGGCAGCGCAGTCGCGTTGTGCGGAACGTGACAGCCATCGCAGCCCACGAGGTCGGAGTGAGCGATCTGCGCCCATGCCGCCGGCCCCGTCAGGAGCCCCAAGACAATCGCGGTGAACACGAGTCTCTCAGAAAATCGATCCATATATACTCCTCCTTCAGGGATTCATTGCACCAACCAAATATGCGCACCATCCACGCAGATACGCCTGTGCCAAGTCCTATAGCAAACGACATACCAGTACGAGCAGGACATATTGCCATGTCGCGGAATAGCCATAAGTGCATCTACAATCAGTACTTGGATTGGCACGCACGTGTACCGCCGTAGCATTGTACGCAATGAGAACGATGCGGTTTCCTGAAATTGAGAATCAGGCCCAATAAAATCCTACCTTTGGGAAGAATTCTTCGCATCGACCCCCTCAAAAACCACCGCCAGGGCCCTGCGGTAGCTGGCGAGCGCGTTCTCGACGTCACCTTTGGCCTCATAGACCTTGCCGAACTCGTAGAGGGCCCGCGCCGATCCGGGCTCCAGCTCCAGGGCCTTGGTCAGCAGCGATTCGGCAGTGTCCAGCTCGCCCATCTGACGCCTGGCCCAGGCACGGATCAGCAACACCCGCACCTTCTGGCCGGCGGTTTCGGCCTTCGCTTCGGCGGCCACTTTCAGCGCTGCTTCGTTCTTGCCGGCCCTGCAGAGGAACTCGCCGAGCTCGAAAGCGACATCCACCGCATTCGGGTCGAGCTGGCGCACTTTCTGAAGCTCCCGGATGGCGGATTCCAGCCGCCCTTTCCGGGCAAGGGTCCGCGCCATCCGGATGTGTCTCTCCCGGCGCGCCCGATCGGAGGCATTCTCAAGCGTTTCCACGCGCACGGATGCCTCGGCATCGTCCGTCAGACCGAGGGCCTTGTTCAACTGGGCGTGAAAACCGGCGACGAAATCGTAGCCGTACCCGGCCTTCACCCACTGGACCTTGTGGTCGGCCCGCACCACGACGGCCGTAGGGGCGGCGACCACCCCGAGCTTACCCCAGAACGCAAAGTCCGGGTCCGCCAGGATGGGAAACACCGCGCCGGCGTTCGGATCGCGAGCACGCAACCAGTCCGCTCCGCCGGGCCCGCTCATCACACCCACGCAGTCGAAATCCGCTGTCTCCGATTTCAGTTCCCGCGAAAGGGCCTCAATATCCGCGATCAGACGCGGGAGGTGACTCTCTCCGGCTTGCAGGATGACAATGCCCAGGACGCGTGAACCCTCATGGCCGTACCGAAACGTCGTTCCGCCGCCATCGGTCAGGGAGAACTCGGGCATCGCATCGCCCACGGCGATGCGGCGCTGCCCTCCAGGCGACGGACACACGAGACAAACCGACAGGAACAAAACGCCAAGCCAACACAACGGTGCACTTGTTCGCAGCAACATACGAGACTCCCTTCCTGCCGCCGGACAGTCTACGCCCTTGCCGTCATCGCGTCGCATACGTCTGCGGGGATTCACGATCATAGGTAAAGGGTGTATGGCAACCGGGCCGGCAACTGCCCCCGGTTTCGCTCTTCTCGAATTGGATCGGCAAGTTCCACACGCCGTAGGGGACGCTCTCGCGGACGTGCTTCGGCAGGTCGCTCGCGTGCGTGGCGTGGCAGGAGCGACACGTTCGACCCCTGCGATCTTTGTTCACGTGCACGTAGTGTAGATTCAAATCGCCGTTGCGAAAATCGGTGAGGTCCGAAGTCCGTTCGGTCAGCACGAGGCTCTGCGGATGGCAACTGAAGCACAGCGCGTAGTTGTCCGGGCTGAACGGCGAGTAGAACACGGGCGGATACTCTTTGACCAGCAGACGGAAGTGCTCGCTGCCGTGTGTCGCATGGCAGCCGCTGCAATCCTTCTGTGCGACCGGGCCATGGAGAAACTTCTTGTCCTGCACCTGCGCGGTGAAGGAAGCGATCGGCTCGTCCTCCTCCGTCTTCACCGGCTCATTGTGGCACGAGGCACACAGGGAGATCGGAGCGTCCTTCAACGCGAACTGGACCGTCGAGGCGTGCGGCGTGTGGCAATGCAGGCAGCCGCCCTTCTCCGTCACCGCCGAGTGCTTGTGCATGGAGGTCTCCGCCGTCTCCTTGATGTCTTCGTGACAGGAGTAGCACAGCTCCGGGGCCTCGGCTTTCACCATCTTCATATTGTCCGCGCCGTGGGGATTGTGACATCCGACGCAATCGTTCTTCGCCGGCTCGTGCACGAACTCAAATTCGGCCAGCTCCTCCTTCGTGATGACGTGGCATCCGAAGCACAGATTGGTCGGCTCGTCGACCAGCAGGTTCTCCCGGTCGGCGCTGTGCGACGCGTGGCAGATCGTGCATTCGCCCACCGCCACCGGGCCGTGCGGGAAGCGAACGTCCTTGGCCGTGTCATGACATTGCTCGCAGAGCTCCGCCACGGTCGGGGCGAGAATCAGGGCCGGGTTCTCGCTGCTGTGAGGGTCGTGACACTCGGTGCAATCGCCCGTGGTCAGCGGCTCGTGTATGTTCTTCTTGGTCGTCTGGTCCAGATGGCAGTACTCGCAGAGGTCCCTTCCGGAGCGAGCGAGCTTGTACGTATGCACCGCCGGGTCCACCGCCTCGTGACAACTCTTGCAGTCACCCAGGCTGACGGGGCCATGGACGTGCTGCTTCTTGCTGTAATCCGCGTGGCACTCCTCCGTGACGCACGTCTTGGGCGGCGTGGTCGGCTTCTCAACCGCCCATCCCGTCGCTGCCAGAATCACAATCGACGCAAGCCCCATCACAAAAGGACCCTTCTTCATCGTCTTCATATCATCCTCTCCTCATTTGTCTGTAGCACGAGTATTCATTCCTGCCGCCATGACCTGTCAAATCCAAGTTCCAATTCCTGTATCTCCACGTGTTACGGCACGCGCCGGTACAACACGACCAGTGTTCCAAAGCTCGTCCTGTGATGGAACGGCTTGTTCAACTCCAGCACGACCGGCTGTTTCTGCTCGCCCTGCACGATCGTCGCCGCCACCGCCGGATGGAGCAGCACCTCGCTGGCGTTCTTCCAGACGGTCTCGACCGTCGCCCCCGACAACACCTGCTCCACCGCGAAGGAATAACGCTTGTCGCCAAACGGGTATACCTTGCCGATCTCAAGCGGCACGATACGCTTCTTATCGTTCTCCCGATACAGCATGTGCGGCTGCGCGCCCGGCGCCATCACAAGGATGTACTGGCCGGCGTCCCCATGCAGATGAAAGTCCACGAACTGCGCGCGGAAGGGCAGCCGCTGCTGCTTGTGCGGCGACATCGGGAAATTCGACCAGAGCCACTGCCCATGCTCCCCCTGGCCGCCCTCGAAGTGAACTTCAACGGCGGGATTGACCGGCTGATCGGAGACGTTCGTGATCTTCTTGGTCTCTCGATCAATGGAGTAATGCGGCAGATAGCGGACGATAGAGAGCTTCCCCTGCGAGTCGGGCAGGGTCACCGACTTGCCCGGCTTCACCGTATACACCAGCGGAGAACCGGTATCAGAGAGCCAGACCAGCAGGATGCCGACCACCTCGGGATCCGCCAACTCGCGTATTGTCGCGGCAGTGTCCGCTCCACCCGGCAGTTCCCGAATGGCCACGCCCCCGATATGAGCGGAGATCGACTGTCTCTCGCGATCGCGCGCACTGAGCCAGAGGTCCTGTTCGAGCCCCTCGCCTCGCAATGCCAGCTTCGCGACCGGCCCTCCGTTCGGGTCCTCGACCGCATTCGTCTCCCACTTCAGGTCCGGCAGATACCGTTCGAGCCTGACCGTGATCGGGGTCCCCATCACGGGCAGGACGGCATCCATCGGTTGCGGCTTGTTCTCATCGGCGACCGACAGCGGCAGACGCATCGCGGCGCCCTCGTGCCCCATCTTCGCGACGATCTCCCAAGGGCCTCCCAGAAACCCATGATGCGGACCAACAGGCTGCGCCGCCGTCGCGGCCGCAAGCACCGCCACGAGAACGAAGCTTGCCGATAGAATCTTCTTGCGATTACGCATGATCAATCCCCGTTCGAGACGATTCGCTCGGCTTCGAGAAGCAGCGTCTCGGTGTACTTGAAGTTGTGAACGCCCCAACTGCCGTCATAGAAGATCGAATCGAGGATCGATCGGGCCTCCCGGGCGCGGCGTTGAAGGTAGGGCCCCTCCTTCGGCTCGGCCGCGGCGAGAGCCTCCAGATCTTTGACCTTTCGCTCCACCTGCTCGTAGAGCGTCTTGATTCGCGACTGCCAGAACGGGACGTACTTCTGTCCCGTCCCCGCTTCGTGGCACACGTCACACGCGGCGGGGACCGCCCTGGCCACCGTACCGAAACTGTCGAGCGTCCCGGTGGTCTTCGCCGCCCGCTCGATGTGGCATCCGGTGCACTCCACGTGCGTCAGAAACATAGGGCTGAGGGCGCGGTCCGTCGCGTGCGGCTGCGTCGGATGCTGCGTGCTGTAAATCGTCCGCTGGACCTGATGGGTGTCGCTGTGGCAGCTCGTGCAGTCCATCATCGCGGAAACGGATTCGACGTGCGTTTGCCCGTGCGGCACCTGCCCGTGGCAGGCGAAGCATTCAACCTTGTGACCGTGCGCGTGCTGCGCGTGCAGCTCGACGCTGTTGACGTCCGCCTCCTTGCGGAAGCTGTGACAGTCCAGACACACGGTTTCCTCGACCCGACTGGCCTGCGCGACCTCCCGCTTGTGGCAGGACTGCTCGCAACTGGCCTGGTAGGAGACGAATTCGCTGTGATCGATCTTGACGAAGCCCCGGCGGATCACCTCCTCCGGCAGCTTGTGACAGCTCTGGCAACCGGTTTCGACCAGCCCGCCGCCGGCCGTATCGGCGCCGAGGAAATGGCAGGTGAAACAAACGTTCTTGTCGACGGTGAAATGCTCATCCCCCTCGAAGTGGCTGTGGCAGGTCCCGCAGGTAATGCTGATGCCGCCGACGGTCTTATCGATATGGTTTTCGTGGGTGAACCGAATGCCGGCGTAATCGAGCGTATCGGCCATGAGCTCTTCCGTGCTGTGACAATCCGAACGCAGGCACGAGGCATCGACCACCGTCCCATTCGGTTTGGTCCCGACGCGCCCCACGGCACAGTCAATCGCCTGGGCCAGACCGTTGATCTTGCCCTTGACGTACCCGGCGAAGCCCGGCTGCAGGTGGCAGTCCAGGCAATTCACCTCATTGTGGTCCGACGTCTCCCAACTGGCATAGTAGTCGTTCATGATATGGCACGAATCGCAGAAGCCCGGCTGCGCGGTCACTTCAATCGCACCGAAACTCGCCACGGCCACGAAACCCAGGACCACGGCAATGCGTCCGCGCCAACTCATGCGCCGGACACGATGCACCAGCGAGCCCGGCAACCGTTTCACACGTTTCAAAATCCCTTGGCTCATTCGTCTACAGAAGCCCCTTCACTTCCGCCGGCAGCAGTTCCGACGGCGTAGGTTTGTCGAGAGATCCATCGACCAGGGTCTCTTGCTTGTCCATACGTTCACCTCTCGAGAAGATCGGACACGGATACAGCGATATGATCCGCCAACCGGCAAAGACTGTCCCTGAAATCCGATTCAGCAACCGACTGAAGCTCCCACTTGGCCCGCGCGACGTGAGACCCGACCAACTGCCTGATCCTGACGGGCGCCTGCGACGCACGAAAGGCATCGCCGATCCGGGCAAGCTCCCGACCGCCGGCCGCCGGCTCACTGCGTGCCAGCGATTCTTCGTCATTGAGACCGCAGCATCGCATTCCGTACAGCAGCGGCAAGGTCACAACACCTGCAAGCAGGTCCTGCCCCGGCGTCTTGCCGAGATCTTCCCGGTCACTCAACAGGTCGCGGCAATCGTCGAGAATCTGAAAGGCCACGCCCAGATGAAATCCATACCCCTGAAGGGCCCTGCATACGTCCCGGTCGCCGGCCCCGATCCACGCGCCGGCGTTGCAGCAGGCGCCGAACAGGGCCGCCGTCTTCTTCTCGATGACGGCCAGGCAATCCCGCTCGGACCCATCGAACTCGGCCCGGCCCGCCACCTGCGACAGCTCCCCTTCGCACATCGCGCACAGTTCCGAACCCAGGATCGCGAACACGCGAGGGACTTCGCACTCGGCCACCAGCGCAAGGGCCTTGGAGCACAGGTAATCGCCGAACGTAATGGCCACTGGCCTGCCCCACCTCGCATTGACGCTGGCGCGATGATGGCGAACCGTGGCGGCATCGATCAGGTCATCGTGCACCAGCGAGGCCATGTGAATCAGCTCCACGGCCGCTGCGACCTTCACGGCAAGCTCTCTCGATGCATGGCCGTTGTCCGCCGTCTCGGCGGCCGCCCCGGCCGAGAGCAACACGAGCGCCGGTCGAATGCGTTTGCCGGGCGAGGCAAGCAGGAAATCAACGATTTCACGAACCGCGTCATCCCGAGCATCGCCGAGGGCACGCGCGAGCTGCTGCTCCACCGCTTGCAGCTCCGCGGAGATGGGGCGGAATATCTGCGCGAGGCCTTGCCTGCTCGCCTTGTGCGCACAAGTATTCTTTTCAGACAGTATTGTCATCTGGCATCCACCCGGACGTCAAAGGCCCGACACATCCTCGCAGAGATTTCTTCTTATGGCCCATGCTATCGAAACGCCCGGAACCATTCAATTGAGCCGGAGTAACCGACAGGCCCAACAGCACCGCGCGACACGAGGCCTTCTCAGATCTGAGAAGATCCCCCGGGCGCACACCAGGTCCCGAACAGAGACAGCGCCCCGATATGGATCAGACTGCACTTACCCCCATGGTAGACGCCCGTGCGTTACCGCTGCGTCTTGAAGCGGGCATCAAGCTTGAAGACGCGTTTCATCGGAAGATTCAGGACCGCAGAAGACGGCAACGACAGCGCCGCGCGAATCTCCTCAAGAATGGCCTCGATCTTTTCGGCATCGCGGGCAATGACCGTAAACCAGATATTGAACCGGTGGTCGCGCAGATAGCTATGCGTAACCTCGTCGTAACGGCCAACGACCTCGGCGGCCCGGTCGACGCGGTCCGGCTCGACGCTGACCGCCGCCAGGGTGCTGGAGAAGCCCAGCTTCCTCGAATTGAGGCTGGCGCCGAGCCGCCGAATCGTACCGTCGTGGCGCATACGCTCGACACGAGCCCACAGTTCCGCGACATCGATCCCCAATCCCGCAGCCAGAAGATCGAAAGGCCGCTCGTTCAGTGGGAAATCGTACTGCAGAGCGTCCAGTATCCTTTGGTCAAGTTCGTCCATTCATACTTCCGCCCAGACCGACCGATCGTTCGGCCAGTAATACCATACAAGAAAGCCCGTTTCTCACTTGCGAGAATCTTCAAGATTCTGCTTTTTTGCCCTCATTTTTTTGAGTCGCGGCGCCCTGCCGGGCCGAAGAGGCACCGGAAGTTCGACGCCGTTCGTTCAAAGGCAACCGGCGCAGACACGAATTTCATTCCGTCGCATCGCTGGTCGTGAGGGTCGGCAGCACGTTGAAACGATGCTCCGGATGGTTCCAGGCGGCCGAAGCGACGGTCGTTTCCGCCAACAGTTCCTTGAGTTTGCGCGTGGCGGCCGTCCAGTGGGCGAAGATCCGGCAGTTCTCCGTCGTCCCGCCGCAGGCGCAATGCCGCAGCGGGCAGTCGTCGAACATCGGCTGCCCTTCCATGGCCTCGAACAACTGGAGCATGCTGATCTCCTCCGGCGGCCTGGCGAAAACGTACCCCCGCTCATGCCCCTTAACCGATCGAATGAAACCGGCTCTGACCAACTGCTGCAACACCTTCGACAGATACCCGGCCGGGATCCCTTCCGCCTTGGCCATCGTCTTGCTGGTAACGGGCAGTTGGGTCATGTGCCGGACCATATACATCAACGCGTGCATGGCGTATGCCGAAGCCTGACTGATCTTCATGATTCACAAATCCTCACCATTCCAAAACCGCAGGGCATCGCTCTCTTTCAGAAGCCATCCACTCACCTGCTCTGCCGCAAGACTGCATGAGACGGCGACGGTCGCGACTCCTGACTCAATTCAACTTCAATTCGTCGGCATCCCCCCGAGGGGTGTTTCTCCTGGGACGTTGCCGGCTCTTGACGATTCCCAGCTCGTCGATCTTTCGGTACAAACTCGAAACCCCAATCCCGAGCGCCTTCGCCGCGTCCGCCTTGTTCCAGTCATACTTGCTCAGGGCCCGGTAGATCTGCTCCTTCTCATAGGCCCTGACGGAGTTCTGCAAGTCCTCCGAGCCCTCCGTGGCGGCGGCCGCGTCGGTGCCGGGCAAACCGATGTCCGAAAGCTCGATCACCTCGCCCTCGGCGAAGATGACCGCTCGCTCGATCACGTTCTGCAGCTCCCGAATGTTGCCCCGCCACTCGTGATCCGTGAGCATCTTCATGACGTCGTCGCTGACCCCCGTGCAATGCTTGCCCATCTCCGCGTTGTACTTCTTCACGAAATGCCGCACCAGCAGGGGGATATCCTCCCGCCGCTCGCGCAGGGGAGGCAGATGAATACCGACAACGTTCATCCTGTAATAGAGATCCTCGCGGAAGCGGCCTTCTTTGATCTCGCTCGGGAGATCGCGGTTGGTCGCCGCGACCAGTCTCAATTCGACGTTCACCGGCGCCGTCGAGCCGATGGGCAGGATCTGCCTCTGCTCGACGGCCCGTAGCAGCTTGACCTGGCAGTTCATGGGCATGTGCCCGATCTCGTCCAGAAACAACGTGCCGCCGCGCGCGGTCTCGAAAAGCCCCTTCTTGTCCTCGAAGGCGGACGTGAAGCTGCCCTTCTTGTGGCCGAACAACTCGCTCTCGAGCAGAGTCTCGGGGATCGCGCTGCAATTGACGGCGATGAAGCGCCCGCCGTTCGTCGAGCTCAATGCGTGAATCGCATGGGCCACGAGCTCCTTGCCCGTACCACTGTCGCCGGTGATCAGCACGTTGCTGCGGGTCGGCGCCACCTTGCAGACCGTCTCGAACACCTGCTTCATCACGCGCGTCTCGCCGATGATCTGGCTGACGTCGAAACGGCCGTTCAGTTCCTCGCGAAGCTTCCGGTTCTCCGTTTCCAGCTCGACGTAGCGCAGGTGCTGGCGAATCTTCGTCAGCATCTCATCGAAATTGACCGGCTTCATGACGTAGTCGCACGCGCCGAGCTTGATGGCCTCGACCGCCATTTCCACCGTCCCGTACGCGGTGACCATGATCACGCGCATCTGCGGCCGAATCGCAACCGCCTCCCGGAGCACGCTGATCCCGTCACTGCCGGGCATCTGGATATCCAGGATGGCCACGGCGAACGACTGCTTCGTCATGGCGTCCACTGCCGCCCGGCCGTCGCTCACCGCCGTGACCGAGAACCCTTCCTCTTCGAGGACTTTCGCGAAGGTCTCCCGGAACGTCACCTCATCATCCGCCAACAGTATACCTGGTTTCTGATCGGTCATAACCTATGCGCTTTCTTCACGGATAGAATCCCATTCCATACTTCGTCTTAATAGCAGGACCTCTCGGTCCGCCACAAATCCCCTGCATCTTCGCTGCCGGCTTCGGCCCCGGCGATCAGGTCCTTCTTCGGCCGCACGGGGATGCGAATCACCGCCGTGGTGCCCCGGCCCGGCTCGGATTGCAGCTCAATCGTGCCATCCATCTCCGTAATCAGGTTGTAGCTGATAAACAGGCCCAGGCCCGTTCCCTTGCTGATTTCCTTCGTCGTGAAGAAGGACTCGAACGCGCGTCGGCACACGTCCGGGCTCATCCCGACACCGGTGTCCGTCACGCGGATCTCCACCGTCTCATCCTTCACCGTCTTGACGATGTCGAGCTTGTGCTCGTGCTCGGGGCCCTTGGCGGCCATCGCGTCCAGGGCATTCATCACGATATTGAGGAGGCACTGCTCCAGGTTCTGCGGGCTCAGCCAGACCATGGGCAGGTCCGCATTGGGGACATCCGTCATCGTTACTTGCCGGGCCCGCTTGTCGAACCGGACCAGAGACAGGGTGTTTGCCACCAGCTCGTTGATGTCCACCCATTTGTATTCGGAGGTGGCCGGCTTCGCCAGGCTCAACATGCGCTTCAGGATCGCCGAGATGCGCCCCACGTGATGATCCACGACGGAACATAGCTTCTTGAGCTCCTCGTCCGCACACTTTCGGTGAATGTATTGCACGACGGAGGAAAGACTCGTCAGCGGGTTGCCGATCTCGTGGGCGATCCCGGCCGCCATCTGGCCCAGCGCGACCATCTTCTCGCGCTGCGCCATGCGGACCCTGGATTCCCTCAGCATCTCGTTGATGGTCGTAAGCTGTTCGGTCCGATCAAGCAGGTCGGCCTCGAGCTTCTTGTGCTCGGTCAGGTCCTGGCCAACGATGACGTGCCCGAGCGGCACGCCGTCGAGACCAACCACAGGATGGCTTCTGGCCTCGATGAATCGCTTCTCCGGACCGGTCGTATCGAACCCAACCAACTCGCCGGGCCGCTCCGAGCCGTCGCGCGATTCCATCAGGGCCTTGATCTGTTCGGCCAGGGGTGTTGGAAAGCCATCGGTCAGACCGCCGTCTCCGGCTCGGCCATCGCCTCGCCACCGCTGGGCCGCAGGGTTGCACAGCACGATCCGCCCCTCGCTCGTGACGAACATCAGCCCTTCCGCCATCGCATTGATGATTGCACGGAGTACATCGCTGTTTCTCGCGGCTTCCATCTCCTTGGATACCATCCGTGCGATGATCATGCGCGTCAGGTACTGCGCCAGCATCACGGTGCAGGCAAACGCCACGAATGCGGCGAGTCCGTAGACGGGATTTCTCCAGAGGCCGCCTCCCGCCGACAGTTGCAGTGGATAGTGCCCGAGAAACGCCCCGCCGTGTAGCTCGTTCACGGCCAGCAGGCCAAACAGGAAAATCGCCGTCAGGCCCACGATAAAGGACAGATTCCGCGGCAGGATGATGGTCGCGATGATGACATGGAACACATAGAACAACAGAAACGGATTCAGCACGCCGCCCGCGAAGTGCAAGACGGCGGTGAGGACCAGCAGATCGACCTCCATCTGGACCATCGCCAAGACAATACAGCCTCGCTGCCTACCACGGCAGGTCCGGCGGGCCACGATCGCGTAAATCACGTTGCAGGCCAGCAGGAATGCAGCGGCGGCGTACAGGGGCCCGGCACCGGACAACACGGGAAACAGATACGTCCCCACCAGCGTCCCGACCACGACCACCGAAACCGCGATCCACCGCAGAGAGATCAGCCACAGAATCTGGTCCGCCAGCGATCGATGGAAGCCGCCATCTGCGTTCGCCTGGTCGTGAAACGTGCACGCCCGTAAGACCATCGTTGCCCTCGATACGTTCGTTGTCCGATCCGCCGGAAGACCCCGGAACCCTCCTACTCTTGAGGCATGAGCTGCCCCCAAGCCCCTGCTCATACGCATTGTAGCGCCGAAGGGATCAGAAAACAAGAAAAATATTCCCGATATTGGGAATTATTAGGACTCGCCATATCCCACACTACCCCAGCACTGGCAGACAACCGCTAAAACGAGGTTTTCAGGGGCGATACCCCGGGCTACCGGGGAAGGTCATAGCATTCGCCGGTTCGGACGAGTTCCTCTCGCTCGGCTTCGCCGAGGCCAATCTCCTCGTCGCTGAGATAGCAGGCCGGGTCCGGCGCCCAGGGATCTCCGAGATAGGCATCCGCCCGGACGCGAAGACTGCCGCCGCAGGCGTCGAAGAATCGGCACAGCCGGCAGCGGCCCTTGACGTACGAGCGCCGATCCCGGAGCCCTTTCAGCAGAGGTTCATCGGGGTTCATCCAGATCTCGCTGAAGGGACGTTCGTGAATACTGCCGAGGTCGTAGTGCCACCAGAACTGATCCGGGTGAACGTTGCCGTTGTAGTCGATGCAACCGATGCCGACACCGCTGCTGTAGAGGCCTCCACCGTTCCAGGTGAGCAGCTTCCACACCTCCGGCGCCCGTTCCGAGCCTTCGGCCAACAGCCTGAGGTACAGATAGACGCCGTCCACGTGATTGTCGACGGTCAGAATATCCGTCTTACGTCCGGCCTGCTTGAAGAACCTCGTTTTGGCCAGGATACGATCCAGTGCATCGCGGCTCTCGGCATGGGTCAGATCCTCGTTGGCGATGGCCGCCCCGCGACCGCTCGGGACGAGGTGGTAGAAGCACGCCCGTTCGATCCCTTCGGCGTCGAAGAAGTTGAACAGCCCTTCCAGGTCCTGGACGTTCCTGCGCGTCAGCGTCAATCGAAGGCCGATCCGAACGCCGGCCTCCTGGCAGTTCCGGATACCCCGGACCGCCCGCTCGAATGCGCCGGCGACCCCGCGGAACTTGTCGTTGATCGGTCCGATCCCGTCGAGGCTGATTCCCACGTACGAGACCCCAAGCCGCTTGATCTCGCGGGCCTGATCGGCTGCGATCAGCGTGCCGTTCGTCGAGACGACCGCACGAAGGCCCTTGCCGACGGCGTACTCGATCAGCTCGAAGAGATCGTGCCGCATGAGCGGCTCGCCGCCTGAGAACAGGACCGAGGGCACGCCAAACGCGGCTAAATCATCAATCACGGCTTTCGCATGGGCCGTAGAAATCTCGTTGCAGGTCTTGTCCGGCCCGCTGTCGTTGTAACAGTGAACGCACTGCAGATTGCAGTTGCGCGTGATGTTCCACACAACGATCGGCCTTCTCTCGGAGGCCTTGGCCGGAACGACTTCGCCCCGGCGTTCGCCGGAGCCTTTTCTGCCGTAACGCAGCCAATCACCCGGCGTGATCTGATCGCAGTAGAGCTTGCTGATATTGATCATCGAATATTCCACCTCATCCCGTCATGCCTTCGGCGCACGAGGGAGATACGCACAAAACGGCTCCTCGGCCATGTAGTTGCCGGTCGCGCCGAATGCCCGGCCGCGACAGCCTCCGCATACCTGCCGGTAGCCGCAAACGCCGCACTTGCCCTCCAGAGACCCGGCATCACGCATGCGGGCCAAGTCTTCGTTCTCATCCCAAATCCGTACGAGCTTCTCTTCCAGGATGTTCCCGCAGTTCACCGGCAGGTAGCCGCAGGGGTAAACGTCGCCGCGATGGCTGACGAATAGCACGCCGAGGCCCGCGAGGCAGCCCCGCGAAGAGCCGCCGTGCCCGGACCTTCCCGGCACGGCCCCGCTCGGATGACCGTGGCCCGGCTGCGCCTTGTGCAATCCCAGCTCTCTCTTGACCCGCTCGTAATGCGGCCCGCACGTCACCTTGATCTGGATCTGCCCCTTGCCCTCCAACGCGCAGATATCCCGCATGATCTGTTCGTATTGCTGGGGCGACAGCATGTCTGTCTCGGCCAGGACCAAGCCGCAGCCCACGGGAACGAGCATGAAGATGTGAACGGCGACCGCCCCAAGCGACCTCGCCAGGTCGTACACCTCCTGCAATTGTCCGGCGTTCTGTTTCGTCAGTGTGACATTGATCTGGAACGGCACGCCGACTTCGCGCAGGTGCCGAATGCCTTCCAGCGCCCTGTCGAAAGCCCCCGGGATCTGGCGCATCCTGTCATGCACGTCGGCGGTGGCGCCGTCGAGGCTCACGGAGACGCGCGCGATCCCGTTGTCTCGGATCTGCTCGGCGATCTCAGGAGTGACCGTCGTCCCGTTCGTAGCCAATGCCGGCGTGATCCCGTGCTGCCGGGCCAGGCCGATGAGCTCAAACAAATCCTCCCGGCAGAGCGGCTCGCCGCCCGAGAACACCAGCACAGGCATGTGCGGCTGACGACGGCCCAGCTCGGCAAGCTGATCGATCAGCATCCGGCCCTGCGCCGTTGAAAGATCCCCAACGTCGGCCTCATTCGATTCCAGACGCCGGCAGTGGGCGCACGCCAGGTTGCACCGGACAGTCGTCTCCCAGAAGAGCATTCGCAAGATTCGTTCGGACGCCGGCGCGGGCTTCATACGTGCATATCCTCGTCATGTTTCGCTTCGCAGGAAATCTCGCGCGCCCGCTGGAGAATGGCGTCGACGAGCTTGGCCGCTTCGGTCGGACCGGTCTCTTTCGCCACGGCGTCAACGTTCTTGATCACGCAATGGAGAAGCTTGTTCACCACGCGATTCACCGTCTCTTCTAACTGCATCCGACAGGAGGCATCCTGTCGCGGCCCGACGAGGAATCGTTCGAGCTCGCGTCGGCCGATCTGCTGAAACTCTTCCTGCATCCGGCCGATCAGCGGGCCGATGTCCTTCGCGTGGAACCAGTCCATGAACTCGCCGGCCTGCGCATAGACGATCTCCAGGCCGCCGGCCATATCTTCCTCCCGGGCCTTGAGATTCTGCTCGGCGACCTCCTTGAGCTCGTCCATGCTGTAGAGGTAGACATCCGCGATCTTGTTGATGGCGGGATCGAAATTGCGCGGCACGCCGACGTCGATGATCAGCAGAGAGCCCGTCTTTCGCCTCTGCACGGCCTGCTCGAACGATTCCCGGGTGTACAGGTACTCCTGCGCAGCGACCGAGGAGATGACGATATCCGCCTGGCCGATCCGCTCGCTTAATTCCTCCCACCGCCCGACCGTGATCCAGAGGCGCTTGGCCAGGTCGGCCGCGCGCTCGTGCGAGCGGTTCACCACCGTGACATCCGTGCAACCCGCCTTCCGGAGGTGCCGCACGACCAGCTCGCCCGTATCGCCGGCGCCGATGACAACGACCTTGGCACGGGTGATATCGGCAAAGAGTTGCAGGGCCAGCTCCACCGCGACGCCGGCTACGCTCACCCGGCCGTTCGAGACAGCCGTGCTGGTGTGGACGCTCTTGGCCGTGAAGAATGCGGAATGAAACAGCCGGTTGAGGATCTTGCCGGTGCTCTTGGCCGCACAGGCCAGTTTGTAGCTTTCCTTGACCTGCCCGAGAATCTGCGCCTCGCCCACGACCATGCTGTCCAGACCCGCCGAGACCATGAGCAGATGCCGCACCGCCTCCTCATCCTCGTGAAAGTACAGGCAAGGTTTGAACTGCTCCGGCTCGATGTTGTGAAAGCCCGACAGGAAGGCCACCAGCCGCCCGGCGATCTGCCCCGATTTCTGTTCGCCGGCGTAATACAGCTCGACCCGATTGCACGTCGACAGCAGAACGAACTCGGCCTTGTGTTCCATCTCCTTGAGCCGGCGCAGCGCCGCCGTGACGTCCGACGTGCTGAACGCCAGTCGCTCCCGGATGTTCACGGGAGCGCTCTTATGATTCAGGCCGAGAACGACAATGCTCATCTTGAACTCACGTTGTTAAATTCCCGATCGGCGCTCGCTGCCCGGTGGCGCAGAACTCACAATCGCCGACAGTAAGAGCCCGCGAGAATTCATGCTGCGTTACCCCCGCGACCGTGACCCCGATGATCGCCAATAGAATCAATCCGAACGCGGCGATCGTCATATAAGCCCGCGTCTTGACCTTGAGCAGACGAAGCGAATCCAGAATCAACGCCGCACCCAACAGGCCCCAAGCCCCTATGATACAGACGACTTTGCCGTCCGCCAGCCACCGGGCAACCCCGGGACCGACCAACGACGCGAGACCCAGCCCACTGATCACCCCCAGCGTGAGCAGGACAAAGCCGATCCGCACTCCAAGGCCGTTCATGCGGCCGAGCGTTTCCATGCTCGGCATCCTGCCCAGGACCTGCATGATACCCTTGTGCTTGAGCCGGTAGCTGCCGAGCAGATACAGCGCCGAATTCGCGGCCGCGAACAGGACCGAGGCCGCCGCTAAGATCATCGCGCTGGCGTGCGCAACGGCCCAGGGCGTTCCGGCCACCTCATGAGGCGTCGAGGCCGGCTCGGCCACGAGTGCGGCCATCAGAACGATGCCCAGGATCACCCACACCATCACGGCGCCGAACCAGACCTGGTCGACCGCGAGCCTGAGCAGCAGATACAGAACGCCGAAGACGAGGGCCAGCAAGACGAGCGAATCGAACAGGCCCGTCAGCGGAACCGCCTGGATCGATACGCCCCGGAGCGTGAGCAGTGCGGCATCGAGGAGAACGGCCGCCAGGACCAGCGGCATGAGCAAGGCCCCATATCGCCCGGGCCTCTTGAGAAGCTGCAAGGCACACAGCACCGCCGCCGCGGCGTCAGCCAACACAATCAACGAAAATACAATTGTCTCCGACGCAGACAACTCCAGCATCTTGAACCTCGTTTCCACCTTCGATCGCGGATTCGAGCCGCCCTGAGGATTCATGATCCCCAGGCTTGCCGATCGCTGCTCCTGGGGTCAGCCGATATATCGCGGCGCTGCTTTCTTCAATTCCTTGCAGGTGGACAAAATCACATAGTCGGATACCCCGGCGGCCTCGCTCATTCGTTCGATGGTCCGCCGAACCGCCTCCTCCGTCGCGCCGTGCACCATCGTGTACACGCTGTATTCCCAGCCCGGCGAGGTCCGCCGCTCGTAAGCGTGGGTGACCTCCTCGAAACCGGCTAAAATGGCTCCTGCGTCAGTGATCCGCTCCGGTTCAACCATCCACACCACCATGGCGCCCTCGGCCAGACCCACCTGGAAATGATTCACGATGGCACCCATCCGCCGTATCGTGCCCTCCCGTTTCCAGCGGCCCAGGACCGTCAGAAGCTCATTGGCGGAGATGCCGATCGCGCGAGCCATGTCGCTGTACGGCGTGCGGCTTGCGGGCAAGCCGTCCTGCAAAGCGGCCAAAACCCTGTTCTCAATATCACTACCCGGCTTCTTCACTTCCTATGTATCCCTGCTGGATGCGGCGAGTCCCTTGCTTGCCCCCACATTCCCGAAATCGATAATCCCCGGGACAAGAGCACTCATTATACGCATATCGGTTCGGAAACTCAAGCTCTTTGGGCGGCCGAGCCCCATCCGATTGGCCGTAGCCCGAGAACAAATACGGCTGAACCACCCGTGGCCGCGACGCACCTAAGCCTTTACTCAAAAAGACTTTACATGCACTTCGGGCTTCGCATCCGGCAGTGGGACGCGACCCGGCCGGTCGCCGGCGTTTTGCCTGCCCACGGAGTGGCGGCAAGTACCGCGTCAGTACACCCTTTTTGCGGGAAGCCTGACTCTGAAGACCGTCGTTCCTTCGGCCTCGGTCGCAACGGTGATTCCCCCGCCGTGGTCTGTGACAATCTGCTTCACGACCGCCAGACCAAGCCCGGCCCCCGCAGTCCCCTGCGGGCCGACGAGAACGGGGTCAAACGCGCGCTCGGGCTGTCCCGGCGGCATACCCCCGCACGTGTCGGAGAACACCAGTTCAATCCTCCCGTCGTCCGCCGAGCAGTGGATCACGAGTTTGTTTTCGACATCGCCTCCGGCAACATCAATCGCCCGCTGAATCAGGTGATAGAAAATCTGCTCGACTTCCCGCGGTGAGACACTCATCAGCGGCACGATATCCATATCTTTGATCGCGATGGTCAGTCTTTTGCGCTGCGAACTGTCTGCGAAGACGCTCATCGTCCGCTTCGCGGTCTGATACAGCCCCACGGGCTGCTCGGCAGCCGGCTCGCCTGGATGGGCAACGTCCATGAAGCGCTGCAACGTCTCATGGGCCCTGGATATCTCGGAAAGACTCTTCCGCAGGTTGTTTCGCACGGCATCCGGTATGTCGGATGGGGCCAAGTCCGCCATGGCTCTCTCCAAAACAAGCTCGGTCACAGATAGCGGCTCGGCGACCTGCCGGGCCATCGTCGCGCTGAGTATGCCCGCCGCCGCCTCACGGGCGGTTTTCTCCATCCTGCGGCGGTACTCGTCCCGCTCGCCTTGGGCGAGAATCTTCGCCGTGATGTCGAGCGCCACGGCCACAACATTCGTGGCCACGCCCGTCGGATCTCTCAGAGCCGAATAGTAGAGCTCAAACGTTGCCCCGTTCATGCGGGCGTCGGTCACGAAGGCCTCCCCGGACAGCGCCCGCCGGCAATCGGCCGCAAGTTGCTCGCCGGATGGGAACACCTCCGAGATCGGCCGGCCCTGAATCTGCTCCGGACGCAACCCGAGGACGTCCAGGCCCTTGCCCTGGACGAACGTGACGACCGTATCCCGATCGGTCATGAACAGAAAGACCGGCATGGCCGAGGCGATCGTCGCGCATCGCAACTCGCTGATCCGCAGGGCCTCCTGAGTCTCCCAGCGGAAAACGTCAAGGATGCGGATGATGCTCCAAGCCGCCAGAACAGCACAGAGGGCCCGGAACACCTGCACGGGAAAACCCGTGAGGGCAATGAAGTTGTCGTAATTGACGATGGTAGCCGGGAAGAAGCTCGCCTTCTTCACGCATAGTCCGGCGAGAACCCCATAGACGGCAAACGTCGCAGCCGCGACGATCAGATTTCGCGTCACCGAAGGCAGCCGCATCGCCCGGAAATCGGGCACCTGCGAAAGAAGGGCCCACGCCGTGAGAAACGCTCCCGGCACGCACAGCAGGTAGCGGGCCCAGATATCTCCCATCAGGAGCCGCCGGGGCGACCCCACACACAAGACAATGGCCAGCCAAACGACAGCCGGCACGACGGGAATCACACGCAGAACAGCACCGCGCCTGACTCTCCGGAAGGCAACGGTGACTCCGAATTGCAGCAGGAGAAAGAACGAGCCGCCCAGAGTGAGCATCTGCACGTTCGCCAGGAACTCCGGCGGCAGGGGGCGCCCGATGTCGATGAGCATGTCCAGCCACTCATTCAGGCCATGAACGATTCCGAAGGCCCCGATGAGCCAGATGTCTCTGGCCAAATCAAATCGGCTGCCTCTCTTCGGATAGACAATGATTACCAGGCCCAGAACGAAAAATGCCAGGCCGTATACAAACCATACCAGGATCATTCAGCAACTCCCGTTCGACTCATGCCGTCCATTTGCGGTAAGACATATACGGAACGGGCCGAGGCCCCGCAACACAAATCCTCGCCCGTGCCCGGACCCGGCGGTAATGCCCCAGCCACAGGATAGGCAAAAACCTCCACCCTATGCAGGAATCGCCCTTCTTGTGCTTGGGACATGGACCGCATTAACTTCTCACTTGTGAGAAAGCATCGCCCGCCGAAGGTGATTGAACCTTACGGGCAAGACTTTTTCGCGGGATATAAATGCTTATTTGACAAATACTTAGCCACGCAGCCCCGAAGGCGAGACCTGGATTGACTGCTCTGGCACAGGGCTTGCTAATAAGGGGCAATCGCCCTGCTCGTCTGGGCGGTGGTGCTCCACGGAGGAGCATGCCGTGATTTCGAAAAGCTTGGTCTTATCTTCTTAAGGTGAGGTTCGTACGACAATGACGACAGCAAGACGCAGGTCAGAGAAGCAGTCGGACAGGTGGACGAATTGGCTGGGGGCATCGGTCCTGCTGATCGGAGCGGTGTCACTGGCGGCATCGACATACGCCGCGGATGCGTCCCTGTCGGTGACGGCTGAGTGCCACGACGTGGAGATTCCGAACGAGGATCTCTGGATGGCCTCCGGCCACGCCGACGCGGAGGCGGAGGCCTTCGTACACTGGGACGAGGACGATCTGCCGGAAGTGCCGACCAGTTGTGCGAAGTGCCATAGCACGCCTGGATTCCAGGATTTTCTGGGCGCGGATGGGACAGAGGCCGGCGTGGTGGATCACGCCGCACCGATCGGCACCACGATCGAGTGTACGGCCTGCCACAACGTCGCGACGGCCGACTTGAACAGCGTCGTCATGCCGTCGGGCGAAGAGATCACCGGCCTCGCCAGTGAGGCCGTCTGCATGCAGTGCCATCAAGGCCGCGAATCTTCCGTCTCGGTCGATGCCTACCTCGCTGACAAGGGGGCGACCGAGGCTGATGAGGTCAATACGTCGCTGAGCTTCCGCAACATCCATTACTTCCCCGCCGCCGCCACCCAGCTCGGCACATTCGCCAAGGGTGGATACCAGTACGAGGGCAAGTCGTACGACGCCAAATCCGCCCACGTCTCCGGCATCGACACGTGCGTCGATTGCCATAATCCCCACAGCCTGGAGGTCGAAGTCCACTCCTGTGTGACTTGTCACCCGGCTGTGACCACGGTCGAGGACCTGAAGCACGTGCGAATGGTCTCCTCGGCGCACGACTACGACGGAGACGGCGACGTGGCCGAGGGGATCTACCATGAGGTGAAAGGCCTGCAGGAGATCCTTTACGCGGCCATCCAGGCTTACGCCGGCAACGCCGGAACCCCCATCGCATATGATAGCCACTCCTACCCGTACTTCTTCGTTGATGACAACGCGAACGGCGTGGTTGATCCAAACGAAACCAGCGGGTACAAAGCCTTCACCCCACGCCTGCTCAAGGCGACCTTCAACTACCAGTTCTCCGTGAAGGACCCGGGCGCCTTCGCCCACGGCGGCAAGTATATGATCCAATTGCTGCACGACTCCATTGAGGACCTGGACGCGACCCTGGTTGCCAACCTCGCTCGTGTCGACGCCGGTCACTTCGCCGGCTCGGAGGAACCCTGGCGGCACTGGGACGAAGATGGGGAAGTCTCCGGACGATGCAGCAAGTGTCACTCGGCGGCGGGCCTGCCTTTCTTCCTGGAAGAAGGGGTGACCGTCTCGCAGCCGCTGTCCAACGGTCTCAAGTGCGAAACCTGCCACGACTCGCTGCCGGAGTATACGCGACGCGTGGTCGAAGAGGTCACGTTCCCGAGCGGCGCCGAGCTCGATACGGGTGATCCGGACAGCAACCTCTGTATCAACTGCCATCAGGGTCGCGAATCCGGCGCCAGTGTCGAAGAGGCGATTGCCGGGCTGGATCTCGACACCGTGTCCGGCAGTCTGCGATTCATCAACGTGCACTACTTCGCGGCCGGGGCCACCCTCTTCGGCACACAAGCCAAGGGCGCCTACGAATATGAGGGCAAGGCCTACCACGGGCGCTTCAAACACATCAGCAGTTTCGACACCTGCACCGAGTGTCACGATACGCACGCCTTAAACGTCCAGACCAACGCCTGCGGCAGCTCGTTCTGCCACGGCACAACGAACGTTCGCAACATCCGCAAGAGCCAGAAGGACTTCGACGGCGACGGCAGCGTGACCGAGGGCCTCGCCGGCGAGATCGAATCTCTCGCCGACATCCTCCTCGGTGCGATGATGGACTACGCAAGGGACGTCGTCGGCAAGCCGATCGCGTACGATGGCCATTCGTACCCATACTTCTTCAGCGACGACAACGACAACGGCCAGGCCGATGACGGCGAAGGAAGCTACGGTAGCTGGACCCCGAGACTTCTGCGTACGGCGTACAACTACCAGTACTCGCAGAAAGACCCGGGCGCCTTCGCTCACAACGGCGCGTATGTGATTCAGGTGCTGTACGACAGCCTGGAAGATCTATCGGTCGACACGGCTCCGCTGACGCGGCCGTGATCCTCCGCAAGCAATGATGTCACATCAAGAGCAGGCCCGGCGATGGGCCTGCTCTTTTTATGCGCTGCGGCGATGCCTCCGACGGATCACTTCGTCGGTCGCAGCAGCACCTGCCAGAGATTCACGGCCTTCCAGGTGACGGCATTGGCCGCCCGGAGCTGCACGTGATAAACGCCGGGCTGGCCAAACTCGACGCGGCCGAGCTTGACCATCTTCGGCTTCGTCCAGTCGCCGGTGCTCGGGATATCGGCCGTAACAGACTGCCCCGCCGCCTCGAACGTGGCCTCACTCGGCGACATGCCGGCGAACTCGCCGTACACCGCGTAGGCGCCGGCATCGGAGATCGTGAGCAGCCAGTGGAGCTTCTCCTCCGGGTTGTCCCAGAAGCCGACGTTCTGCCGGCCGCTCACCTTGGATTCCAGAGCGATCCGCCCGCCCTCCAGGACGGCCTTCTCGACCGGCAGGGACACGACGTTCTCCGGCCCGATGAATTCGGCGGAACCCGTCGTCTCGATCTTGAAGACCACGGCGAGATCATCGGGCTTTTCACCCGGCGTGGTGAGAACCAGGCCGTCCTCGCGCCGCTCGTGCTCGATCGGCTCCGGGCTGCCTAACATCGAGACGCCCGTGACGCGCAAATCGCCTTGCAGCCTGTCGGACGCGAAGGAGGTCAGAACGACCTTCGCATTCGCGCCGGGCCAGCCGAGCGCGGTAGCGTAAATCGTCGAGCCTTTGCACGTGTAGCGAATGTCCTGCGGCGTGTATCCGCCCTTCATGCGGACGAAGTGGCCGCCCTTCTCCATCCGCGTCGGGCCCTCGCCGTAGGTCAGCCAGGGCCGCGTCTCGTAGATGGCCTCGCCGTATTTCTTCAGCCACGCACCGATGCCCAGGAGCACATTCCTCTGCTCCTGCGGGATCGTGCCGTCGGCTTTCGGCGAGATGTTCAGGAGTAGTTGCCCGTTCTTGCTGACGATGTCGATCAGCACGTGCAGCACCTCGGCCGTGTCCTTGATCTGCAAATCCTGCGTATAACACCAGCTTCCCTTGCTGATCGTATCGTCGGTCAGCCAGACGTAGCCGGTGAGCCGGTCGGCCCGGCCCTTCTCGAAGTCGTCGACCGCGACCTCCCGCGGCAGGTCCTGCTTCGTCGTCACGACCACCTCTTTGCCCCACTCGGCGGCCCGGTTGAAGTAGTACGCCAGATACTCCTGCTGATACTGCGGCGGGATCTCATCGAACCAGGCGTCGAACCACATCAGGTCGGGCCGGTACTTGTCGATGACCTCGACGAGCTTGCCCTTCCACATCTGGAGAAACTGCTCGCGCGGCATGTCGCCGTAGAGGATCGCGGCCTGCGGATCGTCGAGCAACGACGGGAAGTCCTTCTTGACGAACTCGTAATGCCCGGTCCAGTCGCCGTCCTTGCGCCACAGGCTGTTGCGGGCGTGGTGGAAGGTTGCCACGAACTTCATCCCGCGCTTGCGGATCGCCTTCTCCAGCTCGCCCGTGATGTCGCGTTTGGGTCCCATGTCCCTGGCATTCCACGGCGTGACGTCGCTGTCCCACATGGCGAACCCATCGTGATGCTCGGCGACCGGCCCCGCGAAGCGCGCCCCGGCCTGTACGAACAGCTCCGCCCACTCATCCGCGTCGAACTTCTCCGCCTTGAACTGCGGGACGAAATCGTGGTAGCCAACCTCCGTCGGCTCGCCATATGTCGCGACATGGTGCTTGTACTCGCGATTCGTCTTGATGTACATGTTGCGCGGATACCACTCGCTGCCAAACGCCGGCACGCAATAGACGCCCCAATGAAAGTAGATCCCGAACTTATCGTCCCGGAACCACTGGGGCGCCTCCGTATGCTTCGCGAGCGATTCCCACGAAGGCTCGTACGCCTTCTTCGCAGACATGCAGCCGCCGCCGACCCCAAGCACCGCAAGAATCCCGACTGCCCAGGCAACACACCAACTCGACTTTGCCATGATCGTTGTCCTTTCGTGGAGGCTTTCGATTTCCATTCGGCTGGCATTATGCCCGCTCGCGGCCACGATGACAACTCTCACAGCATTTGCCTACCGGCGCAGCCGCTCAAAGATCGCCGTTGTCCTCGTCGACCGGCAGTACATCAGCCGCGTGCCATTCGTAGGCGCCGATGTCGATCCCGTTGCCCTGGGGCCGGGCGATGTGGTCGCGATCGAGCTTCGGCGCACCGACGCCACTACCGGCGTCGATCGCCGCCGCTCCGGGCAACAGGTGCACGTCGCACTGGCCCGGATCGACAAAGAGGGCGGCCGGGTCGTCGATTCTCAGGTTATTCTCTTCCAGCACACCCGCCCCGTTGCGGAAGGCCGTGGCCAGGTTGTTGCGGACCACGCAGTTGACGGAAGCCGTGCCGTTCTTGTGCTTGTCGACGCAAATCCACGGCGGGCCGGGCCGCGTGTCGTTGCGGTCCAGCACGGTGTTGTTAATCACGAGGCAGTTGCGCGCGCCGCCTAACGTGATGCCGTGCCAGTGGTCGGTGATGATCACGTTGTTCTCGACGATCCAGTCCACGAAGGTGCCGTCGAAACAGCCGATCCCCTGCAGGGCCCCGCGATGAGGCTGGTTCGGATCGACGTAATTGATGACGGTGTTGCCGCGCAGCACGACGCCGACGACCTCGCCGGTGCCGACGCCGTCGGGGCCCACGGACCACGACTGAAAACCGTCGTCGTGATTCGCGTTGACGTCGTAGCAGTTCTTCACGACGTTGTACTCGAAGGTGCAGTGGTTGCCGAGCCCGCGCAGGCCGTCGCCCGCGAAATTCTCGACAACATTGCCGGCGATGAGCGAGTGGCTGGCATCGACGGAGATCCCGAAGTTGACGTTGAGCAGGCGATTGTTGCGGATCGTCATGCGCGTACCGTCCACCTGCAATCCGTTGCAGGCCAGTTGGTCCCAGTTCTCGGCCGTCCACGCGGAGGCGTCCGCGACGGAGCGAATCGCACAATCTTCCACGACGATATCGTGGACGGGGCCGCGCCAGTTGTGGCTTTCGAGGTGAACCAGCGTTCGTCGCCGATAGCTCTGCCCGAACTCGGCGCTGATGCTCAGCCCGCGGATCGTCCAGCGGGAGCTGGCCCGAATGCGCAGCGACGCCAGGCACGGCGTATGCCCGTCCTCGGCCGCTATGGTGATGTGCCCAAGGTTATAATACCGGTCGATCTCCACGTCGCCATGGAAGCCCGACCGCAGCCAGATCGTGTCGCCCGCCCGCACCGGCGCCCCGGCGTTCTTCGCCACGAGCGTGCTTTGCTCGCTATAGGGCAGCTTATCCCACTGCTGCGACTCGACCAGCCCGGCGTCCAGGACCTCCTGAATCGTCCGCCACGGCCGCTCCGCACTCCCATCCCCCCTGGGACTGCCCTTCGCCGGGTCCACATAGAACTCCGCCGCTTGCGCCTGCACCGAGACAACACACAACCCAACGAACAACAGCAACCGCCCAACCATCTTTACTCCTCCACAATTCTCTGATTCCAGATCAATGCGCCATAGGCAACCGGAGACACCCCAGCATGACAACGATTGTAGACTCCGCACGAATCTCACGAAAGGGAAAAACATTGCAGAATGTACTGACACGCCTGACTTTCACTTCCTCCCGGGACGCGAGTAATCATCTCTCACAGTGTAGCCGGAAAGCAACTCTGGAAGAAAGGGACTTGCACTTACATGAATTTCACCACGTTCAACCTTCTCATTCACTCTTGCTGCGAGTAGATCACAGAAATCATCGATGCTCTTCCCCACGCTCGCACGCAGGAACAGGCGGTTGGACATCTGGTCTGCTGGTGGTACGTGTGACAAGTGATCGCTAGGTCTTTCCGCAATCGCCTCTACGACCGCCAGGTATTGACGACACAGTTCGGTCACGTTCAGCCAGACCATATCATCCTGTCCTCTGTAGAAGTACGTGCCCGAGTCTACAGGCTCGTCGCATACAAAAAACCTAATCCCAGGCTTCGGAACACCCTCATGGGCTATTCCACACCTGACAGCCCTATAGAGCAACGCCGCGTGTTCTTCTGACAGATGCATGTATTCCTTCATGAACTCCTTTGACCTGTGACAACTCTTCGCATGAAAACCGTGCTTCATCCCGCCTAGCATGTCTATTCCGTTGACAACGCATGCCAGAAGCGGACCAGCCACATCCAATCGGGCGCGAAGCAGAATCCGAATGTCGCCGCAGTTGTACTCAACTACTACCTTCTGGAAGAAACTCGCAACGCCATCTCTTACAGTCATCCTCTACTCCTAATCTACTGCCGAAAGCCGTCGCTCTCATGATCGGCAGTTGCCCTGCGCTCCAACAGGATCGGTCAGTCACATCTGTGCTTGGCAGAGCCTGAGACCTTGTTGTAGAAGGGCAGTGCCCCGCCGTTCTGTTCCTTAAACCGCTGGATCCAGAAATCCTCCCACTTCACCTGGTCATCCGGATCCTTGACTATGGAGTACTCCACAATATCGAAATCCCAATCCCTACGCTCAGGTGCCTGAAGTCGTTTCTTGATAGGCCCCCTACCGATGTAGACTATCTCGCCGGCCTCCCTCAAGTAGCGATAGATTCCTTCAGCTGCTGACGGGATGTCCGTCGATTCACGCGCGCGACGCTCTTCGAACGCCGGACAAATGTGGATGACCCACTTGTTCCCTTCCTTCCTCGGCAAAAAACGCCGGTTCTTCGCAGGTTCTTTTGTCACAGAAGCAATCCAGCCATGTTTTCGTACCGTCCCTGTGGCAGCACACTGAAGCGCCTTTCTCTTCTGACCTGCCTTGTCTGCACTCGCGGCTGACAGTGCGAAGGAATTTGGACGATCGTCAGCATGAAACTCAAAGCCAATCCTCCGCTGGTCACCGTCCACATAGATGGTCGTCCGCCATCCGGCCTCAAGCTGGGCCTGCCTCACGAAGGCGGCACTGAAGGCAAAATGAGATCCTGAGACGGAGATAAACGGAGCATCACTGCCCTCAAAGTAGTCTTCCCTGGTCACCAACTCCCAGCTCATACCTTCTCCTTTATACAAGGGCGGAGGGCGGACGGGAACAACCCTCGTTTCATCGTGCCATGAGTCGCTTCTTTTGTCTCAGTCCCCGGACTTACCGTCTTATCCCGCCGATTTCTGCCCCGTTGAGATCAGGCATTTCCCAATCCCGGTCCTGCTAAACGCCTTGGTCCTTATGGGGCTCCAAGACTCACTTGGCGCACACTTGTCGGGGATACATCTCAACCGAGTATTATAGGGGCCGGACGGGCACCAGGCAAGCGAAAAAAATGGACGCGAGATGAATGATTTCAGGGAAGACACTTGCGCTCGCCAAGGCTGCCGAGTTTGCGAGGCACATGCGAAGAGGGCCGATCCGGTGGGGTCGGCCCTGTTGTTGTGCTCGATGTTTGTGTGGAGTGTGTTAGTTGGCTTCGAGTTCGGCGAGGCGCTGGGGGGTTACGTCTTCGATTCGGAGGTCGCCGAAGATGATTCGGTATCGGCCGTCGTCGAGCTTCCAGCGGAGCAGGACCTTGCCGGCGTCAGCGGGGGTGACCGTGTCGCCGTAGTACGCCGGGTCTTTGCCTTGGTCGCCCAACTCGCGGACGTAGGTGGCCGCATACTTGAGCTTGATGATCATATCGTCATCCATCTTCGGCGTGGCGCCGGCGGCATTTAGCTTCTCATAGATCGCGCCCACCTCACCGACGATATCCGCCGGCGTCAGCTTGGTCGGATAGGTCCCGCCACTCAGTTCGGCAAAGTAAGCCAGGGCCTCGACCATCTCCACGCCGCGTTCCATCTGCCCGAGATCAACGCGTGCCAGAGGCTGGTAGTCGGCGGGAATCTCCAGCGAGAAGGCCTCCGGGGCGATCTCGGCGTCCCACTGGAAGTCGGTGACGACGACGTGGGTCTCGCTCCCGCCGTCGGTGCCGGCGATATCCAGGGTCATTTCCACCGGCCAGCCCGTCGCGACATCCACCCACAAACGTGCGACGACGTCCTCCGCCATCTCCGATCCCGCCGAGAGCCGGCCCATCGGTCCGCTGAGGAACGCCGAAACCAGCGCGGCATCCTGCGACTCCACCCCCTCGACCACGATGCCGTCGATCTCGCTGCGCCCCAACTCCGTGTACGGACCCGTGAGAAACTCATCGACGATGGCCCTCGGATCGCCGCTGTTACGCTGCACCTCTGCGCGGAGCGCCTCGGTGAGCGCGACCTCGGTGTACAGCTTCTGTCCCGTCATCAAGGTGACAAAGAGCCCTTCGTCCACCAGGGTGAACGCCTGGTTGACCAGTTCGTCGTTCATATACGCGTCCATCCGGATCCCGCGCTCGCTCGATTGAATCGTCTCGATGCGCACCTCGAACGCCTGCCCGCGTTCGACCCCCGTGACCTCGGCGCGGTACGTCACCGCCTTGACCGTGGCGACGCGCTGACGAACCTGGGCCCAGCTCACGCCGCCGGTCTCCTTGAATGCCTTGTAGACCACTACGATGCCGATCACAATCACCGCCGCGGCGGCTAATTTGCCGATTCTGCTCATGACCAATCTCCCGGTTGAGAATTTACGCTTCACGGTTCCCGTTTCGACAGGTTGGTCGCCAAGAGTCTTGTCAATCCGGTCCATCACGCGCGGCGCCATCGATTCATCGGCGCCGAGCGCCCGGCCCAAATCTTCCAGTCTGCTTTCCAGATGATCTCTCATGGCTCAAGCCTCCGCGAGCAGCACCCGCAACCGCCGGTGCGCCCTGGACAACTGCTTCGTGACTGTCCCCACGCTTCGCCCCGTGATCTCGGCGACTTCCTTGACGCTGTAGCCGTCGAAGTACCGGAGCATCACGGCCTGCTTTTCCGACTCCCGGAGTTTGACGACGGCCGCGAGCAGCCGTTCTTTCTCCTCGTCGAGCAGCCCGGCGGGCCTCGCCTCGAAGACATCGTCTTCCGGCAGAGACTGGCCCCGCCGCTCGCCGACGATATCCAGGGCGCAGCGGCGTGCGATCTTCAGCAGCCAGGGCCCGAACGCTCCGGCCCGCCGCAAGCTCGCCAGCTTTTCATACGCCTTGACAAACGCCTCCTGGGCGGCGTCCTGCGCCTGGTGGCGATCCCGCAACATGGACATCGCCATCGCACGGACCGACCGCTCATAGCGCTTGACCAGGATCGCGAAAGCCTTCCGGTCGCCGCTCAGCACGGCCTCGATCAGCTCACCATCGGACTGGAGCACTGAGATATCCCCAAAAAAACGCATTTTCGGGCTCAGGACCTGCATCTTTGCTCCTCTGTTCGGGACACAACCTATCAAAACGAACGATCCAAAACAACAGAAGCGCTTCTATTGTATAGACCTGCCCACCGGCAAAATGCGACCAGAATCCGGAAAAAAACCGCCCTGAGGATGTGGAGGCAGTCCCAACAGGCAACGGTGTGAGGTACGTGACTCTACTCGACAGAAGGAGGCGTCAGCCACTCTCCCGATAAGGCCAGCACCTTCAGCCGATTCAATCCGCCGACCTCTTTGTCCCCCGCGCAGTAGGCCAAGAGCAGCCGGTCTCCCACGAACGTGATGGCCGTGTAGCAATACCAGCCGTCAGGATTGCCCTCAAGTATCCTGGACTTGCTCCAGGTCTCACCTTCATCCCGGCTGATAGCCAGACACAGCGGCGTTCGACGGTTCGCAGGGAACGTGTGGGCCCCGGAATGGTCGTTCCAGACGCAAAGCAGATCACCGGTCCAGCCGATGCGCTCGATGGAGGCGGGGCTCAAGGGCGAAATCAGATTGGAGGGCCGGGCTTGAGACCACGTCTCGCCGCCGTCGGAGGAGTGACATATATACTGGCTCGGCGCATTCGTCCGCATGAACATCATCAACCGCCCGTCTTTCAATTCGACGACACCGGGCTCCTGCACGGTAATGCGCCGTCCGTCAGGCCCGTACCCTTTGAACGAGTCCTTGCTGCGCCGCCAGCTCTTGCCGCTATCATCGGAAAGGTAGCACATGATGACGCCGGCATTGTCCCTGGCCTGCCCCGGGCCCTGGTGCCATGCCACGGGCAGGATCAACCGGCCGCCGCTCAACTGCACGGCCCGGTCGTTGTTCAACACGTAATAGCCCACCTTGTCGGTGATACAAACCGTCGGCTCGCTCCAGGTTTCTGTCTCATCCGTCGAGACGCACATAAGAGGCCGGCAGTCTTCCTTTGAGGTCTTGCGCAAGTAGAACAAAGCGATCCGGCCGTCGGCCAGCCGCAGAAGCGATACGGACATCACATTCAGCCCACCCGGACGTCGCACCACGATCCGGTCATCGCTCCAGCTTCTGCCGCCATCGTCGGAGGTGCGCCTGACCAGATCGGCTGCGGCATGATCGCCGCTGCCGCCCATGAATCGGGTATAGATCAAGCACAGCCGCCCGTCCTTCAACTCTATGATATCGCCTTCGGAATTGCGCGGGTTCCCTTTGCCCGGCTCGATAACCAACAGCGTTTCCATTTCCCTGGCGCTCGCCAGGGCCGTCGGCCCGGCCAGCATCGCCAAGCCAATGAGGTAACTCACTCCAGCTTCCATCCGCATCCCTTCATCCCTCAGCGGAAAACATAACCACCCTGTACATACGGCCCATGCGACATAGTCCGGGCCGCCTGAATCTCTCAGGCTGCGATGAGCAACGCCGCCCATACCGTTATCGCGTCGGGGCCCTCGAAGCAAGAAGAATCGACCACGCCCAGCGAGCGGGGTCGAGACTCCGTGCGGACTCCGCGGAATGGGCTCGCGGATCCCGGCGCGATGTGTTAGCATGGTGACCTGCATTTGTAGCAGCTTTGATGAACGTGTAACTGCCGTGAGGAGCCATGCTATGCATCGACGACGTGCATCCGACAGCCGCCTGATCGACCGCCGCCAGTTTCTGCGGGGCTGCGCCCTCGGGGCGGGGGCGGCGTTCGCCATTCCGACGATTGTCCCGGCCTCGGTGTTCGGGGCGAATCCGCCGTCCGAGCGGATCACGATCGGATGCATCGGCGTGGGCAACATGGGGTCCAGCGCCTTGAAGGCCTTCAAGGGCAACGCGGGGGCCCAGGTCGTGGCGGTGTGCGAGGTGGACGCCGAGCGGCTCCGGAAGGCCCGCGAGCTGGCCGAGATCGACGAGGGCTCCTGCTACGGGGACTTCCGCGAGCTGTTGGCGCGTGCGGATATCGACGCGGTGACGGTGGTCACGCCGGACCACTGGCACATGCCGATCTCCATCGCCGCGGTCCACGCGGGCAAGGACGTATATTGCGAAAAGCCTCTGACCCTGACGATCCTGGAAGGCCGCAAGCTGGTCAATGAGGCCAAACGCTACGGCCGCATCGTGCAGACCGGCTCGCAGCAGCGGTCGAGCGACAACTTCCGCAAGGCCTGCGAACTGGTCCGCAACGGCTACATCGGCGAGGTCAAGACCGTCCGCGTCGGCCTGCCCGGCAACAATCGGACGTGCGAGCCGACGTGGGAGCCGCAGCCGGTGCCCGCGGGCTTCGATTACGACTTCTGGCTGGGACCGGCCGAGTGGGCCCCATACCACGAGCAGCGATGTCACTACCAGTTCCGCTTCCTCCTCGAGTATTCCGGCGGGCAGGTGACGAACTGGGGGGCGCACCATCTGGATATCGCGCAGTGGGGTCTCGGCATGGACGACTCCGGGCCCATCGAGATGCGCGGCGAGGGTGAGTTCCCGAAGACCGGCCTGTTCACGACCGCCACGAAGGTGTCCTTCGAAGCGACCTACGCCACCGGCACGAAGCTCATCTGCCGGACCGGCGGCTCGCATACGCGGTTCGAGGGGACGAAGGGCTGGGTGGACGTGAAACGCGGCGGCCTCGAGACCGAGCCGGCCTCGCTCAAGACGCAGACCCTCGGCGCCGACGAGATTCATCTCTACGACAGCAAGAACCACCACCAGAACTTCCTCGAGTGCATCAAGAGCCGCAAGCAGCCCATCTGCAACGCCGAGGTGGGCCACCGCTCCTCGACGCTCTGTCACTTGGGCAACATCGTCATGCGGCTCAAGCGCCCGCTGCGATGGGACCCGGCCAAAGAGCAATTCATCGGAGACGAGGTTGCCAACCGCATGCGCTGGCGGCCGGCAAGGGCTCCATGGAATGTGTGATATCGATTCGGAGTGAATTCTCCTCTGTTCGTCGGGTCGAGCGCAACGCCTCCCGCGCCATGGTGAGATTGCTTTTAGGCTTGACGCCGGCGTCGCCGGTGTGGTAGAATACAGCCGCTTTGAGCGGAAAAGCCATGAACGCGGATCGGGTATCGCGAAATGCGGAACGAGCTTCAGCCCACGTGCGCGAGGGGTACGCGCGGATTGCCCACCGCCGTGCGGTGGATGACAGGCAAACGGCCGGCGATCGGTCCGGAACAACCGGGGTCTGTGGCTTTACCCTCATCGAGCTGCTGGTCGTGATCTCGGTTGTGGTGCTGCTGTTGGCGATTCTGCTGCCGAGCCTGCAGGCGGCTCGACGAAAGACCAAAGCGCTGGTATGCCGATCGAATCTGCGTCAGTGGGGGATGTTCTGGCGCATGTATACGTCCGACAACGACGGCATGTTCCATAACGGCGACATCGCCGACTATAGACATCTCTGGATGGAAGCTCTGTGGCCGTACTACAACCTCTCCCGCGACATCTGCCTGTGCCCCATGGCGGCGACGCCGTCCGAAGTCTTGTGGAAAGGGCAGAATGCGATGGGCACAACCTTCACGGCCTGGACCATCTTCACCGGCTACTATGCATGGGACCGCGATGGTTTCTCCGGCAGCTACGGAATCAACGGCTGGGCGCGCAACCCGCCCGAAGACGTTCCGGCCCAATACCAGGGCAATTTCCCGACGGCGAACAACTACCGAGAGCCCGATCTCAAAGGAGCCGGGCAGGTCCCCCTGTTCCTCGATTGCCGCTGGCCGGATGGCTGGATGAGTCACCAGTATCCACCGCCCCCAACCGAAGACGCGCCGACCTGGGCGAGATTCTGCATCAACCGTCACGACGGAACAGTCAACGCGCTGTTCATGGACTGGTCGACCCGGAAGGTGGGACTCAAAGAACTGTGGACGTTGAAATGGCACCGAGAATGCGAAACCATGGGCCCGTGGACCCGGGCCGGCGGCGTGCAGCCGGACGATTGGCCGCTCTGGATGCGGCGCCTCAGAGATTACTAGCCGCTCCTGCCCTTTGCCGAGCCGAAGGATTCTCGACGCCGAGGGCTCGCGACAAATAGTTGTGGATCTAATTAGTCTGCCTTCTAAACTGTGCGGCCCAGAAAAGCTGGTAGGAGACCCCGACACATGCCATGAAGACGACCGCGGAGAACAATATCATGGACATGAGCAGCGCCGCGGGCTCGGCGACGCCATAGCCCGCCAGCAGGCCCACGAGGGTGACTTCTCGAACGCCCAGATTGGCCACCGAGATGGGGATTCTGCCAAGCGTAAAGACGAGGGCGCCGAGCCAGATCAACACGCCGATCGGGATGACGACCCCCGCCGCCCGGGCGGCAAAAGAATACATCAGCAGGTTCACCAGCATGCTTTGGACCGCATCGATCAGGGCAACGGTCAGATGAAACCTCAAGCCAACGGTCTGGAAAACGGCGATCTGAGCGAGCACTTGCTGGCCCTTCTCTCGCACCGCCCGTGGCAGGGGCCCCAGCAGAGCCTCGAGCAACCTGACGGCGACGCCGCCCGTCCGCTCGTTCAGAACGAGAACAAACGACAGGAGCAGCAACACGATGAGGATGCTGCAGAGCGCCGGCAGAAGCCACCGATGCTGTGCATGGGGAAAGATGGATTCGGCTGGATTTGTCACGATCAGGCCCGCGAGACCGACCGCCATCATCACGCCGGTAAGCAGGACCTGGTTGTAGAGCATGCCGCTCAGAACATTAGTGCCCTTTCCCGTCGACCGCTTGAGGATATACCACTTGACCCCTGTGCTCAGCACGCCGGGCAGAGCCAGACTGTAGAGGGCCGTGATGGAGCTGGCGCCGAAGATCGTATGCAAGCCCACTTCGCAGTCCTGCTTCCTCAGGATCCACTTCATCACCGCCGACTGCACGAGGAAGAAGAGCGCCGCAGAAAGCCATACGCCGATGAGATACTGCCACTTCGCTGCACGCACGGTCTGCCGGAACTGTTCGGTGTCCACTCTTGCGAACACCCAAACGAGCAGCGCCGCCGTGATCGACAGCCGGATGAGCAATTTGCACAGGGGACGGATTCGCAGAGCCATCGTCAGCGCGGTCCTTCCATCGCCGGAGAACGAACGGGATTACGTGGAACGGCGGGCAACAACCAGCACCTTTCTCGACAGGGACAGTTGAAGCTTGTACAGCTTGGCGAGGGCGCGGCTGTCCGGAAACCACGCCTGTAACAAGCCAAAAGGCAGGCGTGCCGCGATGCCCGCCAGAAGAATTCCGAGGAAGCCGCTGACCGGACCGGACAGGTAACAGCTCTTCGTCCGGTCATATCCGGCGCTATCGAGCAGTTGCACGAGCCGCCGCCGGGTGGTGACGTAACCGTGGGAGAAATCACAGTTGAAAAAGTGCCGGCCCATGTTCAGGTAGTCCGGCGAACAGACCACGAGGGCTCCCTGCGGCTCGAGATGTTCGCCGATCTGTTGAACGATATCGAGCGCCTCTTTCGTTCCGTTCATGTGCTCGAGCAGATTGACCAGAACGATGAAGTCAAACTTCGTTTCCAGCGTGGGCATCGGTGGGACCGCCCCACGCACGACGCGGATGCCCCGATCCTCCAACGCCTGGGCCAGATGAGGATTGGGCTCGATCGCCGTATACTCGACATCGGAGTTCAGGCAGCAATCGGCGAAGGTGCCGTGCCCCGGGCCGATCTCGAGGACCTTGCTGCCCGCCTCCATTGCGGCAAAACGGAAGATACGCGCCGAGAACCGTCGGGAGAGCGTTGCCCCCGCACGGGTCGGTCTATCTCGATGGAAATGGTCGTAAAAATGCTCGTTGCTCATTCCGTCTTTCCTCCGCCGGCATCGCCGGTCGACCGTTTCTCGGCAAACACCGTCATGATGTCCGACCTGTGCAGCAGTGACACGACCAGCGTCACGGGCAGGCACAGCAACCACAGCGGCGCCGACTGCCGGATCCGGTTTCGGGTCCTGGGGTCCCTGTTGTCGCCGTAGAATTTGTACTGGAGCGAGCCGAGCAGCCCCCAGGGGGTCCGGTCGTAGAAGATCTTTCGCACGGACAGACCATGGTCCCCCAACAAACGTCTGATCGTCGCGGGGCTCCAAAGACACAGGTGCCGCGGGCAATCGAGATGATACCATTTGTCCTTGAACGTTTTCGCCCAGCAACTGTCGGCATTGGGAACGCCGATCGCGCAAAGACCGCCCGGTTTCAGCAGTCTCGCCACGTGCGCGATGACCTCCTGCGGGTCCGGCACATGCTCGAGATACCACCACGCCGTGACGGCGTCAAAATACTCTTCCGGGAACGACGCCTGCGCGACGCTGCCTTCAAAGATATCGAGCCCATAGAGAGCTGTGGCCCGCTCGACGGCTACAGGCGACAGGTCGATCCCGTACACGTGACAGCCGGTCGCCCTTCGCATGGTATCCAGGAACAAGCCATTGCCGCAACCAACGTCCAGCAATCGCTTTTCCGGGTCGAGACGGCCGAGCAAAGGATCGACGACCCGGGCATCCATTAGCGATCGGAGCGGCCTGCCCACAACGGGTATCTTCGCGATGCGCTCGCGCAGCTCGAACCACTTCTTCCGAGGGCTCTTCTTCTTGTCTGCATGGGGCCCGTATTGGGCCGGATACAACGACCCCAGGCACTCCGGCGCGACCTGCGGGTTCATGTACACAAGACCACAATCCCGGCAGCGCACGTATCGGAAGCGGCCCTGGACATCGTGAAGACGATCGACCGCCTCGAACAGAGCGTCCGCCTCGACGCTGCCGCAGAGCGGGCAAGGCACGTCGCGCACCTCAATCGCCGGCGCGCCGGGGCGCTCGGGCCTTTCACCAAGGGAGTTTTCGGGCACGGACATGGCTGTGCAATCCTATAACGACACGCGTCATCGGGAACAACGTCAATACGTATCCCCCCCAGTGTGTCAGCGACAACGGACAAAGCTTGACGGCTTTCCAGTAGTACTTTCGCGCTCGCGCGACGCGGCCGTCCGCCGCCAGCCAGAAGGCCGTGAGGAAGTAGCTCCGTGCGTACCGGCGAACCATCTTTCCGCCGATCTTCGCTTCGAGATCGGGATAGGTCCGCATGATCCGCTTGAGCGCCGCCCGCGTCCTGGCGTAGCTCTTGACCTTGTTGGCCTTCTTCGACGTGCTCTGCGGATGCCGGCGCCAACACCCGAGCGGTTCCGGATCGTAACGGGCGCCGCCGACGTGCGCGACCTCGATCCACTTCATGTAATCACTGATGGGGCCCGGTTTGCGGAAAGGCCCGGTTTGCCTGAAGACGGCGGTTCGCACCATCACCGTGACCATGGGCGTGAAGCAGTAGTGAAGGGCCAGCATCTCCGCCACGTCGCCCGGCACGACGGGATACACATCGCTGAACCGGCCGATTCGATCGCCCCCGGAGTCGATGATCCACGCATCGGCAAACACCAGTCCCAAACTCTCATCCTGCTCCAGGACGGCGACCTGCTTGTCGAATCGTGTCGGCACGATCACATCGTCGCTGTCGACGAAACAGAGGTACGTTCCTTTCGCCAGAGACACGCCACGGTTCCGGGCCGCCACGACGCCCTGATTCGGTTGGGTGAGGATCTGCGCCCGCGAATGCGTCCGGCGCGCCACCTCGACGGTCCGATCGGAACTGCCGTCATCGACCATAATGATCTCAAAATCCTGGAAGGTCTGCTCCTCCAGGCTGCGCAACGTCTCGGCGATGTAATCCTGATGGTTGTATGAAGCGATAACGACGGACAGTTTCACAGCCATGGACCCACACCCTCAGGTCAGGATCCGTTGGTAAAGCTCTGTGTACCGTGCGGCCACCGCATCCCAACCAAAGCCCTCGGCTCGTTTCCTCGCGGCGAGGGACATGGCGGCCCGGACTTGCGAGTCGTCGGCCAGCTTCTGAACGGCCTCGGCGAGCGAGGCCGGCTCGGCATCCTCGACGACGATCCCGTTGTCCGCGATGAGCTCGTCGACGCCCTCGCATCGGGTCGTGACAATGGGCAGGCCGCAAGCCATGGCCTCAAGCATCGCGTTGCTCATACCCTCCTGCATGCTCGCGCTGATGAAGACGTCGTGTCTCTGATAGATCTCGGGCATATGCTTGCCGCTGCGCCGGCCGGTCAGCGTGACGACCCCGCGCAGGTCCTTCTGGGCCAGGAGTTGACGAAGCTCGCCTTCCAGGGCCCCGCCGCCGACGATGGTCAGGCGCACCTGGCGGCCCTGGCGGTGCAGCAGTTCAACGGCCTCAATCAACAACGGCAGCCGCTTTGTCACGGACAGTCGGCCGACCGTCAGCAGCCTCAGCATATCGAGGCCCGACCCGCGCTCCTCGCCCGACGGACGAAACCGCTCCAGATCCACGCCGTTGGGGATCACCTCGATTTGAGCGGAAGGCAGGAAGGCCAGCGCCCGCGCCTTCAATCCCTCGCTGCACGCGACAAGGGCCGAGGCCTTCTGCCAGATGGGCTTGAAGACAACGGGCCCGAGGAGCTTGTATTCGAGCTGCAGCCGGGCATTGTCCCCCGGGACATCCGAGCCGCGAAGCGAGATGATGTACGGCAGCCGTTTTCTCGTGCGGTAGCACAGCCGGCCCGTCGGAAACCCGAAGAAGGCGTGCACGAGGTCGTAGCCGTTCTCGGCGATCATCCTACGATACGGCTGTCTCGCTTTTCGGAGCCACTCCAGCACCTCGGCCTTCCGCCAGAAGTGCAGGTCCTCTTTGCGGATCCCGACCCGGTGAACGCGGACGTTGTCGGCGAGCTGTTCGGTGGTCAGTCCGAGCGCGGGCCCGGAGGTCAGCACGTCCACGTCGAGATCGCTTCGACCGGCGTACTGATGCAGCAGGGCCAGATGGGCCTGGCCGCCGCCGCCGCCGATCGGTGGGAACTCGTAATTGAGCATGAGCAAGCGCAGAGGCGACATAATCAGGATGGCTCCTTCCCGGCCGGAGGGCTCTTGAGCTCGAAGAGCACGTGCGGGCCAAACATATTCACGATTTTGTAATGGTCCATGACGAATTTCCGCAACGGCTTGTACGCCTCGTAGCGCAGCGCCTCCTCCTCGTCGAACTCCGTGCGCAGCATCCGGGCCCACGCCTTGTCGTAGTTGTCGACGAAGAGCTCGTTGTTCGGGAGGAACTGTGCTTTCTCAAATCCCATGAAGCCCTTCGGGGCAATCGGCCACAGCTCGTACGCCGGCCGGATCGTGGGGACGTGACGCTTGCGCGCGTCCACGATGAACTTCGGCGGCTCGCGATTGAACTGCTCGATCAGCTCGGCCACCGTCCGCTCCGCGACGGCCGGGGCATAGCGAGGCATGGCGAACGCCCGGGCGGCCGAACTGAAGCGCTGGGCTTGGACGTAGATGCCGGGGTACCAGCCCCAGACGTAGATCGTGTCCGTCGGCTGCGAGCGCTCTCGGATGTACTGTCCGACCACTTCCCACGACCCCCTGGCGCCCTTCTCCAGCCGGTATGCGATTTCTCTGTACCTCTGGAGGTAGCCTTTGCGGGGATCGGGCCGGCCGGTCTGCGGGTCCAGGTACGCCATGCCGCTGTACGGGCTCTTCGTCATGCCGAAGAAGACGTGCCAGGACGTGACAATCATCAGGATCAGGCCCACCAGACCCAACACGACCCAGCGGTTCTTGTCCGCAGCGGTCGTCAGCTTGTCGGCATAAAGGTAGACAAGATACGCCCCCAGCATCGCGGCCGAGGCGGTCAGCGGCAGATAGTATTGCTCGTAGGAATTCGGACTGATCCAGACAAAGGCCGTATCCAGGACCCACCAGAGAGCGAGAAGCAATACCAGCCGGTTCTGTGCGGAAGGTCCGGTCTTCTTCGGTGCGGACCGGCCACGCAGCAAAACCACGAGTCGGGCCAGAATGGCGCCGAGCGCCAGACCGATGGGCAGCAGCAACAGACCGTAGAACCGCAGGACGATCGGCCACTGGTCGGAGAACGGCACGAGCTTTCGGCCCTGCGCGATGTAGTCCGCTTTCACGGGTCCGTCGGCCGCGCCGCCGAAAGGCAGCATCTTGCCCAGCTCCTGCCACACGAAGGCATAGGGCAGGCCCATGTCCACGTCCCAACCTATCATCCACACGTAGATCGGACCGATGCCTATAGCCGCACCGGCAAATAGAAACAACACGTCGCGGCCCATCTGCTTGAAGCTCTGGTGTCCAAGCACCGGCTGCAGCAGGACAAACAGGCCCATGGCTCCGATGGCCGAGACGCCGGTCTGCTTGAACAGCGGCCCCCAGCTCAGCAAGGCCCCCGCCAACACGGCGCACCACCACCGCCCGCGAAGTACGTAGAAGATATAGCAACTGACGCCCATCACCATGAAGGCGATCATGTATTGCTCTTTGACGTTGCCGTCCTTGGCGATCAGGGGCGAAGACAGGTAGAGCGAGGCGATGATGACGCCGATGGCCGCCGGGAGCATGCCGTAGAGCCGGTATAGGGCTATGAACATCAGCGTCAGTGCGGCGAGCTGCAGGAGCATCTGCATCGTCTTCGGGCCCGTGTCGTTGAAGCCCCAGATCTTCACGCCCAACATGTTGACCAGTAGCGTGCCCAACTGCGCGCTGGGCTTCTCCTCCACGCCGATTTCCGCACCCTGGAGGATATGGGCGGCCGAGTACACGTACGCGCCGCCGTCGAAGGGATCGGGCGAATGGAACTCGAACCACTTGCCGAGCGCGAAGGGAATCCCGGCCAGAACGATCGCCAGCGCAAGTCCAAGGAAGAACCTCTTGTTCTTGTCGGAGAGCCACGAGGGTTCGACCGATGCCGATTGCTTCCTGGCGGGTCTTCTGCGCTGCGCGACTTTGCTCATTCCGGATCTCCATGGCTTTCGGGCGCGCCGAGGACTTCCCTGATAACGTACGTCGGCCGGTCCTGCGATTCGTGATACGTGCGGACGAGCAGTTCGGCGAGCAGGCCCATGAGGATAAACTGAACGGTGGTGATGACCAGCACGGCCGTCAGGATCAGCAGCGGATTGCCACTCATGTCGGTGCCCCGGGCCAGCTTCTGGTAGATCACCAGGGACCCGAAGAGAATCGCCAGCAGCGTGGTGAACAGGCCGAGGCCGCCGAAGACGTAGATGGGCTTCGTGGAGAATGAGCCCAGGAACTTGACGGTGATCAAATCGAGCACGACCTTGAGGGTGCGTCCGAGGCCGTACTTGGCCTTGCCCGCCGTCCGAGGCCGGTGGTTGACCACGCACTCCGCAACCCTCGCGCCGCTCCAACTGGCCAAGGCCGGGATGAACCGGTGCATCTCGCCGTAGAGTCTCGTCTCGGCCAGCACGTCCCGCCGGTAGGCCTTGAGCGTGCAGCCGTAGTCATGAAGTCTGACATTGGTGATTCTGGAGATCAGCCAGTTGGCGATCTTCGAGGGAAGCCGCCGGGTCAGAGCTTTGTCCTGCCTCTTCTTCCGCCAACCGCTGACCACGTCATAGCCTTCATCGAGCTTCGCCAGCAGCATCGGGATATCCGCCGGGTCGTTCTGCAGATCGGCATCCAGCGCCACGACGATGTCACCCCGCGCGTGGGCGAAGCCCGCACTCAGAGCGGCCGTCTGGCCGAAATTCCGGCGGAAACGGATGACCCGAACGTTCGGATCGGAAGCGTGCAGACCCTTGAGGATGTCAAAGCTCCCATCGGTGCTGCCGTCGTCGATGAAGATCAGCTCGTACTCGTAGCGCCCTTCCAACGCCTGTTTGACTTGCTCGTACAGGGTCGGCAGGTTGTCCTGTTCATCCAGCAGAGGCGCCACGACGGAAAGCTTCGGCCCCTTTGTCGCGTTCTTCGTCTTCGTCATATCCTTGATCGTCGTTGCGTATACCCCAACCCATCGTACCGGCGCGGCCGCCTTTTGGCAACCAAAGGTAAAATCAGCCCTGTCAAGGAATTATCGGCTATGAACGGTCGGCAGGTCAGTTAAAATGGCCGGCGAAGGAAGCAGAAATCCCGCGCGCGGGCCGCCTGCTTCCGTCAGGCAACCAACAACCGACTCAATCAGGAGTGAACGATGCGCTTCGCACAGCAACGCTTCACCGTCGCCCTGCTCACCGCGTTGGCGCCAGTGGCGGGCCTCTTCGCCAACCAGAACGTCACGGTCGTTCGCCCGCAGGATACGGGCGAGGCCCTGGTCAATCCCGGCATGGGATGGGTGCTGCATCACTACGACAACATCGCCTTCAACTACGGCGGCAAACTGGAACCGTCCGATACAGTCGATGATTTCCCGGGTGTCACGACGGTTTACCTGCGGATTGCCTGGTCGCATCTTGAGCCGCAGGAGGGCCGGTTCTGCTGGTCGGTCCTCGATACGCCCGCGCAGCGCTGGCACGATAAAGGCAAGCGGATCGCGCTGCGGATCTCGTGCTGCGAGTCGTTCATGCGCTACGCCACGCCGGAATGGGTCGAGAAGGCCGGCGCCAAGGGCCACAACTTCAAACCGGGCACGGGAGTCGATCCGAACGGGCCCTACTGGGAACCCGACTACGACGACCCGATCTTCCTCGAAAAGCTCGACCATTTCCTCGCCGCCCTGGCGAAACGATACGACGGCAATCCGGAAGTGGACTTTATCGACGTCGGCTCCTTCGGCGTCTGGGGCGAAGGCCACACCTTCGCGAGCACGAGGCTGCCCTACTCCCCCGAGACGATCCGAAGGCACATCGACCTGCATACGAAGCACTTCAAGAAGACCCTCCTCGCGGCAAACGACGATTTCGCCTCTCACGGCCGGGGCCGGCAGACGATCGAGTACGCCGCCGCCAAGGGCTTGACCCTCCGCGACGACAGCATCCTCGTCCAGGGCGGCGACAATGCGTATTTCAACGCCGAATTCGCACAGCTCTTCTGGCAGCGCGTCCCGGTCGTCCTCGAAAGCGAGCATTACGGCCCTTCGCGCGACCGCGGCAACTGGAAGGACGGCAGCCAGTACCTCGAAGCGATTGAGAAATACCACGCGAGCTACGCCACGGTCCACTGGTGGCCGCGGGAGTTCCTCGCCGCCAACGAGGACCTGGTCCGAAAAATCAGCCTGCGGCTGGGCTATCGCCTGCAACTCATCGAGGCCTCATGGCCGAGCGAGATCCCCGTCGACGGCAGTTTCTGGTTCGCGACGGAATGGCGCAACGCCGGCGTCGCGCCCTGCCTGCCCGGCGGCCGGCCCGCACTGACGATCAAGGACGCCAAGGGCGGAATCGTCGGCGTCTTCGTCGATGCCGACTTCGACACACGGACCCTGCGGACCGCCAACCCCGGAGAGGCCCCGACCGAGACCCACAGGGCGGATTTCGCATTACCCCTGGCCAGCGACGAGCGGACCCGCCCCATGAAGCCCGGCGTATACGACGTCTACATAGCCGTAGGCACCCCAACCGGCACGCCCAAGATCGCCCTGCCCCTCCCGAACGACGACGGCCACCACCGCTACCGGCTCGGCAAGCTGAAGGTCTCGCCCCCAAATCAAGAGTAAACGCTGCGCAGGGTAGTGCAGGTGATGGCCAGTCGCTACACCCTGGCGAGTAGAACCTCCGGCCGGAACCATCAGGGCTTAATCGCCTGTTGCCATGCGTTCGTGGTGGAGCATCTTTTGCTTGGTGGTGGTTCCGCCGGAGGCGGAGAAGCCGGCGAGGCTGCCGTCCGCGCGCAGGACGCGGTGGCAGGGGATAATCAGCGGGATGGGGTTTCGGGCCATGACGCCGCCGACGGCGCGGGCGGCTTTCGGGCTACCGACCCGCGCGGCCAATTCGCTGTAAGTGCTTGTTTCACCGAAGCCTATCAATCGGCAAGCCCGGAGGACCTTCCGGCCGAACGGGCTGATGCGGCCCAGGTTCACGGGCGGGTCGGCGCGGAAATCGACGGTCTGGCCCTCGTAGTAGGCGATGATCCGGCGCTGGAGATCTGGCATGAAGGCTGTGTCCGGACGGGATACCTCGCCGGCACCAGTCAGGCCCAGGAGCAGGCCGCGTTCGGCCGCGTCGCGCTGCGGGAGGGGCAGGTACGTCCGGCAGACGGCCTCGCCCGTACCCGCCAAGCCGAAATGACCCCATTTGGTCCGAAAAACCGCGTAATACAGCATCTGAGACTCCTCTTGGACCCTCGTTCTCGGGCCATCTTAGGCGGTCTTCAGGCGACGGGCAAGCCTCGGGTCGCCGGCGCCACCCGGCTGGCCGGTCTTGTCCGACCCGGGATGGCCGTGCCGGAGGCATCCAAATATTGTGCCTGCGGCGCGAAAAACGTTGACGGGAGGGGAAAATTCTGCTAAGAAAGAGAGTTTTTATGAAGTCGGGGCGGTTTGTCGGGCCGCCGGATCGGGCAGGGAGACGTCGCTTCATCGAAGTTGCGGGGCTTCGGCCGGATACCCGGACAGCGTGCTCAGTCCGAACGATGCAAAATGGGGCGTTGTTGCCCGCCGCGACCGAACGCGCTCGATACAGGACGAATGACGAGAAGTATATGTCTCTGGGTGATTTCAGAAAACGCATAGATGAGATCGACGCGCAGTTGGTGAAGCTGCTCAACGAGCGTGCGCAGGTCGTTATCGAGATCGGAAGGTTGAAGGCGGATGCCGACCGGCCGGTTTATGCGCCGGACCGCGAAAAACAGGTCCTGGCCAAGATCACGAAGGGCAACGAGGGGCCTCTGCCCGACCGGACGCTGGTGGCGATCTGGCGGGAGATGATGAGCGGCTCGTTCGTGCTGGAGAAGCGGCCTCGGATCGCCTATCTGGGTCCGGGGGGCAGCTTCAGCCATACGGCGGCCATGCTGAAATTCGGCCGAAGCGTCGAATATGAGCCGCTCGCCGACATCCGGGGCATCTTCGACGAGATCAGCAAGGACCATTGCGACCTCGGGATCGTGCCGATCGAGAACTCCACCGGCGGCGGCGTCATTGAAACCCTGGACGCGCTGATCGATACGAATGTGAAGATTTGCGCCGAGGTCCTGATGACCATCCACCATAACCTGTTGGCGAACTGCTCGCTGGAGGAGGTGGAGAAGATCTACTCGAAGCCGGAGGTCTTCGCCCAGTGCCGGAACTGGCTGGCCTCGACGTTCAAGGAGACGAACACGATCGCTGTCGCCTCGACGGCCAAGGCGGCCCAGATGGCTTCTGAGGAATCCTACGCGGCGGCGATTGGCTCGCGCGTGGCGGCGGAGTTGTACGGTCTGAGTGTGATCTGCCAGAACATCGAGGATATCACGAACAACGTCACGCGGTTCCTGGTCGTCAGCCGGGAGGACGCCCGGCCGACCGGCGAGGACAAGACCGCGATCCTGTTCAGCACCGCCCACAAGGCCGGGGCGCTGGCGGATGTCCTGGAAGTGTTCAAGAAGTACAGCATCAACCTGACGAATATCGAATCCAGGCCGAGCAAGAAGCGGGAATGGGAGTATTACTTCTTTGTCGATTTCCTCGGGCACCGCACGGAAGAGAGGGTGCAGGCCGGATTGGAAGAGGCCCGACAGCATTGCCTGCAGCTCTCGATCCTCGGCAGCTTCCCACGCGCCACCGAGCTGCTGTAGCGCTGGGGTCCCGAATTGCACGACAGATTTCGAAAGATACAGGAGAAAACGATGAGAAAACCGTTCGTGGCGGGTAACTGGAAGATGAACACCGACAGTCGGTCCAGTGTGGAATTGGCGAAGGCCGTGGCCTCCGGCGCATCCGGGCTGGCGAGAGAGAAAGTCTCGGTGGCGGTGATTCCTCCGTTTGTGTACCTGCAATCGGTTGTCCAGGCGGTCAAGGCCGCCGGCATCGCCGTAGGCGCCCAGGATGTCTATATCGAGCCCAAAGGGGCCTTCACCGGCGAGATCAGCGCCGCCATGCTGAAGGACGTCGGCTGCAATTACGTCCTGTGCGGGCACTCCGAGCGACGGCACGTGATGGGCGAGCCGGACGAGCTGGTGGGCAAGAAGGTGACGGTGGCCCTCCATGGCGGGTTGCTGCCCATTCTGTGCGTCGGCGAGCTGCTCGAGGAGCGTGACGCCGACCAGGTCGAGGCCGTGGTCGCCCGGCATCTCAAGACGGGCCTGGCGGACCTGAACGGGGACAAGATGTCGGCGGTGACCATCGCCTACGAGCCGGTCTGGGCGATCGGAACGGGCCGGACCGCCACGCCGGAGCAAGCACAGGAAGTCCACGCGCTCATTCGCAACCTGCTAACCGAGATGTATGATGAAGAGCTCGCCCAGGAGACTCGGGTTCTCTACGGCGGATCGGTAAAGGCCGACAATGCCGCGGAACTGATGGCCAAGGAGGACGTCGACGGCCTTCTCGTCGGCGGGGCCAGTCTGAAGGCGGATGAATTCGTGCGGATCATTCAAGCTGCGGCATGAAAATCCAGAGCATCGCAACGTCGTTTATATTTGAGGCATGTACATGGTTATGACTCTCTTACCGCTGTCGCAGGTTGGCATTCTGATGAAGTTCGTGGCCGTCCTGTTCGTACTGGTCTCGATCGTTCTGGTCCTCGTCATCCTAGTCCAGAAAGGTCGAGGCGGCGGCTTGAGTGGGGCGTTTGGCGGCGGCATGGCCAGCGGTCTGCTGGGCTCGAAAACCGGGGACTTCCTGACGTGGGTGACCATTATCCTGGTTGCCGTCTTTCTGCTGCTGGCGATCGTCATGGCGAAGTTCTACAGGCCGCGGATCGGCCAATACGGCACTGAGGCGCCCGTCGAGACGACGCAGCCCGTGCCCGAGGAACAACCGACGGCGCCGGACGCGACCGGCACGACCACCCAGCCCGTGCCCGAAGAACAGCCGACGGCGCCGGACGCGACCGATACGGATGTCCAGCCCGACCAGGGCGTCGACGCCAACGCGACTGGCGGCTGATTTCCGCATCCGTTCGCCCCGATACGCAGCGTTTGCACGTCGGGCGTTTTTCGGAACGTCACTTACGCATTGAAGGCATGTCGCAATGCTCAATAGCATGACCGGATACGGTGAGGCAGCAGGTGATCTCGATGGTGTGTCCTACGTCGTTGAGATCAAGGCCGTCAACAACCGTTACCTCAAGACGATCATCAAGCTGCCGGAAGGCAGCTCGTTCCTGGAAGAGAACATCGACAGGGAACTGCGCAAGGGCCTCTCTCGCGGCACGATCAATTACGTGCTTCGGCTCAAGGGCATCTCGGCGAACGCCCTGTTCGAGATCGACGAGCCCGCCCTGCAATCGGTCGTGGCGAGACTCAGCAAAGTCGGTTCCTCCGTGGGCGTCGAGGGGGCCATCGACCTGGCCAGCCTGCTGGATCTGCCGGGAATCGTGCAGCCGGCGCGGCCGGATGAGGAGCAGAGTGCAAAGGTCAAGGAACTCGTGCAACGCCTGACCCGGGAGGCCCTGGACAACCTCAAGAGGATGCGCCAAGCCGAGGGCGGGTTCCTTGAGGCGGACCTGAAGAAGCATTGCGACGCCCTGCAGGAGGAACTGGAGCTTATCCGCCAGCGCAGCGGCTCGGTGGTCCAGGAGTACGCCAAGAGGCTGCGGAAACGGGTCGATGAGCTGTTGGCCGAGGCGAAACTGAAGCTCGACGAGCAGACTCTGGCGCGGGAAGCGGCCATCCTGGCCGACCGCTCGGACATCTCGGAGGAAATCGCCCGGCTGGACGCCCATTTGCAGCAGTTTCGGCAGATTTGCCAGACCGACGGGCAGGCCGGCCGCCGGCTGGATTTTCTGAGCCAGGAGATGCTTCGCGAGGCAAATACGATCGCCAGCAAGGCTTCCGACGCCCGGATCGTGAGGTCCGTTGTGGATATCAAGTGCCTGATCGAGCGCCTCAAGGAGCAGATTCAGAATATCGAATGACCACAACAGCGAGGGAACAGACCGCGTTGCGGTACGTACAGTGCGTATGAGCGACGTGATGTATCTTTCCCCTTCTATTGAGGTACGATGACACAGGCAGATGACCACAAGAAGGCTCGGGGCAAGCTGATCGTCATCAGCGGCCCGTCGGGCGTGGGCAAGAGCACGATTACGAGGGAGGTGATTGGCCGGCTGGAAGAAGCCTACCTCAGCGTCTCAATGACGACGCGTCCGCGGGCGGCCGGCGAACAGGACGGCCGCGAATACTGGTTCGTCTCCCGAGACGAGTTCCGCAGGCGGATTGAGGCAGGCTTGTTTCTGGAATACGCGGAAGTCTTCGGGAACCTGTACGGCACCCCGCGCGACAAGACGGACGAGGCACTGCGGGCGGGCAAGACCGTGATTCTGGAGATCGACGTACAGGGCGCCAAGCAGGTCAAGGCGATGTGCCCGCGGGTGGTGATGATTTTCATCCTGCCCCCGAGCGACAGGGTGCTGGCGGAGCGCATGGGCAACCGCGGCCGGGAGAGCGCCGAGGCGGCGAAGCAACGACTGGATAAGGCCGACAGTGAAATCGCCGCCGCGTGGCAGTATTACAACAATATGGTCATCAACGATGACCTCGAGCAGGCGGTCAAGGAAGTCGTGGAGATCATCAGACAGGCGCCGGCCGTTGACCGGAAACCGGATACAGATCAAGAACTCGTTGGAGAACGATAATGCTGGAAGAACTCAAGAGTCAGGAGATCGTGAAGAAGGCCGGCGGCCGGTTCAAGTTAGCCGCTCTGATCCAGAAGCGGATGGCCGAACTGCTCCAGGGCTCCCGTCCACTGATTGAGAATACCGAGGGCAGGACCTTGATGGAGGTCGTCGTGCAGGAGATCCTGCAGGACAAGATCACGATCGACAATGCCCCTTCGGCGCACAAGACCGGGCTCGACGTGGAACGCGGGGCCGATGAGGCGGAACGAGTGTTTGGCAAGCGCCCCTTCTGAGCGGACGACCGGTGCAGAGATGCTCAAAGAGCACAACATCCTGCTCGGGGTAACAGGCGGGATCGCCGCCTACAAGGTGGTGGATCTCGCTAGTAAGCTGGCCGCGGCCGGGGCCGGCGTCCGCACGGTCATGACGGACAGCGCCTGTCAACTCGTCGGGCCGAAGAGCTTCGAGGCCGTCACGCGCGCGCCCGTGTACACGAGCTTGTGGAGCGATCCGGAGGACCATGAGACCACCCACATCTCGCTGGCCGACTGGGCCCGGATCGTGGTCGTCGCGCCGGCCACTGCCAATATCCTCGGCAAAGTCGCCCACGGGATCTGCGACGATCTGCTCACCACGACCCTCTGCACGTGCTGGGCGACGCCCATGCTCTTTGCCCCGGCCATGAACACACGGATGTGGGAGAACCCCGCGACGCAACGCAACCTCGAGACCTTGCGCGGCATGGGGGTCCGAATGGTCGGCCCCGTCGCAGGCCGTCTGGCCTGCGGCACGGAAGGCATGGGCCGGATGGCCGAGCCCCAGGAGATCCTGGCAGCCATCGAGACCCTGGCCGCCGAGGCAGTCGAGAACCGAGGGTAGAGGAGCCGCACCCTCGTCGCTACGGCGATAGCTCTTTGCGTTTTGATTTTTGATCTTCCCAGGGACGAACGATGCGGATTCTGATTACAGCGGGAGGAACACGCGAATACCTCGATCCGGTGCGCTTCATCTCGAACGCCAGCAGCGGCCGGATGGGTTACGCCCTGGCCCGCGCCGCCCTCAAGGCCGGCCACGAAGTGACATTGATCGCCGCCCCCACCGCTTTGAAGCCGCCCGCCCGCGCCCGAGTGGTTCACGTCGAAAGTGCGGTCGAAATGTTTCAAGCGGTCAAGGAGCATTTCCCCGAATGCGACTGCCTGATCATGGCCGCCGCCGTGGCGGATTACACCCCGGCCCATCCGTCAAAGACGAAAATCAAAAAGGACGGTGGGCTGAAGCCCACCCTACAACTCAAGCCGACGCCGGACATCCTCAAATGGGCCGGGAGACAACGTAGGGTGGGCTGTGCCCACCATGGCCCCAAGATCGTGGTCGGCTTCGCGCTGGAGGATAAGGATCTGCGCGCCAACGCCGAGCGGAAAATGCGCAACAAGAACCTCGACATGATCGTCGCCAACGCACCCGACGCCATCGGCGGCGAAAAGACAACCGTTCACATCAAGTGGGGCGATCGGGGCTGGGTGAAAATTGCCAATGCGACCAAGGCGACAATCGCGAGAAGGATCATTTCTTCATTGGTCTCGTGCATGTCCATCAGCGAGCACACGCTCCCAGGTTTGTGAGTTTGTCGCATTGCAGCCTCCAGCATGTCTGGGTAGAATCGCCTTTCCGCCACAGGGGATAAGGCTCCGCAGGAGTGCGACCCGAGCACTGTGGCGGTGCCATACAGCATGGGGTCGGCATCTCGCAGGGTGTCAACCCTCTGCAAACATGCTGGTGGCTTCAATGCGCTAAACTCCCGCCTCGCCAGAGGCGGCATGAGTAGGAGACGGGAAAATGAAACCGATAGCTCAGACCGTTGCTCTTTGGGTGCTGACCCTGTCGATGGCCGCAGGTGCCGCGGCGGGCGAGCGGCCGGTCTGGCCGGTCAAGGTCAGCGACAACGGCCGGTACTTCGTGGACCAGAAGGGGACGCCCGTCTTCTGGCTGGGGACCACGCAGTGGCAGCTCTTCCGGGAGTACACGGTCGAGGACGCCCGCACGATCCTGGAGAAGACGGCGGATAAAGGCTTCGTCTTCGCCCAAGTCATGCTCATGGGCGTCGGCGAAGGCACCAAGCCGAACGTGTACGGAGAAAAGCCCTGGATCGACGACAATCCGCTGACGCCGAACGAGGCCTATTTCCGCAACGTGGACGCCGTGCTGAAGATCGCCGGCGAGACCGGCGTGAATATCTCGATGACGCTCTACCACCAGCGGTATCGCAAGTGCATCACCGTGGACAACGCCCGCGCCTGGGCCAAATGGCTGGCGCAGCGGTACAAGGACGTTCCGAACATCGTCTGGTCCATGACGCCGGAGGCGAGGCAGGAATTCGTTCTCGTCCTGCGCGAGTTGGCCGCCGGCCTGCACGAAGGCGACGGCGGCGCTCACCTCATCACCTTCAAGCCCGACCCCGCACCCTACTCCTCCAGCTTTGTTCACGATGAAAGCTGGCTTGATTTCGATTCGATGCAGACGTGGAAGAGCGTCGAGCTGATTTATCCTATGGTGACGCACGACTACAATCTCAAGCCGGTCAAGCCCGTGCTGATGGCGGAGGGCGCCTACGAGCAAGGCTCGGAATACGGCTTCGACGTCAGCCCGCTGTGGATTCGCCGGCAGGCCTATTATTCCTACTTGGCGGGCGCCCACCACACCTACGGTCACAACGATAGCTGGCGCGTCCTGCCGACCTGGAAGAAGGCCCTCGACGCCCCCGGCGCGGTGCAGTTGCGAATCCTCAAGAAGATCTTCACCGGTCTGAACGAGTGGTGGTATCTCGTGCCGGACCAGTCCATGCTTACCTCGGGCGGGCAGACCCAGGGTCAGGTCCTGAACCTCGCCGCCCGTCACAAAGACGGCAAATGGGCGATGGTCTATCTCGGCAGCCAGGCCTCCTTCTCGGTCGATGCGAGCAAGCTGGCCGCAGCCAGACTGCGCGCCCGCTGGATTGACCCACGAACGGGCGACGCCACGCCCGCCGGCAACTTCTCCAACACCGGCATCCAGTCTTTCTCCACGCCCCTCGGCGGGGAAGACGCTCTACTGATTCTCGAACCCTCGCAAGATTAGCGGCGCGTTTCAGAACTTGTCCGACGATCAGGCTGCCTCGCCCCTCGCGGTGACATCCAACTGCATCCTCATGTCATTGCGAGGAGCGAAGCGACGAAGCAATCTCCATCCCCGGATAGTCACGACCATGAAACACGGCACTGGCGCGGCCCAACCGTAAACGCACGACGCGATCACCCGTAGCGGGTATCCTTGCGTCAGTCTTTGATGCCGAGATCGTCTTTGGTGAGGATGGATTCGAAGGCGTAACCGGCTTGCGTGATGTTCTCGCCGGCGCCTTGCTTGCGGTCGATGACACAGACGATCTTCTTGACCGTCGCGCCGGCCTCGGTGATGACCTTGGCGGCTTCGAGGACCTGGCCGCCGGTGGTGGCGATGTCCTCGACGAGCAGAACGACGTCGCCCGCCTTCAGCACACCCTCGATCAGCTTGCCGGTGCCGTAACCTTTTTTGCTGTTGCGGACGATGATCCAGTTTTTTTCGGTCTCCATCGCGGTGGCCGCGGCCAGGGCGACGCCGCCCAGCTCCGCCCCGGCGATCAGCGTGACATCGTCGGTCGTGTGTCCCGCGAACGCCCTCCCGAGCGACCTGAGAATGTCCGGGCAAGTCTCGAAGAGATACTTGTCCAGGTAGTACTTGCTGCGCTTGCCGCTGCGGAGAACGAAATCGCCTTCGAGATACGCCGTCTCCTTGATGCGTCGGATGAGTTCTCCCTTAGTCATCTTACGATCTCCCCTTAGACGTTGAGCTCGACTTTGCGATTGAGTTCTTCTGCATACTTCTTGCGGATCGGCGCGACGACGCTCTTGATGAATTCATCGACCTGCCGGGGGGCCCGGCCGACGTAGGCGGTCGGGTCGAGGACCCTTTCGAAGTCGATCCTGCTGAAGGACACGTCCGCGCGGAGCCGGCCGATCAGGTCGTTGGGTCGGCCGAGCTTCTTGACCTCGCCGGCGGCCGCCTGCGAATGCAGTCGGATCTTCTCGTGCAGCTCCTGGCGGTTGCCGCCGGCCTTGACGGCCGCCATCAGGATGTTCTCCGTCGCCATGAACGGCAGCTCGGCGGCCACGTGCGACTCGATCACCTTCGGATAGACCACCAGCCCGTCGAAGACGTTCAAGAGGATCTGCAGGATGCCGTCGACGGCTAAGAACGCCTCGGGAATCACGACGCGCCGGTTCGCGGAATCATCGAGCGTTCGTTCGAGCCACTGTTCGGACGCCGTCATGGGCGGGCTCGTCGCCAGACTGAGGACCAGCCGGCTCAGGGCCGTCACTCGCTCACAACGCATCGGGTTGCGCTTGTAGGCCATGGCCGACGAGCCGATCTGCGACTTCTCGAACGGCTCCTCCATCTCCTTGCGGTTCGCTAACAGACGGATATCGTTGCACGCCTTGTGCGCCGACTGCGCAATCAAGGCCAGGGCGTTGACGACGAGCGTATCGATCTTGCGCGGGTAGGTCTGGCCGGTGACGGGGCAGGTCTTCTTGAAGCCGAACGCCGCGGCCACCTCTTTGTCAAGCTGCTTGACCTTCGCGTGACGTCCGCCGAACAGCTCCAGGAACGACGCCTGCGTACCCGTCGTGCCCTTGACGCCGCGGAACGGCAGCGTCTCGATGCGGTGCTCGATCTCGTGCAGGTCCAGCACGAACTCCTGGCACCAGAGCGTGGCCCGCTTGCCGACCGTGGTGAGCTGGGCCGGCTGAAAGTGCGTGAAGCCGAGCGTGGGCAGCTCGCGGTGTTGCTCGGCGAATTTCGCCAGCAGATCGATCACGGCGGCCAGCTTGCCCGCGACGAGACGCAGGGCGTCACGCATGATGATCAGGTCGGCGTTGTCGCCCACGTAGCAGCTCGTGGCGCCGAGATGAATGATCGGCGCGGCCTTGGGAGCCATATCGCCGAACGTGTAGACGTGCGCCATCACGTCGTGGCGAAATCGCTTCTCATAGGTCGCCGCCTTCTTGAAGTCGATGTCGTCAAGGTGGCGCGCCATCTGGCTGATCTGATTCCGCCGGATGTCCAGGCCGAGCTTCTTCTGGGCCTTGGCCAGTTCCAGCCAGAGCCGCCGCCACGTGCTGAACTTCTTCTGCGCCCCGAACAGCTCCGCCATCTCCCGCGAAGCATTCCGCTCGACAAGGGGGCTGGTGTACAGGTTTCTATCTTTCGCCATGGTATCTTCCTATGGTACGGCGTCACTTGCCGGCGAGCTTGCGCTCGCGTTCGGCCAGAAGGTTTTCGATCTCATCCACGTCGGCCCGGCTCAGGTCCCATTGCGACGCCTGCACGGTCTCCGTGATCTGCCCGGGCCGGCGGGCGCCGACGATCGCGGCGGTCATCTCGGACCGGCGCAGGATCCAACTGATCGCCAACTGCGCGCAGGTCCGCTCGCTGCGCTGTGCAATCTTTTTCAGTCCTTCGACCAACTCCAGGGTGGCGGAGAACTGCGGGTCCTGGAATTCCGGCATGCGCAGGCGG
>CBFDBY010000019.1:0-69644 GCA_965603165.1 uncultured Phycisphaerae bacterium
CCTTGACCATGCGAGCCACTTTGTCCAGGTGGACGTGCCCCGGCACGACCTCGCAGAAGCTGTTCGCGATGCCGATGAACGGCTTGTCGATATCGTTGCTGCTCAGCCCGCAGGCACGGAGCAGGCCCCGGTGCGGCGCACGCTGGAAACCTTTCTTGACCTGGTCACTTCTCATGCTCTGTCAACTCCCGAACCACAAACATAACGTACAGAAGGATGCGAAAAGTCCCAGTGTAGCCGCCCCCGCCCGGCGCATAAAGGAAAAACCCGCCGGCACGCGCGGGCGGATGCGGTCGGCATACGGTGGTGGATTCCGGTTTGCCCTGGGATGGTGTCATTCCGACCGGAGGCCGAAGGCCGTAGTGGAGGAATCTGCCCGCGCCGGGAAGGCACGCCATGTTCGCAGCCAGATGTCTCGACTGCGCTTCGCTGCGCTCGACATGACAGACAGTGGCCACGCAGTCTCCTTTGACCGGCGCAGGCCCCGCTGCCGCATACCGACCACCCCCGCACGGGCAGTGTGTGGCTACGGCCTGTGGGAGGAGCGGTCTCTTTTGTCCCCCCGGGCCAAGCCGAGGCTCCTGCTCGCGAAGGCCAGGCACGCCCCATCCGCAGGCAGATTCCTCACGACGTGCTCCAACAGAGGTTTCGGTCGCAAGCGGAGCATCTGTCATCTAAGGGGGCCTACTTCTCACTCTCGCCGATTCCCGTTGCTCATCTGGCCTCTCGGCCTACAATACGGCTGTGGAATTGGGCGTCAGTGTGGTCTTTAAGGACGGAGAAGAAGGTATGGAGTCGAATCACTCGAATCTGTCGCGTCGTGACTTCCTGGCGACCACGGCGGCCTCGGTCGCCGCGGCGGGCATGATGGGAGCAGGCTGTATGGAGCAGAACAAACGGGATACGAAGTTGCTGGCCGTGTGCGGCTTGGACTGTGCGGCGTGCCCGGCCTACATCGCTCGCAAGACCGACGACCAGGCCCTGCGGGCCAGGACCGCCGCCGAGTGGTCCAAGCTATTCAACGTGGAGCTCAAGCCCGAGGACATCAACTGCGTGGGCTGCCTGGAGCCCGAGGGCGTACACATCGGCCATTGCAGCGAGTGCGAGATCCGCCGGTGCGGCCAGACCCGCAAGGTGGCCAACTGCGCCCTGTGCGACGACTACCCCTGCGAGAAGATCAGCAACTTCATCGCCAACGTCCCCCCGGCCAAAGCCAACCTCGAAGAACTCCGCCGCACCCGGCAGATTTGACCAGCCGGGATCGAAACGGATGGCTGTAACTGATGGTGATATGTGACACGTTGCGGTGGAAGCATCATGAGAATAGTTGCTTGAACCATTGTACGAACCTGAGGGCCTCTGACGAATCGACGCCGAAGTACTTCGCCGTGATCGCTGTTCCGAACGGCAAGCCGGGCGTCTCCTGCCATGCGAGCCATGTGTGGATTCCAGCCTTGCAGAAGTCCTTCTTGGCAAACCGTGCGCCTAATCCCTTCGCATGTTTAGCTGCCTCGGCAGCGTATGCCCAGCACGTGTCATCTTGCGGCACCAGTTTTCCGAGGAAGTCCTCAAGCTGACCCTGACTCTGATTGTCCGGCATGAGCCACACGCCAACCCTCCAGTCCGCATATATGCCGGGAATGATCACGCCGTTCGGCTCTGGAGACGCGGGCAGAGTGACGCCCGCACGGCTCAACCCCTCCTTTACCTGAGTCCATCGCTGATGAACGTCAGCATTCGCATCGACCATAATGCCTAAGCGATGATAGGATTTGGCGGATACCTTCAACGCCGCAACAAGGGGAGCGAAACCGTTGCAGTCATACACGCAGGGGAGCCAAGGTGTTGTACGATCCCAATCGATGCCATGCCTCTTCATCAGATGAAGGACACAGTGTTTATCATCTGAACCTTCGACGAGGAGTCGGCATGGAGAACTTTCACGTATCATCCACGGAGTTCCACATGCTGCTCAGCGGCAATAGAGATTTCGTCTGGGCCGTACACAACTGTACTGGGCCGTTCACTATCCACCCTGTGCATTCGCACACTCTTGCACAGCTCAGGCTGCGTGTCGGCCAACCACGCCAGACTGCGAACACAATCCAGACTATGAGTAGTTGCGAATACTTGCACACCAAGCCGTTGAGTCGCTCCAATAAGTACGCGCCACATATCCGCCATGACGGAATGATGCAATCCGGTGTCGATTTCATCCACCATGACGTACCCGTGAGCGGCGCGGCCGACAGCGAGAGATAAGGTCAACAGGTGCCTGATCCCATCCCCAAGGCTGCCGAGTGGGATTCGTCTGTCTAGGTCTCTCATGCGGATGTATATTCCCCCAGAGCTTGCGCTGTATCTGTAGTAGGGTCGCGAACCGAGAAAAGCGATGCGCTCGATTTCTGGTTCTAGTATCTGCAGACTCTCAACAACATTCGATTCTTCCTCTGTGAGGACAATGGCGTCCCAGAACTCCTGTAGCTCTACCGCGTCTAATGCCTCGGTCCTAACGAAACTCACCGGCTTCTCCCCAGTTCTCGGCTCTGGAGCATGGCCCGGAGTTAAACTGGCGCGTCGAATGTCTCTTGGCGATATTATCCCGGGCAGTGCAAGTGGAACTGTGACCGGTTCTGACTGCTGGCTGTGGCGCATAACCAACGCAAAGTCGGGCTCCAGTCCGCTGGCATTGTCAAACAGTGATGTTTGTGTTTCGATACCAGCCTCTGCAGGTTGCACTTCGCATGTCAACGATATCGGATTACCGCCTTCGTGCCCCTTGATCTCGAATATCTTTCCGATGTCACAACGATGGCCATGGAATAAATGACTTACATCGACGTACCGGCTTCGTTTGTCTTGGTCTTTCTCGATGTGGAGTTCGCCTCGGCGCATCGCGCAGCCGACGATGGCATCGGGTGTGGCCGTAGCTAGCAGTATCTCCGCGGCCTCGAGGATTGTCGTCTTGCCGCTATTATTGCGTCCGACAAACAGATTCACGCAGCCGAGATCCTCAACGGTATACTCCTCGAACGTTCGGAATCGCCGAATTTTAAGATGATCTAGCATAGTGAGACAACCTTCCAAAGACCGCAAGTGAGCCTATAATAGGTAGGATTGAAGACGGAAGCAATAGAAAAGGGTCAATGAGAGACGAAAGCGGCAAGCCTATGCATTTTGCGAGAAGCCGAAGACAAGGGAGAGGCTGGACGGTCAAATCCGCAATCGAGAATTGTTTGGCGAAACGCCGCGAGCGAATTAACGGGTGGGCCTGAAGCCGGGGGCTGCGGAAAAACGTTGCTGGAGGAGGTGGTTGGGCCTACAATCGACCTTTACGGCAGGGGGGATTGGGCGTGTTGTGGGTGGTTGTTTGGAGATTCGATGGCTGGGAAGTCTGGATTGATCTGGGGGTTTTGCGGCGGGTTGATCGTCGGCCTGTTAGGGGTCTCGGGCTGCCATGATGGTGGTGTCACAGGTCCGGCGGTTGAGAGTGAGCCGGATGCTGTAGATGCGCACGCTGCTGTGCCGCCACACGAGACTGCGCCGGCAGAGTTAGCGCAGGAAGCTGAGCCGGTGGAGAGGGGGGCGGAAGAGGGTGTGGCTGCGGTTCCACAGGGGCAGGAGGAAGGTGGGGCGGGGGAATCGGAGGCGGCGGTGGAGCTGGCGCTGCGGTTTGTGGCGGGACAGGTGGCGACGTATAAGGTGAGCACGGAGTCGTATAAGAGCGTCGAATGGGTGGGTTCGCCCTCGGCCAGGCCGGCGGGATTCAAGGATGGGCGGCGGGGCAATCATGTCGAGATGATTCTCAATCAGCGCGTGCAGGAGGTGCGGGACGACGGCAACGCCACGCTGGAGGTTACGATCGAAGCCCTGAAATATGCGGGCGACTTTCGTGACAATGTGGTTCTCGACTTTGACAGCACCAGGTCGGGCGAGCAGAATGCCTCGCTGGCCGTGTTGGTCGGAAAGAGCTACACGGTTCGGATCTCGCCCAAGGGACGCGTCCTGGCGGTTGGCGATCTCGAACCGCTGCAGCAGGCCGTGATGGCCGTGCCGGGGGGACGTAACGCGGCAATGAAGCTGATTGCCGAGGACGAAATCAGGGAGAGGCATACCGTTGTTCCGCTTGCGATCTTGAAGGAGGACGCAGTGCGGCCGGGGCAGAGCTGGAGCGACGTCAAGATGTTCTCCTTCGGCGACATGGGCCCGAAGTCGTTCGAGCGGGTGTACACGCTCAAGCAGGTGCGGCAAGAGGGCGGCCCGGTGGCCGTCGTCGAAATGCAAGCGATTCCGCCGGCGACGGGCGCCGATGCGTCCGGACAGCCTAACATGGGTCCCATGATGTGGGATTCCGCCAGCGAATACGCAGGTCGGCTTGAGCTGGATCTCGACAGCGGAGGCGTTCGCGAGTACGGCGAAGAGATGCGCACGGAATGGGCGATTGCCGATCCCGGAACGATGCGCGACAGCGGCGGATTGGCGGCCCTGAGGATGGCGGTGACGTGGCTGCATCGGGTGGAGCTTGTGCCCTGATCGCGGAGAATCGGGATAGAGTCGAACGGTCTCGTATGAAAGGAAATGCATTGGCGCTGCGATGGGTGACTTCGGGCGTGATTCTGTCAGCGCTGGTTGTCGGATGCCGGGCGCCCGCCGACGACGCGGAGCGGGCCGCCCTTGGCGAGCGGGTGCTGCTCACCGTGGATTTCGAGCCGGACCAGGTGCTTCGCTATAGGTTCGTCTCGCACAAAGATATCGTTCTGGACTGGGAGCCGGGCGCCGAGGCGAGCAGCAACCGTGTGCAGGAGCAAACGGAAGACCTGGAGATGGTCGTCGCGTACGAGCCGCTCGAAGTGGACCCGTACGGAATCAGCACGATTCGCGCCACGGTCGAATCCGTCGAGGCCAGACGCAGCGGCGGGCCCGGCGGTCGCTCCTTCGGAACCGACGCCGTCGAAACGGCGCAGGGCAAGACCTTCACGCTCAAGGTCGATCCGCGAGGCCGCATCGTTGACTTCTCCCCGTTGGAAGTGCTGGTCCAAGAGATGGGCAAGGAGGCGTTTCGGAGCGATTCATCGCGCGGCCGGATCAAGGAGCCGGACATGATCGGCGATTTCGTGGCGAGTCAGTGGTTCCTCTGGGACGCCGTGGCGAGTATCGAGCGCTTGACGGAGGGCATGGCGGTTGGGCAGACCTGGCGGTCACAGCTTTCCGTCCCGACCCCTATGGTGATGCGAAAGGCGCGGGATGTGGAGTACCGGCTCGACGAGGTCCGCCGTAGTAAGGATAGGTCTCTGGCGGTCATCAAGAGCGTCTATGGATTGGCGGATTCTGCCCCTTCGGATTGGCCGGTGCCGTACTCCGGGCGGTTCCAAATGAGCGGGACCTACGGCTTCCTCGGCCCGTACGAGGTCCTGGGGCTCAAGGGCGCCGGGGAAGAGCTGTTCAATATCGAGGCAGGCCGCATCGAACGGCAGCAGCAGACGTACACGATGCGCATGAAGGCCTCGCTGCCCCCCATGGGCATCCGCGCGAACCCGCACATCACGATCGAGCAGACGCTGACGATGGAATTGATGCGGCCGGAAACGCAAGGTGAATCCGAATGACCGCAATTCAAGACGGGGGGCGTGTGGTGCCGTTCTGTCATTTGGATTTCGGATTTGTTTCGGATTTCGATATTCGTATTTCGTGCTTTTCTTAAGTTGGAGGTTGCGGCATTTTGGAACGTGAGAATCTATGGGCGCCGTGGCGGATTCCGTATATCCGCGACATCGAAAAGACCGACGGGTGTTTCCTCTGCCACGATTTTGCACATCCCGAGGCCGACGAGGAGAACCTCGTCGTGTGGCGGACACAACGGAGCCTCGTGGTCCTGAACCGATTCCCTTACAACAACGGTCATCTGCTGATCGCTCCGGCCCGGCACATCGCGGACCTGGATGAGACATCGGAAGAAGAGATGCTGGAGCTGATGAAGCTCGTCCGGGAGTCACAGAGGGCGCTTTCCATGACGATCCATCCGCATGGCTTCAACGTAGGTCTGAACTTCGGCCGCTGTGCGGGGGCGGGACTGCCCGGCCACATGCATCTCCACGTCGTGCCGCGGTGGAACGGCGACACCAACTTCATGAGTGTGTGCGGTGATACGGACGTCGTCAGTCAGTCGCTCCAGGAGTTACAGGCGGAACTCAAGCGAGCCAGCGCCGAGCATGGCCTGCCCGCGCTGTGACGGTAGGCATGGCACCCGAATTCACTCAGACAAGGCGCGGGAATCAATCATAGCCCGTGTGATGAACCTCATTCGTAGGCTCTCCACCGATAAGCTTTGACGAACGGCGTCGGTTCGAGTATCGTTTTGGCCCTGTGATACCGGGTACGACTGAGTTTTCGCGGGCCGCCGGAGCTATGAAGGTGACTCGGGCGTTCGGCGCAGTAAATCTGTATGAGACGATTGATCGCGACATGTTTCGGTCTGGGTTGGTTGCCGGTGGCGCCGGGGTCCTGGGGCTCTCTGCCGCCGGCGGTTGTGTTCGGGCTGCTGATGTACTTCCATGCGCCCGGTCTCGCTGCCACGATTGTAATGGCGGCCATGACCGCAGTCGGGTGCGTGGCGTGCGTCCTCTGTGCGCCGGGGGCAATTGCGGCCACCGGAAAGAACGATCCGGGCGAGGTGGTCGTGGATGAGTTCGCGGGCCAGGCCGTGACGTTTCTGGCCGCGCCCCTTCTGTTGCCCCGGCTTGTGACCGGCTGGGAAAGCGTTCTGGTGGCGGGCATCGGCTTTTTCGCGTTTCGCGTTCTGGATATCAGCAAGCCCTGGCCGATAAGAAAGCTGGAGCGCCTGCCGCGAGGTTGGGGCATCCTGGTGGATGACCTGGCCGCCGGCGCCGGCTCGGCGGTCCTCGTCTACATCGGCATGAAACTGCTGGTCCGGGCCTGAATCGCCTGCCGAGGCCGCGAGGCGAGCCGAGTCCGACGCCTCCGGCATTCTTCATTCTCCCGGCTGAGATTCCGGCGTTTCTCTTTGACTTAACCGGCCTCGCGGTCTACCGTGGCCACCTTGTCAACGGTAGACTGGGCGTGTTGAAGAACGGCTTTATCGCAGGGAGGTCTTGTGGATATTCTCAAGGTGATCTTTCTCGGTGCGATTCAGGGTGTTACGGAGTTTCTGCCGGTATCGTCATCGGGGCACCTCGTCTTCCTGGAGACGCTTTTTGGCTTCGAGGCGGAAAGCCCCGAGATGCTTCTGTTCGATCTGGCGACCCACCTCGGCACCTTGATTGCGATCGTGGTGGTTTTCTGGAAGTCGCTGCCGGGCCTGACGGCGCATGAGGGTGCTGTTACGGCCGGTGGGGCAGGCTTGAATGAGCCCCTGAAGCCGGTGCAGAAAGGACGCCTGCTCCTGATGGTTCTGGCGGCTACGGTGGCTACCGGAGTGGTCGTGATGCCGCTGAAGAAGCAGTTCACGGAGGTCAGGGGCAATCTGGGCGTGGTCGCCCTGATGTGGGTCATCACCGGCGTGCTCCTGTGGATTACCGACCGACGGAAGCAAGGCCGGCTCGATTTGCAGGATTTTGGGCTCCAGGGGGCGTTGGTCGTGGGGCTCGCGCAAGGGGCAGCCGTAATGCCGGGGATATCGCGCAGCGGCGCCACGATCGGCGTAGCGATTCTGTTGGGCCTTCATCGCGTCCGCGCGGTGGAATTCAGTCTGTTGATCGGCATACCGGCGATCCTGGGGGCTTCGCTCGTAGAGATTCTGGGCGAATGGGAAGTCCTGCAATCCGGTGCTATGCCCGTCCCGTATCTGCTGTTGGGCGGCACGGTCGCGGCTGTCGTGGGTGTGGGGGCGATCCGATTGCTGGTTCGATTTGCCCGGGCGGCTCAACTGCGATACTTCGCGTTCTACTGTTTCGCCCTGGCGCTGGCGGCCATAGCGTACGTGCTGCTGCGGTAACGGCGGGGCCAGGTAAAATTTCTGGCTCGAATCCGGCATCTGCCTCAAAAAAGACGTGAGCAGATTGTGGATTGTACGTATAATGGAGGAACGAGCCGATGCAGGCCCGAAGTCCGGGCCGTTGACGGCTTGATTGGCTACTGAGAATGATGCAGTGGAGGGTTTTTCCCCCATGCCGGCGAATAGTTATAGCTCTCTGTGCGACGATTTCTACATCGATATGTACGTGAACACCGAGTTGGACCTGCCCACGGAGCGGGATACCATCTTGACGTTCTTCGACCGGGTTCAGAGGCAGTTTCCAACGATGGGCCGGTTCTTCCGGCGGGATAACGGGGAATACTCTCTCGAAGAGGACCACGCGACGGGGCAGTACCGCTGGGTGGGCCTTGAGGTGGATCGCGTCGGCTCCGGCATCGTGAATCCGCCGAGCTTCGAGGAAGCGTATCACCAGGATCGGCTGATCCTCGAACTGATACCCTACATGCTCGGCGTCAGTCCGCTGGACGTCGATTCACTCGATCTGGCGTTCTCGATGGACTTCGATTGCGCCGGCAATCACGACGAGGTGATCGCGGAGGCGTTGTTCGGGACGAGCGCTTTCGGCTGGCTGCTGGATTGGCCCAACGCCAAGCCGATCGTGTTCTCGCCCGCCATGGTGATTTCGCTTGCGGACGACGACCACACGCAGGCCCGCGTGAGCGTCGAATCCAAGACGAGCGTCTATGAGCCCACCGACAAGGAGCAGAGCCGGGACGAGGCCATCAGCCTGTCGCTGACGGTCCGGCAGTATCCCAGGGCGAACGAGCGGTTCGATCCGGTCGCTTCCTTCGAGCGGCAGTGCCAGTGGGTGGAGGAGCTGATGTCCGAGCGGATCGTGCGGCATTTCGTCCAGCCGCTCACGGAGGTGATTGCTCAAAGACGATCGTCGTGATTTTGGGAAGGAGCCCGAGTCCTCATGGCTATCGAAGCACCGTTGAGCAAGTACAAACGCAGTGGTTTTGTGATTTACATCGCCGTATGCATCGCAGCGGCCCTCTGGCTCGGGTACGACGGATACATCAGTAAGGGCTTCATCGCCGAGCATACGGACGAGCAGGGCACGCCGGACAGCACACTCGTCTTCAACCAGAAAGCCCCGCCTTTCTTCCTCGCCGCCGCCGTGCTTCTGGCCGGATACTTCTACGCCATTCGCAACCGCAAGCTCGTCGCCGAAGACGAGGCACTCATCATAGCCGGCAAAAAGAAGATCCCCTACGATTCCATCGAGAAGATCGACAAAACCTACTTCGAGACAAAGGGGTTCTTCACGATTACCTATACGGACGAAAACGGCGCATCGGTCCAGCGCAAGGTGAGCGACCGCCAGTACGACAATCTCGGGCCCATCCTCGATCACCTCGTGGCCCAGATCTCCTCGTAGCGCCGCCACCCACGCTGCGACGCACTCGCGGGATGTCCATGCTGGGGCGGATTCAGTCGAGCAGGTTGTTGAGGACGAGCACCGCCTCCTGACGGATGGTCATGAGCTGACGCAGGTTCTTCTGTGCGGCGGCGCGCACAAACTCGCCGCTCATACGTCAAGAGTTCTGGGAAAAGGAACCTTACGGAGACCTCATCCCTGACGTACACACGCCATTTTTGCGGTTTCTGCTCCAAATTGTCCCCTCTATGCACGGTGCATCGCTGCGTCATGGGGCGTCAACGACGCGCCGCGTTCAATAGTCTTTGAATCTCCTCATCCATTGCGGCCAGTCTTCCGCTTGGACGCCTCCAGCTTGGGTCCACTGCCCGGAAGTCCGGAAGTGACCACTCCACTTGAGGGTCCACAGTTGTTTGACCCCGATCTTCTTTACAGACCAATCGAGAAAGAGACAGTTCGTGTGTCCGTCGTGGCGGTCGACGCAAAACCGCGCCATCTCGCTCACGCCCCAGGCCGATGGTTCCGGTGGCGGCCGGTCTCTATCATCGGGTCCGCCGCCGGGTGTGGCACAATCCAGGAATACAGGGACGTTAGCTCTGCCCTTGACACAGAGAACATTCGGCTTGCGTATACGTGGGTCTGCCAGGCCCGAGAAGATGTTTTTGGAAAGCCATTCATCCATCCCGTAGCTCCCGCGAAAGCGCGGTTCGGGATGGAGAATCTCCCACGCCTCGAAGGTCGAGCCCAGCGCGATGTCCGCCCACCACACCTCTTCGCTGACATTGGAGTAGCGCATGTAGAACCCGGATCCCATTGTACCTTTCATTCCATTGCGCCCGGGCCTGACTGCCATGGGGCACTGTGCGATCCCTTCCGTGCGAATGTCGTAGGGCATACAGCTCCTCTTGGGGTCGTTGCTTGGAGCTCCACCCCGCAGCAGCCAAGCACCCGCGCCGTTGCCCAGGGGAAACCATCCCCCGTTCTCGTCGAGGTACTGGTTCAGGATCCATCCCCATTGTCTCAGATTCGACTGGCAGACCAGGGCCTTGGCCTTGCGGCGGACGCTCTGCACCGCTGGCAACAGAATCGCCAGCAGCAGGGCTATCACGGCTATCACGACCAATAGTTCGATCAGCGTGAAACCGTTTGCATCTATGACTGAAGATTTACGATCCACAATTTGTCGTATGGTCCGTGTCATCGCAGCTGGCTTCCGACGACTTCCAATAGAATGACAAGCTCTTGGGGCAATGCCGACAATAGCCCCCGCGGCGCGTGAGCGGGGCTTTCAGTAATCCTTGAATCTCCTCATCCATTCCGGCCAGTCCTCGGGTTGGACGCCGCCGGCTGTGGTCCAGCGGCCGTGCGTGTCAAAGTCCCGACACCATTGGAGCGTCCAAAGCTCTTTGAGTCCGACCTTCCTGACGGACCAGTCGAGGAACAGGCCGTTGACGTGTCCGTCGTGGCGGTTGATGCAGAAGGTGCCCATGTTGCCGCCTCCGCCAAGAAACTCTCTCGGAGGCGGTGGCTGAAACGCGCGAGGCGTGCCCCATATGCTCGCGGCATCGAGAAGGGTCGGGATACTGGCCCTGCCTCTAAGCGAGAAGATGTCGAGGTCAGAGAAACGCGCGTACCCCATACTGGGCCGTTCAGAGAATCCGCTGAATAAGTACGTGTTGAAGCCGTAGCTGCCGTGAAAAACCGGAGCGGGGTCCGTGATTTCCCAGGCCCCAAACGTTGATCCTGGCGAGCCGTGCATGTGCGTCGTGCCGAAACTGGCGCCGAATACTCCACTCCGCGCAGGCTCGGTGGCCATGGGGCAGCAGATGATGCCGCGCGTACTGAAGCCGTGCAGCGTGTCTTCGGGGGCGTTCGGGTCCTCCCCGCTGAGGAACACGCCGCGAAACAGCCATATGCCGCCGTATCCACCAAGGTCGGTGGCAAAGCGTCCCTGGTTATCCTCCACATAGAGCGCCAGCGTCGTTCCCCACTGCTTCAGGTTGGACTGGCAAACCAGGGCCTTGGCCTTGCGGCGGACGCTCTGCACCGCTGGCAACAGGATCGCCAGCAGCAGGGCGATGACGGCAATAACCACGAGCAGCTCAATGAGCGTGAAGCCCTTGGAATTGATGATTGATGAATGATGATGGATGATTGGCCGGCGCAGAATACCCGCCTCGGGCGAAGCCCGTTGTACGCTCCCGCCATCTCCCTTCCGGCGAACCATACGTGCCCCTCCCGCTGTCCAAAGGTGCACTCTTACCGGTCAGGACTCTGCTCGTTCCTCAAAGGTGCGAATCACAAGTTGGTTTCGCAGCGTCCACTCCACTACTCTCAGCTTTATTGTCGGCCTTCCCCGGGATTTTTCAAGAAGAAAACGCCGATCCCCACCCAAATACCTACAAATACCTATGGCATTTCTCCTATTCCACCAGCCTGCGAGCCGCGACTACCGGGTGTATGCGGTTGTGCGGGGGCCGAAGAATTTGGTTGACCAGGGTGGGTGGCGTCAGTAGTCTATTGCGGTTTGTTTTTGGGGAGCCATAGTTGAACGCCTTTTTGGAAATGCTGATTCGATGAATATCTGTGTGGCCGGTTTGCAGTGGGGTGATGAAGGCAAGGGCAAGATCGTCGATATCCTGGCGCAAGACAGCGATATCGTCGTCCGGTACGGCGGGGGCTCGAACGCGGGCCATACCGTCGTGATCGGCGACAGCCGCTTCGCGCTGCACCTTCTTCCAAGCGGTTCTATCCGTGAGGGCGTGGTTTGCGTGATTACCAACGCCGTCGTTGTGGACCCTGCGGTGCTGATCGGTGAAATCGACGGCCTTGCGGAACGCGGCATCACGTTAGACGGGCGGTTCTTCATCAGTGAGAACGCCCACGTCGTGCTCGACTACCACAAGCGCGAGGACCAGTTGCGCGAAGAATCGCTCGGTAAGCAGAAGATCGGGACTACCGTCCGCGGCATCGGCCCGTGCTATTCCGACAAGGTGGGGCGCAGCTACGCCGTGCGGATGAGCGACTTCCGCGATCTGCCGCAGTTGACCGAGAAGCTGCAGAGGATCGTCGCGTACAAGAACAAGCTCTTCGCCGCGCTCTACGGGGCCGAGCCAATGAAGTTGGAGGCCGTCGTCGAGGATTGCCGCAAGTACGCCCAGAGGCTTGAGCCCTTTGTGACGGATACCACGGAACTGCTCCACAAGGCGACTGAAGAGGGCAAATCCATCCTGTTCGAGGGGGCCCAGGGCTCGCTGCTGGACCTGGACCATGGGACATTTCCGTATGTGACCAGCTCCAATTCGAGTTCGCTGGGTTTGCCGTCCGGATGCGGGGTGCCGGCGCGGAACGTGGATCGATACATCGGGGTCGCCAAGGCCTATACGACCCGCGTCGGGGGCGGACCGTTCCCGACGGAGCAGGACAACGAGATCGGACAGTACATCCGTGAGAAGGGCCATGAGTACGGCACGACGACGGGCCGGCCCCGCCGGTGCGGATGGTTCGATGCGGTCGCCGTCGCCTACAGCGTGAAGATCGGGGCGGTGGACTCGGTGGCGCTGATGCACCTGGATACGCTGACGGGACTGAAGGAATTGCGCGTCTGCCGGGCTTATGAGATCGACGGCCGGGAGAAGACGTTCTTTCCAGCCAATATCGACAGGCTTGCGAAGGCGCAGCCGATCTATGAGACATTGCCCGGGTGGGAGGAGGACCTCACCGGAGTGACGACCTTCGACGAGTTGCCGTCGGCCGCACGCGCGTACGTTCAACGTGTCGAGCAAATCGTCGGCAGACCGGTGGGAATGATTGGTGTCGGGCCGAAACGAAGCCAGACCATTATCAGATAGCAGAGGCTCATGAGCGAACCAACGGCTCCAAACAAGACCATGGACCAGAAACTCGCCGAAACCGCAGAGCGGCTTGGGCTTCGGCCGGAGCAATTGCCGCGCAACATCGCGATCATCATGGACGGCAACGGCCGCTGGGCGCAGCGGAAGGAGCTGCCTCGGTACGCGGGACACCGGGAGGGGGCCAAGACCGCCGAAACCATCGCCCAATGCTGTGTCGATTTCGGCATGCAGTCGTTGACGTTGTACTCCTTCAGCATGGAGAATTGGAAGCGGCCCAAGGCGGAGGTGAACGCCCTGATGCACCTCTACGCCGAATACCTGGTCGCAATCCGACCTAACCTGATGAAGAACAACGTCAAGCTGATTCATCTGGGCCGGATGGCGGGACTGCCGGAAATGGTCTGCAACTCGCTTCGGGAGACCATGGAACTGACCGGGCGGAACTCAGGTATGGTGCTGGCCTTGGCCTTGAACTACGGCGGCAGGGCGGAGATCGTCGATGCCACCCGAGCCATTGCCCGGGCATGCAAGGAAGGGCGGCTGCAGCCGGAGGATGTCAATGAGGAGTGTATCAGTAGCCATCTGTACACGGCGAAAATGGCCGATCCGGATCTGCTGATACGAACGGCAAGCGAGCTTCGCGTCAGCAACTTCCTGTTGTGGCAGATCTGCTACAGTGAATTCTACGTAACAGAGACGCTATGGCCTGATTTCAACCGGGAATCGCTGGAAAGGGCGATTCTGGCCTATGCCCACCGGGACCGGCGTTTCGGCGCCATTGATGCAGATCCGCAATCTCGGCGGCAGGCGACGGACGCCGTCAAGCCGTGAGCGCGGGCGGATTTCTCGCGCGCGTTCTGATGCCATTAGGACGAGATTCCATTGCAGCCGGCAGCCATGCTCAAGCATAGAATACTCTTCGGCTTGTTGATGACGGCGCTCTTCGCCGGCCTTGCCATTGTCGATGGCTGGCTCGATGGCTCTTTGACCGCTTCGGCCCAAGGGGTCCAGGCAACGCTGCTGGCGGTTCTGATTGCCGCCGCGCTGAGTCTGGGCTGTGTGGAGCTCGGCCGGCTCGCTGTCGGCGAGGGGCTTGTGATCCTCAACCCTGTATGCATGGCTGGCGTGGCTCTGCTGGCCACGGCTTGGTATTGGCCCCAATTCGTCCCGATCCCCCAGGGCGTATACCTCCTGCTGGTCATAGCCTTTGCCCTCGCCGGCATGTTCTTGCAGCAATATGTTCGATTTGGCACGGTCGGTGTGTTGAGCAACTGCGGGATCAGCTCTTTTTGCCTGCTGTATCTCGGGCTGCTCGGCGCCTTTGTGCTCGGGATACGAATCGACGTCGGTCTCTGGCCGGCCCTGATGTTCGTTTTTACCGTAAAGTGTTCTGATATAGGCGCTTACACGCTCGGCAAGACCTTCGGAAAGCACAAGCTCGCCCCTCGTGTGAGCCCGGGTAAGACATGGGAGGGGATGGCCGGGGCGATCGTGGCGGCGAGCCTGGTGAGTGTCGCATTCGCAGTGGTTTTTGGTATAATGGCGGTGTGGGCGGCTCTGGCCTTCGGCGTCTGCATGGCCGTGGCAGGGCAATTGAGTGATCTGGCGGAATCGATGCTGAAACGCAGCGCGCAGCAGAAGGATTCCTCGAACCATGTGCCCGGGTTCGGCGGTATATTGGACGTCATCGATTCGCCGCTGTTTGCGGCGCCGGCGGCGTATGCATTCTTCATGTCGGTCGCATAGGGGAGGCCCGAAGGAAGAATAGGCCAGGGAACGTATTCGCGAGAAGTAGGTTGGAAATCATCGTACAGTTAGATCCGAGCAGGCAGCTCGAGTTGTTTGGCCCCGCCGACAGCCATCTTCGTCTGCTGCGTCGGTCCCTTGGCGTGCAGATCACGGCCCGTCAGTCGGACCTGCACATCAGTGGTACGGAAGCGAGCGTCCATCGTGCGACCGAGGTCATCGACCGGATGCAGAAGCGCCTGCTCAAGAACGGGCGCCTGACGACGGATGACGTGACAGGCTTCGTCGAGCACGGTGCGTTGCCGGAGACGGCCGAGAGCGGTCAGGCGATCACGGTGTACTCCAACAAGGTGGTTGAGCCGTCGACCGAAGGGCAGTTGAAGTACATTGAGACGATGCTTTCTAACGACCTCACCTTCTGCACGGGACCGGCCGGGACGGGCAAGACCTACCTCGCCGTGGCCGTGGCGGTTTCCATGCTCAGGAAGCGGCAAATCCGGCGAATCGTGCTGGCGCGACCCGCCGTGGAAGCCGGCGAAAAGCTCGGCTTTCTGCCGGGAGATATTGCCGCCAAGGTCAATCCTTACCTGCGACCGCTGTTCGACGCGATTGAGGATATGATGGACTTCGCCCAGATGAGAAAGTTCATGGAGCTGGATATCATCGAGATTATCCCGCTGGCGTTCATGCGAGGCCGGACGCTGAACGAGGCGGCCATCATCTGCGACGAGGCCCAGAACACCTCGGGACTGCAGATGCTGATGGTGTTGACGCGCCTGGGCCACGGCTCGAAAATGATCATCACCGGCGATGTCACCCAGGTGGACCTGGCCGCCAATCAGCAAAGCGGCATGATCGAAGCCATGGAGACTCTGGGGCGAATCAAGGGCATCGGTGTGGTCGAACTGAGCCAGCAGGACATCGTGCGACATCGCCTGGTACAGAGTATCGTCGAGGCCTACCGAGAGAGGCAGGAAGCCCGTGGTCGTACAGGAACGGCGGAGGCTTCATGATTTTACGCAAGCGAGCACAGATGGGTCGTCAAATCATGGATCTGTGTTTCGCCTTTCTGCGAGGCAAGTGGTATGGCGTTGTTTAAGAAGACCAGCCCACGCCGGAATCAGGTGCGCCGAAGCATCGGCACCGAGCGCTCGCTGAGGTTCTCGCGACTGGCCGATGCCGATGCGATTGTCTCTGGGCTGCTGTGGCTGGTGTTCGTCGCATCGTGTGTTGCCGTACTTTCCTTCGGTGTCATCCGGCAGGGGCAGTATCTGACGTTAGCCGCCTTGGTGGTGCTGACTGTGCTTCTGGCGGTCGGGGTCGGGTTCTATGTGGTTCATTACCAACCGCGTCTGGTCCGCAACCATGCGCGGGCCGTGGCTCTGGTCGTCATCTTTGTCGTGCTGCTCATGGTGGCGAAGCTGGGCTCGCTATCCAGTTCGGATGCTCTGTGGGGACCGAGTTGGGGGACCGGAACGGCTGTCCTGACGGCGATTATCCTCGTCATTGCTTACGATCAGCGATTTGCCCTGGGTGTCAGCGCGCTGTACGGCGTGTTCGCCGTGCTGGCCGTCGGGCCCGGGCCGGACTCAGGCTTCCGGTTGCAGGGGATCGGACTGTTCCTGACGATGTTCTCCGGTGCGGCCGTTTGCTGTTTCTCCCTGAAAGAGATCCGCACGCGCATGAAGCTGCTCGAGGTCAGTGCGCTGGCGGCAGCCGCCGTCTTCGTGACGGCCTCCTCGGGCGTCTATCTGAACTTTCTGGGGCAGCCCCCGGAGTGGACCGCCGTTCTTGGGGCGACGGGGTATCACGTCCTGGCGACCTTAATCGCGGGACTCCTGATTCAGAGCCTGCTGCCGCTGATTGAGAAGGTGTTCCGCATCGCCACGAGCATGACGCTGCTGGATTATTCCGATGCGAATCAACCGCTGTTGCGAAAGCTGGCGATGGAAGCGCCCGGGACGTTCAGTCACAGCCTGCTCATCGGCTCGATTGCGGAGGCCGCCGCCGAGGCGATCGGCTGCAACGGGCTGCTGTGCCGCGTCGGCGCCTACTACCACGACATCGGCAAGATCAACAAGCCGAAGTACTTCACCGAAAACGAGTTGGGCTCCACGAGCCGGCACAAGGAGCTGTCTCCGGCGATGAGTCAATTGATCATCGTGGGCCACGTCAAGGACGGTGTGGAGATGGCCAAGGAGTTCGGGCTGCCGAGCGTCCTGCGTCAGTTCATCGAGTGCCACCACGGCACCACGCTGGTGGAGCCTTTCTACCATGAGGCCAAGAAGAAGTACGAAGAGGCGGGATCGCAGGGCGCGGACAAGAAATCCAAGGGGGCCCCTCCCACCGAGAGCGAATTCCGCTACGTTGGTCCAAAGCCAAAGGCGAAGGAAGCGGCGATTGTCATGTTGGCCGACGCCGTGGAGGGGGCCGTCCGGTCGCTGTCGGACGTGACGCTGGCCAAGGTTGAGACGGTCGTGCACAATATCGCCATGAAGCGATTGCAGGACGGCCAGTTCGACGAGTGCGATCTGACGCTGCGCGAGCTCAGCCAGATCGAAACGACCATATCGAAATCCCTCGCGGCCCACTACCACGGGCGTATCGCCTATCCCACCGCGCCCGATGCCCCCATGCATGTGGAGCGCACGCCGAAATCGGGCGTACCCAAGATGGTGGAGACGTAAACAGTCAGGCAATGATCGCAGTCCACATCACAGAACGCTTTCAGATCGTACCGGCGGATGGATCGAAGCTGAAGAAACTCGCGCGGACTGTCTGCAATCGCTTTGGGATCACACAGGCTACCGTCAGCATAGGTATCGTCGACGATACAGAAATGCGCAGACTCAACAAACAGTTCCTCAACCGAGAGGCTAACACGGATTGCCTGAGCTTTGATTTGTCCGACGAGGCCGCGGAGCCGAGGGTCTTCGATCTCATCGTCAACGGCGAGCTGGCCGGCCGCGAGGCGACGCAGCGCGGCCACAGCACCGAGGCCGAGCTGGCCCTGTACGTCACGCACGGATTGCTGCACAATCTCGGATTCGACGACGCCACGCCGGAGCAGGCCCGCCAAATGCATCGGACGGAGGATGAGATTCTTCAACAATTGGGCTATGGATTGGTGTACAATACCGAAGATCCGGGGCCGTAGGTCTCGCCTGTGCGGCGGGCGGTGCTCGGAGGGCTATTGAAAGGGGAATCGCAAGTGGGCTTCATCGGTTGGGCGGTGTTGTTGATATGCCTGTTCGTTGGAGCGACCTCGTTCTTTTCCGTCAACTCCACGGCGTTGCGGACCTTCTCGCGTGTGCGCCTGCAGGAAGCTTTCAAAGAGGCCGGAGGAGAAGAACGACCTCAACTGGTCGACAAGCTGGTGGAGAAGGCCGATACGCTGATCCTGACGTGCGCGTTCTATCGACTGGTCTTCAATATCGCCGCTCTGCTGCTGCTCGTGCCGTTGCTGTCCGTGCTCCAGGGGCAGCTCAATGCGTTCAGTTACGTTCTCGCGTTCGTTATCGCCGTGGCGATGTTCTCCGTCTTCAGCCTGGCCATTCCACATGCATGGGCGAAGTACGCGGGCGAGAAGCTGCTCAGCCGCACCTATAAGATCCTCCTGGCGTTCTCTCTTGTGGCAACCCCGGTCCTCTACGTTCTGAAGCTCTACGACGGTTTCGTGCGCCGCCTCGCCGGGGTGCCGCCTGTGACGCCTGAGGAGCAGCAGGAGGAAAAGCACGAGGAGTTTCTCGAAGACCTCGAGCAGCATCGGATGGAGGGGGCCGTCGACGAGGAAGAGCAGGAGATGATCGAGAACGTGCTGGAGCTCAGCGATCGCATGGCCGACGAGATCATGACCCCCCGGACGGACCTGGTCGCCATCGACGTGAACGCCGATTTGCCGGCGGTCCTGGATGCTATCCGAAAGGCGGGGCATTCGCGGATCCCCGTTTATGAGGAGAATATCGACAACATCGTTGGGTTGATTTACGCCAAGGACCTGCTTGATGAGATTGGAAAGGCCTCCGAGCAGTTCAGTCTGAGAGATCGGATGCGAGAGGCCTATTTCGTCCCTGAGACCAAGCCATTGCGGGCCCTGCTCCATGAGTTCCAGAACCAGAAGCTGCATATCGCCGTCGTGCTCGACGAGTACGGCGGCACCGCCGGGATCGTGACGCTTGAGGATATTCTCGAAGAGCTCGTCGGCGAGATCACCGATGAGTACGAGGAGACGCCGCAGGCGTCCGTTCGAAAGATCGATGAGAACACCTTCGAGGTGGACGCGCGGACGTACGTCGAGGATCTCAACGACGAGTATGAATTGAGTCTCCCGGAAGACGAGGATTACGACACCGTGGGCGGCTTCGTTTTTTCCCGGCTGGGCTACGTTCCGAAGGCCGGAGAGAATTTCGATTACGCGAATCTGAAAGTCACGATCGCGTCGGCCGAGCCCCGGCGCGTCAAGCGGGTCAGAATCCAGAAAGTCGATGAGCCGTAGTCATGTTGACCAAGGATCGGGCCGTTTGCCTCCGCGCGGTTGACTACTCCGAGACCTCGCAGATCGTCACGCTGTTCGCCCGCCTCTCGGGAAAAATCCGGGCTATCGCGAAAGGCTCCAAGCGGCCGAAATCCGCCTTCGACGGTCCCATTGAGCCTCTGTCGTTCGGGGATATCGTCTTTTCGGATTCCGGTAAGGAGAAGCTCGCGATTTTGACGGAGTTCCAGCAGCAACCCGTCCGAGGCGAGCTGCGGCGAAATCTGTTCGCGCTCAACAGCGTGCTGTTCGCGGCGGAGCTGCTCGACGCGCTAACGGAGGAGCACGATCCACACGTTGCGCTCTTCGACCATTTCCACCAGTTCCTTCAGGACATCGAAGAGGGGACATCGGGGCCCGAGCGCGGCGACATTCTCGTCCGGCTGATTCTGCTGCAACAGGTCCTGCTGAGCGAGATCGGGCTGCGGCCGGTCCTGAACGCCTGTGCGAACTGCAAGAGGCCCTTCGCGGAGGACTGGCGCGAGAGCTACTTCAGTCATGCCGCCAATGGATTGATCTGTCGGGATTGCGAGATGAGCTTTCCGGATAAGATTCGACTGAGTATGAAGGTGGCAAACAGCCTGGTTGACATGAAGCAAATCGCCCACGCCGAGGAGACCACGCTCGACGAAATCGAGCGGATTCTCATTCGCCACTTTACGCACATCCTTGGCCGCTTGCCCAGGATGGCGAAACTTGTGATGGGCAGGTGAGCTTGCTGCTGGTACCTGATCCGTATCACTCGGCATCGAACAGTTGGGGCTGGCCGGCTGGGGTTTTCTTCTCCGTGTGGCGTTTCAGGCCGAGGTGCTGACAGGCCCGCGGGGTGATCTCTCTTCCCCGCTTCGTTCGTCTCACGAAACCGATCTGCAGCAGGTACGGCTCGACGACATCTTCGAGGGTGTCGCGCTCTTCGCCGAGCGTGGCGGCCAGGGCCTCGATACCGGCCGGTCCGCCGTCGTAGACATGCACCAGCGCTCTCAGGAGCGACCTGTCCAACTCGTCCAGACCCAACGAATCGATCTGCTCCATCTTCAGCGCGTTATCGACGATCTGCGTGCTGAGAACGCCGGTGCCTTTCACTTGGGCGTAATCTCGAACGCGTTTGAGCAGTCGATTGGCGATTCGCGGCGTGCCCCGGGAGCGGGCCGCGATCAGTTCGAGCGTACCGGCTTCGCACGTCAGTTTCAGCAATTGTGCGGAGCGGCTGAGGATCTCGGTCAACTCATTCGTGCTGTAAAAATCGAGATGATACAGCATGCCGAACCGGCTGCGGAGCGGGGCACTGAGCAGGCCCGCGCGGGTCGTGGCCCCGATCAGCGTGAAACGCTTCAGCGGGAAGTTGATCGTCTTGGCGTGAAGGCCGCTGTCGACCGTGTAATCGACCTTGAAGTCCTCCATCGCCGGGTAGATGAACTCCTCGACGGGTGTGCTGAGCCGGTGGATCTCGTCGATGAAGAGCGCGTCGCCCGTGCTGATGCTGGTGAGCATGCCCATGACGTCGCCGGCCTTGACCAGCGCCGGGCCGGAAGAGCAGCGAATCCTCGCGCCCATCTCGTTGGCCACAACGTTCGCGAGCGTCGTCTTGCCCAGGCCGGGAGGGCCATAGAACAGGATATGCTCCAGCGGCTCGCCCCTTTGCTTGGCTGCCGTGATGGCGATGGCGAGTTTTTCCCGCACGTTCTGCTGACCGACGCATTCGTCCAGGGATTGCGGCCGAAGAGACACATTGAAGTTCTCCTCGGCGTCACTCAAAGACTGTCCACTAATAACTCTGCCGATTGCCATGCCCACAGCTTACTCATTTTGCGCAGAACTGCAAGGCTGACGTGGGCCTTCGGCCTACAGGGAGACATCCAGGACGCCTCGGGGCGGCTTGGCGGTGTCCTGTCGCACAGTTGGAGAGGCCAGCGGCGATCAGTTCGCGATGTATCGTTCGTATTCGGGCCGCGTGTCCACGAGTTCCAGGCTGCCCCCTCCCCAGGGATTTTCGCCGGTGAAATTGGTCGTGTTGTAAGCGGGGCTGTCGATCCTGCCCTCCGGGCCCTGGATGCCCCACGAATCCGTTTCGTAGACGCGGGCCCCTTCATTCTCGGCCACCCAGGTGCCTTGGCCGAGGGTGGTCTGGCTCCACATATGACTGGTGTAATCCCGGCTGCGGCTGGCGTTTTGGAGGCTGCCCATGTAGTCATCAAAGGCCCGCTGCGATCCCGCGATCGAGTCTTGCAGATTGCGGTTCAGTTGCTGCTGCCGAACCGCACGACCCTGCATCTCCTGGCCCATCCATTGCTGATTCACCTGGATGGACTTGTCGATCCGCAGATACAGCGGTAGCCACTGGTCGTATTCGTCCTCCGGCGCCCAACTGCCCTGCACGAGGACTTGCCAGACGGGACTCATGGACGAGGACGTGCACTGGACCGTGAAGAGCCCGCGCTGGGCCATCCCGGTGGGGACATTCTTGAAGCGGGCATAGATCAGACGCACATCCACCTGCTGGCCCTGGGCGCGCATCTTCTGGATCGATTGGGCGAGTTCGGGTACCGCCTGTTCCGCCAGGCATTCGCTGAGAACCTGCACATCCCGGGTGGTTTGCCCGGACTCAAGCACGAGCTTCAGCGCCCGGGCCGGGGGCTGGTACGACGCGGTGATGGCGCCCGCGATGGGCATATCCGTGGGGATGATCGTGTGGCTCACATAGCCCATTCCATGCGTCCTCGTCTGGGGGTTGTTGCAGGCGATGAACTGCAGCTTCTGGCCTTCCAGCTTCCAGCCCTGCGGGATCTGCATTACCATGGACTGGTCGGGCAGCGCGACTTGCTGTAGGGAGACCTGCGGACCAGGCCGCTGCGAGGCCTGCTGGATCAGCGCCGCCGGGTGCAGAACCTGTCCCTGAGGTTGCCCAGACGACACCCGTGCGGCAAGCTCCTGCCCGCGACGCTGAACCGCCGCGACCCCCTCGGGGGCAAAGGCGAGGTTCGCAGCGACGGTCGTCAAGGTCGGGCGAAGCTCGTTCCACATGTCCTCGCGAGCCAACAGAAGGTAGACGGTGCCGATCCGCTCGGTTTGGAAGAAGTACCCGTGGCCTATGCCTTTCTCTCCGTCGGCCGTCAACGTCATCTCGGCGATCGTTCGATTTCGTTCGGGAGTCGAGCTCAGGTGGGTCGTTTTCAGATCGGGGTATTCCTCCCTGATGGCCTCGGTGCATCTTGCCGCCAGCATGATGGAATCCTTGATCTGTTCGTCCACAGGAAATGTCATGAAGACGATCGCCGCGTTTTCCTCCGGTTCCATGATGGATACGCCGTACGTTCCTTCTCCGAAGATCTCCCCTTCCTCCACGAGCCAACCTTTCGGTTTGTAGAGCAGCACTTTGCCGTCGGCGGATCGGTATTCCTCAAGTTCCGGCTGATCGCCCACGGGCCGTGGAGCCGGTTGGTCAGGCCCCGGAGCCGGCGCGGGGACGGCGATCTTCTCTCCGCACGAGGGACAAAACTTCGCGCCGGCAGGGAGTTTCGCATTGCACTTGGGGCAGTTCGTGGGTGGCGCGGAGGGCTGCAGAAGTTTGGCCCCGCACTGCGGGCAGAACTTCGCACCGGCATCGGCCATCGTGCCACACTGTGGGCAGCGGATTTTTTCGGCGGCTTGGTGCGTCAGCGGCGACTCCGGAGTCTGCAGCAACTCCTGTGCCGGCCTGACGTTCGTGGCGGCCAGCGTAATGACCAGCTTCTGATCGCCCGCTTGCATGACCTGATGGACGGCCCCGACCCCTTCGGCATAATAGCTAATCGAATCCACCTGTGGCTGACCCGGCATCGCGACAACGGATGAGCGGATCTTGATGCAGTCGAACGTGCCGGCCGGCGTCTCAATCCGCTCTCTGCCGAGCGACTGGAACTTCGTCGTCATCGACATGCCGAGTTGGCTGACCGTAGCCGTCCATGTGTCGCCCTCGCGGTAGGGCAGTTTGATCCGCGTCACCGGCGGGTCGTAGCGAAACTCCTGGCCCTGCATTTGCCCCATGTAGGTCTTGAGTCCTTCGGCATCGGCGGCGAGATACTCCCGGCCGATCTGTCCGCCCATGTCCGTTTCGACAATGCCGCACCGGACCGGCCCCACGTCCTCAAAGCCGATGATCTTTGACGTCATCTCCGCCCCATTGGACATCGAGTACGTCCATTCATTGCCCGCCTTGAGCGGCAGATAGTCCGCCGCCAGGGTAGTCGAGACCAAGAGGACCGAAAGGACTGCTGCAATTCTCATCGCGCACATAACGACCTCCTTTGCCATAACGAAATGCCCATTTGCCAAACGGCAGTGACATGGCGAAACGCCCATTGGCCGTGTCACGAACTTCCGCCAATAGGATACCCAGGCCGGTCCGAAGTGGTCAAGAGCAGTCTGGGATCAGACTTCGACGCCCTGTTTGAGGCGGTAGACGAGTGGCACGAGGGCCTCGGCCGTTTGGATCTCGGGATGCTTCTGGCCGGCCAGCTCGATCAGCTCCGTGACTTCGTTGCGCTTCTCGCCCCAGGCGATGAGAATTTCGAGCGCCTCCGCCTGAAAAGGCTTGAGTTGGGTGGGGGCCGTCCTGGCCGGCTCGGCCCCGAAGGCGAACGCCTCGAGCTTGCCCTTCAATTCCGCGACGATCACCTGGGCCATGCGCCGCCCGATGCCGGGCAGGGACATCAGCCTCTTCTCATCGCCCGCTTCCACCGCCGCGGCGATGTCCGCGATGGGAATGCTCAACGCGCGCAGGCCCTTGCGGATGCCCATGCCCTTGACGCTGGTGAACGTGGTGAAGAACTCGCGTTCGGCCGGGTCCAGAAAGCCGATCATCCGCGGGATGAGGTTCCCGCCGCCGAGACTGCCTTCATAGTATTCCATCGTGAACAGCGTGATTTCCGAGCCAATCAGGCCGGATAGGGCGCTGATACAATAGCCGGGCAGCATGACTTCATACGTGACCGGGCCGACTTGCACGAGGGCCGTCTCCGTACCGAGCTGAACGAGTTTTCCTTCGATTCCTGCGATCATAAGTTCACGTAGCCACAACCCTGTTTACTGAGTTCGCGCAACACATCGCGGCGGCCATGGCGTCGGCCACGTCGGGCGGATTGGGCAGTTCCGGCAGGCCGAGAATCGTTTGCATCGTTCTTTGCATCTGCTCCTTCGATGCGCGGCCGTTGCCGGTGATCGATTTCTTGATCCGCGTGGCGGCGAAGCTCTTTACCTCGATACGCGCCCGCGCGCACGCCTGCAATATAACGCCGCGGGCATGGCCCATCAAGATCGCCGTCCGCGGGTGGGCGTAGTGCGAATAGAGCTGCTCGACCGCCACGATATCCGGGCGAAATCGCTCCAGCAGCGTCTCGATATCCTCGGCGATCTGGACCAGCTTGGCCTCCAGAGGTGTCCCGGCGGTAGTCTTGAAAACGCCGGCCTCGACGATGGCTTCGTGCCCCCCGTCGATTTCCAGGCAGGCGTAGCCACAGACCTGCAGACCCGGATCGATGCCGAGGATTTTCACTTCCACCTCCACTGCGTGCCTTGCGGCCCGTCTTCCAGGATGATGCCGCCTTCGTCGAGCTGCGCCCGGATGGCGTCGGCCCGCGCGAAGTCCTTGGCCTTGCGAGCCTCCGCCCGCTGCGCGATGAGAATGCCGACAAGCTTGTCCACCGCCTGTTCATTTGCGCCGCCCGCCTCGGCGTACTGCTGCTTCACGATCCCGAGGACGTCGCCGCCCAGTCGCATGAAGCTTTCATCGACCGCGGCGAGCGTCCCTCGCGTGGCCTTGCTGTCTTCGAGCAGCTTGTTCGTGAGGCGGACCAGGTCGAAGAGCACGGACAAGGCCACCGCCGTGTTCAAATCGTCGTTCATCGCCTCTTCGAACTTCGCCTTGGCCTCTCCGAGTTGCTTGGCGATGTCGCCGTCTGGCTCGCCCTCAGGGGCGTCGTCGATGCGTTTTCGCAGGGCCCGGACGGCCTCGCTGATCTTCTGGTGACCGCTGTGGGCGGCGTACAACGCGGCGTCGGAGAAGTCCAGCGGGCTGCGGTAATGGCTGTTCAGAATGAGCTGCCGAATCGCCAACGGCTCATAGGTCTGGTTGAGCCGCTCGTGATCGCCCGTGAAGGCCTGCTTGAGCGTGATGAAGTTGCCCAGGCTCTTACCCATCTTCTGGCCGTCCACGGTGACCATGTTGTTGTGGATCCAGTAGCGGACGAACGGGACGCCGTTGGCCGCCTCGGACTGGGCGATCTCGCACTCATGGTGGGGGAACTGGTTCTCGAGCCCGCCGCCGTGAATGTCGATGGTCTTGCCGAGGTACTTCATGGCCATCACCGAGCACTCCAGGTGCCAGCCCGGATAGCCCATGCCCCAGGGACAGGGCCACTGCATGATGTGGTTCGGCTCGGCCTTCTTCCAGATGGCGAAATCGACGGGATTTCTCTTGTCGGGCGAAGGCTCGACGCGCGCGCCGGCAACCATCTCTTCGATGTTGCGGCCGGAGAGTTTGCCGTAGTCTTTGAACTTCGCGACGTCGAAATAGACCGAGCCGTTCACCTCGTAAGCGAAGCCTTTCTCCAGGAGGGTCTTGACCAGCTCGATCTGCTCGACGATGTGACCGCTGGCCCGCGGGCTGATATCGGGCCGGACGCAGTTGAGCTGGTCCATGTCCTCGAAGTAGCTGCGCGTGTAGGACTCGGCCAGGGCCATCGGGTTCTTGCGCTCGGTGCGAGCGGCCTTGGCGATCTTGTCTTCGCCCTCGTCTGCATCGTCCGTCAGGTGCCCCACATCCGTGATGTTCTGCACGTACGTGACGTTGTAGCCGAGGTATCGCAGGTAGCGTACGAGCACGTCGAAGCTGACGTAGCTCTTGGCGTGGCCGAGATGCGCGTGCCCGTAAACGGTCGGCCCGCAGACGTAGATGCCCACCCGGCCGGCCTCGAGAGGCTTGAATTCTTCCGTTCGTCGGGTCAGACTGTTGTGCAGTTGCAGTGCCATATGATCCTCTTCGATACCTGTCTAATCGTCGCCGTCGATCTGGGGGTTTAGTCCGAAGAAAGAAAGCCTCTGGCTTCCATATAAGCCCGGATGTTCTGGATGAACGTATCGGCCTCCTGTATTACCCGCGTTGCCGTCGGCTCGTTTATTTGGATGAGCTCGCCGTAATCCGCCCGCTGTCGATGTTCGAACGCCATGTGCAGTGACCGGGACAACTCCTTCGGCAGATCGCCGGGCTTCACGAACTCGCGGTCGAAGAGAGAAATCACCCCGCTATGCTTCGAGGAGCCGAGGCCCTTGGTCGCGAGGATGGCGAGGGCGGCATGGAACATGGCGTAATAAGCCCGGTTGATCGCACCTCGGCCTGCATGCTCGGCGATGAGGATTTGGGCCTCGTGCAGCGTCTCTCCAGCCTGCTGCATCCTCAACTTGACAAGCTCCCTGAGCCGCTCGTCGATCATAGCCGGATACCTTCTCTCTCGATCTGGTGGATGATCGGACTGACTCCCATCGGACCGTGCTCTAACTGCTCAATGGTAACGACAAAGGTCGACAGCACGACGTCGTGCTCAAATCCAACTTCCCAGGCAACCTCTGAGATCTTCTCGCGAAGGTCTGCATCGATATCGTCCACCACGAGGAAGACGTCGAGATCCGAGCCAACGGTTGCATCACCCCTGGCCCTCGATCCGAACACACAAAACTGATGGATCGGCGCCAAAGCGGCGGCACGCCGCTTGAATTCGAGTGCCGTTTCTTGGTCGCGCAGTGCCATCATCGCAGGCGGGTCCTTCTGTTTTCAGTCTGGATTACCCTCTCTGTGTGCAACGACTTCAGCGCTTCGACGATCTGATCTCTCGACTCACCTGAGAGCTCCATTGCATCTGTTAACATGGAGGCATTCTACCGAAAGGACCGGAGCCGGTCAACCATCGTGCGGGGAGCATCGGTCGTGTCAGAGCGTCCTGCGCGGTTTCTTTCGGAGCAGGGCGATGGCGGTGGCGGCCATGGCTTCGCCGGCGCCGATCTCGCCGAGTCCCTCGTTGGTCTTCGCTTTGACGTTGACGGCCGCGAAGTCCATGCCGAGCAGGCCCGCAATGCACCGGCGGATCTGGCCCTTCACCGGACCCAGCTTGGGGGCCTCGGCGTGGATGGTCAGATCCACGTTCACCACCTCCCACTGTTTCTTGTCGAGCTCCTCTTTGACGGCGTACAGGAAGATCTTGCTGTCGGCGTCCTTCCACTGGACGCTCGTGTCGGGGAACAGGGTCCCGATGTCGCCCATGCCGGCGGCGCCGAGCAGGGCGTCGACGACGGCGTGGAGGGCGACGTCGCCATCGCTATGGCCGAGCAGGCCGGCCGGGTAGGGGATGTAGACCCCGCCCAGCATCAGCCTCCGGCCCTCGACGACCCGATGGATGTCGGTGCCGATGCCGACGCGATAGTCCGCTGGCTTGGGTTCCTCGATCACAACTGCCCCTTCGTGCTCGGAATCTCCGTACCGACGATCCGAATCGCCGTCGCGATTGCTTGGCCGAGGGCCTTGAAGATCGCCTCGGCGATATGGTGGCTGTTCGTGCCGTAGGGGACATTCACGTGCAGGTTGAACTTGCCGCTGTTCGAGAACGCCCGCAGGAACTCTTCGACGCACTCGACGTCGAAATCGCCGATCTTGCTCGAGCGGTACTCGGCGTTGTAGACGCAGGCCGGCCGGCCGGACAGGTCCAGTGAGACATTCGCCAGGGCGTCCTCCATCGGCACCGAGCTATAGCCGTAGCGGGCGATGCCTTTCTTGTCGCCCAGCGCCGAGAGCAGACATTCGCCCAGACAAATCCCGATATCTTCCGTCGTATGGTGCGGGTCGATGTGCAGATCGCCCTTGGCCGTGACCGTCAGGTCGATCTTGCCATGCTTGCTCACGTGCGTGAGCATGTGGTCCAGAAAGCCTGCGCCCGTGTCGATCTCATATTGGCCGACCCCGTCGAGGTTGAGCTCGCAAACGATGTCGGTCTCCTTGGTCTGACGGTGAATCTGTGCGGTCCTCGTTTCCATAAGCAGGTCCTATTGTGCGATGATCTCCCGAAGAGCGGCCATCAGCCTCTTACTTTGCTCCTGTGTGCCGATACTGATTCGCAGCCTGTCGTTCAGGCCGGGGACGTTGAAGTATCTCACGAAGATGTTCCGCTGCGCCAACCTTTCATGGATCTCGCCGGCCGAGGCGTTCTTCGTCTGCGCCAGAACGAAATTGGCATGGCTTTCCGGCACGGCGAAACCGGCCGCCCGCAACTGGGCGCTCAGGGCCGTCCGCTCCTGCTTGACCTTTTCGATGTTCCGGCGAAAGTACGCCTGGTCCCGGATGGCGGCGGTCGCCAGAGCGATGGCCAGGGCATCGACGTTATACGAATCCTTGACCTTGAGCAGCCCGGCGATCAGGTCTTTGTCCGCGATGGCGTACCCGAATCGCAATCCGGCTAAGGAGTACCCCTTGCTCAGCGAGCGAAGCACGATGATGTTGTCGAAATCCTTGACCAGCGAGGCGCAATTCTGCTCGGCGAAATCCACGTATGCCTCGTCGATGAGCAGCACGCCGGGCAATTCGGCGGCCAGCGAGGCCAACTCCTCAATGCGGATGAAGGAGCCGGTCGGGGCGTTCGGATTGCACACGATCGTCAGGGCCGCCCCGGTGCTCGCCAGCCTGGCCGGAAGGTTGAACTCCTCGTCGAACGGGATCTCGATCGTTTCGCAGTCTTGCAGGCGGGCGAGGACCGGATACAGCGAATACGTCGGCACGGGGTACGCCATCGGCCGCCGCTCGTCACAGAAGGCCCGAATCGCGATGGACAGCAGATCGTCGCCGCCGTTGCAGCACATGATATTGGCCGGCTCGACGCCGTTGATCTCCGCCGCCGCCTCACGAAAGGTGTTTCCCAGGGGATCAGGATAGCGTCGAAGCTGCTCCGGCTTGATCTGGGCCAGCGTCTTCATCACCTCCGGCGACGGCGGATACGGATTCTCGTTCGTGTTGAGCTTCACCACGTCCGTCGCCCGCGGCTGAAACCCCGGCGTATACCCCGCCGCCCCTTCCACATTGTCACGAAAATAACCCACGGATACCTCCAGGAACAATACCGGTGGCGATTATACGCGCAAGCGCGTGCAAATCAAAGCAGTATCCGCCTGTTCCTGTCTTCTCGCAGGAACGCTCGACTGCGCCCCGAACGGTCACGATTGTCCTTGCGTTTCTCGCGAAGAGGGGCACACTCCAACGGAAACCGCAGGTATCGGATGAAGATTGCGATCGGCAGCGAGGAAGCCGGTTCCGCCGGGAAGGCGTTGACGCCGAGTGTCTTGGCGTATCGGCTATCCGCCGGCTTCCGTCTTTTCGGGCGGCTTGGCCGGGGGGGCATACCATGCAATGCCCTCGTACTTCCAGAGATTTGCAAACTTGCTGACGAGCGTCTCCCTTTCGGTTTCGTTCATCGTATAGAAGTGCCGGCCCAGGCTGTCCGACCAGAAGCGGTGTACGGGTCGAGCCCCTGCGGGCTGCCGGCCCGGGGGATAGGCGAAGAATGCGATCCCTTCGTATGTCCAGGTATCGGGGTGGCCGTCGATCAACTTGTACTTTTCCGCCTTGCTGATCGTACAGAAGTGTCGGGAGGGGGGAACCGAGGTGAAGTGATACACGGGCACGGCGTTTGCATCGGCCCCCACGTAGGCATCGGCGGCAATGCTCTCGCGGAAGAAGTCGGTCAGGTTCAAGGCTATGTTCGGGTCGGTCGTGTTCTGACGTTGCGGCGCAGCAGGGGCTGTCTCGCTCTTCTCGGTCGTTTCGGGTGGGCCGGCCGTTCGGCTCGGTTCCGCGGCCGGCGGCGCCTTGATTTCGGCAGTCATCGGGCTGCCTGCGACGGGGGTCGGCTCGGCAGTCGGAGAGGTCTTGGGCTGAGGCAGCGGTGCGGGCATAACCTTGCCCTCCTCGGCCGGGCCGCCCTGATCAACCGCGACGTTAGCTTTCGTCACCGCCGGCGCGGGAGCGGGTACGATTTCCGGGCGAATCCCGCCGGGCCTTGGCGCGCGGCTGTCCCGGATTGCGAGACTATGAAACGCGCCGGCCGCCACCGCGACGTAATACCCCTCCGATGGCGAGTCGCACTGGGCATCGGTGTTCGTTCCCCAGGCCACAAGACGCCCGTCCCGTCGCAGCGCGAGGTTGTGCAGTGAGCCCGCCGAGATGGATACGAAATCCGCTCCTTCCGGGGCATCGCACTGGCCCTCGCTGTTGCGGCCCCACGCGGCGAGCGTGCCGTCGGACCGCAAAGCGATACTGTGCATGGAGCCGGCCGCCACGCGGACAAAATCGTGGCCGGACGGGACGTCGCACTGGCCGTCGCCGGTGGCGCCCCAGGCGACAATCGACCGATCCGTCTTGAGAGCCAGACTGTGATAGTGACCTGCGGAAATCTCGGCATAACCCTTGCCGGACGGGACGTCGCACTGCCTGTGACCGCTCCAGCCCCAGGCCGCCAGCGAGCCATCCGATCGAATGGCCAAGCTGTGCCAATCTCCGGCGGCAATCGCCAGGAACCTGCCGCCGCTCGGCACGTTGCACTGCCCCCGCGAGTTGTCGCCCCAGGCCACGACCGAGCCATCGGACTTCAGGGCCAGGCTGTGGTACTGCCCTGCGGCGACGGCGACGAAATCCCTCCCTCGGGGCACGTTGCACTGCCCGTACGTGTTCTCGCCCCAGGCCACGAGCGTGCCGTCGGCGGTGATGGCCAGGCTGTGGTACCCGCCGGCACATATATCCATGTACTCTTCGCCCGGCATCACGCGGGATTGTCCGAGGGAATTGCCCCAGGCGACGACCGAGCCCGGCTGGGCGCAGCACAGTCGCACCGGTGCAATCGCGATCAGGCACAGCACGACAAATCTCATGGATAAGCCGGCAGGTCGATTCCCGCGGCAGTGACATGACGCTGACAATCCGTTGCACATACTTGTCTCCTCCGATCCTTGATGCCACGTACCTACGTCTTTCTCGGGACGTGGCCGGGCACTCCTTAGCTGCCCGTCTTTTCACCACCTTGCCTGCGAACAGTCTATTCGCAGAGCATGTCGGATTGACGAATTCCCGGGCCGTTATTGTACGGACTCGCCCCGAAAGAGCAATAGGCAAGAAGCTTAAATCCCCTCGCAAGCCGGATTCGCGGTAGCGATGCCCGAAATCCCCGTTGATATCGAGGCCATGCGCCACTGCCGGATATTCGGGCAGATCTGAACCCGATGGCCGAAGGGCTCGACCTGGAACGGCAAGGGGCTGCAATGGCACGCATTGCAGCCCCGGATACTCGCATTCTTGACAGCCGACGGGCGTGGTTACTTACGCACGTGCGGCTCCCCTTACTGGAGCCACTTCAGGCCCGGGTAGACGACCGAATTCACCTCGAACCCGAATGAGGGCTTCTTCATGTCAGACTCCGTGATGAACTCAACTTGACCGTTCTGATCTGTGATGCCCTCGCAAGCATCGCTGAAATCGCCTGTGAAATGGCCTGTTACTATGGCGTTATACACGGGATCGCCAAGGTTGTCCGTAACTGTCACGACCGCGCAACCCTTCTCGTTGGGCGGATTCAGGCGCACCGTGCTGATCGCGACGGCGGCACTCATTGTTGTTGGCGTGCCTGGGTCAGCATACGTGGTGAAGCTCCAGATCGCACCAGTCTCAATGTCACCCGCTCTTTCTTCATCGATCCGCCAGTAGTAGACAGTGCCCTCCGCCAAATCGCTTGGCGTGTATGACGTCTCTATCTGATTGTCAGAGACCTGCGTTAATGAGAGCGGATCGACTCCAAGGTATACATCATGACCGGTTGCCTCATCGCCGGCCTCCCAGCTAAGCGTCATATTGGTGAGAACGCCTGTGGCACCGTCGGCTGGACTCGGATTGCTCGCCTTGTAGTCGACGATAGGAATCTGCGAGCTGACGATCCACATGCAATCGACGAAGAGTGTGTCGAAATCCTGGTTCTTCTTGGTATGGTCGGTATCAGTGGCCTTGATGTACACGGGACCGGTTGTGTCAGGCGGAAGGATGAAGCTTTGCGCCGTACTATACGTCTCGGTCACCATCAGCATAGGGGCGTACGTATAGCCGTCCGTAGAATAGGATAGATCGAAATCATCCCCGTCGGTGCTCGTCGAGCGATACGCCTCGATGTGGAACTCAATGAACGAGCCCGTCGGGACGTCGAAGGTCCAGATGTGCTCCAGGGTGCTGTAGCCATTCTTGTTTGGAACGTTAAGGACTTCTGTGATGGCCTCGGAGTCGCCGTCACTGGCATGTGTGTCAAGATAGCTGCCGCTTACGTCCCCATCCACGGGCGTTTCACCTGTGGCCTTTACCTCAATCGTGGCCGGGCTTGTTGTGAACGTCCATTGTTGTCCCGGTACTACCGTTCCATCCGTGTAACGCTCGTCGATGCGCCAGAAATAGGAAATGCCGAAATCGAGTGTGGGCGCAAACTGAGTCGACACCTGATTCCCTATGAACTCCAAAGCAAGCTCGTTCGTCCCCAAATACACATCGTGACTGACTGCTCCGGTTCCGGAGACCCAACTCAGGACCGTATCGACCTGCACGTCGACAGCGCCATTGCTGGGCGACGGCGCGTGGGCCTCGAAGACGGGTTCGGGAATCGGAAGGACGAACAGGTCATCCGTCCATCCATAAGGCTGGTTCTCGTTCCCCGAGTATACGTCCACATAGACGTAGTCCGGCGTCACGTCAAAGACCACAAAGGTTTGGTGGGGTTCGCCATGAGCTGGGTTACCAGCGTTGCCCACATCAATCTGAAGGACGCCGTCCACAGTCTCGGTGCTGAACCAATGCGTATGGCCGCAAATATAAGCCACGACGCCATGGTCGCGGAGCAGTTGCCAGAAGCGATCTCTTTCCTCCGGATCCGCATCCAGACTGTCGCCCACGTGGGCGTTCTCCGGAAAGGCCGGCTCGTGGCCCACCACGAAGATGGCCGGTTGCGTGTTGCTGTTGAGGTCATCGACCAGCCAGTCGTACACGTGGTCACAGATTCTGCCGTCTCCGCAACAGTACTCATTGAGGAATACGAAGTGCGCGTTTTCGTGATCCCAGGAGGTGTTCGGCCTCCACAATTCGGTCAGATCGTGATTGCCTGGTGCAAAGGCCCACGGAAGAACCCCGGAGAGGTAAAGGTCCGCCTCGGTCGTCTCGGTCTCGTCAAAGTCTCCGGGCACAATGTGCCACATCGGCACCATCGAGCCGGACGGCTGCACAATCAGCCGATTCATCTCGGTCAGCATCCACTGAAAGCGTGCCCTGTTCGTACCGGTACTCGGGACGGTGTCGATTGTGCCGGACCGATTGTCGGCCCAGGCGACAAACCGAAAGTCCGCCTGTGATGCGGCCGATGCCAGAAGCAACAGGCACAGAATCAGGTAATGACTTGAACGTCTCATGCGGTCCTCCTTTGGATTTGCGGTAGGCTACCCGCCTGCCTAAGTCCGACGCATCGGGGCTCTCCCCTTAGATGCACACCCACTACGCGGCGGATGAGCCAATTCACGGTTGATCCTATCCATCTGCCGTGGTCAGGAAGGAACTTTACCACAAACCGGGCCGTTCCACAAGTTCTTGGGCAAAACCAGTCCCATTTTCCGGGGCCTTCTTCGGATGGGAAACAGCCACGTCCATGCCGATTCAGGGTGGATCGCCGGGCTGCGATTGCCTCCCCATCGCCTTCAACGACGCCTTACAGGCTTGGCTTCGAATGCTTGTGCGCGACCTTGCGAAGGAAATGCACGACGCGGGACGAGCCATGGGCTCTGCGCCGGCGGCTCTCCACGGCGTGCAGGATCCCGAGAACGATCAGGAGCACCAGCGCAGCCCACAAGGCATCCGGCGCCACTGGTTGAGCTAATATGCGAGAGAATACACTCATTGGGACCGCCTCCCAATCCAAGCATATCATATCCCTCGGGCTCCCCGACACGCTACACGGCGTCCGAGCCATCCCGCCCTTCATCAGAATAGACGTTCCCGCCCGGCAAGTCAAGACAAACGGTCTGGAAACCGCGAGTTCACCCGCCCGCGACGATAGAGCCCGGATCGTCAGGCCCCGGCGGGGCGGAACAAGCAGTGGCGACCGGCTCAGCCTCTTCGATTGTGGGTCGGCCTGCGTGCTGTTAAGATACCCCCGTGGTTGTGGATCGCCCCATGTGGAACGGCAGAAGGGGATCATCGTGAAGGCAAATCGGCCGTACGAGATTTCGCGCGTCCATCGTAGGCGTGGCGAACCATTAAGGGCCTTCACAAGGGAGTTGTGCCCGTGGAGTTGAGCCCCCTCGACTACGTCGTGTTCATCCTCTATATGCTCGTTGTGGTGAGCATCGGGTTCTGGGTGGCGCGTCGAGAAAAGACCTCGTCACAGTCCTACTTCCTGGCCGGCAAGCGACTCCCATGGTTCGCGATCGGGGCCTCCCTGATCGCGTCCAGTATCTCAACGGAGCAATTCATCGGCGAGGTCGGGTTCGCCTATCGCTACGGGCTGGCGGTGGCGAACTGGGAATGGGGCGTCTTCCCGGCCATGACGGTGATGATCCTGTTCTTCGTCCCCTTCTACATCCGGCGGCGAATCAGCACGATGCCCGAATGGCTGGAGCACCGCTTCGGCCCGTCCAGCCGATTCACCTTCGCCGTCATCACCCTGCTGTCGTACACCTTCATCAACCTCGCGGGCGTCCTCTTTGCGGGCGGTCTCGCCCTGCACACGATCTTCGGCGTCAACCTCTGGTACGCCATCATCGCCCTGGCCATCGTGGCGGGCGCCTATACCGTGGCGGGCGGTCTGGCCTCGGTTGTCTGGACCGACGTGCTCCAGGCGATTCTGCTGCTCGGCGCGGGCCTGCTCGTCTTCGGGCTGGGCCTGCACGAGGTGGGCGGATGGGAAGCGATGCGCGGCACGGGCGACCGGGCCCACCTGATGCTGTCCGCGAGCCACCCCGTACTGCCGTGGACCGGCATCCTCGTGGGGATGGCCTCCACCAATTTGTGGTACTACGGGACGAACCAGTACATCAACCAGAGGGTCCTGGGGGCGCGGACCGAATGGCACGCCCGCGCGGGCATCATCTTCGCCGGCTTCCTCGGGACCTTCCTGACCCTGGCCGTCTGCTTCCCGGGCCTGATCGCGTTCCGGCTGTTCCCGAATCTGGAAAATCCAGACCAGGCGTATCCGAAGGTCGTCAGCCACCTGATTGGCCCGTTGGGGTATGGGCTCCGCGGGCTGATCTTCGCCGGACTGATCGGGGCCATCATGTCCACGATCGACTCGTTGGCGAACTCATGCTCGACGATCCTCACCATCGACTTCTACAAGCGTCTCTGGAAACCGTCCGCCAGTGACCGGGAAATGGTCAGGGTCGGCCGGCTCACCGCCGTGGCCGTTCTCGCGATCGGCGTGCTCTGGACTCCGGTCGTGGGTCGGTGGGAGACCCTGTTCGGCTACTTCCAGGAATGCTGGTTTTTCATGGCCGTGCCGATTGTTGTGGTCTTCGTCTCCGCGCTCCTGTGGCCCCGCTCGAACAATTTCTCCGCCACCGCCACGCTGCTGTTGTGCATACCGATGACCCTTCTGCCGGCGATCCTGAAGACGCTGTCCTGGGAGATCAACTCGTTTAACCTCGCGGGAATCCTCCTCGCCCCGGTGATCGCGTTCCACATTCTAACATCCTACTGCCGGCCCGGCTTGCCGGCCGAAGTCGTCGACCGCTGGATTTGGAAGCCGTCGATGATCCTCCTGCTCGAATCCGACAAAGCGGGCCGACATCCGTGGTACAAGAACCTCGTCTTGTGGTGGAGCGTGGTAGCCGTCGCTTACATCGTTCTCTATGTGATATTCTGGTAGCGGATATCGGAGTCGGACCGTGGTTCCTGGTCCTGCTCGTGCACCTCGGCAGCACAAAGATGTGATCGCGGGCCGTTCGTACGGGGCATTCCCGCCACAGCGCAGCCCTTGCTTTCGGCACACGTTTATGATATGATCTACCCGTAAACGGCGCCCTCCGGCACAGTCCATCGGGACCATGGTACTGCCGTGTTCGATGCATCGTGTGTTCTGAAGCGGGGGGCTGTCGCGCCTGGAGGAGAGTTATGAGAAGCAGAGTTCTGTTCGTATCGGTGCTCTTATCGGTCGTGCTGCACCCAGCGCGGGCCGAAGTCCCTGTCGTGTTTGCGGACGCCAAGCTGAAGGCCGCGGTTGAGGCCGCACTGTGGGTCTCAGACCCCACGCCCACAGACATGCTGGCCCTGGACTATCTCAGCGTCTACTCGCAGGGAATCACCAGTCTGTCGGGCCTGGAATACGCCGAGAACGTCTATACGCTGCACCTGAGCCACAATCGGATCAGCAGCCTGTCGCCCCTGTCGGGAATGAGCAATCTTGAGACGCTGGCCCTGAATACGAACGAGGTCAGTGACCTGTCGCCCCTGTCGGGGCTCGATCATCTGACGAGCCTGAATCTGCATGACAACCAGATTAGCGACGTCTCGCCGCTGAGCGGATTGAGCAATCTGGAGGAGCTGATTCTTCGCATCAACTTCATCAGTGATATCTCGGCCCTGTCCGGCTTGACCAATCTGGATTCGCTCACTCTCGACAGCAATAAGATCGGCAGCATTTCAGCACTGAGCGGCATGAGCAAGCTTCAGTTCCTGCGCATCGGCTCCAACGAGATCAGCGATCTGTCGCCCCTTTCCGGCCTGACCGATATCGAGTACCTGGATGCGCACAAGAACGAGATCAGCAACCTTTCGCCTCTGGCGAGCCTGAGCAACCTGGACACCCTTGTCCTTTCGAACAATCAGATCAGCGATATCTCTCCGATAGGCGATTTTCTATCCCTTTCACGTCTTGATTTGACGGATAATCCGCTGAACCAGGAGGCCTATGACATCTACCTGCCGCAGATCGCGGCGAACAACCCGGGTATCTACCTGAAGTACGATCCTCCAGCCGTTGGGCAACGCCACCTGTCGATCTCCTCCGGCGCCGGCGGTTCGGTCGTGAGTCCTGGTGAAGGAGAGTTCATATACGCTGACGACGATTCCGTTCGCCTTGAGGCCGTTGCTGAGGCGGACTTCGTTTTCGTTGGCTGGTCCGGCACGCTCTCCGGCACGCAAAACCCTCTGTTCATCACGATGGACCGGGACTATGAGATGCGGGCGGATTTCCGCAGCGTGGTGCAGGAACTCCATGTGGACGATGATGCGCCCGGCGATCCCTGGCCCCGCGACGCCACCCTGAGCGACCCGGACGAGGATGGCACCGCCGAGCATCCGTTCGACCGGATTCAGGAGGCCATTGAGGTCGCCCCCGAGGGTGCTTCGATCGTCGTTCAGCCCGGCACATATCGCGAGAATATCGACCTGCTCGGCAAGAATCTCACCCTGTTGGGCGCAGACCCGGCGACGACCCCAGCCCCCTATCCGGTGATTGAAGCGGCCGGGCCGGGGCCCGTCGTAACCTTCAGCAGTGGTGAGGGGCCGGACTGTCTGCTGAAGGGCTTTGTCATCACGCGGGGCGAAGGCCGCCCGGCCGGGGCGATTCTCTGCGAAGAGGCCAGTCCAACCCTCGCCAACTGCCTGATCGTCGGCAACCGTTCGACCGACCCGAACGGCGCGGCCGTGTACTGCAGAAACAGCAGCGCCGTTCTTACCAACTGCACCATCACCGACAACTACGCCGGACCACAGGGCGCTGCGCTGAACCTGATCGACAGTGACGTAACAGCAGCGAATTTGATTCTCTGGGGCAACACCCCCCGCGACGTCTATTCCGACAACACCAGTGTCCTTTCGATCACCCACAGCGACATCGGCGGCTGGTGGCTGGACGCAGGGAGCCTCGACGCCGATCCGCTCTTCGCCCTGCGCGGCTTCTGGATGAACCCGGATGATCCCAACGAAGTACTCGGGCCCGACTCCCCCGGGGCAATTTGGGTGGATGGGGACTATCACCTGCAATCCCAGGCCGGCCGCTGGAGTCCCAAGGCACAAGACTGGGTCGACGATAAAGTGGCCAGCCCCTGTATCGACGCCGGCCTGCCCACGAACCCGGTGGGATCTGAGCCGGCCCCCAACGGGGAGCGGATCAACATGGGCGCCTACGGCGGCACGACCCAGGCCAGCAAGACATCCCTGTTGCCATAGGGCAGTTGTACGGAGTGAAAGGCCAGGCAGACAGCCCAGGCGGTGACCCCATCGAACCGCCAAAGGAGGGCTTCGCGTACCGAATCCGAATCGGCCTGCAATTTCCTTGGAGATTCGAGGGATATCTGATATAATCCAAGATTCCGGAGGGGCCTTCACCTGACAGGGAAGTCTCTGTTGCGCGGAGGAGTGTATGAGCAAGTTATTGCTCCCATTGTTGGTGCCGATCTTCCTGCCGGCCCTCACGTGGGCCGAAGATCCCGTCTATTTCGCGGACCCGAATCTGAAAGCCGCTGTCGAGGAGGCATTGTGGATCTCAGACCCCACTGCCACTGACATGCTTGGCCTGACCTCTCTGACGGCGAACAATGCGGGCATCGGTGATTTGACGGGCCTGGAGCACGCAACGAACCTGGAATCGCTGGAGCTCACCACGAACCGAATCGGTGATATCTCAATCCTGTCCGGTTTGACGAACCTCGAGACGCTCGTTCTCAATAACAATCAGATTGGCGACATTTCGGTTGTGGCTGGGCTGGACAAGCTGGAACACCTGGACGTTCATAACAACGAGATCAGCGATATATCTCCTGTGGCCGGGCTGACGCTCCTGCACACAGTGATCATTCGGATAAATCAGATCAGCGATATCTCTCCGCTATCATCGCTCAGCGGGCTTGAATACCTGGATCTTCGTAACAATCAGATCAGCGATATTTCGCCCCTATCCGGGTTGGCCAATCTGCGGCGGGTGGACCTTTTCGGGAACAGCATCAGCGACATCTCTCCGCTCTGTAGCTTGACCAGCCTCTCGCGTCTGGAACTGCAGGGTAACCCGCTGAACGAGGATGCGTGCGACATTTACATTCCCCAGATCCTCGCCAACAATCCGGGCGTGGACTTCACCTATCCCCCGTGTATCACAGTCGGCCTGACCATCTCTTCGGGCACGGGAGGGTCCGTCAGGGAGCCGGGGGAAGGGGAGTTTGTACTCGGATGTATGGAAGTCATCGCTGTGTCGGCCGAAGCCGATCCCGGTTTTGCATTCGCCGGTTGGTCCGGCACCTATTCCGCGGCGCAGAATCCCCTTCTGGTCGTGATGGAGCAGGACTATCAGATTCATGCCAGGTTCCTGAGTACGCTGGACATCCTGCACGTGGATGATGATGCGGCCGGCGATCCGGGGCCCGGGGACGCCTCGGTGAGCGATCCGCGGGAGAACGGCACGGCCGAGCATCCGTTCGATAGCATCGGCAAGGCCATCGAGGTGGCGGCCGAAGGCGCCTCGATCCTCGTTGACGCCGGGACCTACCGCGAAAGCATCGACCCTCTGGGCAAGAACCTCCAACTGATAGGGATGGACCCGAACGATCCCAATCGGGCCTCTTGGCCCGTCATCGAAGGCGCGGGCGCCGGCCCGGTGGTACGCTTCGCCGGCGGCGAGGGGCCGGCATGCCTGCTGATGGGCTTTATCATCACGCAAGGCAAGGGGCGGACGGCCGGGGCAATTCTGTGTGACGAGGCCAGCCCGACGATTGCGCATTGCCTGATCGTCGGCAACCGGGCGACCGGCCCGGCCGGGGCCATTGTATTGTGTCAGGACAGTCAGGCGGTCCTGACCAACTGCACAATCGCCGACAACTACGCCGGTCCGGAGGGCGCCGCCCTGATGCTCGTCGACAGCGATGTGACGGTGCTGAACTCGATCCTCTGGAACGGCGGGATGGCCAACGAGATTCTGGTTGTGGGCACGAGCGATCCGAACATCCAGTATTGCGGTGTTCGCGGATGGTGGTCGGATTGGGGCAACATCCACAAAGCCCCGCTGTTCGCGCGACCCGGTGTCTGGATCAATCCGGATGAGCCCAATCAAACCTCTGGCCCCGAAGATCCCAAGGCAATCTTGCTGGCCGGAGACTATCATCTCATGTCCCAGGCGGGCCGGTGGGACCCGGAGACACAGAACTGGGCGCAGGATGAAGTGGCCAGCCCATGTATCGACGCGGGCCTGCCCACGAACCCGGTGGGATCTGAGCCGGCCCCCAACGGGGAGCGCATCAACATGGGCGCCTACGGCGGCACGACCCAGGCCAGCAAGAGCGATCTCCACAGCGTCTCGCCGTAGGATGTTCGCTGTCGGTCGTGTGAAGCCCCGGGAGCGATGATGGTTCAGTGGAATGCGGATTCTCTTGAAATAGGTGAAGAAGATGTTATAATTAGCCTTTAGGGATGTGGCCATTATTCCAGAGTGATGTCCCATGTGGAGGAGGAGTCGATGAGCAGAGTGTTGCCTGCCTTGGCGCTGTCGCTGTTTCTGATCGCTCATGTATGGGCTGAGGATCCGGTTCATTTTCCGGATCCCAATATGAAGACCGCCGTGGAGAACGCCCTATGGATTTATGATCCGACGCCAAGCGACATGCTGCAATTGACCTCCCTGAGTGCCCGGAACTGGGGAATCAGCGATCTGACGGGCTTGGGCCATGCCACGAATCTCGAATACCTGAACCTTCGCCACAACCAGATCAGTGACGTATCCGTACTGTGTGGCCTGAGTCGATTGGAGACTATAATACTCGACAATAACCAGATCATGGATGTCTCTCCCTTGTCGTGCCTGGATCGTCTCGATTTCCTGGATGTCCACGACAATCCCATCAGTGATGTCGCTCCTTTGTCGGCGATAACCAGTCTCACGAGTCTCTCCCTGCGCAGCACGGGGAGGAGCGACATCTCGGCGCTTTCAAGCCTGATCAATCTGCGCACGTTGATTCTTCGCCATAATGTGGTCACCGACGTCTCTCCTCTCGCCGGATTGACGAATTTGGAGACGCTCGATGTGTGTCTCAACAAGGTAAGCGATCTTGGGCCGCTATCCGGGCTGACAAACCTGACCACACTCGACCTCGGCGTCAATGATATTGTCGATGTCTCACCGCTGAGCGGATTGACCAATCTTAGAACGCTATACCTGTACTCCAACAAGATCGTGGACATCACCGGGCTTCTCGGACTCAGTAGTCTCCGGATCCTCGATCTGGAAGATAACCGTGAGTTGGGTGCGGAGGCGTACTGTCGCGATCTGCACGCGATGTACAGGGCGAGCCTGCAACTGGAGTATTCTCCCAATCCGGATCCTCCCACCGGCCTGCGGGCTACCGACGCCATCTATGACGACAAGGTAAAGGTGAGCTGGGATGACGTCTGTAACGGTCCCCTGTATACGACCTACTACCTGGTGTCGCGCGCACCATCGAATGGGGGGGACAGGGTGCCGGTCAGCGAATGGCAGGCATCGTCCAGATTCGACGACACTACGGCCGAACCAGGAGTGCAATACGACTACTGGGTCCAAACGGCGATAACCAGCGAAGGTTTGAACTCGAGCATCTATAGCCAACCAGAGACAGGCGCCCGACGGCAGACGTACAGGCTTGTTTTGTCGTCGACCCCAGGCGGCTCAGTCGCATCCCCCGGGGAGGGCACCTACACGTACAGTGACGAGAGGACTGTCAGCCTACAGGCAGAGTCCGTCGACGCCGACCTGTTCTTCTTCGAGGGCTGGACGGGTACGGCAGTTGACGCGGGAAAGCTGTCGGACATTAGTGACCCGCTTGCAACCGTCACGGTGGATGCCCCGTACACACTGACAGCGCATTTTCTCAGTAGACTGAGCACCCTCTATGTGGACGACGATGCTCCGAATGATCCGGGGTCCGGTGACGCCGCTGTCAGCGATCCCGATGAGAGTGGAACGGTCCAACACCCCTTCGACCGTATCCAGGAAGCCATCGAGGTCGCGGATCGGAATGCGACCATTCGCATTTCGCCGGGAACCTATCGCGAAAACATCGATCTGCTGGGGAAATCCCTCTATCTGATGGGTTTCGACCCCGAGGACCCCAATGTTACCGCCTACCCGGTCATCGACGGCGGCGATAGCGGGCCGGTCCTGCAGTGCACGCAGAACGAAGACCCCAACTGTCTGGTGATGGGACTGGTCATTACCCGGGCCCGACCGCAAGCCGCTCCGGCCGTGCTCTGCAGCCAGAGCAGTCCCAGTCTCGTCAACTGTCTCATCGTCGCCAATCGCATCCCCGATCCGAACCTTGCGGCGGTTGTCTGCATCGACAGTCACGCCATCCTGGTCAGTTGCACCATCGCCGACAATCACGCCACCGGCCTGGCCGTCCGGAACAGCGACATCGTATTGACCCAGTCGATCCTCTGGGGCAACATGCCGGAACAGGTGTGTCTGGAAGGTGACAGCCAACCCTCGATCACCTATTCCGATATCGCGGGAGGCTGGCCCGACGTGGGCAATATCGATGCGGATCCCATGTTCGTCCAACGCAGTTCGTGGGCCGATCCGAATGATCTTCAGGCCGTCATCGGAGCGGACGATCCCGGGACTGTCCGGATTCTGGGAGACTACCATCTACAATCGCAGGCCGGTCGATGGGATCCGCAGATCGGAGGTTGGGTCGCGGACGAGGCGACCAGCCCCTGTATTGATGTGGGGGATCCGAGCAGTCCGCTCGGATACGAGCCGGCCCCCAACGGCGGCGTCATCAACATCGGGGCCTACGGCGGCACCGTGCAAGCCGCCAAATCCCGAGTGGACAACTGAGGATCGAGGCCCTGCCGGGCCGGAGGAGGAACTTGATGAAGACCGTGCTGGCATTGTTTCTGTTGTCCTTATGCTTGTCGGCGCGGGCACAAGCGGAAGACCCCATCGATTTTGGCAGCGAAAACCTCCAAGCCGCGGTGGAGGGGGAACTCGGGATCTCAGACCCAACCGCTACCGATATGCTGAAATTGACCTTCCTCGATGCAAACTCTCGCACGATCACCGACCTGACAGGGCTCGAGTATGCCGTCAATCTACAGTCGCTCAATCTCATGCACATCCACAACAGCGATTTTTCGATCCTGTCCGGGCTGCCGGATTTGGAGGTTCTGAACCTGGCGTGGAACGAGATTAGCGATATCTCATTCGTCTCCGGCCTGGGCAATCTGGCGAGTCTGGACCTCCATCACAATGACATCTCTGATATCTCCTCGCTGTCCGGGCTGAGCCAGCTATCCACTCTCAACCTCGACGAAAACCGGATCCGCGATATCTCTGTCCTGTCCAGTTTGACCGGCCTGTATGACCTCGATCTCGAAGGCAATGAAATCAGCGATATCTCGCCCTTGACCACATTGACGGCCCTGGGCAGTCTTGACCTCAGATCCAATCCACTGAACGCAGAGGCCTACGAGAGCCACCTTCCCGCAATTGCGGCCAACAATCCGGGGGCCACCGTATGGCACGACCCCCGTGTAACCCGACGCGTTGCGATTTCCTCCACCGCTGGAGGAGACGTTGTCGAGCCGGGCCCGGGCACATTCCAATACGAGGAAGGCGCAGTTCTTTGGCTGGAGGCTCAGGCCGATCCCTGCTTCGTCTTCGTGGGATGGTCGGGCACGTACTCGGGCAGCCAAAACCCCGCGTTCCTTGCCATGGAACAGGATCATGAGATTCGCGCGCATTTTCTGAGCACGTTGGACATCCTCTACGTTGACGACGACGCCCCGAACGATCCCGGCCCGGGAGATCCCCAAATGAGCGATCCGAACGAGAATGGAACGGTCGCACATGCCTTCGACCGGATTCAGGAGGCCATTGAGGTCGGCCCTGAGGGTGCTTCGATCGTCGTTCGGCCCGGCACATATCGCGAGAATCTCGATCTGCTCGGCAAGAATCTCACCCTGTTGGGCACAGACCCGGCGACGACGCCAGTTCCCTATCCGGTGATTGAAGCGGCCGGGCCGGATCCGGTCGTGACCTTCAGCCGTGGCGAGGGGTCGGACTGTCTGCTGATGGGCTTCGTCATCACGCGAGGCAGGGGCCCGTCGGCCGGGGCGGTTCTGTGTGATGAGGCCAGCCCGACGATCGCCCATTGCCTGATCGTGGGTAACCGCGTGACCTCGCCAGTCGGGGCCGCCATATCCTGTCAGAACAGTCAGGCCGTCCTGAGCAATTGCACGATCGCCGACAACTACGCCGGTCCGGAGGGCGCCGTCCTGATGCTGATCGATAGCGATGTGACCGTGCTGAACTCGATTCTCTGGAACGACAGGATGGCCAATGAGATTCTCGCCACAGGCACGAGCGATCCCAACATTCAGTATTGCGGCGTACGGGACTCGTGGCCGGATTGGGGCAACATCCACACAGACCCGCTGTTCGCGTGTCCCGGCGTCTGGATCGATCCGGATAACCCCGATCGAATCTCTGGCCCCGCAGACCCCGAGGCCATCTTGATGGGCGGAGACTATCATCTGACGTCCCAGGCCGGTCGATGGGACCCGGACGCAACGATATGGGTCCAGGATGAAGTCACCAGCCCGTGCATCGACGCGGGTCTTCCGCGCAGTCCGGTCGGGCCCGAGCCGGCCCCCAACGGCGCGCGGATCAACATGGGCGCCTATGGCGGCACGCCCCAGGCCAGCAAGACACTCCCGTCGCCATAGGGCGATTGTGGCGACGGACAAGCCGGACAGACAGCCCCAGACCGGCGGAGGAGTGTCTCAGCACCCGCAATCTGGATAGGCCCGGAATTCCCTTGGAGATTCGGGGGATATCTGATATAATCCGGAACTCCGGAGGAGTCTTTGCCTGGCAGGGAGGTTTCTGTTTCGCGGAGGAGCGTATGAGCAAGCCATTGCTCCCATTGTTGGTGGTGATCTTCCTGCCGGCCCTCACGTGGGCCGAAGACCCCGTCTATTTCGCGGACCCCAATCTCAAAGCGGCTGTCGAGGAGCATCTGTGGATATCGGATCCTACGCTGACAGACATGCTCAACTTGACGGAACTGAGTTGCCTTCGGGAGTGGGGCGCCCAGGACAATGGAATTACAGATCTCACAGGCCTGGAATATGCAACGAATCTGCAATCACTGAATCTGCGCATGAATCGGGTCAGCGACCTGTCGGTCTTATCCGCTCTGACGAACTTGGAGTTACTGGACATCTCGCAAAACCGCGTAGTCAGTGATCTGTCGCCGCTGTCCGGCCTCACTAACCTGAGAGACTTGAATCTTCACGAGAATGCGGTCAGCGATCTCACGCCGTTATCCGGTTTGAGCAATTTAGACACGCTGACTCTTCGCTTCAATGAAATTAGCGACATCTCACCTCTTTCCGCCCTGACGAATCTGCGCTACATCGATCTTGGCGACAATCACATCAGCGATCTGGGGCCGTTGTCCTCACTGCCCCACGTGTCGACGCTTTGCCTCTGGCGCAATGACGTCAGCGATCTCGCGCCGTTATCCGGCATGATGGAGTTGAGTGTTCTGGATTTGGATACGAACCACATCGGCGACATCTCCTCACTGTCCGGCCTGAGCAATCTGCGGGAATTGGATCTGGCGAGCAATGAGATCACTGACATCTCGCCGTTATGTGCGCTGACATCACTTACATATCTTGACCTGCAAGATAACCCTTTGCCTCAGGAAGCCTACGATGTCCATATCCCCTTGATCGCTGCAAACAACCGGCGCATCAGCATCGAACACGATTTCCATGCAGGTCGGCTCCTGTCAACTTCCTCGACTTTGGGAGGTTCGGTCGTCGATCCGGGGGAGGGCGAGTTCCTCTACGCGTACAATACCTTGGTCCGCCTCGAAGCGGACCCGGATCCTTACTTTGCATTCGCCGGCTGGTGCGGGACGTATCCGACGGTGCTGAACCCCGTCTATTTCACGATGGTCCAGGACTATCAGATGCAAGCGACGTTCCTGAGCGTGCTCGAGACGCTGTACGTGGACGATGATGCCTGGGACGATCCCGGCCCTGGAGATGCGGCCCTGAGCGACCCGAACGAGAACGGCACGGCCGAGCATCCCTTCGACCGCATTCAGGAGGCCCTCAACGTTGCCGGCGAAGGGGCCACGATCCTCGTTCGGCCCGGAACCTACCGCGAGAACATCGACGTGCGGTATAAGAACGTTCGCCTGATCGGCAGGGCCCCGAACGATCCGACCCGCTCATCCTGGCCCGTGATCGAGGGCGCCGGCGCCGGCCCGGTGGTACGTTTCGACGGCGGCGAAGAACCGGACTGCACGCTCACGGGCTTTGTCATCACGCAAGGCAAGGGCCCCTCGGCCGGAGCGATTCTGTGTGACGGGGCCAGTCCGACGATCGCCCATTGCCTGATCGTCGGCAACCGTTCGACCGGCTCAGGCGGGGCCGCCATACACTGTCAGAACAGCCAGGCCGTCCTGAGCAATTGCACGATCGCCGACAACTGCACCGGACCGGAGGGCGCGGCCCTGATGCTCATCGACAGCGATGTGACCGTGCTCAACTCGATTCTCTGGAACGACAGGATGGCCAATGAGATTCTCGCCACAGGCACGAGCGATCCCAACATTCAGTATTGCGGCGTACGGGACTCGTGGCCGGATTGGGGCAACATCCACACAGACCCGCTGTTCGCGTGTCCCGGCGTCTGGATCGATCCGGATAACCCCGATCGAATCTCTGGCCCCGCAGACCCCGAGGCCATCTTGATGGGCGGAGACTATCATCTGACGTCCCAGGCCGGTCGATGGGACCCGGACGCAACGATATGGGTCCAGGATGAAGTCACCAGCCCGTGCATCGACGCGGGTTTTCCGAGCAGTCCGGTCGGGCCCGAGCCGGCCCCCAACGGTGGCCGAGTCAACATGGGCGCCTACGGCGGCACAACCCGGGCCAGCAGGACATACCCGTCGCCGTAGGGCGGTTGTGGCGACGGACAAGCCGGACAGACAGCCCCGGGCGGCGACTTCGCCAGGCCGGCGGAAGAGTGACTCAGCACCCGTAGGCTGGATATGCCTGAAATTCCCTTGGAGATTCGAGGGACATCTGATATAATCCGGGGTTCCGGAGGGGTCTTTACCTGACATGGAAGTCTCTGTTGCGAGGAGGAGTGTATGAGCAGGCTATTGCCCCCATTGTTGGTGGCGATCTTCCTGTCGGGCCTCACGTGGGCCGAAGAGCCGGTCTATTTCGCGGACCCGAATCTGAAAGCCGCGGTGGAAGAGGAGTTGTGGGTCTCGGACCCGACACCCACGGATATGCTGGGGTTGACTTCCCTGCGCGCGGGCTCTCTGGAAATCGCGGAATTGACGGGCCTGCAGTATGCCACGAACCTCCAAACGCTGTGGCTCCGACTCAATTGGCTCACCGATATCTCCGTTCTGTCGGCCCTGACGAATTTGGAGCATCTGGTCCTTCACAGGAATTTGGTCAGCGATCTATCGCCGCTGTCCGGCCTGACAAAGCTGTATCACCTGAATCTGGATAACAATCGGGTCAGCGATATTTCCCCGTTGTCCAGCCTCACGAACCTGCGGGAACTCATTTTGTACGATAACCGGATCACCGGCCTCTCCGCCCTCGTGGGGCTGACCTCTCTTGAACTGCTCGAGGTGCGAGCGAACCCCTTGAGCGACGCCGCCTATGACGTCGACATCCCGCAGATCATCGCCAACAACCCGGGCATTGATGTCAAGCACGACCGCCTTGGCTTCCGTCTGACCCTTTCGTCCGGCACGGGAGGATCAGTAGTGCAACCCGGTGAGGGGTTGTTTATTATTCTGGATGAGGGCAAAACCGTGTTCCTCGAAGCGGAGGCCGACCCTTGCTTTGTCTTCGTGGGTTTCTCCGGCACGTGGAGCACCCAGGCGAATCGCGTTTTCCTGGTGCTCGAACAGCACCAGCAGGTCCGGGCGAATTTCGAGAGTGTGCTCAGTGTTCTGCACGTCGATGACGACGCGCCAAATGATCCACTCGCGGCCGATGCGAGCGCCGGCGACCCATGTGAAAATGGGACGCCGGAGCATCCGTTCGACAGGATTCAGGAGGCTATAGAGGTAGCGGCGAACGGCGCCGTTGTTCTCGTGCATCCGGGGACCTACCGCGAGAACATTGACTTTCTCGGCAAACATATCCAACTGCTCGGAGCAGACCCGAACGATTCCAATGCGACCGGCTGGCCGGTGATCGAGGCGGCAACCAGTGGTCCTGTTGTGCGATTCTCCAGCGGCGAAGACCCGAACGGCGCGCTGGTCGGGTTTGTCATCACCGGAGGCAAGGACGCTACTGCCGGAGTGATTCACTGCTCACATGCCACCGCCACGCTTTCGCATTGTCTGATCGCCGGCAACCGGCCGAAGGGATTGAACGCGGCTGTCGTTCACTGCGAACACAGCAACGTCGCATTTGTCAACTGCACGATCGCAGACAATCACATTGGCACAGGCACGGCGGGATTTCGCATTGTAGACAGCGAAGTGGCGGTAACGAGCTCAATCTTCTGGAACAACACGTACAGTTGGTCCGGCAGTACGCTCAATGGGATTCTCGTGGACGACAGCGCGGTCGCGATCGGCTACAGCAACATCGTCGGCGGGTGGCCGGGCTTGGGCAACATTGAGGCCGACCCGCTGTTTGCGTATATGGGCTGTTGGGTGGACCCCGACAATGCCCAGATCGTGTCTGGGCCGGATGATCCCGATGCCATTTGGATGATGGGCGACTATCATCCCAAGTCGCACGCCGGCCGGTGGGCCCCGGACTTGAGAGACTGGGTCCAGGATGAGGTGACCAGCCCGTGCATCGACGCGGGTCTTCCCGCCAGTCCGGTCGGGTCGGAACCGGCCCCCAACGGCGAGCGGATTAACATGGGTGCCTACGGCGGTACAACCCAGGCAAGCAAGACATACTCGTCGCCTTAGAAGGATGATTGTCACGAGAGACAAGCGTGAGAAGCAAGCCCTTCATCGTCCGAGAATGTGATGGCTCACTCAATCGGTAGCGTCCAGGCGGTGACTTCGCCAAGCCGCCGGCAGAATGACTCTGTGTGTGGGCTCTCTACATACCGGCGATTCTCTTGCAGATTCCGGGAATATTTGATATACTACAATGTTCTGGAGGACCTTCCGCGTGACATGCAGGTCCTTCCTGCGAGGAGGAAAGTATGAATAGGCCGTTGCTCCCATTATTGGCGGTGATCTTGCTGGTGGGCCTCGCTCCGGCCGAAGAGCCGGTCCATTTCGCGGATCCGAATCTGAGAGCCGCGGTGGAAGAGGAGTTGTGGGTCTTGGACCCGACACCGACGGATATGCTGGGGTTGACTTCCCTGCGCGCGGGCTCTCTGGAAATCGAGGACTTGGCGGGGCTGGAGTATGCCACGAACCTCCAAACGTTGTGGCTTCGATTCAATCGGCTCACCGATGTCTCCGTCCTGTCGGCCCTGACGAATCTGGAACATCTGGTTCTTCACAGGAATCAGGTCAGCGATCTATCGCCCTTGTCCGGACTGACGAAGCTGTATCACCTGAACCTGGATGACAATCGGATCAGCGACATTTCTCCGTTGTCCGGCCTCGCGAACCTGCGGGAACTCATTCTATACGACAACCAGATTACTGGCCTCTCCTCGCTCCTGGGGCTGACGTCTCTGGAACTGCTCGACGTACGGGCAAACCCCTTGAGCGAAGCCGCCTATGGCGTCGATATCCCGCAGATCATCGCCAACAACCCGGGCATTCATGTCCAGCACGACCGTGGGCCCTACCGTTTGATTCTCTCCTCGGGCACGGGAGGGGCAGTCGTGCAACCCGGTGAGGGGGAGTTTGTTCGGGATGATGGGAAGCCCGTCTTCCTCGAAGCGGAGGCTGACCCTTGCTTTGTCTTCGTAGGTTTCTCCGGCACGTGGAGCGCACAGACGAATCCCGTTGTCCTGGTCCTCGAGTACGATCAGCAGATCCGGGCGAATTTTGAGAGTGTGCTCAGTATTTTGCACGTCGATGACGATGCAGCAAACGATCTACAAGCGGCCGATGGGAGCGCCGGCGACCTATACGAAAATGGGACGCCGGAGCATCCTTTTGACAGGATTCAGGAGGCCATAGAGGTAGCGGCGGACGACGCCGTTGTTGTCGTCCATCCGGGGACCTACCGTGAGAACATTGACTTTCTCGGCAAACGCATCCAACTGCTCGGAGCAGACCCGAACGATTCCGGTGCAACCGGCTGGCCGATAATCGAGGCGGCCACCAGTGGTCCTGTTGTGCGCTTCTCCGGCGGCGAAGACCCGAACGGCGCGCTGGTCGGGTTTGTCATCACCGGAGGCAAGGACGCTACTGCCGGAGTGATTCACTGCTCACATGCCACCGCCACGCTTTCGCATTGTCTGATCGCCGGCAACCGGCCGAAGGGATTGAACGCGGCTGTCGTTCACTGCGAACACAGCAACGTCGCATTTGTCAACTGCACGATCGCAGACAATCACATTGGCACAGGCACGATGGGATTTCGCATAGTCGACAGCGAAGTCACGGTAACCAGCTCAATCTTCTGGAACAACACGTACGGTTGGTCCGGTAGTAGGCTCAATGGGATTCTCCTGGACGGCGGCGCGGTCGCGATCCGCAACAGCAACATCGCCGGCGGGTGGCCGGGATGGGGTAACATCGAGGCCGATCCGCAGTTTGCGTGTATGGGCTGTTGGGTGAACCCCGATGATGCGCAGATCGTGTCTGGGCCGAATGATCCCACTGCCGTCTGGGTGATGGGCGACTATCATCTCAGGTCGCAGGCCGGCCGGTGGGACCCGGACTTGGGAGACTGGGTCCGGGATGATGTGACCAGCCCATGCATCGATGCGGGTCTTCCCACCAGTCCGGTCAGGCCCGAGCCGGTTCCCAACGGCAACTGCATCAACATGGGCGTCTATGGCGGTACCGGCGAGGCCAGCTTATCTGACGCTGCAGAGTGAGTGTGAGGAAGATGTCACAGATGAGACGCTTATCACCATGGGTATGGGTGTTCCTGCTGCTGTGCGGCCTGGGGCCGGCGCTCGCGGAAGGCCAGACAATCACTCCGTCTCCCTACTGGAAGAACGAGATCGTCTTTCCTTACGATTCGTTCGCTTCGCGGGGCACCTCCAAAGAAAGCATCAAGTGGGTCAAATTCACGATCCTGCTCGACCCCTACGATGCGAACGTGGTCACCTTCCAGGACTGCCGAAAATACGTGTTCCACTATGAGTTTGCGACGGCCGTGCTCGATCCGTTCCAGGGGATGAGCACCCAGCAGTTCAATGCGGTCACCTTGTTCGAGCAGAACCAGCAGGCGATCCTGGGCACTGTGATTCTTCCCCCGGCTACGGGTTGGCCTCCGGAGCCGAAATTCCAGGAGTATGGCATCCAGTTCGTGCGCCAAGATCCCTACACGCGGGAACAGATCCGCGACCTGTTCCACCTCGTCAAGGCACATGTCACGGCCCCGCCCGATGTACAGGCCTTCTACTTCCCCACGTACGAACAGCAGGCAGTGGCCGCGGCCCATCGCGACTGGTTCGAATCGCAGGGCGTGCCGCTGAGCTCGACCGCACGGTGGGCCAAGGGCAACACCTGCTACTCGCCGGGATGGGCATTTGGCCCGGTGAAGTTCGTCACGGCCGACAACATCAGCAGCGCCTACCACAGCGGCCTTCTGCTGCCGGGCGATATCCTGCTGACGGACGGCGTACCGGCGGAAGTGCCTTTTGTCGCCGGCATCATGTCTCTGGTCCCATCCACGCCGAATTCGCACGTGGCAATCCTCGCCCGGACCTATGGCGTGCCGTTCGTGCACCTCGCTTTAGCCAACGACGCACAGCGCGCGCAGGAACTTATCGGACATCGGATCATCCTCAGTGCGTACGAGTCGTACGGCACGTGCGACACGAGGTTGATCGATACTGACGACCTTTTCGATGATGCGACGGCGGAACAGCTTTTGGAATTGAAACGGCCCTCGCCGCTGCAGATCGCACCGACCACGCCGCTCGGCGCGTTCGGGATCTCCACCGAGGGGCTGCTGCCCTCCGACATCCGATACGTCGGCGGCAAGGCCGCCAACTTCGGTATCCTGCGGGAGGCTGTACCTGAGAATTCCCCCAGCGCGATTGCCTTGAGCTTCGAGCTATGGAACGCGTTCCTCGATCAGCCGCTCGTGCCGGCCCCGTCGATAGCCCTGGGGCCGGGCGAACACATTCTGTTCTGGGCCGATGACGACGAGGATCAGGGACCTACCCATACCAGTTTTCGGCTGAGCAGGAGCGGCGAATCGATCGGTCTGTTTGATGTCGATGGTGTCACGCGGATGGACTCAGTTTCCTTCGGGCCGCAGGCCAGTGATGTCTCCTGGGGCCGGTCCGTGGATGGCGGCGACACATGGGAATCCTTCCTCGTGCCGACGCCGGGACAGCCGAACTCAACCGTCGGGCCCGGGAGCAGTCACGGGCTCGTCATCAACGAGTTCATGGCCGACAACGAGAGAACGATTGAGGACCCATGCGAGGCTGGGGAATACCCCGATTGGATCGAATTGTACAACGCCTCGGATAACCCAATCACGCTCAGCGGCATGTACCTCACAGATGACATGAACGATCCAACCTCATGGCAGGTTCCTCCGGCGGTAACGGGCGCGACTCTGCGTGAGGAGATCGCGTGGCGTCTGTCCGCGTACGATTCCTATCCGCCGCCGGATATGCAAATGTTGGCCCGGGACTTGGCCTCCATCCGCAATCTGTTCAGGAATTCCGCCGTCACGCACTTCGACGAGGCTCTTCACGACGCCGTGCTTGACGTGCTAACCGATCCGCAGTACGGCTTTGATCCCACTGCGATGCTGCGATTCCGCAGCTCGACCAATGTGGAGGACAGCGCAGACTTCATCGGCGCGGGTCTGTACGACAGTTACAGTGGCTGCCTCGCCGACGACCTCGATGACGATGACGGCGGCCCCTGCGCCTGCGACCCGAACAGGAACGCAGAACGGAGCGTCTTTCGGGCCATCCGGCGGGTGTTCGCCAGCTTCTACAACGACAACGCCTATCTGGAACGGTTGCGTCACGACGTCAATGAGGCCGAGGTCGGCATGGCCGTGCTGGTCCATCATTCCTTCCCGGACGACATCGAGCTGGCCAACGGCGTGGCCACCGTCGAGTGGAAAGGCAGCAGTGAAAATTCCATCGTCACCATGGTCAGCCAGACCGGCGCGATTTCGGTGACCAATCCCGAAGATGGCTCGACGCCGGAGGAGGTCACGGTTACCATTCTTCCCTCGGGCAGCATCGTGCCGCCCAAGCTCCAGCGCTCGTCCAGCCTGATCCCGCTGGGGGGCACCGTCATGGAGTGGCCCGGCGATTATACGGAACTGACGGACTTGCTGATTCGCGTCAGCGATACGTTCCGCGAGATCACGGACAAGACCGCGTATGTGCTCGACCTCGAATACAAGAAGGTGGCGGTCGGCAGCAGCGTGCTGCCGGTCGGCGGGCTGGTTGTCAAGCAGGTTCGCGAAGTGCCCACGCCGCAGCAGGCCCAGACGCCCTTCCTCGTCAACGTGCCTCTGGAACTGGAAGTATTCACGGGTGAGTTCGATCTGTTCGAGGCAACCGACGTACTCGCGGATCACCGCGTGAAATCGCGATGGCGGCTCGAGACCCAGAACATGATCCTGGACGGCAACAATCTCGGCGAGCGGCTATACGGCAACGTGCAGATCGAATATCTCGACGGCGACCGCATTCAAACGATCTCCGGCCAGATGTCCCTTCTGCCGTTCGCCACGCACAGCTTCGACGGTGAGGATGCCATCGACAACTGGCAACTGCGTGATCTGGCGAACCCGCGCACCTATCACCTGCGAACGACCGATGTTCCCACGGCTGTTTCCCCTTCCCAATCCCCCATTCTTACGCTGGCCGACCTCGGCAGACACGGTTTCAACGTCCCGTTCAAATGTTTGACGCTGGACGTGGAATACGACCGCCCGGTCCTCTCGTGGTACCGACCGTCGAACGCGGCGGCGGGGGCTTCGGATACGCGTTTCACCACGCGGAACAGAGTGCACCTGTGGCCCTGCTCACCGCCTCGCGACGACGATCTATTCGAGGAAAGGACGTTTTCGTCGGACGGAGTCTCCGTGAGCACGTCGTTCTACTATCCGGCGCCGCCCGAAGGAGCAAGTGACTGGGTGGCCGGTGCCGGCGCGACCGCCCCGCTGAAGCGCTGGGAGCAGACCATCATCGAGGGGCTCACCACGGAGCCGATCGTTCTGGAAGGATACTACTCACAGACGTATCGGCCGGAGCATCACAACCTCGTCGAGCACTTCCTCTTCGAGCCGAGGCTCGAGCCCGGCATATCCGCCGAGATCGTGGACCAGCTCAGAGACCGAAACATCCGCTTCATTCACCTCATCCTGGATCATGCCTCGGACGGCGACCAGTCGCGGATTGTCACATACGGCTTCGACGAATGACGCCGGGGGCCTCTGTCGTTTTCCACCAGGCATGATTCCGATGACGGTGCGGAACGTCATCAGGGCCTTCGATGCGCCCGAATTGACGCAGACCGAAACAACAACACCCTGGCCGACTCTGATATCGGCCAGGGTGTGCGGATGCTTTCTCGCCGGCGACGTCCGTCAGCCGACGGCCATCGCGAACGCGGCGAACAATATCTCAGTATTCCCGCTTGGTAACGATACCCGGCTGCGGAACAGGGTACCGGCCGTTGGCATCGGCCACCAATGGCGCGGGCGACGCCATCGTCAGCTCGTCCAGGCCGGGCGCCATCTCGTGGTCGCAGTTGAGGATGCCATCGTAAGTGATTTCCTGGCCGGTGTGGGCGGCCATGCGGCCCATGCTTGTCACGAGGCTGGCTTCAGCGCCGCGTCTGGCCTCGTTGTACGGCTTGTCGTTGCGAATGGCGTCCATCAGATCGTTCCACTCGTTCTGATAGGGGTCCCGCTGGTCGAATGGGATCTTGGATTCCCATACCATGTTGGAGCGATCCGGATTCTGGCCCGTATGAATGCTCGAGGGCAGCCCGCAGTCACCGCTCTTGGAAGCGATCGCGATGCCCTTGGAGCCGTGGAGATAGCTCGAATAGATGTTGTTGCAGCCGTTTATGCAGCGCCCGCCGAAATTGAACTTCGTTCCGTCGGCATAGGTATACTCGACCGCGTATGTGTCGAGGTTCTGGTCCACGTAGGTGATCCCATCGGGGCTCTGGCGATAGTGGCGGCCGCCCAGCGCCTGGGCCTTGACCGGCCAGGAACCCTTCAGCCAGCCGAGATGATCGATGATGTGAATGTAGAAGTCGCTGTAGTTGCCGCCGCTGGCCCAGATGAAGCTGTGGAAGCGCTGCACCTGGTAGAGCAGCTCGTTGGCGCCCGCCGGCGCGGGCAGGGAAGAGAAGAACCCGATCGGCCCATGCATCCGGTAGCCGCGTTGCAGGATGACGTCGCCGATCTCGCCGTCGTGAACGCGCTTAGCCAGCTCCTCGAGCGCCCGGCTGTGGCGGGACATCAGTCCGACGCCGACCTTGAGGTTCTTGGCGGTTGCCTCGTCGGCCAGCTTGAACATCCGTCGAGTGGTTGGGCCGTCCACGGTGACTGGTTTCTCCATGAAGACGTTGAGGCCCTTCTGGATGGCGTAGGTGAAGTGGACCCAGCGGAAGGCCGGGGGTGTCGCGAAGATCGCCACGTCACCGGGCCTGAGGCAATCCATCGCCTTCTTGTAGGCGTCGAATCCGACGAACTTGCGTCCGTCGGGCACGTCCATCTTGTCGGCATGCCGATTTTGGAGGGCCTTGTAGCTGTTGGCGAGACGATTCTCGAAGACGTCCGCCATGGCCACGAGCTTCGTCGGCCCGTTCTTGACGGACAGCGCGTTGGCCGCGGCACCGGAACCGCGTCCGCCGCAGCCGACGAGGGCCAATTGAATCGTGTTGTCCTCAGCCGCATACATGCGGGGGACGATCCCCGCCGTCACGGCCGAGACAGCGGCGAATCGCCCGGTATTCTTCAGAAATTCGCGACGCGATGTACCGTTCTTCCTGACCTCGTTCATAGTACGTGTTCTCCTATTGATTGGGTTTGCCTGCGACATCACACTCCAACGCAAAAATCAAACGACAAAAGAGCAAAACGAAAAGGCAAAATGGCACATCGGACAAGCCTCGGCCGAGGGCCGACTCCGCGATTGTTGTTGTGCTCTATGGGGAGTTATTATGAACCAGGCCAGGCTCCGGGACAAGCGTTTTTTTCCCGCCATCATGCTCAACTCTGCCGCCGTGCCACGGGCCGAATGTCCTCGATTCGGGATTCATCCAGCTTGATGCCGACGCCGGGGCGGTCCGGAAGCTCGAGCATCCCCTTGACGGGGCTGGGCCGGTGTGTTTCAAAATCGCAGTAGGTCTGCATCTTTTGGGCCAGGTACTCGACGAGCGGGCAGACCTCTTCCGGCTGGCTCGTCATCACGTGCCTGGCGGCGTGGCGGCGTGGCGGCTGTGGCCTTGCGGAGATGTTCTGATATAATCGGATTTTCTTCGGAGACCATTATGTGCGTAACGAGTGCGAACGAAGACATCTATGGCACCAGGTAAGGACAAGCTGGCGGTCCAGTTCGGAGCGGGGAATATCGGTCGAGGGCTCATGGGCCAGCTCCTGCGGGAGGCGGGCTTCACCATCGTCTTTGTCGATGCAAACGCCTCTCTCGTGGACCAGCTCAACAGCAGGGGCAGCTACCCGCTACGTTTGCTGGATGCGTACTCGACGAAGACCCGCGACCTGACCATCGACGGCTTCACCGCGCTCGAGGCCGGCAATGAGACCCTGATTGCCGAGGCGATTGCGCGCGCCCGCGTAGTGGCCACCGCCGTCGGCGTAGCGAACCTCGATGCGATTGCCCCGATGTTGGCCGCGGGTCTACGCCGACGGTTCCTGCAGAACACCAAACCGCTCGACGTCTATCTCTGCGAGAACCTGCTCGGGGCCGCCCAACTGCTCTCGGAGAAGGTCATGGCCCGGCTCGACGGTCCGGCGAGAGCGTGGGCCCGGACGGACGTCGGTTTCGTAGGCACGAGCGTGGCTCGTATCGTCGGCGGCGCCGGGGCTCGTTCGTCCCGGGACGATCCGCTCCTGGTCATCGCGGACGTCCATCGCGATATCCCCTGTGACGGTCCGGCCAGCCGCGCGAGTGAGCTCAACATCGACGGGCTCCATCCCGTGCGAAACTTCAAGGCGGAGGTGGAGCGCAAGATCTTCACACACAACATCGGGCACGCTGCTCTGGCGTATCTTGGGTATCTCAGGGGGCACACCCATATCCACGAGACGTTCCAGGACGAGTTTGTGCGCTCCGTGTTCGATGGCGCTCTCGACGAGACAACGGAGGCTCTCCTACGGCGGTATCCCGACGGTCTCGACCGACAGGCACACATGGAGATCCGAAAGGACGTCCGGGTCCGTTTCGGCAACCCTCTTCTGAAGGACGACATCACAAGAGTGGCCAAGGACCCAATTCGAAAGCTGGGCCGGGACGACCGGATCATCGGTGCGGCCGCACTGTGCCGGTCCCCGGGTATCGTCCCCCGTCACATCGCCACCGTCTGCGCCGCCGCCCTCGCTTATGACTATCCTCAGGATGCACGCGCGGTGCAACTGCAAGGCATGATTCGAGCGCGGGGCGTTGAAGAAACGCTCAGGCAGGTATCACGCGTCGAACCGGCCGGCGAATTTGAACGCGAGGTGGTCGCCCAGTATCACAGGCTCGTGTCTTCCCGCACTCCCGGCGTTTAGCTCGCGAAGACCCATTAGGGATTCCCACGCACAAGCTACTTTCGCGGCAAGGGGATCACCTGCCAGCCTTCGGTGCCGAAGCGGATGTCCCGCTCGACGAACTCCCAGACGACGATTTTCTTGCCCGTTAAAAGCTCCCGCTTGCGCGCTAATTGCTGGCGAACCAAGGTCGAGGCGCCGCCGTCGTTGATGATGGAAGTGAGACCGAAGCCGAGCTGGCGCGCCAGGTGTGAGACGAAGCCGCCACTGCCGGGCTCGTCCCGTTCGAAGATTCGCAGGAAGCTGTCGCCGAGCACGAGAACCGGCGAGTTCGGGTCATCCGCGTAGGGCTCTCCAGTCCGGGCCTTGAGCACCTGCGTGCAGTGCAATCGCTCGGGCTGGTACAGCCGCTCGATTTGTGGCGCCCGGATCATCCGCAGGACATCGCCGCGCCGCTCGACGATCATCGTCTTGAGTTCGTATTCAACCGGTCCCTTCCGGACCCAGCCCGCATCGAGGAGTCTGCTCGCCACGGCCTCCGCTGCCAGCCGCATCCCCTCGGGGGACCAGTGACTGTCCTGAGCAAGGTAATATGCAGGATTGTCCGGCGATTGGCGCGCCTGATGGTAGATATCGAACAAGTCGACAACTTCAACGCCCGCTTGATCGAGCTTGGTCAGCGCATCGCGGGTCACCGGATTGACCGGTGTACCGGCGGCCCCGGCGTGAGCCGCCAGCATTTCCGGATAGACACTGGCCTTGTTGGGCGCGATCACAACCAGCAGCCGGATGCCCCGTTTGGACAACTCATCACGAAAGGAGATGATCGCATCGAAGATGTTGCCCTGCGTGTTGTTGTCGCCCGGCGAACAGGGCTCGACCAGATACTGGACCGCCGGTTTATAGAAGAACCAGCCCGAGCGGCCTGGCAGGGCCTTATCGCCCGCGTCGTGCAGGAGGATAAACTGAGCGAATTGTGCCCAGGGACGAATCCACTGCGCCGGCCTGCACCGGTTCTCCAGGCTCGTTTCCAGACGCCTGAGATTCGCGCGGGTGGGTATCCGCTGAAAGAGGTCAACGATCTCGGACCGCTCTCCGGCCCGCAGATCGAGCACGATCTGGATCGGAGCGACGAGGCCGATCAAGGCCAGGAAGGTGAGGATCAGACAGAGCGACTGTCTGCGAACCGTCGTCACCGGCGTATCTCCTAAAACTGAAAATACAAGAACGACCTGAATGACTGCGCGAACATCGTCATCAGCGACAGAATGAATAGTACGGCAATAATGAACACCTTTGGCCAGCTCAGTTTTCGCGTCCAGTCGAAGGCCTGAACTCGCTGAAAGACCAGCACGACGCACAGTGCCATAAGGATCAGGTGGCCGCGTGTATAGATCACCCCGCTCAAGAGGACCGAGCCACCCTGCGCCGCCCTCGGGACAAACATGGTCGCGAGCATGCGCCACGCCTGTGCGAGTGTGTCGGCGCGGAAGATGCCCCATCCGACGGTGACCAGCAGAAACGTCAGGCAGACCCGCGCGAAGGCGGGCAGGGCCGCATAGAAGGCCCTCTTGCCGAGGATTCGCTCGATGACCAGCCACAGGCCATGCCAGAGGCCCCAGACGATGAACGTCCAACCGGCCCCGTGCCACAGCCCGCACAGAAGGAAAACGATCATCAGATTGATGTACGTACGCCTGATGCCGACACGATTGCCGCCCAGCGGGATGTACAGGTAGTCGCGCAGCCAGCTCGACAGCGAGATGTGCCATCGGCGCCAGAAGGAGCCGAAGCTGTCGGCGCGATACGGCGCGTCGAAATTCCGGGGACATTCGAATCCGAACATCAGACCCAGGCCGATGGCCATCTCGGAATAAGCCGAGAAGTCAAAGTACAATTGGAACGAATAGGCGAGGGCCCCGAACCACGCATCCATCGTGCCCGAGGCCTCGGCGGCGAAAACCGCATCGGCCGCTTGGGCCACCGCGTTCGCCAGCAGGATCTTCTTCGCAAACCCGAGCATGAACAGGGCCGTTCCTTGGGAGAATCGGTCCAACGTGTGCGCGCGTGCGGCGAGCTGCCGGGCGAACGTCGGCACGCTCTGTGACTTGGGATCGATCGTGCCGAAGCGCTGAATCGGTCCTGAAAGAAGCTGCGGGAAGAACGACACATAACAGGCGAAATCCAGCAGCGACCGAGCGGGTGGCGACTGTCCGCGATACACGTCCACGATGTAGCTGATGACCCTGAAGGTGTAGAACGAGACACCGACGGGAAGAGCGATTTTGACTGCGGGCAGGACCTCACGACCGGCCAGCAACAAGATGCCGTTCAGATTGTCCTCGACGAAGACGACGTACTTGAAGAAGCCGAGTACAGCGAGGTCAATTGCGATGGCGCAACCCGTCAGCAGCAGGCGAGCCGTCCACGTGCCACCGACAGCGATGAAACGGGACAATAGGTAGTTCACCACAGTCATCCCGAACAGCAGCGCCGCAAACCACGGATTTAGCCATGCATAGAACACGTATCCGGCGGCTAACAGCAGCGCGTTGCGGACGAGGAGGAGCCGGTGCGGCAACAGGTAGTAGAGCAGTAACAACGCCGGCAGGAACCAGAACAGAAAGATGTGGGAGGTGAACGCCATAGTTATTGTGTGACTCGATTCGTCCAGACCGCCCAGTAGATCGGGTCGTCCACTTCGCCGAAGTACTTGTTGATGATCCCGCCCATGTAGTGATCGTCGATCGGGACCTCCAGGGCCATGCGATGCGTATCGCCCACGCGGAACTGCCTCACGTTGCCGCCGATCTCCTGCACCCGTGCGTCGGCGACGCCGGCCCGGGGCTCGGCGGGATTGTAGTGCCCGACATAAATCGTCTCGGTGTCCACCTGCCCGCGATGCACCTGGAGGACCTTGTACTTCATCACGTGTGCATAATCGTACATCGGATCGTCAATCAGGTCGCCGCGGATCTCCTCCAGGCGGGCCGTGACTTCGATACTGCCGCGGGTGGTCACGTCCGCGTCTGCCCCGGTATCCGCTTTCTTCGCACAAGACGCGCTAAGCAGCAAAGCCAGCAAGGCAATCAACGGCAGATTCATTCTGTATGGCATCGAAGCGTTCCTGCAAATCAACTTCATTCCTTGGCTCCTGTCTCAGCATACGTCCAGCAGGGCTCCCAGCCATCGGCAAGCTGGAGCACAGGGGCATCCTTCGCGTCGGGGTGCACCTTGCGGAGGGCCGGACTCGGACCGGCAATGGCGGGGGCGTCGGACATCCGCATGACGCAGATCGGGGCCCCTGAATCCTCCGATCCGCCGCCATCGGCGCCACAGCGGGTGAACAGCACGTATCGGTCGTCCGGCGACAGGGCCCCCCCGTAGATGTGGAAGCCATCCTCGCCGTAGATCATCCGAGCCTCCTTGCCCCCACCGTCGCTCATCCAGAGTTGGGTGAAGCCGTAGCCGTTCTGGCCGGCGGGCCGGCAGGGATAGATGATGTGCTTCGAATCGCCGAACCAGTCGGGCGTGCAGCTCTGGAACTCGTGGACGATGTTCAATTCGCCCGTCTCCACGTTCATGCGAACGACCGTCCACATGATGCGGGCGTTGGCCACCCCGCAGAACCATTGCCCGTCCGGCGACCAGAAGAGCTGCTGATAGATACCTTTGCGGGGTAGTTCTCGCACGACCTTCTTCGTCTCCAGATCGACGATCTGAATTCCCTTCATCGTCAGGCAGGCGATCTGCTTTCCGTCCGGCGACCACGACGCCCAGGGGTACTCCCGGTCGCCGCCGATCTGTTTCGGTTCCGAGCCGTCGGCGCGGGCGATCATCAGGTCTCCCTGGAAGCCCCAGCGATCGTGATGAATGACGGTGCCCTTCGGGAAGCGACGGTAGAGCAGCCGTTGGCCGTCGGGCGAGAATCGGGGACCGCCTTCCTCGTAATCGGGGGTATTCGTGATGTTGCGGCGTTGCGAGCCGTCGGGCCGCATGAGGAACAGGTCCCAGGTCCCATTCTCGCCGCGAGCCGCATACCCGATCCACCCCTTGCCGCCCACCTCTTTGGCAAGCTGCGCCGCTCCTTCATCCTGGGCGCCGGAGACGGCAGGGACCAGAATTATCCCCGTCGCAAGAGCCACAAGCAAAAGCATTCGTTTCGTTGACATGCAGGTACTCCTGTTGTGCGTTATGCGCGCCGGTCGTATTGCGGGATTTTCTGCAGTTCGCCGCCGTGCAGGGCGGATTCATGCGCGATGATCCCCGGCACGGTGTATGCGAGGGCCTCGTAGACATCGACGGTCGGCCGGCGGTCGTGCGTCAGAGCGTCGATGAACTCGTGCGTCAGAAAAGAGTGCGAGCCGTAATGGCCCGTGTCATGGCGCAGGGGCTCCGGCAGCATGTCGGTCTTCCACCACGCCGGCTGCTCGTAGCGCTCGAGCTCGGGCAGGTCACGGACGAAACCGGCGTCATCCTTCTCCTTGCGTCCTTCGGCCGAGCGGACGATCGCCGGTCCCAGCCCGTTCGGTTCGCCGCAGTAGAAGCTCATCCGATTGCCGATCCACTGGGCCCGTTCGGTGCCGCGATGGGCGCCTTTCCACCATACGTTGCAGCGGAAGGCATGGCCGCGATCCGTCTTGAACATCGCCGACTCGTTCCAGAACGGATTGTTGTAGACGTTGTCCTTGCAGATGGGATCGTCGTCGCCCCAGCCGTGGCAAACGACCTCGGTGAGCCGCTCGCCGGTGACGCCGGTGAGGAAAGCGGTGCAATGCGTCGGGTAGTGCATGGGGGCCAGCCCGTGGCGCCAGGTGCGTTTGCCGTTCTCGAAGTACAGCGATTCCAGGCCGGCGTGCTGATACTCGGCCTCGCAATAGTAGATCTCGCCGAACTTGGCCTGCTCGTGGAACTTTCGGACGGAGATGGTCGGTTGCTGGTAGTAGCTGGTCTCGGCCATCATGTAGGTCAGGCCGTACTTCTTCACCGTCGCCAGCAGCAGTTCCGCCTCTTCGACGCCGCCCCCCAACGAGGCCGGCACGGCGGAAATCGCGTGCTTGCCGTGCTTCATCACCTCGACCACGTGTTTGACGTGGTTCGGTCCCTCCGTAAAGACGGCCACAGCGTCGATGTTCCGGTCCAGCACCAGTTCCTCCAGCGAGTTGTAGGACTTGCCGCACCGATAGGTGCGCATCAGCCGTTCTCGACGCTCGGGCCGCAGGTCGCTGACGGCCTCGACGACGCAGTCGGGGTGCTCGTGCCACTGGAAGCTGCAACCGAACCCGCCGCCGACAACGCCGATCCGCACCTTCTTCGGCGCCGCGCCGACGGCCAGCGTCGAGTACAGCGGCAGCGTGACACCGGCCGCCACGGCTCCCCGCTTGAGAAACTCTCGTCGCGAGCAGTCATCGGCCCGGCTAAGTGGCTCGGAGCTTGTCGGATTTGAAGTAGTCATAGCCAATCTCCTGTGTCAGAAGGCGTTCAAATGGCATCCTTTTTGCAGCCGGGTCCCGAAAGCACTGGAACCAACACGACCAGGATCGCCGCAGGCAGGCTCCGCCGAAGGCGTATGCCCGTATACCCGTGCGTGACAAGCTGCCCAAGAATGTTCTGCTTTTTTCAGTCGATTGTCAATCGGTTCGCGGCGCGACCGACGCACCCTCCGCGCACAGACACTTGCCAAATGGCCCGTTTTCCAATACACTGCTCCATGGCATTGAAGATACTGACGGGCATTGACAGCCAATCCGGAGGCCCTGCCATGACGAAAACCAAGAAAGACTTGATCGACCGTATCGCCGCGAGCACGGGCCACACCCATGTGCTCGTAAAGGCCGTCGTCCAACAGTTTTTCAACGAAATCATCTCTGAGCTCGCCAAGGGAAACCGTATCGAGCTTCGCGACTTCTTTGTATTAGACACAAAGACCTCGCCGGCCCGAATGGCACAAAACCCCAGGACCCTGGAAAAGACGCCGGTCCCGGCCAGACGGAGAGTGGTTTTCAGAGCGGGAAAGCTGATGAAGGAAGGGATGAATGGGAACGGCCGATAGAGAGATCGTCGTTCGTGCGTGAGGAAGTAAACGTTGCTCCACAGCCGACCGATTGTGACAGCAAACAGCTCCTGACGGAGCGAAAGAAAGCCATGAGTCACTTTCGCCGACCCATGGCGCATCGAAGACATAGACGCCTGAAACGGGAGGCTCGTCGTGGCCCTCAAGCCCATCCTCAGAATTCTCCTGTTGAGCTTGGCGCTGCCCGGCGTGACGATGGGGCAAGAATGGACCCGGTTTCGCGGGCCAAATGGCCAGGGCATCAGTGATGCGCAGACCATTCCCGTCCGATGGACGGATCGGGACTTCAATTGGAAAGTGGAACTACCGGCCGGGGGACACAGCTCGCCGGTGATCTGGAACGAACGCGTGTTCGTGACCTGTGAAGACCCCTCGTCCCCGGGTGGCATTCTCCTGGCCCTGGACACCGGGACCGGTCGCATCCTTTGGCAGAAGGCGTACGGCCTCACCTCCTACCGCTTCCACGGCGACAACAGCTATGCCGTCGCCACGCCGGCGGTCGATGCCGACCACGTGTACGTCCTCTGGCAAACCAGCGGTGAGACGATTCTCGCGGCCCTGGATCACAGCGGGCAAGAGGTCTGGCGTCGCGATTTCGCTGGAGTGTACTCTCAGTTCGGGCCGGGACCCTCGCCAGCCGTCGTGGACGATCTGGTGGTCTTCGCGCACGAGCAGTGGGAGAATGACAAAGGGTATGAAAGCGCGTGGCTGGCCATCGACCGCAAAACGGGCCGGACGCGGTGGACGACGAAACGGCGGAACAGCGAGATCTCCTACTCGACACCCTGCATCTACTCTCCTGTCGGCGGCGACGCTCAATTGATCTTCACCAGTGAGGCCCACGGCATAACCGCAGTTGATCCCGTAGGCGGATCGGTCGTATGGGAGGTGCCGTTCACTCAGCTGGCCCGCGCGATCAGCTCCCCGGTCATCGCCGGCGATCTGCTGATCGGCACGTGCGGAAAAGGGGCCGCCGGCAGACAACTGGTTGCCGTCCGCATCGTTCCCGGCAGCGACCACAGGCGCGCCGAGCTGGCCTATACGTGCGCTGGTCGATCCGCGCCGTACGTTCCGACGCCTCTGGCCAAGGACGGTCTGCTCTATACGTTTCACGACCAGGGGGATGTCAGTTGCCTGCGGATCGAGAACGGCGACGTGCTCTGGCGCGAGAAGCCGGCAGGGAAGTTCTATGGCTCGCCGGTCTGGGTGAACGGCCTGCTGTACTGCATCAATCGAGACGGTCAGGTCATCGTCTTGAGGGCGAGCCGCAAGTATGAGCTCCTGGCCGTCAACCCGCTGGGCGAAAAGAGCCAGGCCACGCCGGCCATAGCGGCAGGCGTGATGTACCTACGCACTTACTCACGCCTGATGTCAATCGGCGAACCGGATCCTGTGAAATGACAGAGACCGGGATGCAGCAAAGAACACATCCTTATTCATGAGAGGATGAGACGATGAAACGATGGACCGACCAGGGCTTCGGATCGGTCGTTGTCTGGAAGGCCTGCATAGCAGTCGTCCTGGTCACGGCGGCCTACGGCGAATCTGTGCCGGACGATGTCGATCTGCCGGAGGGAGTCCGCGCCGTCTGGGACCTCTCGAAGGTATACCGGGAGGCGACACCCACCCGTGAGCGTATTTGCATCAACGGGCTGTGGCGATGGCAGCCGGCCTCCGATGGCGCGGAGATGGTGCCCGTCGGCCAATGGGGGCACTTCAAAGTCCCGGGTTGCTGGCCCGGCGTCACCGACTACATGCAGAAGGACAGCCAGACGGTCCACGCTCATCCGGCGTGGAAGGACCGGAGGCTCCGCGACGTCACGACGGCCTGGTACGAACGCGAGATCACGATTCCCACCTCCTGGGCCGGCCGTCGCATTGCGCTTCGGATCGAGTACCTGAATTCCTACGCCGTCGCGTATGTGGATGGCAGCCGGGCAGGCGAGACACATTTTCCGGGAGGCGAGGTTGATCTGACTTCGACGTGCCGTCCCGGCGGTACCTACCGGCTCAGTCTGCTCGTGGTGGCCATGCCGCTCAAGGGTGTCATGCTCTCGTACACGGACAGCGCCTCCGCGAGGGAAGTCAAGGGCTCAGTGGCTCGACGGGGCCTGTGCGGCGACGTCTATCTGGTCGGCACGCCGGCCGGGCCGCGAATCATCGACGTGCGGGTAGACACTTCCGTGCGCGAGAAGGAACTCACACTCGATGCAGCGCTCAACGGACTGGTGCCGGACGCGCAGTACGCTTTGCGTGCGCGGATTACGAGGGATGGCCAGACCATCAAGGCGTTCTCGAGCCGGACTCTTCGCACAAGCGATCTGGAAGAGGGCCGAATTACATTTTCCGAGAAGTGGATTGCCGACGAACTCTGGGATGTGCACACACCTCAGAACACCTACGACCTGGAGGTCTCGCTGCTGGACGCCAGCGGTAACGTGTTGGATGTGGGCCGGCCCATTCGATTTGGGTTCCGCGAGTTCTGGATCGAGGGCCGAGACTTCTTCATCAACGGCACGCGTATCTTTCTCTCGGCCTTGCCTCTTGATAATGCCCAGATCGGCGCCGCTCTGGCCACCTATGAGGCGACCCGCGAGAGTTTGGAGCGTCTCAAAACTCTCGGCATCAACTTCGTCTACACACACAATTACGGCTGCACGCCGGGGTCGCATCTGGGCTTTGCCGAGATCCTGCGAGCCGCCGATGACGTGGGGATGCTGGTGTCCTTTTCGCAGCCGCATTTCAGTCACTACGATTGGCAGGCGCCCGACGCCGACGAGAATAACGGCTATGCCCGCCACGCGGAATTCTACGTCCGCGCAGCACAGAACCACCCGTCCGTCGTGACGTATTCGATGAGCCACAACGCCACGGGCTACAACGAGGACATGAACCCGGATATGATCGACGGGATCCACGACGCCCGTGACACCTGGGCCTTGCGGAACGTGAAGCGCGCCTTGCGGGCCGAAGCGATCGTCAAGCGCCTGGACCCCGGGCGCATTGTCTATCATCATGCTTCCGGCAACCTGGGCTCTATGCACCCGATCAACTTCTACCCGAACTTCGTCCCGGTCCAGGAACTGTCCGACTGGTTCGAGCACTGGGCGACAACAGGCGTCAAGCCGGTCTTCCTATGCGAATACGGCGCCCCGTTCACCTGGGACTGGGCGATGTACCGCGGGTGGTACAAGGGCAAGAGAGAATTCGGCAGTGCGGTCGTGCCGTGGGAATTCTGCCTGGCCGAGTGGAACGCGCAGTTCTTCGGGGACCGCGCCTTCCAGATCAGCGAAATGGAGAAACGGAACCTGCGCTGGGAGGCGAAGCAGTTCCGCGCCGGAAGGCTCTGGCACCGTTGGGACTACCCGCACCAGTTGGGCTCGACCGACTTCACCGAGCGCGAGCCGGTATTCGCCATGTACTACGCGGACAACTGGCGGGCCTTCCGCACGTGGGGCGTCTCGGCGAACTCCCCCTGGGAACATCATATTCTCTTCACGCTGCGCCCCGGCATGGATCGGAACCGCCGGGATGAGTTCAAGACCGATTGGGCGAACCTGCAAAGACCTGGCTTCAGCCCCGACTACCAGGAGCAACGATATGAGCGAATGGACCTGGCCTACGAACGCTCGGACTGGGTCCCCACGGCCGGTGCCGAAGCCTTGATGCGAAACAACCGTTCTCTGCTGGCCTACATCGCCGGCAAGCCCGCCCGCTTCACCAGCAAGGACCACCTCTTCGCCCCCGGCGAGACGGTCGAAAAGCAAATCATCGTGATCAACAACTCACGCGTGCCGGTGAGCTGCAAATGCTCGTGGTCGCTGGCTCTGCCCGAGCCGATTGTCGGCCGAGATACAGTTGCCGTGGAGACGGGACAGCAGGCACGGATACCGCTGCGCTTCACCCTCCCGGCAGCCATCGAGCCTGGCGCCTACAGGCTCAGCGCGAAGGCAATCTTCAACGTTGGCAGAACTCAGGAAAACGAGTTCACAATCCATGTCCTTCCGCGTCCGGCGCGGGTCCACGCCGGGGCCAAGGTCGCGGTGTTCGATCCCAAGGGCGAGACCACAGAGTTGCTCGAGAGTTTGGGCGTTCGCTGTGACAGTGTGGACGCGAAGGCGGACCTGGGCGCGCATGAAGTGCTGGTCGTCGGCAAGGGCGCTCTGACGGTGGACGGGCCTGCGCCGGCAATTGACGGCGTGCGGGACGGCTTGCGAGTGCTCATGTTCGAGCAGACGGGGGACGTGCTGGAGAAACGTTTGGGCTTTCGCATAGCGGAGTACGGCCTGCGAAACGTCTTCGCGCGGGTGCCCGATCATCCGGCCCTGACGGGCCTCCAGGCGGAGCACCTGAGAGACTGGCGTGGCGAGGCGACGATTCTTCCCCCGCGATTGAAGTACGAGCTGAATCCCAAGTTCAACGGCGCTCCAACGGTAAACTGGTGCGGCATCCCGGTGACCCGCGCATGGCGCTGCGGCTGCCGAGGCAACGTCGCCTCGGTCCTGATCGAGAAGCCCGCGTGCGGTGACTTCCTGCCCATCGTGGACGGCGGATTCAGCCTCCAGTACAGCCCGCTGCTGGAATACCGCGAAGGCAAAGGCGTGGTGCTGTTTTGCCAGATAGATGTCACCGGCCGCACTGAGACCGATCCGGCAGCGCAAACCCTGGCTGCCAACCTGCTCGAATACGTCCGTACCTGGAAGCCCTCGCCCCGGCGGGACGCGCTCTACATCGGCGAGCCGGCGGGGATGGCTCATCTTCAGGCAGCGGGGTTCCGCCCCGGCTCCTACGACGGCGGTGAGTTGAAGACGGACCAGGTGTTGATCGTCGGGCCGGACAGCAAACGCCTCTCGGCGTATAGGGGAGCCGTCGAGGCGTTCGTGAAGGCGGGCGGACGCCTGCTCGCCATCGGCTTGGCGCAGGAAGATGCCGATGCGATCCTGCCTTTCAAGGTTTCGATGAACCAGGCCGAACACATCAGTGCGTACTTCGATCCACCGGAAGCGAACTCGCTGCTCGTGGGCGTTGGGCCGGCGGACGTGCACAACCGCGACCCGCGCACGATCCCGCTGGTGTCCGAGGGCGCAGAGACTGTTGGCAACGGCGTGCTCGCCGTCGCTTCGCGCGCCAACGTGGTCTTCTGCCAACTGGCGCC
>CBFDBY010000020.1:0-61161 GCA_965603165.1 uncultured Phycisphaerae bacterium
CCAGGGCGGCCAGCCGCTCGTGACTGAACTTGCCCGTCAAGAGCCCCCGCTGCATGGGACTATACGCGACGACCCCAATGTTGTGGCGGGCACAATACGCCAGCAGTTCATCCTCAACTTCCCGGTGCAACATGCTGTACGGCGGCTGCAGCGACGAGACCGGGTGAATTTTGCTGATGCGCTCCATCTGCTCGACCCTGAAGTTGGAGACGCCGAGGTAGCGCGCCTTGCCCTCCCCGGCCAAGCGGGCCATCTCCTCCCAGGCCTCCTCGATATCTTCCTCGGGGTCCGGCCAGTGCATCTGGTACAGGTCGATAACGTCGATGCCGAGCCGCCGCAGGCTATCCTCGCACTCGCGGCGAATGCTGTCGCGCTTCAGGTGCGTAACCTTCTGCTTCTTCTCGTTCCACAAAATCCCGCACTTGGTCGCGATATAGGGCTTGTGGCTCGTCTGCCGCAGGACCTGGCCGACCAGTTCCTCGGAATGGCCCAGCCCGTACGCGGGCGCGGTATCGATCCAGTTGATGCCGGCGTCCAGCGCCTCGTGAATGGCGGCGCGGGCCTCGTCGTCATCCTGCGGGCCCCATCCGTACTCCCACGGCCCGCCCATGGCCCACGTGCCCAGGCCGACCGTCGTGAGCGTCATGTCCGTGCCGCCCAATTGCCGCGTCTGCATGACTTCATCCCCAACAGAAGGAACCATCCGTGTCTGTTTCTCCACTGAGCGATAAAGAATAGCCGGATTCGACCGGCAAATCAATAGGCTTGTCCGCACCGCACGGGCATCGGGGCTTGAACCTCCCGTGCAGAACCGGTAGACTCGGCCTGCCTGAGCCGCGGGGCTCGGGGCCACAAATTCTTTTGCCTGGGACCACCATGAAGACAAACAGCCATCTTACAAAGCAGATCGGGGCCGGCGACATCGAGCGAGCGTACGCTCTGCTCATCCGCGAATGGCTCTCGCATCTGGACCACCTCAAGGCCAGCTATCCGTATCTGTTCTCCTTGGCCGTTCGCACGAATCCGTTCAACCCGACCGCCTCGGTCGAGCTGCAATAGCCGGCCCGGGGGTCGCAGACAGCAACACATGCACGGCTGAATGACTGCATGATGCGCGCGAGAACTTCTCATTTGAAAGATCCGCCTTCTCCGTGTAGATTCGAAGCGTCAATCGCGGCGCATGCTGATCGCAGAGGCAATAACGAGGCCCCGACACCGATGAAGAGCGAACCGACATTCCGAATCGCCCGGTCCCTGGATGATCTGATGAAGGTGTTCATGGTCCGTGCCATCGTATTCATGGAGGAGCAGCACATCCGTTGCCGTGAGGAGATCGATGAGCACGAGCATTCCGCCCTCCACGTCCTGGGCGAGATTGAGTCGGAACCTGTGGCGGCGGGCCGAATTCGATTCCTGGGCGATGCGGCCAAACTCGAGCGGCTGGCCGTGCGCAAAGAGCACCGCAGAAAAGGCTACGGCAGCGAGTTGCTGGCCTTCATGATCGCCACGGCCCGCGATGCCGGATTCACCCGGCTCAAGCTGCACGCACAAGTGACAGCTCGTCGTTTCTATGCGAAACAGGGCTTTGAAGTCCGCGGCGAGCCGTTCCTCGAGGTCAACATCGAGCATTGCCTGATGGTGAAAGAGGATTAGCACCCGGGCCGCCGGCAGCGACAGCACGCTTGAAATGGCGACACACGTCCTCGCCCATGCGGTAGTCCTTTCCTTGTCGATCATCCCGCACATGCGGCCGGCCACGAAGTCGGCCTCCTCCACAGGCAGGCAGTCCCGGTTAGTGGTATCCGGCGCCGGGGTAGAGGAGGTTCAGGGCGAGGGTCTGGGCGGGGCCGAGCAGGAAACCGATGAGATGCCAGGCGACGACGAGGCCGATGATGGCGGCGCCAGGCTGGGCGAGGAATTGACGATAGCGTTCGGCCGTGCGCTCGTCGAGGAACAGGGAGATGATCTCACTGCCGTCAAGCGGGGGCAGGGGCAGCAGGTTGAAGATCAGAAGGATGAGGTTCAGGGAAAAAAGGATGCTGATCATAACGGCAACACCGGCGGCCAGGCCGCCGGATTGCGCGGCCGTGACGCGTTCCCACGTGACGCTCTGAGGCGGCTCAAACACGCCGAGGAGCATGCCGCCGCGGATGAGCACGACCGCGATGAGGATGAGCACGAGATTCGCAGCCGGTCCGGCCAGGGCCATAAGCGCCGCCTTGCGGCGGTTGTGGTACGCCCAGTCGCGGTTGTATGGGGCGCTGGCCCAGCCGAGCATCCAGCCGCCGAAGAGAAAAGAGGCAATCGGAACGAGCACCATCCCGAACGGCGAGCGGCGGATGTGCGCAACGGGATCGAGCGTGACCAGCCCGGCATCGCGCGCCGTCGTATCGCCGAGCCGCAGGGCGGCGAAGCCGTGGGCCGCCTCGTGGAACGTCAACGAGATGATGAGCACGGCGTACCAGAGAAGTCCAAGTCCCAATTGCTCTACAGGCATCGTGTCGTCGTCCCAAGCCTCTGTCGATCTCCCTTCGGGCGGCCGGCCCGATAATACCCTTCGGAAACGAACTAACGCACCTCCGGGCGTTCGTGCCTCAAGATAATCGATTCCCGCAACGAGAGCAAGCACAGGCCACGGAAGACAATTGCGCGCGCACCCGATTCGGTCCTATGTGCCTTTTGTATACGACTCGTTCGTTACGTATACTTTGGACGGACCTGTTCGGCGGGTCTTCTTTGCCGACACACGGGCAAGACTGGGTGGGGTGCAGGGCGCCTACACTTCCTCCAGGGAACAGGCAATCGCAGGCAAGGGAGGTTGATATGAGCGAGATCGTCACGCTCGAGGGGCACGAGTCTCAGGCGGTGCTCCAGACGGTCATCCAGAGTCAGTCACCGGCCATCATGTCGTACCTGTCACGAGACAAGTGGCACGTCTCGAAAGTGGTCATGAAGGAGCTGATGGACAACAGGCTGTACGTCGAAGGTTGCCGCTCCTCGGGCAAACTGCACCCGATCAACATCCGGATCGACCAGCCGGTCGGTCTGAACTTCAAGCACGCCTACGGCAAGTTCGTCTTCGATACGACCGTGATCGGTCTCGAGCCCTCGTCGGACGCGGACGCAGGCGGCACGATCGTTCTGGCCGCACCCCAGCGCCTCGGCGTCATCCAGAGGCGAAGCTACTTCCGGGTCAATATTCCCGCTTCGCTCAAAGTCCACGTCGCCCTCTGGCACCGTACGATGAGACGCGCACCGAAGGACGCCCCACGCACATACTACGAAGGTCGATTGGTGGATATCTCCGCCGGCGGCACCCTGGTGGCCGTGCCGCTGAAGCGCGGCGTCGGCGAGGAATCCGGCGCTGCGAACGAAGCGGACTTTCACAAGGGACAATTCATGGGCGTGCGGTTCACGCCGATGCCCAACGAAACGCCGCTGATGTTCAACGCCCAGATTCGCAGCGTCTTGCCCACGGCGGACCGGACGGGCCTGTGTCTGGGTCTGCAGATCGTCGGTCTGGAGGCCAGCGAGGAAGGTCGGCAGACGCTGAGCCGCCTCGCCAAAGCGGTGGATTACTACCACCAAATCAGCCAGTCGGGCGGCCGGGGTCGAGAAAAGCAAAGCAGCCCCGCGCCGCAGAGCGGGCCCTTCCATATTCCCGCCGGGGCCCTGCAGTAGGCGCGCACCCACTTGCGGCGATCCTCGATGGAGTAGTAGCGCATTTCAGAAACCGTGCGACCATAGATTGCTTCGCTTCGCTCGCAATGACGTGCGATGGCCCGTTCATGTCACTGCGAGGAGCACAGCGACGAAGCAATCTCTACCCCGGATAGTCGCGGAACTTGCGAAATGCGGTAGTCGAAAACAAGCCGGCCCATGATGGCGTCAATCGTGCGCGCCGGGATTCGACGCGACATCCACTGCCGGCGCCTGATGGCCGAGCAGAAACCGGCTGCGCCTGGGAATGACTTTGTAGTAGACCCACTTGGCAAAACTGCCCCCCGCAAAGATCCCGAAGACCAGCACCAGCGCCGTCTGCACGTCGCACCACATCACCAACCCGAGGAAGAAGAGCACACGAATCAGATAGCCAAACGGTCTCTTGCCCTTGAGGTACACGTTCAGGACGTGCGGATATCGAATGCGGCTGACCATGAGAATGGCCACGCCCAGTGTGATAAACGGCAGCCCATAAACGAGCAGGTCAAGGTGCGGGACCTTCTCCTGGTGGAAGATGATCAGGCTGACCACGACGCCGGCGGCCCCGGGGCTCGGCAGCCCGATGAAACTCATATGGGCCGCTTCATTCTCATCGTTCTCCACGTTGAAACGGGCCAGTCGGATGGTGGCGCAACTGATGTAGGCCAATGCGGCCAACCAGATGAACCGATGCAGGAGCCCCCCGCTGAAGATCGTGCCCAGGTCGAGCTTGCTCTCCGCGAGCTTGAGCATGAGAAACGCCGGGGCGACGCCGAAGCTGATCAGGTCGCAGAGGCTGTCGAGCTGACCGCCGAAGCTCGAGGTGCTCTGGCTCATGCGGGCCAGCCGACCGTCGAGCATATCGGCAAACATGGCCAGCAGCACCATGTATCCGGCCAGGGTGAAGCAGGACATCCGTTCCTCATCTGTCCCGCCGGTCCGGCTCGCCAGGACAATCGCCGTGAAACCGAAGACCCCATTGAGGATCGTGATCAGCGACGGCAGAACGGTAATATACTTGACGCGCTGCTTGCGCACGCGCCGCAGCAGCCGCCCTTTATCCGGTCTCGGTTTTCGCCATTTCCTGTGTACCATGTCGTATTTGCCGTTCACGCTTGGATCAATGACTTCGGGCAGCGGGCCAGGCTTGCCCAGCTCGCAACTCGCACAGAGTAATCACAAATCCAGATATCTCACCAGCGGAGTGAGACCCGCCTTGACCTTGTCTCCCGGGCGGACCATGCAGTTCACGTGCTCGCTCGCGGGAAGATAGAGTTCCGTCCGCGACCCGAATTTGATCATGCCGAACCGCTCTCCGCCGGCGAGCCGCTGGCCCTCCCGGACGGCACAGACGATGCGCCGGGCCACGGCCCCGCTGATCTGCCGCACCAAGAGCCGGTCTTCGGGGTGGTTCGTCCGCACCATGGCTACATTGTTGGATTCATTGACCTTTCCGGCCAGCGGATTCATCGCGTTGACGTACCGGCCCCGGCGGTGGGTGATCCTCTCCACGCGGGCATCGCACGGAGCGCGGTTGATATGGGTGTCGAAGATACTCAGGAAGATGCCGACCCGCAGGGCCGGTCCTCCGATGAAGTCGGCCTCCTCGACCGTTTCCACATCCGTAATTCTCCCGTCGGCGGGCGCCAACAGCAACGCATCATCCCGTGGCGTCTCCCGGTGCGGGTCCCGGAAGAACAGCAGGGCCCAGACCAGAACCACCCCCAGGATACCTTCCAAAACGGCAATCGCCCACCCCGGCAGCAACGCAGGCGCAAAGACGGCCAGCACGGCCATCAGGAGAACCACGCCCGCCGGGTAGACGGCCACCTCAGGCAATCCGTACCTGGTCAATGGAATTCGCATAGGAGGCGTATGATACGCCCGGCCGGCCTGCAAGGCAATAAAAAAGGCCGACCTCCGCCGCGTCGGCCACACTACAGCACGTCCCCAAGCCCCAAACCGCCGGAGGAGCTGCGGTTCACAACACTCAGGCCCCCTGCATTTCCATACCGCCCGAGCGACCAATTCTCAGGGTCGTTATTATTACTGACGCTCTCGACGACGGACCGTTACATATTTTTCCGAATTCATCGAGAGAGACGTGCGAGAAATCCCCAAGACCGGCGCAAGAAGATTTCCGAGGCAAGACGGCAAGAAGGATTTTGAGAAGCCCCTGCGCGGCGGAGGGAGAGGAAAAGCGAGATAACACGCAGGGGCTTGAGGGCTCAACCTGCGCCTTTTACTATACCCCTCGGCGAGACCCCCGTAAAGAAGTTTTTTGCTAATTTTTCAAGAATCCCGGACGGCCCAAAACCCCGGCCTCAGGGCGAGATTTCGGGCCCGTCGGGGGCGTCTACAGAAGCCTCAGCCACCCTCCCGGACGAGCGTGCACGGTGTCCGCCGGGATGCAGAACGGTGCCTTGCAAATGACGTCACATATGCTATTCTGACGCCCAATCGGATATGGGGTCTTACGAACGGACGACAATGCAGAATCATACGATTACAATCGCCCCGCGGTATGCGGAGACGGACAAGGGCGGCGTGGTCCACCACAGCGTCTACCCGGTCTGGTTCGAGATGGGACGGACCGAGCTGCTCCGCGCCGACGGCATCGCCTACAAGGACCTCGAAGCTCGCGGGATCTTCTTCGTGGTCGCCGAGATGCGGATCAAATTCCGCCGGCCGGCCTTCTACGATGAAGAGCTGCTGCTGGAAACCACCTGCTCCAACATTACGGCCGGCAAGGTCGAGCATACGTACCGCCTCACCCGGCGTGGCACGGGTGTGCTCCTGGCGGAGGGCTCCAGCGTCCTGGCCTGCGTGAATGCCGAAGGCAAGGTCCGCCGGGTCCCGGAGTTCATATACCCGAAAGAGCCGACGAAGAAACGGCAAGCTGCGGAGGCCTGAGGCCATGATCGTCCTGCTGACGGATTTCGGACCAAGCGAATACGTCGGGATCATGAAGGCCGTCATCCTGGGCGTCAACAAGGACGCCGAGATCGTCGATCTGTGTCACAACATCCGTCCCCAGTGCCTCATCGAAGCCTCGTGGGTACTGAAGAACAGCCATGCATACTTCCCAAAAGGCTCCACGTTCTGCTGCGTCGTCGATCCGGGCGTCGGCAGCGATCGCCGGGCGGTCGCCGTGCGAACGCAGGACTATCGTTTCGTCGCGCCGGACAACGGTCTTGTCTGGGAAGCGCTGAAGGCGAACAGCGTCGTCGAGATTCGCGAGCTCGAGATTCCCGAAGGCGCCGGCCGGACGTTTCACGGCCGAGACGTCTTCGCGGGGGCCGCAGCCCAAGCCGACCTGGGGCGTTTCACTGAGCTCGGCGAGACCATCGACCGGCTCACCGAGCTGGAACTCTACCGGAACGGCCGCCAGGGCATCGTGGTTCGCGTCGATCCTTTCGGCAACGTCGTCACGAACCTGCCGCCCCTGAGCAAGGACCGCTACGACGTGCAGCTCGGCGGACGCGAGTCCCCAATGCCCTTCCATGCCACCTACAACGCCGCACCGGAGAACGAGCCATTCCTCATCACCGGATCGAATGACACTCTGGAAATCAGCGTCAAGAACGGCAGCGCCAACGAGCGGCTGGGGACCGCCCCGGGGCAGATCGTCACAATCCTGTGAACGCTCCGTGCTCAGAACCCGCGGAGCGCCCCTCCAGACCACGAACCTTGTCCAGGCTGGCGGCGAACTGGCCTCTGGCTTTCTCCAGGTACTCGTTGACCTCGTCGATGTAGCCGTCGGCGGAAGCCGACCAGACGCGGTTGAGATAGCGCTCGCCGGCGGCGAAGCACGTCATGACCTCGCCGTAGGCGGCCAGGCCGTGCCGATGAGCGATGCTCTCGCGGGCCGCCACGAAGCTCTCCAAGTCGTCGGCAAATAGCTCATCAATCCGAAAACGCATGTCGTACGTATCGACGGAGTGCTTGTCCGCATCGAGCTGTTTGATGTTGGCGGCGACCCGCTCCAGGCTGCTCACGACCGTCTCAATGTTGGCGGCAACGTGATGCTCCGTTCTGCTGTGACGCACATCGTCGATTCGGATGGCCGCCACTCCCGCCGCGCCGACGACCAGCGCCGGGATATACCAAAGCCATTGGACCGCATTCTCATCAATGACCGCAGCTAATGCAGCGGCAATGAAACCGGCCGTGACCATGAGAAAACCGACTGCCTTCATAGCGCGCCCCTACCCCCCCGTCATGCCTGCGATAATGTAGTAGATGGCGAAACCAACACCGATGACGCCTTCGCCGATGATGAATCCGGCCGCGACGGGAATCCCGACCTGCTCGCTGAAGTGCCGACCCATCGCGCGGTCGCTGACAATCCGCAGAATCGTGCCGATCGTATACGTCAGGACAATACTGAACGGCAGATAGAAGCCGAGGCCCACCTGAATCCCCAGGCCGCCGATGCCGGTCGCGCTGAGCAGGGCGCCCAGGCCCGCCCCGGCCACGTACTTGTACACAGGGACATCGCCCTCAAGGATTCCTTTCATCACGCTGGCCAGCGCCGTACCCTGCGGCGCCGGCAGCTTCTCGCTGCCGAGGGTATATGCCTTGTGCAGGACGAACAGTAGGCCGATCATCAAAATGGGTCCCAGCCACGTCGCCAGAAACTGTCCCGTCTGCTGTCTTCTCGGAAGGGCGCCGACCAGATAGCCGGTTTTCAAATCGAGCATCAGATCGGTCGCCTGGGACATGGCCATGCACGTGGCCGCCCCGACCATGACCGAAGAAACGATGGCCGCTTTGTCGCCAAGACCACTGCTGATCACAATGAGAAGGGTCACGGCGATGAGGGTCATCCCGCTCATGGGCGACCAATTGGTCCTGCCGATACACTCCGACACAATCACCCCGGCCATCCAGATCCAAACCGTCCCGAGCAGGGCCATGATAACGCCGCGTCCCAGACCCATCTGCTCGACGGACTGGACCGCGACGAACGACAGTACGACTACCGCGCCGACAATGCCCGCATAGAGCAGCTTGATCGGCATCTCATCTTTAGACAGGGCCGCACCGCTCTTGGCCGCTGACTGCATACTCCGGATCGCACTGACGATCAACGGAAAGGCCAGGACAATCCCGGTCAGCGCGCCGCCCACCAGCATCCCGATTCCGACCGGCCTGAAGAGCAACAGCCGCAAGTACTTGGGCACGGTCAGATTGGTCTCCTGCAATCGCTCTGCAGCGACCTGCAATTGCTCCGGCGAAGGCAACAGATTCATCTGCGCCAGAATCGGGGCCAGGATCCAGTAGCACGCGTAGCCCCCGATGACGAAACACAGGCCGCCCTTGCCCGCGATGAAGGCGATACCGACCGTCAGCAGCGAGATAAACCAGATCCCGTTCATGTAGTCGGGCATGCCGAGGTGCTGGCCGAGGTTCCAGTTCTCGAAGTGCGTGATCTGACTGACGAAATGGAGCGACCCGCTGATCGCCGTACCGATGACGAGAAGGATGGCCTTGTGGACGCCGGCGCCGGGGGATTTCAGGACCGTCGCGACGGCGACGCCACCCGGGTAGGTCAGCCTCTCGAAATCGATCATCTGCTTGCGCAGCGGGATGATGAAGGCAATGCCCAGAACACCGCCGGCGATGCAGCCGAACGCCATCAGATAGGGATTGAAGTCCGTCTCGCCCAGGATGAACAATGCCGGCACGGAAAACATAATGCCGGCCGACGCGCCGTTGACGCTGCTGGCGACGGTCTGGGTAATGTTGTTCTCGATGATGCTGGTGCGCCCCATCAGGCCGCGCAGGATGCCGAAGCCTAAGATCGCGGCCAGTTCGGAGCCTTCATGGGAGAAGCCCAGAATCAGGCAGGCGTAGCCCATGCTGATCGTGATGAGCACGCCCAGACCGTAGCCGACCAGCACCGCCGTCCAGGTCAGCTCCGGATACGGCCCCCGGCGAATCACCCGGCCCCCATGACCCTGCTGTTCCGCCACGCCAGAAACTCCTTCTTCCCGTGGACACGCAAATCGGCTGCGGCCCTGCTGTCCCCCCCACCGAACCACACGGAAGCAAAACACAGAGCACACCGACCCGACCGGCCTCCGTGCGCGTATGCTAAGAAAGACCGGTCCCTCTCGCAAGCCTTTTCTCCACGGCAGATCGGGTGAACGCGTGGGTCAAGGACCCACCCTACATCTGCTGTCGCTTATCGTGCTCGTGGAGGTCTGGCCAGCAGCGGCTCGGCCATCCCGGCGTTCAGCCGATCGAGCTTGGCGCGAAGCTCCTTCGCGACATCCGGACGGACCGAGACAAGATCGTTGGTCTCCCCGACATCCTGTGCCAGATCGAATAGGGCAAAGTCAGCATCCTTCTGGCCCCACGCCGATTGGCGAATGAGTTTCCAATCTCCGTCGCGGAGCGCGACGTTCGAGCCATAGCGCCAGAAGAAGGTTCGCCGGCCTGGCGCGGGCGCATCGCCGCACAGCCAGGGCAATAGATTCAGACCGTCCAGCTTCCTGTCCGCTGCACGTGACATCCCAACCCCAGCGAGCGCGGTTGGGAGAATATCAAGCGAGATGACCGGCTGCTCCACGATCTTGCCCGTGGGCAGGCGGCCCTTCCATTGCATCAGGAATGGTATACGGATCCCCCCTTCGAACAGTTGTCCCTTGCCGCCGCGCAGCGGCGCGTTGCTCGACGTCAACTCGGCCGTCGGCCCGCCGTTATCGCTCAGGAGGAAGATGAGCGTGTCTTCTTCGATCTGCAGCTTGCGCAGCGTCGTTAGGACGGTGCCGATACTGTCATCGAGGGCCCCCACCATGGCGGCAAAAAGACGGCGGTGAATGTCTTCGATATGGCCGAAGCGATCCAGAAGACGCAGGGGCGCCTGCATCGGGCTGTGCGGCGCGTTGTAGGACAGATAAAGAAACCACGGGCGCGACGCATTTCGCTCGATGAACGCCGTCGCCTCGCGCGTCAATGCCTCGGTAAGATACTCGCGCTCGACCACCAGTTGCGTGCCGCGCAGGATGGGATTGTTCTCATCGTAGGGAGGCTCATTGTTGCGCAGGTGCGCGCTGCGGATGACGTTGCCGTCCCTTTGGCGAGGCCCTGCGCCCTCGGGCGGCTCGCGCGTTCGCAGCCAGGTCAGCACGTCCGGCCACGGCGGGCCGGGGACGTAGAAGTGGCCCTCGTGCAGGAAACCGAAGAATTCGTCGAAACCACGCCGCTGCGGGTGGAATTGGGGCAGGCCGCCCAGATGCCATTTGCCCACGAGCGCAGTCGCATAGCCGCCGGCTTTCAGCTCGTCCGCGATCGTCCTTTCCGAGAGCGGAAGGCCCGCGCGCTCGTCGAGATTGCGCCGGCCGACGGGATTCAGCTCATGCCCGAAACGGCTCTGGTATCGCCCGGTGAGCAGGCCGGCGCGCGACGGGCTGCAATAGGGAGAGGTGACATACCCTTGCGTGAACCGAATCCCGTTCTTCGCAAGCGAATCAATGTGAGGCGTGGCAATCTCCGGATTGCCCTGGCAACCCAACTCGCCGTAGCCAAGGTCATCAATGAAAATCAGAAGGATATTCGGCCGGGAACCGCCGGCCTTCCTGCCGGCAGGCAAGGCCGCGCTCGGCCGCGACTTGCAACCAAGCCCCACAGTGGTCAAAGCCATCGCGCCCAGAAAGCTGCGCCGGCTCAGGCGCCCCGCTCGCGCGACGCTCCTGTTGAAGCATCCGTCATCGTCACGGCTTGCCACCATTTCAGGCTCCTTAAAAAGACCTGTGCACAAGCCAGGATGCTACGACGCACGGGAACGGGATTCAAGGAAACCTTTGAGACTTGCGACCGAACGATCAAACCAGGTGGGCACAGATTTGTGGGACGAGCGTGAACAAAAAAAAGAGGGCCGAGGGGCCCTCTCCGCCGGTTCCGCTCTGCGTATACCGGGATTCGGTGGAACTTCGTGAAAGACCGATCCGTTCAGCAGAACCGGGGTGTGTAGCGTAAGGTAGGCGAGAAAATGCTGCGTATCTGTCAATTCAATCCGTCGGCCAGCTTCTCCTTTCCGCCGGACATGCGGTACACAGGATCTGCAGAATCCATGAGAGCATCCGTAATAGCTCCACCATCCCTGCCCACCAAATCGGCAACGGTCTCGGATATGCTCGATGCATGTTCGTCCATAAGGCGGCTGAACAAAGCCGCTCGGTGGCTGGCGGATTCGAGAGAACCATTCGCGAAGACAGCAATCTCGAATTCCACCGTCCTGCCGGGTAGAGCGATGGTGAGTGGAAAGCTCACGGTAACGACGCGCGAGGATCCGGCGGGAACGTCCTTCTCTCGCCAGACGCAGGTGTTGGTATTGCCGTCTCGGTCCGTTACGTGCAGCGAGACCCAGGCAAAACTCAGTTGCCGGGCCGCTTCACACACGGCCCGCTGGCAGTCGTGCAGATCGCGAGTCCGGCAGAAACAGAGCTGCAGGTACTCAAACGTTCTTCTTTCCTCCTTCTCTCGTCTTGTCACGGCGTGCTTTTTCTGGAGTCGAATCAGGGTCTCTCGGAAGCGCACGGCACCGACGACCCGAAACAGCAACGCCAACAGGAACAGGATGCAGCCCAGAATGATGAGGGCATAGGCATCACGACGCACCATCATGAACATGCCGAGCCCGGCCGCCATGCACGTAGCCATGTATATGACAATCACGGCATGACGCTGTCTCAGGCCCAGGTCGACCAGTCGATGATGGAAGTGACTTCGATCCGGAGCGAACAGAGACCGCCGCTCCAGAAAGCGACGCAACATGGCGCAGAACGTATCAAAGATCGGTATCCCCAAGGCGAGGATGGGCAGCGTCAGGCCAACCAGTGCCGAGGATTTGGTCAGACATATCACACTCGAAGAAGCGATGGTGAATCCGAGGAACAGGCTGCCGCAATCTCCCATGAAGACCTTGGCGGGGTTGAAGTTGAAGAACAAGAAGCCGCTCAGGCTCCCCAGCAAGGCGAGCATGACCACGGCCATGATGGCGTTGCCGCTGTAGACGGCGAACAGAGCGATGACGCCACATGCGATGGCCGAGATCCCAGCCGCCAGACCATCCAACCCATCGCTGAGATTGACCGCGTTGGTGATCCCGATGATCCATACAATCGTAAGCGGGCAGGACATCCATCCCAGGTGCAATGCGAAGGCATCGGTAATCTCAAGGCTGGAGATCCTCACGCCGGCAACGCATAGAACGCAGGCCGCAATGAGCTCTGCCGCCAGTTTGGTCCAAGCCCCCAGGCCCTGCAGGTCGTCAGCGAGGCCAACCAGGAAGATGAACAGCGCCATGAACCACATCGTGGTCAACTGCAATCTCATGTCCCGGAACGCATCGCCGATCGCGTTATTGAGAAACAGGACGGAGATGATCAGGCACATGGCCGAGAAGAAGATCGCCACTCCGCCGATACGAGGGGTCGGTCTCGTGTGTGTAGCGCGGACACCCGGATAATCAAGGGCGTTGATCCGGTGCGATAGCCAGATGACAGCGGGCGTCGCCAGAAGTGCCAGGCAAGCCGATCCCAAATAGACAGACAAGCACGTTTTCATAATCACCCAACCATGTTGTTGGCCATGAAGTCTCCCCGCTGACGCCATTGGCGCTGTCGCTTCTGTATCTGCCTGAACCGTTCGCCCTGCACTTCCTCTTCGTTATGTCGAGAATAAGCCCGCACAGTGCGCTCGCTCTCACTTCCACGGTTCAAGGGCCATATCACGTGACATCCTCGCATCGGCCAGGGGACTCTCCGATCCGTTCCGCGTATTCCTGGCGGGATTGCGCACCCCCGCCAACTCAGATGTGTGCGCAACCTGCGCCGCAACAGTCGCCATTGTTGTAAACGTATAATGCTCACACAACCACCTGAGCTTTGGCATCGTGCTCCGGAGATTGACGTAGCACTTGAATCTTCGCAATAGACAAAGCGGCAGACGTGGATGATCTGGATCAATTTCCCTCGGATGCACGTATACGATGAGGGGTCGGCCCTTCCTGTGCAGCCGTCCGACACCCCATCGAATCAGGGGCAAGGGTGAAAGCCGAAGATATCCGCCCCCAAAGAAGCACATGCGGCGACCCAAGAACTTCACCGTCGAGGTTGGAATCTCGACAAGCGATCCCGTCTGAGTCTGGATCGTGTGCGGATTGGGATTCGCATAGCTCAGCCCCCCATGACCATGACGAGCCGGAAAGACACTGGCATCGTAGGTATAGCCGGCCTCCAACACCACATCGAAGACCCATCGATTGTCCTCCCGGACACAGAACCCCGGAGACCTGAACCCAATGACCTCCTCACCCGTGATATCTTCCAGAATCTTCTTCGAGCGGACAATATCTTCCAGAAACGCGCGGGGCCCCACCCTGTAAGCGAGAACATGACCGTAGCCGTGCGATCCAATTTCATGGCCGGCTCGTTGGCACTGGCGAACCAATTGGGGTATGCGCTCGGCCATCCAACCCAGACAGAAGAACGTGGCCCGAACGTCATATTCCTCGAAGAGCTCAAGCAGTCGGTGGACGCTCTTTTCTGCGCGCAGCGGGGGGCCGGGCCATTCTTCCATCCGAGGGGCTACGTCACTGTCGAGGATGTGAAACCAATCCTCCAACTCACAACTGAATGCGTTCAGGTTCTCCACGGGTTCTCCTGCCTCCATGTTTGGGTTCCGCATGAGCGTTGCGGTCGGTGTGCCTTCTCAGGGCAGGCTGCAGCTTATGCGTGGACCGAGAATGCGTGTCACTCGTAGCGGCAGCTTCTTCCACATCTCCGTTTTCCGCTTGTACTTCGGATCCTCCGGCCTCGCCAAATGCAATTCCTTCCCGGGCGGTGTCCAGTACTGCCAGCATAAATCAATGCGGTTTGCCCCCCAGCGTTGCTTGAATATGTGTTGTCCGCTTCCGATCGTGCTGCGTCCGAAGTCAAACCATTTCATTCCTTCGGCACAGTAACCCTCGATGGCCTTCCAGTTGAGAATGTAGTTGGGACCGGCCGCGTCGTAGCCACGCAGGGCGGCGCCCCACGAGCATTGGACCCAGCCGTGAAACGTATAGGCAAACAGGACCGCGACCGTCGTGTCGTCCTGGACGGCCAAGAAGATGCGGCCCTGGCCCGGAAACGTCTCCATGATGGCGCTGAAGAGCTTGCGGGGATAACAGGGCGTACCCAGTTCTCTCATGCGAATCGTCCACACGCCGTAGAATTCGTCGAGCAGCTCCGGTCCGCCGGCCCTTACGGTCAGTCCGGCTTTCTCGGCTTTGCGGACTCTGTTGCGCGTCTTGTGGCGCAGCTCTCGCCAGACCTCCTGCGGGTCCGGGGCCAGAGGCAGGTACATGGATACCTTGTCGGTGCGCAGGTGAAGGTCGTGGGGCAGCGGAACTGTGCCCCTAAGCTCCATGGAGTCACACCGCAACTGCGTGGCGATTTCAACCGCCCGGTCATACAGCGCATCCAGAGCGGCCGGGTTTGTCCCCAACGGCCCGCCATAGTCACTGAAAGGCTGAGATACCAAGCGGTTGCCGAATAATCGGCTGCGCACGTGCGTTAGAGGAAGCACGCCACAGATGTGACCGTTATCGCGAGCGATAAGATAGTATCCCTGGTATCCGAATACTTCCTCGACCATGCGGGTCCATGCCGGCGTATGGCACAACCGAGCGCCGGCCATTTGCTGAATGAAATCCTCACAAGCCGTACTGGGCGACTCCAAGATCGACAGTTCCACAGTCGTACCCTCCGTACAAGAAACGCGTTACGGTGATTGGCCTCGGCGATCTTCCGGGTCCGCCGTCTCCGGCACTCTCCTTAGCCACACTTCTCTCCAGAAATGAAAGCAGGACCGGTCGCAGCCGGAGAACGCCTTGCCGTCACACATGGCCCCTTCCAGCAAAACCGTATTCTTCATCTTTCGCAGTTCGCCATTGGTCTCGAGCATGATTCGCTCCACCCTTTGGTGGACACGGTATCGCCCGCCGCAGTACTTCCTCATCCCGCTCATCCACAGCAAGCCGCGGTGTCGCCGGTTGCCGTCGAGCGTCGCCAGAATCTCCTCGATGGGCCTGACCTCTACCCACTCTCCTGATTGCAGAGCCAAGACCTCAGGGCCGGCATATGTCCTTTCTTGATCTGGCCGGCTGGACGCCGCGCTCTTGCCGTGACAAATCCTCTGGCATATCCCTTTCAGACCTTTCGACCAGCCGAGGTTCTCAAAGTGCCACCCGGCATAGCTGCGCACCTTCTGCCAGGGCCGCAGGATCCGGCTCAAGACTCGGTGATTCGATCCTGCCTGCAGGCATTCGAAGATGCCGTGGCATGATTCATTGCTCGTCTGCATCGTCCGACCTCCTATGTCGTCTGTACTTGGGCGATTGCGAGAAAGCACACGGGCGTGGACAACCGTCGGGCACCCGGAACCGCCGCAAGATGAAGGATCACAACAAAGCGGTGCTAAAATACCGTTCGGCTCGGGCCTCCACTGAATGAGGACCTTGAGCGCTTCGCGAGCAGTCCGCCTTCAAAACTGGAAATAGACAAATGGGTGAAACCCCTCCACCGGGAAAACGAGGATCAACCACCACATGGAGAACAACACCACAGGTGTGACAAGTCGATCGTACGCCAACCGGCGCAGGTTAATGGCGCTCATGGACACCAAGACATGCCCTGCACCGACAAGCAACAGTGTGAGCAAGACGAACGGATAATACCACGCAATCCCTCCGGAGAAGCCATACATCTGTCGTATTATGAGAAGAGCTTCCGGAAGAGAGGCGGCCCGAAAGAAGACCCAGGCCGTAAAGACAATGAGCATCGTGATAAACCAGCCGAGTATCCCGGGCACACGCCGCACGGCGGCCGACTGTGTCTCTGGCCGGAACCTCTGCCGCAACCCTTTTTCCACAATGAGCGCCGCCCCATGCAGGGCTCCCCAGAGCACAAACGTCCAAGAAGCACCATGCCAAAGTCCGCCGAGAACCATCGTGATAAAAATGTTCACGTAGGTCCTCACCGGCCCCTTGCGGTTCCCCCCGAGTGGAATGTACAGGTAGTCCCTCAGCCAGGTGGAAAGCGATATGTGCCAGCGATGCCAGAAGTCGGTCATGCTGGTGGCAAGGTATGGCGAACGAAAATTCGTCGGAAGATGATATCCCATGATTCTGCCGGCGCCAATTGCCATATCGGAGTACCCCGAGAAGTCACAGTAGATTTGCACTCCATAGGCCAGCACCGCGAGCCAGGTCGAAACGCCGTCAAAAGCTCCTGCGTTTTCAAAGACATGATCCACAAACACCGCAATATGGTCGGCGACAAAGGCCTTCTTGAACAGCCCAATCGTGAACTGCCGAAACCCCAGAAATGTGCCGTACCAGGAAAGCCGAGCTTCCGATCTCAACTGGGGCAACAACTCCGAAGCACGGACAATAGGCCCTGCCACGAGTTGAGGAAAGAAAGCCACAAAAAGAGCGAAGTCGAACAGATTCCTGCATGGATCGAGGCGGCCACGGTAGACATCGATCGTATAGCTTAGGGTCTGAAATGTATAGAAGGAAATACCAATCGGAAGTATGATATGCAGTGTGCCATAATGGAAACCGAACGATCCCAGGACGGCTTCCATGGATTCAACGAAGAAGTTGAAGTACTTGAAGAAACCCAGGATCCCCAGGTTGCACGCCAGACTGGTCAGCAGAAGCACCTTCCGCCGATTCGGCCGGTTCGTTCGCGCCAGGGCAAGAGCGACAACATAGTCTACGAGCGTGGATATGAGAATGAGGGATAGAAAACGCCAATCCCAGTAGGCATAGAAATAGTAGCTTGCCAGCAACAGCACTCTCTTCCTGATGCGGTTGCTTCTCACGATCAGCAAAGACGCCAGCACCACGCCGAAGAATATGAAGAACTCAATTTGTGTGAACAGCATGACCCGTCTTCCGGAGCGAATGTGTATATTGGTTCAGATAATCACAGATGGCCCGAGACAGCAGCCAGTGCCCCCGCGCATTGAGATGTCCACTGCCCGGTCGACCATTATGAAATCCCCTGCTGAACCTGCCCGTTTTCCGATAGTCGTCGACCAGAGTTGTCGTCATATCAATACAGCCGACCTGTTTCGCCCGGCATAACTCGGCCAGCCTGGCGCGCCATTCTGATTGAGAATCGACACAGCGCACCACTCCTTGTTCAAGGTGTGGCACCTCCGGTATAAGAACGAGAACGATTGGCTTGCTCGCGCTGGTCTTGAGCATGTCCAGAGCATAGCTCCAGCTCTCGACGACGGAGTTCGGCTCGCTGACGCCAAACGCAACATTACAACCAGGATCCAAGGTCGTCTTGTCAACCCTCCTGTAGGGCCCCAGGGAAAAATGCATGTTTCGCCCATCCACCATCACGGTGCGAACGGCCTTCCACGGCGCCAACAGCATATCGCCAAGACCCCACTCATATAGATCTGTTATGACCTTGCTCTTGTGAGGGTTAACGAGGCGACGACGAACAAACCGGGGGACAGGTTCCGAGATGAAGGTCTCTCCGTCCGGACACAAGTCCTTTAAGCCGTACTCCGCCAGGATAATGAAATGACATACCGGATGGAGCAGTCTCTCATACGCCGGGATCTTGAAGTAGTAATCCGAGACCGACCAATGCGCGCGCCCTACCGTGACAGCTCTCAGGTGCGACAAACCCCGCTCGAGAAGAGCCTCGTTCACCTGATATGCGGTCTTTTGCTCATCGCTTACCTGGTGCGCCTCAACGTAGGAATCGCCCCATATCACTACAGTCGAAGCACTTGCGGCATCGATGCCTGCCAGGGTCGCGAAGCCGTACGGACCATAGGAGGTAGTCGCCCAGCCTTCATCACGCTTTCTGTGGACATACCCCTCCTTCAGGACATAGTCGTCAAGCTCAGATGACCATTCGTAGACTCTGAGACTGCTCAGGAAACAAGGTGAGATCAGTGCCACAAGGATGGAGGCAATGACCCAGCCGAGCACCCAGCGCATCACCGTTCCACGAACGTCCACGGCCCGACTGCCCTTTCTGCGCGATGCGCCCGCCTGGAAACTCCAACGACATTGCCGTACTGCTGTCTCCTGGACAAAATCCGAACAAGATCGTTGCGAATCTGACGAGTGACCCTCTTCAGGTATATGAAGACGCGTGCTCATGCCAGAGTGTCTATCCTTGATGGTTTCATGACCCCGGAGCGTAGGAGCGTAGCTCGATGTCGCCTCAGCCCCCGTACTGAAAGAGAGTCGCCGTGTCCCGCCTCTTCGCGGCGAACACCGCCTCAGTGCCAGATGCACCGTGGCACGTCATAGTCCTGCCTGAAGAGCCGCAGCCTTTCAAGCCGCCGTCGGCTCTCACTTCAATACTCCCATCCGAAGCGCAGCTGCCATCTCCATCCGTCGACGCAAGCGAGCCACATGCTGCCGCTCTTCATGAAGGAGACATGGTGCATGCCGTCTGCATTCCATCTGCAGCCGCCTTCACAGGGCAGCAGATCGGCGTCGATTTCTTTCTCTTCGTAGCTCTCGATAGAAAGCTCAGTAATCTCGAACACTCGAACCTTGCTGCCGTAAACGGGGTCACAGTCTTGGGCGAAACGCAAGAGACCACCCTCGTGCAGGAGTGTTCTGCCTGCACACCGTGCGATATTGGCGTCATTCTCGACCACAGGGCTCTTGCGGTGCCGTACCCAGGGGCCGACTGGTTCGTCCGAATGAAAAAGGTGAAGCGTGCCTGAGGAGGTGTCTGCAGCAAACATCCACCAGTGATCCTCAAAATGAAAAACAGTGGGGTCTACATACCGTCCAGTGACAAGGGAATGCTGGAAGGACCACCTGGACGGGAATGACTCCGCCTTATACAGGCGAACGGAACCTGCTCTGTTGGACTCCGGAATCATGTAGAACTCGCCGCGCCAGTTGAACACATTTGGGTATGACAAGTGGAAGGGTTCGTCGAGGACAATGCCGACATATTCCCATTCCAGACCGTCTCTGCTCGTGGCAAGGCCGATGTCTCCTTCGTAGGCTTCTCTGTTCAGAACTTCAAAGAACATGAACCACGTGCCATCGTGCTCAATCACGAAGGGGTCTGCTACGAAATCGGCTGATACATCCGTGATCTTCTCAGCCGTCATGACCGGGTTCAGGACATCTGCGCAAGGGGACAGCTCGAAGATCGAAGGGCCAGAGTATAATCCAATCGACCAGACTTGTGGCCTTGAGACGAAGGGCAACCCCTTCTGCCTCCTCAGGAGCACACCAAGGCAGAGACCGCCGGCCAGGAGCAATCCCACCAGAAGAAGAATCTGAACTGCTCTTCTATTCTTCATCACTCCTGCGTTCCTCATAATGTGAGGTGTCCTTGAACTCCAGCATATGGAAGTGTCCGTCAACCGCAGCTTCAGGATGCATCCGCGAGCTTGCGTGTGCTCACTCCAATATTCCAGTTCGAAGAGATCATCTCAACCGTCTGGGCGATATGCTCCTCCGACGAAGCGCCGAAGACAATCGCTCGGACGTTGGGAAGGTGACAGACGTATTCCACGGCTTCTTTCGGGGAGATCGCCCCCGATGCCAATATGGACATGGCCATGGGCCGGAAAGGCTTCTGAGCCAGAGCTCTCTCGTACGCGTGCCGACTTGGGGTCATGAGGAAACCCGTCTTGTTGATCGATGAGCAGACGATTGGATTCTCGATTCCAGACGCCAGCAGGAAATCAACAAGCGCCGGCATATTCATGGTATTGAATGCAGGATCGGCCCCGTACGTTCTCTTGACGTGCCTGGCAAATTCGACGAACACTTCTCTCGCACCGAACCCCAGCAGTAAGTCTGTCACGATGTTCTGTAAGAACACAGCCGGGACAGTCAACCCTCTGAAGATTCGCATCTCGGCATCGACCAGCAGTTTCATCACTTCAACCATATTCTTGTTGATCACGGTCCTGCCACCGCGAATGACGGTAGTAGCGACCTGCCTGACGCTTCGACCCGAGAACACGAACGCATTCAGGGCGCCGACCAGTCCTTTCTCATGTATCGCGTTTGCATATTTGTGCGCATACGGCATGGAAGGGTATATTCGGAGATCCGCGTACCTTCCCGGGTTGGCCCGAAAGTGATCACATATCTCCTCGACTCGATCGTGTGTATTGAACATGAAGGCACGTATGCCGCACGCGTAGGCGATATCTATCACGCGAATGATCGCCTCCGTGTCCCTGAAACGCATTGCCAGAGACCGACCCTTCTCCTCCGACATATGATTGATGCCAAAGAACTGGTTATCGCCCAGTATGATTCTGTCCATTATGGGATCTCCTGCTATCGCCATCGGTGCGAATGCGACGTATGATCATATCCGTACAAAGACCAGCTTCAAATGAGCATGTTTCACAGGCTTTCTGCTCGAGAATACAATCAATGAAGTAGTCAAGCTGTCGTGTGAATTGAAAGCCGCGAACGTAGAAACGGACGGGCTCGGCAATATCCGCCAGGTATCCCTCATTCCACCCCTCGCTGTATCCAGCAACCTCCGGGGCCTCATGGAATAGAACCTTGTATGTATAGAAATCGGCAATGATCTTGCCCTTTCTGCCCAACGCTTCGAAACGGCATGAAGGCTTGCGGTAGGAGGGGTCGCTCCAATTCGCCAATAGGTTACCCCTGGCGCCATTCCTGTAGAGGAAGGTCGAACTGATCGCATCTTCAACGCTGGCGGAATGGATACGATTGAAAACGGTCCCGACCACATCATCCGGCGGCCCGACCAGATAGCTGACGAGGTCGACACCGTGTGAGGCGAAATCGTAAAGGCAGCCCCCACCTTCCGTCTTCTTGAACCGCCAACTCCCTCGGGCATCATGAAGAACTACGGGCCCATTCATCTCCACTGTGAAGGTCAAGAGCTCACCGATCGCACCGGAATCGAGCAACGATTTTACCTTGAGAAAGACATCGTGAAACCGAATCGCGTATCCTACCTGGTGCACAAGGTTCTTTCCCTTCAGGAGCTCAAGGAGACGCTCGCCCTGCTCAGGATTGAGGGTCATGGGCTTTTCCACAAAGACATGAGCATTGTGGCTGATCGCGCACTCGGTGACATCGGCATGCATCGCCGTCGGTGTGGCCACAATGACGAAATCGAGGCCCATTGTCCCAAGCATCTTGTCGAAGCTCCTGAATGCCTTGACTCCGAGGTGCTGGATCGCGTTCTTGAGGACGAAGCCTGACGAATCGCACACCGCGACCAACTCGACACTTGGGTGCGTGTTCAATATGGAGAAATGGGTGATCCCCATCCGGCCAAAACCGACAACGCCTCCTCGTAGCATAACGGGCACCTCCAGATATGAATAACATGTGTCGCCGAATCACTCTCGCGCATCAAGAGCGGTCACAATCGGGCCGGGCTCCTGCAATCTCCTGGTATAGCGCCAGATACGAACGCCGCATCACATCAACATTGTACTCACCACGTGCGTGCGCCCGGTTGACTTCTCCGTCTCCATTTACATGTCGCAGAAGAGGCGTCAGATCGAGCTTCTCAGGATCGACGTAGTCGCAGGAGGGGAAGTCCAACAGACGGTGGGGACGAATGTCTGAGAGAACGAGATGCAGACCCTCGGCCGCCGCTTCCAGAACAGTGAAAGGCAGCCCCTCGGTCGACGACGGGTTCACAAAGACTTCATATCGTGACAGCGCCGTCCTCACCTGGTGGCTCGGCAACGGCCCTTTCCATGCGGCATTGGAATCCTTCAATTGCCTGAGAAAGGCCTTTTCAAACCGGGCATTGGGCGGAGAGATCGGACCGTATATGGCAAGCTTCTCAGGCAGGACATCCGCCGCTTCGATAAGCCTCAGCACATTCTTCTCAGGAGATATCCGTCCTACATACACCCAACCCTTGCGGTGGCCATGTTTTGACGTTGGATCCACAGATACCCCATTGCGTATCAGCGTCAACCGCCGAGTTGGCAGGAATCGCTTGAAACTCAGCCAGTCGTGCTCCCCGACCAGCACAACACGATCCAGAAACAGACACGCAAGGAAATCCAGAAGAGCCGCGATTGCCTTTATGCCCGGGTTCCACCGTTTCTCCCCCCGGCGCCAGGCGCAGCCGTGAACCGTAAGAATGCATCGGATCCCGCTGAGCTTCAGCATCAATCCAAGCGGCACGTAGTTGGACTTATGAAGATGCACGAGGTCAATATCGTTGTCCTTGACATATTGCCTTACCGCGAACCACTGCGTCAGGACATTGCCCGGTAGCTGTCTGACTCTCGGAAATCGACCATCATGCTCCCACTCCACAAAGATGTGACTCTCTATGTTTGCGAGTCCCTCCACAAGATCGGCCACCAGCCTTTCGGTCCCTCCATGGGCCGGTGGGTAATTCTTCGCACCTACCTGCAGAACCTTCATGTGAAGATCTCCCAGATTCTGCTCTCCCAATCGGATTCTATGAGATCGTAGAGTTCCCGATTATGGGCTTGAAAGTCAGGCTGCTCTTCCAGGAGCCGATGCAGAACGTCCGTGAGTTCCTTGCCATGGGCGGAATCTGCGTGCGAATTGCGGGGTTCCATTTGATAGCGCCACATGGCGCTCAGCGGAAGTCGCTCGAACGGCGCCCCACTCGGTGCGACGACGCCACAGCCGGCCTCAAGAGCTTCTACGATCACATTCGGGAAGCCCTCCGTAACGCTCGACAACACGACCAGAGAGGAATGCTTTAGATGCGACGGCAGATCAGCCACAATCCCGTGGCTCTGCAGCCATGGTTGTCTCCACCGATCAGGCAGGCGCGTATTGCCGAACAAGTCAACGCGGTACCGGCCTTCGGACAGACCGTTCAGCACGAACTCAATATTCTTCACGGTTCCAAAATCACCCACAACCGCAACGCGACCGTCAAAAGGTCTGCTCGGGGGCAACGGATATCCCACGGTATTGGGAAGAACGGCGGCCCGGCGAAGAGGCCCAAGTCGTTCCGTAAAGATGACACGGAGGTCTTCCGATGCAAACACAAACACGCAGCCAAGCCCTCGCATCCATTTCTGAAGAATCTGAGCCGCTCCGGCCCTCCATGTACGCCCCTGAAACCTCGCCCACGACACCTGGTCGCCGCGCACCATGTAGACCACGGTCAGACTGCCAAACAAGAACCGCACGGCGGCGACAAAGGGAGCCAGAACATCGTAGTACACAATCACACAGGGACGCAGGCCTCTGATGCGAAGCGCCATGAGGCGCCAGAGCGCAGATGCCGGTCTCTTCACGCAAGTCGGCCGACGCTTACCGAGCACCCCGACAAACATGAAGAAACGCTTGCCAAATCCACCTTGGGTCTTGCCGACATGCACAATGACGTACTCATCGTATCTGCCCGCCTTGGCAGCGACACGATAATGAGACTGTCCAAGTCGCGTGTGTTCACAAATCGGCATATCGCTTCTTCCGACCCGCTACCTTCCGATCATTTCATACCGCCCACGAGGAGTATCCACGATAGGCCTGAATACGTCACGGACGCGCGTTCATACCCGATCCGCTACGTCAAGTTCCCGCTCCTGATCTCAGGATCTCTGAGGGCAATTGCACGCGACCGGAGTCGCTGCGCTCCAATTGTTCAAGGAGGATCTTCACACGCAAGTCACAGCAACTGTTGTTGCAGAACGCGCCTTCCTGAAACTGCCAGGAGCTCGTCACGCTGTCCCATATCATGCGGCCAGCCTTCCCATCGACGACGCACTGTGGTTCCGAAGGGTCATCCACTCCAAACAGCGCCTGCAGTTCATTCACCAGAAGGCGCCCATCGAAGGTGAGAAATACATCTATCGCCATGCTCGTAAACGGGCCCTGATCCGTGACAGACCGTGCAAAATCCAGGAGTCGTGCCGATGGCCTTCCATAGCGCCACGCGTGTGATCCACTGTGAAAATCCCCCTTCTTCAGCTTCTCATAGCCAAAATAGGAATCCCCCAATCTGATCATACGCCATTCCTTTATGTCCGGCAGGTATTCCTGCAGCAAAACGACGCCCCACTCCGTATCGCTGACACATCGCGTGTACGCTCTATAGCCCTGTTTGAAACACCGTCTCACGTGTCTGCGTAGAGCGGCCCTGTCTCGAAATATCTTGACACCGGACGCTCCGGACCCGAAATCGCTCTTGTAAACGATCGGCAGATCGGCCCGGCCGACAAAATCGAGAGCTTCCGCGAAATCCCAGAATATCCACGTCTTCGGGTGCGGGATGCCGCGCGCTTTCAGCCAGTAGTGCATCCGTCTCTTGCTCTCGTAGAGCCAAAGACTGTCATAACTCGGGAATATCGTCTTGCCCAACTCCTGGGCGATCACTCCGATCCGCTCGTCATACATCTGCTTCCACGTCGAGGTGAGCCCGGATGGGCGCACCAGGAAGGCGTCACAATCCGATCGCTCCACCTCTTGCAGCCAGTCCGGACCCGATATATCCACCACCTTGTAGGACACACGCAGGTCCCGGCAGGCAGCGGCATAAGATAGGTGCCTGTCGCAGAACTCCTTCACGATCCCGATCGTGTAAGGGCAGTCGGAATCGAAGGACGCAGCGCCGGGAACACCCACATAAGGATCCCCCGCCATCCAGATGGCTTTCCTAACCTCCAGCAAGTTGCTGTATTTCAGGACCAACCGACCCAGCCGCCTGACCATGGTATCCGGACGCCCTATTCGCTGGACCGCCCTGTAACGATCTGAAGAAGTTCTTTGCACGTTCATACACAACCGAGAATTACACACCGCGTAGTGGATTCAGACGATGAGAATCGCCGCTCATCTTTATGTATGTGACTTCACGTGGGACAAGTTCGACATCGTATGTGGCTTGCCTCGGTATCTCGCCACAGTTGCGATCACAACCTTCTGGTTACACACGCTCCATTCCTTAAATCGGATCGCGGGCGAGACAACCCATCTATTCCGCTCCCGCGCAACCTCGATCACAATCAGAGCAGTCCCAAGCAGCAATCAGATAGTATATTCCAACAGCTCTCCCAGTGATTGGAAACCATAGTTCGCATAGAAGGCCTTGGCGCTTTCATTCATGTGCCCAACATACAGACGGAGACGATCGACCCCCATATTCATGGCTTCCTCCTTTACGTAATGAAGCAATGCAGAGCCAACGGATTGTTTCTGGGCACTCGGGAACACTGTATGGTTATCGAGGTACCAGTATTCCGCATTATACAGGACTTCGAAGAGCCTCTTGATTTCGAGTTGACCCATGACTCGATTATCACAGCGACGCCAGGCAAGGATAATATGACCAAACGATGGATTCCGAAGCATGGAGTTCACACCCTCAGTCACAATCTCACGGTTGAGCGAGATCCCATAGATTTCGGCAAGATGATAGTGGAGTTGAACGATCGATTCGATAACGGCCTGACGCTCCAAGATATGACCGCTGGTCGTATACAACTGTGTCGGGTCCGTACTGCAAAACACAGTACTAACGCAAAAGTCAGTTCTTGTGCCGGCAATGTTATGACGGCGCTCATGGGATATGGCGCGATTACGCTTTGTATTCATTACGGAAAACATAAGCAGTCTCCATCGACATATGCCGCACCATGTGAGTAGCAGTCGGCCTACTGCCCTCCTCGGATCGGCGGTTGGTTCGTTTGTGTGCTACACACTCCTGTCCCAATGAGATGTCAGCGCGCTGATGTACGAATGAGAGGAGAATCGGCCTTGATACCCTAAAAGCTCGCCATTGGTTTCCTTGTCTCATCTAATTGACGTAGGAGAGTCCTAACGCGAAGATTACAGCAGCTATTGCCTGCAAATATACCCTCTTGAAACTGCCACGTATCCGCTGTTTCATTCCATATCATGCGGCCTGCTTTGCCATCAATAACACACTGAGGCTCGGAAGGATTGTCCACGCCAAACATCGCTTGTAGTTCATTCACCAACGGGCGTCCGTCTGAAGTGACAAAGATATCTACAGCCATACTCACAAACGGCCCCATATCCGTGACATATTGAGCAAACTCCAGTAGTTGTGTAGGGGGCCTTGCGTAGCGCCACTTATAGGATCCACTATGAAAATCCCCCTCCTTCAATTTTTCATAACCGAGATAGGACTCACCCAGTCTGATGATGCGCCATTCTCTTACCTTCGGCAGGTATTCCTGCAGATAGACGCTGCCCCACTCCTTATCACTGACGCACCGCGTGTATGCTCGGTAGCCTTTCCGAAAACACTGCTTCACGTGTCTCCGCAGAGCACGTCGACTGCGGAATATCTCGACTCCGGATGCGCCGGAGCCAAAATCGCTTTTGTAAACGATCGGCAGAACGACCTGTTCGACAAAATGGAGAGCTTGCTTGAGATCATAGAAGATCCACGTCTTCGGGTGGGGGACGCCGTGGGCTTTCAGCCAATAGTGCATCCGCCTTTTGCTTTCATAAAACCACAGGCTGTCGTAATCAGGGAATACGATCTTTTTCAGGTCCCGGGCGATCACTCGGAGTCGCTCGTCATACATGCGTTTCCACACGGATGTCAGCCCGGAGGGGTGCGCCAAGAACGCATCACAGTCCGATTCGGCCACCTGCTCCAGCCAGTCCGGACCCGAGATGTCAACGACCTTGTAGCAGACGCCGAGGTCTCGACAGGCGGCAACATAGGCCAGGTGCATGTGGCAGAACTCCTTCACGATCCCGATGGTGTAAGGGTATGCCGAGTCATAGGAGGAAGCCAAGGGCATGCTTGTATACGGGATGCTTGCCATCCAGATGGCTTTCCTCACATGCAACAGGTTGCTGTGCTGCAGGACAAACGCGGCCAACCATTTGGGAGCAACGTTGCGATGCTTCATCCACAGGATTGATTTCTGAGCTAAGCGAGCCATCTGGCATGCTCCTCAAAACAAGTGGTTGATACTTGGATAGCTGCGCGCGGCAATCATGCCCGCGTGGTCACTGCCCGCCTCGTGGTTGAAGCCTTATCCTCATCCACGCAGCCGGGACAACACGATTGTGTATGCCCGCCGGGACTCCGACTCGGTCTTTCACCGCTGAATTCCGAAAGACTCTGCAGATCTCCCTCAGACAATGGAATACTGAGAGACCTCTCTGTTGACTGGGAATGGTTCGTCGTGCACGAGCCCCCGTGCCGCATGCGCCTTCTCCAACTTGCCTGCCATGCATCCCAGAGGCATCATGAGGTAAACCGTACCTCGAAACATAACATTCCCGCAGATCAAACCGGCGATCAGGAAGATGCTGAATACGGAGGCCGCAATGATGAGCCCTTCATCTCGAAGCCGCCAGGTGTATCGACATAGAGCGAAGAGTCCCCCCAGGATCATCAGATAGGACAGTATCCCCACCATGCCGTAGTCATGCAGCATCTCCAGCACATCGCTGTGCGCATAGATGCCTTGGAGCCATACGCTCTCCAGGTAATCCGGGGCACTCCAGAATCCAAAGCCAAACAGCCAATGAAACAGGTCTGCCTGCCGCCAGCGGTCAAACAGCAGCCAATAGAATTGCGAGCGGCCCGAGCCCCCGTCTTCTGTCAAGCCGGTAAAGCGTCTGACGACCCATGGCAAGTGGCTGATGCAGACGATGGACCAGATCGTGACGCCGACGACGATCCACCGCATGTTTCTCCGGACGGCCGTCCGCAACAGACCCAGGCGATGGCCGACGAGCAACAGCGATATGCCGAGGGCGGCTTCCGCGAGAATGGCGCCTCTCTTCAACGAAAAAGGCACCAAGAGCAAAGCAGCGGTGCCGACAACATATCCTTTGGCGTTTCCGGCCGCGGCCAGACACAAGGATACGGTGAAGACGGATAGGAGCGTCCAGCCGACGTTCGAGCTGACGAGGCCGCCACTTTGGGCTCTCGTGGCAATCTCGGCGCGCAATTCGGCCTGGGACACGTAGTACCATACGGCAAAGATGCACAGGGCGAAAAGCAAATACGACAGTTTCTTCGTGTATCCTCGTACGTCATCCGTCATCATCCGAAAGAAGAAATACCCTATGGGCCAATAGACGAACTTGGTAAAGGTTATCAACTGTTCTCGGCTGGATATGAACATGGCATGGCACAGCGAAAGAGATAAGAAGACGATCAGGCTCAATTCCCAGAACAGGATGGCCCGTACTCTGGGCAGTGTGTAGTTGCAGCCCACGAAGAGAAACATCGCCCCCAGGATAGCCAACTGTATGGCGTGACAGGGGAGCCTGTTGTGGGGACTGATCTCATCGATCTGCCTGGCCCCAGGAAGCGCCATATCAGCGAACAGCGACATCGTCATCAGAAGCAGGACGACACTGGCAAAAAGGTCTTTGTTGTGTAGGATTCGCTGAGACATATCAGCCTACGCCTGGTGGCCCATGCACCGGACCTGGATGTTCTTTGTGCTCCAGCCGGGAACGCTCGGCCGCTGTCGACCAGACGGCCGCCGGAGCTTCCTGTGTTAGGGAACAGGCGCGGCAAGACGCTTGCCGCGCGGCAGGAAGAACCGCACGAGTGCTTCATGCACAGCCACCAGGTCGGAACGAGCGAGCCAGAACGTCTCCAGAAGGTTAAGACGGCTGAATTTGAGAAAGCCCAGGGTGATGACAACCGAGCTTGTCACATAACTCAATGTCATGGCCAGGGCTGCCGCGGGTAAGCCCATGACAGGCATCAGAAGCCAAAGCACGATGAGATTCACCATAACGCCGGTCGCTACTGCGAAAGACTCAACACCGGGATGGTTCATTCCCTGAAGATAGGATGTGAAGACCTTACATGTGCACCGAACGAGCGTCCCGATGGCCAAGATTCGAATGAGTGGCACGACCGGGAGGAAAGAGGGCGAGAAGAGCAGCTTTACGATCGGAGTTGCGAAGCCGGCAACTACCAGAAGCAGAACCGCGCAGACCAACCCCGTCAAGCGGGCGCAGCGCGCGGTCAACTGAGGACGTCCCGTCTCGTCCTCAGAGATCTTCGGCAGCAGGACCGTCATTATCGTGGCGGGAATTGTCATGACACCTGTGGTCATAAGCTGAGCCGCCACGGCCATATACCCCACCTCATCTCTTGTGGCGAATATCGCAAGGATCATAGTCCCTACTTGGGCGTTGACATTGTTGGCAATTTGCCCCACATGGTAGCGCAGTCCGTAGCAAAGGACCTCCTTCATATTCCGGAGGGAAGGTTTCACGAACTTGACACTGTACTTCCAGCGAAAAACCAGCAGTGCCGCGATGATGACCAACCAGCTTCTCAGGATGCAGGCCAGCAGTGCTCCATGCACATCCAACGACAAGAGGCCAACGAACACGAGTGCAAGCAGTAAGAACGAGACGCCGTTCAACACCGATATGATCGCGAACCAGCGGAAATCATGCACTGCTGTCAACAGTTGCAGAAACACGATCGAAAAAAAAGCCGAGGGGATCAACAAGAGAGCCAGGTGAAATGAGGTTGAATCCGCTGCATCAAAGAATGACAACGACATGCCCAGCAGGAGCATGCCCGTGACAAGAGCCAGTGAGGAACTGATCACTCCATAGATGAATGTCTGAGTTACCACTTCCGACAAGGTCAATCGTCTGGAGGCCACGAAGTAGATGCTTGCGACATTCCAGCCTGTCAAGAAGACGATTTGCAGAAGCACACTAAATGTCAGACAGACTGCATAAGAGCCTCTTCCTGCAGGTTCAAGAAACCATGCCAGAGAAGCTTCCACGCCAATTCCCGTGATAAGCACGGCAATCCTGGACGCAAACGTTGCTGCAATATCCCCTGTGAGTGATCTCATAAAGAACCCGAAGTCCAACGCATGTCGGCCGTGCTACGTAGGGCACAAGCCTACAATGGTGTGCACCTGCAGAAGAACACCTCCAAGCGTTCTTCAGTGACTGCTACTATCTGAAACTTCCATCCTGCCAACGTTTGAGCCTTCTTCCGCGGCCCGCGCGTCAGAGGAAGCCCCGGACATATTCGCCGAGTCAATCTCCCACGCACCAATGTCGGGTTTCCCGTCTCGTATCTGAGCAACATCGGGCCACTCGACCGGCAATTGTGTGCCTCTATCCACCGCGGCGCTCTCGTCCGCTACGGCAAACAATTCGAAGAAACGCTGAAACTGACTTTCCAGCAGGCCCGACAAGCCCTCCTCTATAACATCGCGATAGTCCATAACCGAAAGCGTGTCATACGGCATGGCGTCCAATTCCTCGCCTTCGAGTTGCTGCTTCGCCCGAAACAAAGCATCCGCCTGCAACCCGTGAGGATCCAGCCCTGTTTCTCGCTGCATTTTCGGAAAATCGTCATACAGATACCCCCCTGCTGCCTCTCCAGCGTAGCTGAAGTACGCGATATACCTGGAAGGTCCACTGGGGCCTATCCAGTAGAGGTTGTAGTCAGCATCCGGTCCATTCGCGAAGGGAAGGAAAGTCCAACCCAACGAAGGATCCTTCCCGGCGTACCGCCAGTACAGCTCGGATCCCGGCTCGAGATATTCAAGGTGGAAAATGTTATTCCTGTACACATGGCTCCCAAATACCGGGTAATCGTATGGATGATGTGCTATCAGATCACTCAGCGCGAGCGTGTTGTGATAGAAATAGCAGATCTCCCGTGTCGCGTCCGGCCTGTCCGTGCCCGCCTTGTTCAGACTGCCGCAATGGTAGAACAGATTTCGGAAGATCCATACGGGTCCACCCAGGGCACCAGACATCCCGACGGCGCTGTCGTCGACGTGGTGACAGATGTTACCGTAGATGCGAACCCTGGGGCAATCGCTGTCCACGTTGATAGCCGTAGACATACAGTGAGACAGAATGTTGTCATGAATGGTCGCACGACCATTGACAAGTATGGCGGCATAGAAGCCACGGATGACATTGCTGTGGATCTCTGTGTGCCTCATCGTGAGGTCTGGATAGTGTTCCAGGGCAATGGCATGAGCCCATAGGACCGTCTCTTTGCAGTCGTAGTACCAATAGCGCTCCCACATCCCTTTCTGCTGGATGAAGTTCCGCACGACATGCAGATTGTCGGCACGTTTCGCGTAGATCGGATATATGTCGTTGATGAAATAGCAGTCCTCAATCTGGGCGTCGTGGGCAAGATCCTCCACGATTACAGCGTAGCCGGCTGAATTCGCGAGCACGAGATGACGCAGGGTGACGGCACTCGCGTCCACAACCACGAGATTCTCCAGGACAGGGATGGAGTAAGCATGGAGACTGGGATGGTCTTCGGCAGCACTCCATACATACAGCTTAGCTTCTCGTTCATCGTACATGAACCGCCCGGGAATGCGGATCTCACGCTTGTACCACGAGCCAGGATAGAACATGCGGTGCATGGGGTCCAACTGTTCGATATCGTCATATGGAGCGCCATATCCGCTCGTTCCATAGTCCACAAAGCCGCCCACATATCCCCTCAACAGGACGCCGTCTTCGTAGACCTGCATCGCGATTCGATCCGGCGACACGCCTCCACCGTACTGGTTGAACCCCGTCGGTGTCAACTGCGGCTTGTACCATGTATAGGCAGTTTTGTACACCTTGCCCTGGACGTGTTCCCAGGAGGGTCGTCCAAATGTCTGGTCGGCTCCGTCAATGACCGGTGGGTGACAGGGATCAAATGCCGCTATTGTGATACCGTCCTCGCGGACGGTCACCGTCTCGTGATATGTGCCTTCTTTCACGAGAATTGTATCTCCTGCATTTGCCTGATCGACAGCCTGCTGAATGCTGCGGAAAAGCCGGGGCCCATCTTCTGCGACCGTCTGGTCGACGATGATCACAGCGGCCTCGTCCTCGTGGGCATCTGCATCCAGGCCAGTGGTCCTGGTGCACGTTGACAGAAACGAGAGGATAAACAGAATTGACGACAAATATCTCATAGACTACACCCATGTATTCCCAAGCGCGTGGCTCATAACGAGGCGCGATGGATAGCCACCTGCGGAGAGCCTCGCCAACAACCCGGTACCGTCCCGATAGACGGCCTTCTTACTGCGAATCGGCCACGAAGTCCGCCGGGTTAGCGCAGACTCCGTCCCCGTCGGTTACATCGCTCGCCGTGTCTGCCGCATCCTGCGGCTTACCGAGGCGAGGCCAAAAGATGGAGCCCTGCCACCACCTTGGAGAATCTATCGTGCCTCTTTGGCGAAACCTTTCCGCAGCAACTCTTGCAGCAAGCGCTGTGCGGGCGCGTATTCCGGCTGCAAACGCAGAATGATCTCCAGCTCGCGAATGGCCTCCGGTATCAGGCCCTTCTCCACGAGCAATTGCGCCAAGGAGAAACGCCACGACACGTTGTTGTACTCAGCAGGCAGCGCTCGACGATACATTTCAATGGCCTCATCGATCCGGCCATCGCGGCTGTATCTCTGCGCCAGCCACGCAAACTTCCAGGCTGCCGCATCGGACTGCCGGCACTCTTGTTCCAAGAGCTCAACGATTCGATTGGACAAGGCGTCCAGCAAGTCGCCCTGCGCGTTGGTCTCGCGCAGAAGCTGTTCCACGCGGTGGAGCCATGCCGTATTATCTCCAGCGAGATCAATGGCCAGACCCGGCCGCTCGAAGACGGCGACAAGTAGAGACGCTGCTTCCCTGAAGAATCGACCATCCAGCGCAACCGCCCGCTTCCACTCCGCATACCCGGCGTCCGCATCGCCCTGTTCCGCAGCCAACGATCCCGCCACGAAACAGGCGGTGGCGTTGCAGGGTGCCAAATGGCGCCCTCTCCGGATGTATCTGGCCCCTTCCTCGGGCCGGTTGCAGATCGACCTCTCCAGTTGTCCCATGACCGACCATGAGGGACCGTACACCAGGCACGAAGGGATGGCCTGCCTCAGTTTCTCGACGATCCGATCGGCAAACTGCAGACTTTCCTGAGTCAGGATAACCTCGCCGGTGTTCGGATCCGTCACGCGACTAATGGATCGCCAGCGGTACGCATTCAGCCAATGCTGATATTCGATATTGTCCGGCTGACAGGTTTGGGCTTCTGCGGCGTCGCTCAGCAGTCGGATGTACTCCTCATCGCTGCCGGCCCAGTCTCGTTCCATCAAATCACTCTCCGCCGCCAGCACTCTTCGCCAATGCCGCTCACCGCGACGCGCGGCATCCGCGCCGGAGACGGCCCACAGGGAAATCACGCAAACCACAATCACAGCAGCCCATTCCCATGGTCGCCTCTGCTTGCCCGTATCGATGAGAGCGGCGGGGGCCGCTTCCCTGTCCGCCCCGACATGCGGCAGCCGAATCATCAGGGCACAGAAGATGGCCGACAAGAACGCATTCGCAGGGAGGTGTTGCCCGAAGTCACTGAGACTGTGGACCAGGATGGCCACAAGCCCGAAGCCAAGGCCGTACGCCGCGGAACGAATCGGAACGCGGGCGGTCCGAATGGCCCGCGCATAACTGCTCCAAACGAAGACGCCAAACGCAATCAGGGCAGCCAGGCCGATCGCGCCGGTTTCTTCCGCCGCTTGGGCGTACTCGTTCTCGGCGTGCGATGCCAGGGCCGAAATGGTGGAACGATCGAACATCGGGTAGATAACCCCGTGCGTTCCCAGGCCGGTGCCCGCCGTGGGAAATTTCGTCCACGCAACGGCAATATCCTTGACGATCTGCCAGCGGCCACCTTCGGCCCGATGAAGCTCGCTGAGCGTGCCCAACCTGTCATATACGGCATCAAAACCGACATACAGCACGCAGGCGAAGGCGCCCAGTCCCAGCAGGGCCATGACCCATGCAGGGCCTCGCAGCGCCCTCTTCAGACTAAGAATCAGGGTGGTGAACCCGGCCGCAACGATCAGACTGATCATGCCCCCCCGGCTCAGAGACGCGAAGATCGTCGTCGTTGCGATGATGATCATCAGGGACAGACACCATAAGAATCTCCCCCGAGGCGATGAAAGATACTCGGCAACCATCGGGGGCGTCACCCGACCATGAACGAACGCCCGATGCACCCCTGCAAAGATCAGCGCCAGAGCCGCACCGATCGAGAGATTCATAAATTGGGCGAAATGACTGTGATTGACAAAAGGGCCGGAGAGAGCCGTGCCGTGGGGTGAAGGTACGAACCAGTAAATCTTGTCGTTGCCAAAGACTGCCTGCACCAGGGCCTCAATCGCAACGAGGGCACCGATGACCGTGACAGCAGTCAACAGGCGAGTGATTTGATCCGATCTGCGCATCGTGTTGAGCACAACCACAAAGATCGCTGCGATGGCCAACACAAGTCGCAGATCATGCTTGGTGGCGTGCCCATAGAAACTGATCGTCATGGCCGATGGCAACCCCTCCGGACCGTTCAACTCACCTAGCAACTCCATCTTCTGCGCGACCGTCTGTGGCGAAATGAGACGCACGAGAGCGACCGGCAAAGGAATGATCTGCACAACGGCCACCAGAATGAAGGCGAAGACCGGAACGTATGCCCACGTCCACGTCACGGACGGGCCCCGAGCGAAGGCCAGCTTTAGACAGAAGCAGATGGATATGGCGGCCGCCAACGCAATGACGACCTCTTCGCTCCACGCTTCGACGACGCCAAACGCAAGCGGCGCAAAGGCCACCAGGGCAACCACGAGCCCCTCGATGACGCGGTCAAAACGGGCCTCGTACCCATCAGCGATCCATGTCTCCCTTCTCCAAGGCATCACCAGACCTCCTGTCTGTCCAGCATACAGGCAGGGACGAGTCGCTCACCTCTGGCGATTCTCGACGGATTCTCGGCACACAGAAGACGGGCCACATTGTGACCGATGTCGGCGGCAATCATCTCATAGGCCGCAGCCATACAAGGCGGGTGAGAATGACGATCGTGTGCGTCCGTGGCAATCGTATCCACCCAACGTTCGGCGACCAGGCTCCAGGCCGCTCGTTGGGCTTGTGGTCCGAAGTGCCCCGTGAGACTGGACGCAGTCACCTGCAGGCTGATCCCGCAGGACAACCACCGCCGAAGGGCTTCAATACGACCAAGCAGGGGGCCATTCCTTTCAGGATGAGCGATGATCGGATCGACTCCTTCAGACACGAACCGAACGAGCAAGGGCTCGACATCAATGAAGACGTCCCAGGGAAGCTCCAGGAGGACGTGCCGGCCTGCATCTGCGAGAGTAAGGACTTCGTGTCTCGCCAGGAGTTCGGCAATTCTCTCATCAAGCCGGACCTCAGCCCCGGGAAGCACCGTCAGTTCGATGCCGCGCTCATCCAGTTCTTCATTCAACCGCCGGGTGGCTTGGTGGATCATCGCAGCGCTCGTGCGGTTCTCAAAGCGGCCGAGCTGGTGGGGCGTCGCCACAACGGTACACACGTTATCCTCAACCAACGTGCGGCAGAGCGAGATGGCCTCGTCAATGGATCCGGGGCCATCGTCGAGCTGCGGGAGGCAATGGCAGTGCGTGTCCACGAACGTCTTCGCCTTTCGCGTGGATAGTCGCTCCACAGAGACCTCGTGTCCACGATCCGTATTGTTGCGTCCGCCTGCAATCATCGTGCTTTCACAATCTCCCCGACTGTTCCTCTTCGCTCTCCGCCGACCGCTCCCGCGTGAACGCGCTGCAGCTTGCCTTTTGCCCCGTTCCCTGAGTCCGAATCATGGTATCCGCGATAGCGCCCGTAGTAGTAGCCATAGCGGTCGTTTGACTTCGAGATGTCATTGACCACCACCCCGAGCATCTGCGCGCCCACGCTCCGTAGCGCCTCGATTGCCCGCTGCGCTGCTCTTCTGGTAGACTTGTCCGCCTTCAATACAAGGACAGTGACATCACACCGTGCACCGAGGATCTGGGCGTCCGTCACGACGGTCACCGGCGGCGCATCGACGAGGATTCGGTCGTATGCCCCGGCGAGACTCTTTAGAAGCAGGGCAAATCGCTGACTATTCAGAACCTCGGCCGGGTTCGAAATCCCGCGTCCACATGTAAGGAGATGCAATCCATTTAACCCCGTCGGTTGAATCGCCGCGGCAAGTTTCATTTTCGCCGCAAACACGCTGCTCAGACATCGCTCACGGTGGTCCAATCCGAATATGGAATACTGCGTAGGCTTTCGCAGATCCGCATCCAGGATAAGGGTCTTCTGTCCGGCCTGCGCCATGGCGATTGCCAGATTGCTGACAAGGGTCGACTTGCCGTCGCCGGCCGCCGGAGAGGTGATCAGCATGGTCTTTACCTGGTCCTTCGGCGCACCGAAGAATACAGCCGTGCGCACGGTACGGAACGCCTCTGCCTCATGGGAATCGGACTGCAAAAGAACTCGGCGGCCGCGCTCTTGCGCCGTCTTGCGACGGGACATCGCCGGCACCGAGCCAAGCACCCGAAGACCGAGCAGGGCCGAGATCTCCTCGGTGGAGCGCAGCGTCTGGTCCAGCCAGTCCCGGGCGACGGCGATCCCTCCACCAAGCAACAGCCCCAGCACGAGGGCCATGGCCATGATCCTGCCTTTCTGCGGTGAGGACGGATCCTCCGCCGGGAGCGCGGGCTCCAGAATCGCCATTCTCAACTGCCCGACATCCTCATTCACGATTCTCGCGATTTCACCGACCTGCTGCTCCAGGGTCTTCTCGTATTCGGTCAAACGCTCGACCTCTGCCCGGAGCCGCTGATATTGCGCAATCTCGGCACTAAGGGCCATAACCTGCGCTCGCTGCTGCTCATAGAGACTGGTGAGTTGTCGCTCGTGATCCGCGGCCTCGTTGCACTGCAGTTGTGCCGCGGCAACGATAGCACTGACAAAGCGATCGTCCAACTCGCTGAGTCTCGCCTTGATGGTTGCCTGCTGATTCACCAGAGCAGTAACCGTCGGATGATCGGGTGTCAGTTTGTCCGACAATTCCCCGATCTGAAGGTCCAACTCGACAAGCCTGCCTTCCAACGGCGACTTCTCGGCTGTCGAACTGAGGTAGCCACTGACACGGCTCTTGACCTGCACGTATTGTCGGAGTGCACCCGCATCCCCGGCCAGGACCTTGACGGCGTCGCGGAACGACTCCGCCTCCATGGCAACGGCCTGTGCGCGGGTCAGTTCGGCCTGGAGATCCTCCAGGTGCCTCTGCATGACGGCGCCACCCGCCTCAGAGCCGAGCGCCAATTGCATATCGTTACGATAGTTCTCCCACTCCGCCTGTTTTTGCAGACGTTCCTCCTGCACACGATTGAGGTCTTTCTGCAGGATTTCGAGCACCTGCGCCGCATTTCGCTGTTCCTGCTGCGAACGCGACGTCATGTACGCTTCCACCACACCATTGACGATCTGGGCCGCTTCAACGGGATAGGGAGAGTCGAATGAAATGCGGATGATGTCATCTCTCTTGCCGACCTCGACACGAATGTCTTTGGCGACGAATGCCGCGGGAATGTCCACGTCCCTGAAGCTCTGCAGACGCTGCGGCTCAAGCGCCTGGACAGCGGTGGCCACAATGGGTCGAGACTGGAGCAAGCCCGCCTGCGTCTGCAGGTATCGCTCCGTTTGCGGCAACTTGCCGGGCTCGGAGGTGAGAGGTAAGATATTCACATACTCGAGGTATAATCTGGAGCTACTCGTGTAGATGGGGGTAGCCGTCTGAATGTACACAAGGCCGGCCGCGATCGCCAAGGCAACACAGACAAGCATCATCCATCGACCGCGCCAGACCACCGCGAGAAGACTCTCAGACGTCTGACCAGCGGCTGTTGCACCGGACAATCCCGTCGGCATCCTGGTGACAGGGCCATTCGTACGACTGAGGGTTGCGGCGCCTACGGGTACAGGGAATCGGGATGTCTCTCTTGGCTCAATCATTTTCCCAAAGGGTCTCCGGATTGAGGTACAGGCCCAAGCTGATTCGAAAGATCGTATTGAGGAAGACATTCGTGCGCGTTCGCAGCGTATGTTCGACAGAGACGACGTCTCCCGGCCTCAGCGGCAGCGCCAGAGACTGCGTGAGCCGCTCCTGGTTTTCCGGATCGACAAGCTGGAACGTCGCGTTTGCCACATCGCCGCTCGGTCGCAATCGATACACACTGACATACCGAGGATCCGCAACGAGATCGAGACCTCCTGCGAAAGCAATCGCCTGGATGAGATTGTATTGAGCGTCCGGCAGGTATGGCATGTTTCCGGGCCGGTTCACCAGCCCTACAACCGAGACAAACTGCTCGACAGGCGACTCAACCACAACCGAATCGCCCTCTTGGAGAGCCGCATCAGCAAAAGGAATATTCAGCCCTTTCACCGGCAGAGTCAACCTGGCGGCGTCTTCAGCCACCTCGGTCTTTGCGACGGCGCTTTGGCGCATGGACCTCGCATCGATCTCAACGGAGTCCCCCAGCGACGCCTCGAAGTGACGACCGTCTGTTGTCTCCCAGCCTGTAACTTCCGTTCGGAGACGTGTATCCTGGTCCGGCGGCGCTGCTTCGAGGTGTCGCGCCAGGTCGATCAGTCGTTCCCGCAACTCATCCATCGGGGCTTGTCCGGATTCTGTCGCCACAGTTCCGAGGAAGGCCAGACGTTGGAGCTCGTTTGTCAAATCCACGTACTTGTGGATCCGAACCGAGCCACGATCCTCGAATGTGAGCCAGCCAGCGGTGTTGAGAGGGCCTTCCCAATCGAACACGGTCCTCACTCCAACTTCATACTCTCGGCGGGGTCGCCCGCCAGATGCAGGCTCCCACGAGGCCGTATGCACGATCTGTTTCGGTTGAAAGTATCTCCCTTTGCCTTGCGCTGCTGTAGCAACGGGCACCTCCGGTAAATGCACGCTCGTCGGAGTTGCCCGTGTGATTCGAATGACGGCCGCGCCTTTTTCGATGATCCCCCCCGCTTCCATCAGTAACGCAACCAAGGACATCTGGTCATGCCGGAGCGAGTAGATACCCGGTCTTGCCACAGCCCCAACAATAGACACCCGCCGCGTGCTGTACTCGATGACACTCACATAAACAGGAAATGGCGTCTTGACGTATTTGGGATAGTACTCAGCCATAATGGATGATTCAATCTCTGTAAGGGAACTGCCCCCAACAGCGAGCGGACCGATGATAGGCAAGACGATTATACCGGCGTCGTTAACCCGACAATTGTACCTTTGATTGCCATCCATCGCGGCCGCGCCGGCCTGGGATTGAGGGTCCAGTATTCGAGGCATTTCCAGTTGCAGAATATCACCCGGAACGACACGGTATGGGCCGGTTGGTATTTTCGCCTTCACAACACGGTCCATATCGACCGATGGTCCACTCGGGGCAGCCATCTCGAACTCTGCAAGGTCCTCCGCGGATGGCCGACGCACCTGGTCATCACAACCCGTCAGCAGCCAACTGATGCCCACAAAGCACACGAGCACTCGCAAACCGACCGCTCTCTTGGGAAGGCATGCCCGCCGTCGGACCAGCGGTCTCGCCGCCCCACCATCAAGTTTCCTCGGATCCAGAGACATACACCACTCCCGTTTCGTTGCGTGGGCATCGACCCCCCGTACGCCGCGCCAAGCCCAGCCACATCTCGTAACAGTAAGATGCAAGCGTCGGCTAACGCCACGACGTTGTCCAGCGTCGTACTGGCATGGCCCCGTACGACCCCCATGTCCGGTCAATCACCCTCACACATGATACCCGCATGGGCGATCGGAACCGCTCGTGATTACACGTCACGGCGATCGCCATCTGCTTCTGCGGCTGTTCCTAAACGAAGTTCCTCAACGAAGAGTATCGCTGTCTTGTCACTCAAATCTCATGCTGCTCTTGACCCCGTATGCGCGCATACCACGCGCGCCTACCGATTACACAGGCCTGAACACAAGCCAACCTACCTTGTGTCACACCTGCTTCCACACTCCCCAACAGGATCCCGGTGTCGGTATCTCACCGATCACCCGCTCGGATGCTTAGCCGCGCAGAGTCAATCCAGGCCGGAACGCGCTGCGCACCGGCGGCCGGAAGGGTATCCGAATGGGACGCCGGGAATTCGGATTGTTAACCAAGCCCGGAGGGTTCTCCGGCGGCCCACTTGGTGAGGCAGTCGACAGGGTCACGGTCCGCAGTGCAAACGGGTCGAAGACCTCCGCCTGCCTGATCGACGGTCTGGCCGGTGTCTGCCCCGTCGCGGCGAGGCCGACGGAACCCAGAGCCGCCAAGGCAATACACAAAACCGCGACGGTCAGCATAATACCCTTTGCATCGGCACCTCGTCTTTTCACCTTTTCCATAGTTGCTCCTTTCAGCATCACGTGCTTCCCGATACAGCCGGCGCGATGCAACGCGCCCTGCTGTATTCCGTTGTCCTTTCTATTCCATCCATCTGGTCGCAAGGATACGGAGATCCTGGTAGTTCACCTCTCTATCTCGGTTGAAATCCGCCCGGCCGCACCGGCAATAGTCCAGACATCCCGTTTCCCGCCAGTACCCGGCCCATGCCGAGAAATCCACCGCGTTGACTTTGCCATCGAGATTGAGATCTCCGGCCGGGACGAACTCAGCCACCGCCTGGAGTGCTTCTCCTGTATACAAGCGATCGTTCCCCCCGAGCAGCCAGAGATGTTGATACGCCGTATCGACCCAACTCAAGCTGTCCAGTAGCGCTGTACGGGCCGCCACAATTGCGGAGTCAAGCCGCTGGTTGGGATCGGCGGCGCGTGCTGCACCCAAAAGACCGAGTGAGGCAAATATGAGGTCCTCCGTAAAGCCACTGACAGGCCCGCCTGAGGCCCCATCACTGTGGTCGAACCGCCAATAAAAGCTGCCCGGCAGGACTCCGTCCGCTCCGACCTGGTGATCCATCAAGACATCCGGCAAATCACTCAGCCGCTTGCCGCGCCAACAGATGGCCCCTTCCGAAGAAGGATCCATTAGCGAATCATCCAGGGGACCGGTCGCCGCCAGCGCCCATGTGGCGACGCCAAGCGACGTCACGGGAAACGCGGCAGAGGAGTCATCGACTTCCCTGAGAAAATCGAGCAATGCCTGTCTCCACATCTGCTTGTCCTCTGCATCAACGTAGTAGGCACTCACCGTGTGATGGGCGAGATAGAACACCGCCACAGACCGTTCCGCCCCGTCAAACCCAGACAAATAGGCTGATGTGCCACCCACAGCGAGATCCTTCACGTTTGCGTAGAAAGCCTGAACAAGAGGAAACCACCTGTTGTCATCTGCCTGCCCACCCGATATTTCGCTCAAGAGCGTCAGAGCATAAGCTTCGTCACCGTAGAAGTTCCCTTCGGCTGCGCCGACGAAAAACTCGGCTCCGGCCTCAGCCGCTTGCCTATAGCGATCGTCACACGCTATTTGGTAAGCACGGACAAGGCCGGCGACAATGGTGCCCGTATAGGCCTCCTCGCCCGGCCATGTCCCCTTCAGATCGCCACTTGGCACCTGCTCCTCAACGAGACGGTCAGCCAAAGGTACAATCACCTCGATCGGCGTCGCCCCCCACACAGCGTGGCGAGCAATCAGAAGCCCCGTCGCGAACAAAAAGACGGTTCTGATTGGCCGCCCGTCCGACATCAAGATTCTCCTATCCCAGTTGCCTCATTGACAGCGGCCCAACAGCAACAAACATTCTTTGCCTTTCCAACTCGACGACAGAAGCTCCCACTGTCCAGGGCCAATGACTACGACAGCCCCGGACTTTGCCGTCGTTCACTATTCGGCCTTCGGCTCCAATACGACCTCTGTCGTCTCCACATCCGCCAACGAATCCAGATACGTCTGGATAGCCCAAAGCCCTTGGAGCATCTCGCCGGCGAAAGCATGGTAGCTCTGGCCGTCGTGCGCCAGATGCTCGTACACTTTGCCCTCGGCATCCACTCCATCCAGGAGTGCGGTGTAGGCTGCACGGATGGCCGGTTCCATGTCCTCGTCCGGAGCATTCTCTCCCGCGGACGCGGCAGCGACGAGCCCGAGCGCAGCATAAATGGTATCTTCCGTATAGCCGGCCGGTACGCCCTCGAAACGGCCTGACGTGTGGTCGAAACGGTAGTAGAAGCTGCCGGCATAGGGCTCGCCCTCCGGAACCTGATGGCTCAGAAGGATCGAGGGAAGATCGCGGAGAAGCACTCCCTCCCACATCGGCGCCCCGCCCGCCGAGCTTACGGGCGTCTCATCAAGCACCCCGGTCGTGGCCAGGGCCCACGTGGCGGCCCCGAGAGCCACCATAGGAAAGTCCGACTTGCCATCATCAACTTGAGACAAGTGTTGAATCAGGGCCTCACGCCATACATCCTTGTCGAGATCATCGACATAGGTTGCCGCCACGAGGTGGTGCGCCAGGTAGAATGTCGTGGTCGACGTATCCTCCTGGGCGAACAGTTCGATATACTCTCGCGTAGTCCCCCCATCTTTTCTCTGGGCGTTGTAGAAATCCGTCAGGCCTACGCGCCACAGGTTACTATTCGGATCGTCGGCGGTGCGGCTGAGGGACATGAGCGCATACGCTTCATCGCCGAGAAGATGCCCCACGGAAACACCGATCCATAAGATGTACTCTCCGCCAAGCTCGGCCGATTCTCTGTATGCGGCATTATCCGTCCACTCGGACGCGCAGACCATGCCCGTCGTTGCCGGACCGGCGAAAAATACCTCAGGCGCCCACAACCCCCGGTTTGCACCCTCCTTGAGCTGATTCTGCTCCAAACGCCCCGCCAACGCCGCGACGACATCCTCCGCCGGCAAAGCGGCGGCGGCACTCTGAACGACAACAGCGATAATGACTAAACCGACCCAGCGATGTAATCCGCACAAATGCAACATCTCATCCTCCTTTTCTCGTACCCCGGAACATGGACCCGTATGCTGAATGGCTCGCCATATTCCAGGATTGCAGGGCCATCCATACACTCGGCTTGCTGCACACCGTGGAGCCACATCCCTCAGGGATAGTGTTCATAGGTTCTCCGCCGTCCATCCGAAGCCATGGATCCCCGTTCTCCTGCATTCCGTGTTGCCGACTCCACCTTCCAACGCCCCTCGTGTTTGCCAAGGCAGTGCGCCACGCCCAGCATATACGCGGCGCAGTGCGATCCCCTGCTCACCCTCCGAAGGTGACAGGATCCAGTCAGAATCGCGCATCTGCCGGAACTTGTTTAGGTTCAAACTACCGATCCCGGACAACTCTCACAAGCCGTCAATTTCGCTGTCATCGAATCCGCTGTCATTGAAAATGCCGGTATCATACGCAGGTTCAATGCGATTCTCCAAATGAGGGTGACTCGCCCTCCGAATTCACAAGATCCTCCCGATATCGTGATCCAAGTTGCCTCGAGCCCGGACACGAGCGCGATCCCGGTAATGAGACCCCCGAGTGCTTCAACTCGCTTCCTTCGAACTCGACTGAGACTTCCGCGTCCGATTCAGCAGGCGGTGACGATCAGTCCATCGTAGTTGATCTGAAACTCAAAAAACCTCGCTCGACGGTTCGGTGGCTCCGCCGTGAGCATTTCCCGAATGTGGCCCGCACCCTGCATACCCATGCAACAGCCAATATCACCGGGCACACCAGACTGTACCACACCCGCAGATGCAAGTATTCTACCAGCATGATTACCGGTGACCGAAAAGGTAAGAACCTGCGGCCGGAAGCCATGCAGGCACAGTCACGCCAAAACAGGCGATTCGGGCGAAATGCGCGAACTCCGGCAAGCAAGCAGGCATACATAATCGGTGCGCGCCAACGGATTCTCCCAGGGGATCGTAACGGCTGTGTCTGTCTGCCTGTTCCGAATGGCTCGGAAGGCCCTGAGGAGAAATACGTTCGTCGGCTCGGAGCCGCAAGTGGAGATCCACGATGACCAGATCGAAATCGCATGAAGCCGTCAGGAACACCTACTTGCCGCCCGCATGGGCCGGCTCAATGGTTCTGATCTTCTTTCTGAGTGTGACCCTCTGGGCTCAGCAGGCTCCGGTGAAGGCCGCGGAGCCGAACGATCCCAGGGCCGAAACACCGCCTGCTGCAAAGGTGCAGGACCCCAACACGCCGGTCGCCACGGTCGCGCTGACGGACGCCGCCAATGCCACAGAACAGGTGACCGTCGAGACGCTCCAGAAACAGAAGAAGCAGGTCGCCGAATCTCCCGATCTGACCGAAGAACTCAAAGCCAAACTCGCCGATATCTACGACAAGGCCATCGCCCAGCTCAAGCTCGCGGAGGAGCTGGCTGCCAAGAGAGGACAATATAGCCAGGCAACGAAAGCCGCGCCCGGAGAGCTGGACAAGATCAAGGCACTGCTCGACCAGCCGGCCGTCGCCCCGGTCCCGGGTGTGTCCCCCGAGGTCACGCTGGCGCAAGCCGAACAAACCCTGACGAAGGCGACACTGGCGGCGCAGGAAGCCAAGAAGAAAGCCGGTGACCTGGAGAATGAGCCCAAACGCCGTGCCGACCGAAGGACCAGAATCCCCGAGGAGACGAACAGCGCAAAGCAGCAACTGGAGGAGATCAAGACCAAGCTGGCCGCGCCCGAGGAACAGAAAAGCGAACTGGCCCAGGCCAACCGCCTGCTCCTGCAGCTTCAGCAGAGGGCTCTGCAGAGTCGGATCGAGGCCAACGCAGAAGAACTCCTGTCCTATGACGCCACCAAGGACCTGCTCGCAGCACAAAGGGACCTGGCGGCGCGCCAATCGGCGGCCGCCGAGAAAGCTGCCGCCTTATGGCAGGACACGGTCGGGAAGCTGCGGCAGAAGGCCGCTGACACCGCGAAGGAAGAGGCGATCCGCGCGAAAGAAGAGGCCAGGTACGAGCACCCGCTCTTGCAGGATGCGGCCGAACAGAACGCCGAGCTTGCACAGCTTCAGGCTGAAATGGTGCGCAAGATTGAGACGGTCTCACAAGACATCGACAGCACCGGTGCGAAACTGTCCGCGCTGGAGAAGGACTTTGCGGACGTGAGGCAGCGAATTGAGAAAGCCGGCGGCATCACGAACGTCCTGGGAGTCGTCCTGCTTGGCAAACGCACCGAATTGCCCAGTACGAGCGAGAGCCGGCGCAGGATGAGAAACCGCCCCGCGGAAATCGCCGGGGCTCAACTGGAATGGATCAAGTACGACAGACAATGGTCCGAGCTGAGCGACGTTGAGGAGAAGGCGGATGCCCTGCTCGACGAGGCGCAGCCGCCTGTGCCTGCCGACCGGCGAGATGCCCTGCGGAACAGCCTGATCGAGCAGTTGAAAGCCGGACGCAAGACGCTCAGGGCGCTTTCCGACCTCTATCTGGACTACTCGACCAAACTGGCGAACCTCGACACGACGCAGCGGTCGTATGTCGAGCTGGTGGAAGAGTACGCCAACTTCATTGATGCAAACGTTCTCTGGGTCAAGAGCAGTCATGCCGTCAGGATCTCGGATGTGGGGCCCATGGTTAGCGCCCTGCGCTGGTTCCTCTCTCCCGCCAACTGGGGCTCGACCGTGCAGGCCGTATGGGTCGATACGAAAGGCAATCCGCTGCCCTATGCCCTGACCGTGCTCTTGGCCGCCGGGATGGCGGTCTTCCATTCTCGCGTACACAAACAGATCGGTGCGATCTCGGGAAAGCTGCGTCAGGTCACTACGGACAACTTCCTTCTCACCGTACAAGCAACGGCGCTGACGGTCCTGCTGGCCTCGACGTGGCCCGTGCTTCTGTTGCTGGTCTTCTGGTGCCTGTCGACGGCCGCGCCCGACCATGACTTCACCCAGGCCGTATCGGCGAGCCTGCCCAGACTCGCATACCTCGTATTCGCTCTGAGCTTCGTCGGGCACTTGGCCATGCCCCGCGGCCTGGCCCAGGACCATTTTCGTATGCGCGAAGAGCCGCTCCGCTTCTTTCGGCGCCACCTGCGGTGGCTCTTCGCCGCCACGGTCCCGGCCACATTCATTCTGGAGGTCCTCCGCGCCCAGCAGTTCAACGAGCAATGGTACGGCACCGTCGGGCGCCTGGTGTTCATGGCCATGCTCCTCATTCTGGCCGCCTTCCTGCTCATTATGGTTCGCCCCGCCGCGCCGCTTATGGAGTCTTTTCTGAAACAACGGCGAGGCGGCTGGCTCGACCGCCTCCGCTACCTCTGGTATCCCCTGTGCGTCCTGCTGCCGGTCGCCTTCGCCGTCCTGGCAGGGATGGGCTACCTCTACGCGGCTCGACGTCTGCATCTGCAGTTCAGAGATACGATCGTGCTGATTCTCTCGGCCCTGCTTCTTCAGGCCCTCTTCGTCCGCTGGCTGATGGTCGCCCAGCGCCGACTGGCGATCTGGGAGCGACAGAAACGCCAGGGGCGTGGCGGACAAGAAACGGAGCAGAAGAAGGACGTGGCCGCCCCGGCGAAGTCCGGCACGGGCCCCGAGTCCGGCCTCAAGCCGGAAAAGACCATCTCCGAATTGTCCCAGCAAACCCGCCGGCTGATCGGCGTCGTGACCACCGTGGTGATCGCCGTCGGCCTATGGTACATCTGGGACGAGGTCCTGCCCGCGTTCGCCGCATTCGGGAGCGCCGATCTATGGAAGGCCGCCGATGGAGAATTCGTCACCCTGGGGGCCCTGACCGCCGCGGTGCTGACGGCCGTCATAACGGTCGTCTTTGCCCGCAACGTCCCCGGTCTGCTCGAGATCGTCATCCTGAGACGCCTGCCCTTGGACCGCGGCGCCCGGTTCGCAATCATCACCATCTCCCGCTACATCCTCGTCGTCGTCGGCGTCGTGCTGGCCTTCGGCAGAATCGGCATCGGTTGGTCCAACGTCCAGTGGCTCGTCGCCGCGATGACCGTCGGCCTGGGCTTCGGCCTGCAGGAGATCTTCGCCAACTTCATCAGCGGCCTGATCATCCTCTTCGAACAACCGATTCGGATCGACGACATCGTCACCGTCGGCGACGTGACAGGCAAGGTCACCAGAATCCGAACCCGCGCCACGACGATCCGCAAGTGGGACCAGCGCGAGTTCATCGTGCCGAACAAGGAGTTCATCACCGGGCAGCTTGTCAACTGGACCCTCTCCGACAACCTTCTGCGCCGGGATTTTCTCGTGGGCATCGCGTATGGGTCCGACGTCGCCAAGGCCGAGCGGCTGCTCTACGAGGTCGCGGCGGCCAACCCCATGGTCCTGACCGATCCGCCCCCCGTCGTCCTCTTCAAGAACTTCGGCGACAGCAGCCTGGAATTCGAACTCCGCGTCTACACGTCCGGCATGGACGATTATCTCCGCGTCTGGCATAGCGTCAACTGCGCCATCGACGAGGCTTTCCGCAAAGGCGGGATCGAAATCGCCTTCCCGCAGCGAGATCTGCACATCCGCTCGGTCGGTCCCGGAGTATTCGCTCGCACCCCGAAGTCGCCACAAGACGGCATGACCGACGTGGACGGCCCAAAAGTCAACCCGGAATAGCACGAAGCACAAGGCGTTCACTTGGGCGCGAGCAGCGCGACGTTGCCCCCCCACAGGAAGAAAAACACAGCCGATGGTGGGATTTGAACCCACAACCCCGGCTTTACGAAAGCCGTGCTCTACCGTTGAGCTACATCGGCGCTGCAAGCCCATAGAATACCGCCTCGCCGGCCTCGTGTAAAGAGCGAAAATCAATTCGCAAGAAGCCTCTGCGACAGGGCCAAGACGGTTGCCATCCGAAGCGGTTGGCGGTACAAGAGTGCAACGGAAAGGCCCGGGGGGCCTTTGCAGCGATCCAAGATGAACAGGTCAGCAAACGAGGAGCCATCCAGATGTCCAGGTCATTACACGCAATCCGGCAATCCACCTCAATAGTGTTAGTCGGCGGTCTGCTCGTCGCGAGTGCGGCCTGCGCCGCGGGGCAAGAGGCGTTCTGGCCCCAGTTTCACGGGCCGAACCGGGATAACATGTCGAGCGAGACGGGCCTGCTGAAGCAGTGGCCGGAGGATGGCCCCGCCCTGATCTGGACCGCCAAAGGGCTGGGGCACGGCTATTCCGGCGTCTCCATTGCCGACGGCATGATCTACACGGCCGGCAACATCGACAAGGCCACCGTCATCAGCGCGATGAACATGGACGGCAAGGTCCTATGGCAGGTCAAGAACGGTCCGGCCTGGACCAAGGACCGCCCCGGCTCGCGGAGCACCCCGACCATCGACGCCGACCGGCTGTTCCACCAGAGCCCGCTCGGCGAGTTCGTCTGCCTGCGGGCCAGGACGGGCGAGAAGATCTGGGGGCTCAATATGCTTGACAAGTACCAGAGCAAGACGAACACCTGGGCCCTGGCCGAATCCTTGTTGATCGACGGTGACCGCGTGATCTCCTGCCCCGGCGGGCCGCAGACCTGCATGGTCGCCCTGGACAAGAAGACCGGATCGGTCGTCTGGGAAGCCCCCGGCACGGACGAGCTGGCCGGCTATAGCTCGCCGATCCTCGTGGAGCAGCAGGGGCTGCGAATCATCGTCGCACTGACCGCCAAGGCGATCGTCGGCGTCAACGCCGAGACCGGCGAGCTGCTCTGGCACGTCAAGCACGAGTCCTACGCCGACGAGAACATCATCGTGCCCATCTATCGTGACGGCTGCATCTTCATCAGCACGTTGCGGACCGGCTCAGTCAGGTGGAGGCTCCACGTCAAGGACGGCAAGGCCTCGCTGGAGGAACTCTGGCGCACGCAGGACCTCGATTGTCACCACGGCGGCGTCATATTGCTCGAAGGGCGACTCTACGGCAACAGCACGTTCCGCAACAGCAAGCTGTGGGTCTGCCTGGACTGGGCGACCGGCCGCACCCTGTCCACCGCCAAAGGGGTGGGCAAGGGCTCGCTCACGTACGCCGATGGGATGCTCTATACACTCAGCGAGGATAGCTTGATGGGACTGGCCCGCCCGACGCCGACCGGCCTGGAACTCGTCAGCTCGTTCAAGCTCCCCGAAGGCGGCGAGGGCCCCACCTGGGCCCACCCCGTCGTCTGCGGCGCCCGGCTCTACCTCCGCCACGGCGAACTCCTCTACTCCTACGCCCTCCGCTGACGACGACCGGAGCCGCGGCGATCCGGCAATCGCAGATGAGATCCGCCGAGAATATGGCGGGCCGCCGGATTTCAGACGGGTTGGAACCTCCTTCGGCCGTGCGAACCGTCAAACAGGATAATTCAACGGCCAAATGCACTGGAATCGACGACCGCATGCTGGTATCATGAGGACCGTTCGGTACAGAAGCACCGTATCGGAAGGCAGATGGAAAATGTCGGATAAGAGGAACCAAGACATCTTCGCCACCAGGCCGCGACCGGCCGAAGACGTCGGGTGTCCACGTCTGGAGGGGCGATGACAGGAATCGTGCGCCGGTGAGTCACTTCAATGCCTGACGAAGACAAGAGCCGAGAAGCTCTCATTCTTGAAATTGAGACGCTACGCGGGCGAGTAGCCGAGCTTGAGGCGTTGCAGGCCGGCCAGGACCGGCTCCGAGGAGCGACGCCGGAGTTCTATCTGCGCGAGATGACCGAGACCATTGGGGAGGTGTTCTGGGTCTTCGACTGGCGGGAACAACGGGTCCTCTACGCCAGTCCCGCATACGAGACGATCTGGGGCCGTTCGCTTGAAGATCTCTACCGGCGATACGCGGACTGGGCCGACAGCGTCTATCCTGACGATCGCGAGGCGGCGCGGGAATCGTTCAGCCGGGTCCTCAATACCGGCGGCGGCGAGCCACGCGAGTATCGGATCGTTCGCCCGGATGGAACCACCCGCTGGGTCGCCGACCGCGCCTACGCCGTGCGCGATGGACGGGGCCAGGTCTGCCGCATCGTCGGTGTCGCCAAAGACATTACCGAACGAAAGAAAGCCGAAGCGTCCCTGCACGAGAGCGAGACCCGCCTGCGCGCGGCCGTCGAGAACCTGCCCTTCGACTTCTTCATGCTGGACATGGACGGACGCTACGTCATGCAGAACTGCGCGTGCCGGGCACACTGGGGAGAGCTCATCGGCAGACGGCCATCCGACAGCAATGCCGATCCGGAAACGCTCGCCTTGTGGGAGGAGAACAACCGCCGGGCCTTTGCCGGAGAGATCGTCGAAGGCAACGTCGTGCTCGAACCGCACGGCAAACGCGGACACTATCACAACATCATCTCGCCGATCCGCGACGGCGAGCTGATATGTGGCATCCTCGGCGTCAATATCGACGTTACGGCGCGCGAGCAGGCCAGGCAGGCCCTGCGCGAGGCAAACGAACAACTGGAGAGTCGCGTCGAGGCGCGAACGGCTGAACTCCAATCGGCGAATGAGCGGCTCAAGGCGGAGATCGCTCGGCGCGAGCAAGTCGAAGCGCGGTTGCGGCAGAGCGAAGAGACGTACCGGACGCTCGTCGAGAGCATGGGGCAGGCGATTGCCACCGTGCGTGAGGATGGTGTCATCCTGTTCGTCAACGGCACGGTCGCCCGGCAATTCGGCGCGACGCCGGAAACGATGGTCGGCAAAACACTGAGCGATTTCTTTCCCCAGCCTTTTGCCGATCAGCAAGTTGCTCGCGTACGCGACGTGATTCGGACCGGCGAAGGGAACGACCTTCCGACTCTGGCCCCCGTGGGCGGCCAACTGCGATGGTTCGAAACGACGTTCGAACCCCTGAAAATGGGTCAGACGAACGCCGCTCTCATCATTGCCCGGGACGTGGACGATCTCGCGCAAGCGAGAAAACAGTTGGAGACCTACCGCGAGCAGATGACGCGGGCCGATCGCCTCGCATCGCTGGGCGCGATGAGCGCGATGGTGGCCCACGAATTGACGCAACCGCTGACGGTGCTCCGCTTGCTGCTCCAGAACACCCTGGCCGCACTGGGTGGTGACGGCGACCCTTCGACGGTCGCCGAGGACGTGGAAAGCGGCTTGGCCGAGATCGCGGCGATGACCGATCTGATCGAACGGTTCCGAGGCTTCGCGCGTGCCTCGTCGCCGCGTCAGAAGTCCGAAGTGGAATTGGCCGCCGTTGCCGATCGCGTGGTCGAGCTGGTTTCCGAGCAGGCCAGGCGAGCCCGCGTGTCGATCTCCGTCGACGGGCTGAAGAAGCTCCCCCGCTTTCAGGCCCGGCCCAAGGACATGGAGCAGTTGCTCTTCGCGCTGCTGGTCAATGCGATCCAGGCCGCCGACGGCCAGGCCGACCGCACGATCTCGATTCGCGGGCAGCGCGAGGACAGCCACATCGAGATCCTCTTCGAGGACACCTGCGGCGGCGTGGACCCGCAACACGTGGATCAGATTTTCGAGCCCTTCTTCACCACGAAAGCCGACATCGGCGGCACCGGATTGGGTCTGTCCGTCGTCCAGCACATTCTGGGCCGCTACGAGGGAAAGATCCGCGCCCACAACCGCTCGGGGCACGGCGTGACCTTCGAAATCGTACTGCCTCTGTAACTAACCACCTGACGCCCAATCTTCAGCCAGGCGAACCAACAAACGCAATACCGAGAGAATTCTCGACAAGGTGCCGGATCAATTGCCACTCAAAGACGACGAGTGGATAGCACGTCGCCACGCACAGTCAGTCCCCGCCGAAGGCTTCGATGTCGACGGCGTCTCTCGTCCTGCCGGTGGCGCGCTTGTTGGTGATGAAATCCTCGCGACCGATGGCGATGATGTATTCAACCTTGTGTCTGTTGAACAACTCGAGCAACTCTTTGAAGTCGTTGGGTAGGTCCATAGAATTGGCGTCGGAGCTCATCGACCGCGGCGAGGCGCTCCTCGGGCGGCCGGCTGAGCCAATACTCAAGGTTCTGCCTGATCTCTGAGTGATTATCTAAATCCTTTTTCTGTACAGTCTTGCGAATCATGATTCCATTATACCACAGACGTGCGCATTGTGCTAATCAAACCATTCGTCTTCGGGGTCGAAGGCGTGGATTGAGACGTTTACTATTTTCATTTTTCCTACTGCTCGGTGTCGGCAGCCGGGCTGCCATCCGCCCAAGGCTTCGATGTCGGCGGTGACCTTTTTCTCTGCCGCTGTCCCTGATTTCATTATTCCTCGAAGACACCCTTTACGGAGACAGAGTTGGAAATCCTAGTTTGTACAGGAATGGGGTTGTCTTTCGTTCTGCTGGATTGAGTGAGATGGACGGTAATGAGCTGCATTCCCGAGCGATTCGCATTATCGGTAATGCGAAACTCGATCCGACCGTTCGACATTTTGTATTTTTCCCACTTGAAACCACGGGGAATGACAACATCCTCTCCGACGTAGTATTTTGTGACGTCTGTGCTGACGAGAAGATGCGTAGACGTGCTGTGTTTCTGTTGTTCTTCTCTGGAAACTCCTTCCCTTGTGTGCACAGCCAGTTGGACGTTCGTACCGTCGAACGGTATGACCTCCTCATATTCAAGAGTGATAGTCGAGCCGTCCGAGGTTATTGGCTCGGGATCGATCTTCGGATTCTTAAGCCGGAAGTGCTCCACAACAGGCTTCTCCTTCGGCTCAGACGCGCATCCAAGCGAGAAGCTGACCAGGAGCAGTGTGCAGATACAAAATGCTGATTTACTCGATTTCTTCCTCATTTTTGCCTCCATTAAACTAGAACACATACAGTAAACATAAAGAGTCAGTATTTTCAGTACGTTCCATCTCGTCTGACAGGATACTATATTCTGGTTTGTCGGCCAGCAGACTTTTCAAGGGAAATATCTGCAAGAGATTGCCCGTGGCTCGGTGGGCAGAAGTTGATCATCTCGCCGTCTTCAGTCGAACCACTCGTCGGCGGGATCGAAGGGGGGGATGCAGATGTTTACGATGCGGAGCTTGCCGACCGCGCGGTGGCGGCACCGCGGCTTGATCAGAACGGTGCTGAATGGGCGGACCGGGACCCTCTCGCCGTCGAGCTCCAGGTGGCCCTCGCCTTCGAGGATCAGGTAGATCTCCGTGTGGTCCTTGTGGTAGTGGACCTGCGAATCCTGCCGAATGTCCACAATGTGGACCGTGGCGGTGGAATTGTCCGGCAGGGCGAACGCCCGCTTGGCGAACCCGCACGGGCATTCCACCGCCTCGATATCGTCAAAATGGGCAATCACATAGTTTTTCATGGCATTCCGTTCCGCGCCGTCCGGACGCAAGGATCGATCGTAGGTCGGCAACACACGGCTGCGCGAGCGCAGCCATGGCACCCGGGCTCTGGTCATGGTGCGGACAGTCTACCGCGCGGCACAACGCATGACAAGCTCGCCGCTCGTGCGCGCAGGGCGGCGGGGTGCGGTCGGGATACGGTGGCAGGATCTGCGCCGGTCAAAAGAAGCCGCATGCGTGGCCACCGCCTGTCATGTCGAGCGCAGCGAAGCGCAGTCGAGACATCTGGCCGCGAACATGGCGTGCCTGCCCTGCGCGGCCAGATTCCTCCACTGCGGCCTTCGGCCTCCGGTCGGAATGACAACCGCCCAAGGCAGACTCGAATCCGCCACCGTATACCGGCCGCACCCGGGCGGCGGGCACCGCCGGTTCGATGGTTGAAAGCCGGGGCGGGCTCGTATATATTCTGTCGAGATGTCCGCCGAGGACGGTGTGCCCAGCGCACGATGACGCCGGCTATGCTGAATCGAAAGGGATAGGATGAACGATCTGTTTGACGTGAAGAATAAGGTCATCGCCATCACGGGCGGCGGCGGGGTCCTGTGCGGTGCGATGGCGAAGGCGCTGGCCGAGGCCGGCGCGCAGGTGGCCGTCCTGGACCTGTCCGAGGCGGCCGCGAAGAAGGTCGCCGACGACATCCGAGCCCAAGGCGGCAAGGCGATGGCCGTTGTGTGTAACGTCCTCGATAAGGCCAGTATCGAGCAGGCCAGGGACAAGATCACGGCCGAGCTGGGCCCGGTGGACGCCCTCATCAACGGAGCGGGCGGCAATAAGAAGGAAGCGACGACCTCGCCGGAGCTGTCGTTTTTCGACCTGCCGGCGGAGGCCATCCGGTTCGTCTTTGAGCTGAACCTTCTCGGCACGCTGCTGCCGACGCAGGTCTTTGGCAAGCAGATGGCCGAACGCGGGGCCGGCATCGTCCTGAACGTCTCCAGCATGAGCGCGATCCGGCCGCTGACGAAGATCCCGGGCTATTCCGCCGCCAAGGCCGCGGTGAGCAGCTTCACCCAGTGGCTGGCCGTCCATATCTGCCAGAACTACTCGAAGGAGATCCGCGTCAACGCCCTGGCGCCGGGCTTCTTCCTGACCGAGCAGAACCGCTTCCTCCTGACCGAGGAGAAGACGGGCAAGCTGACGCCGCGCGGTGAGACGATCATCACGCACACGCCGATGGGCCGGTTCGGCGAGCCGGAAGAGCTGCTCGGCACCGTATTCTGGCTGCTCAGCGACGCGTCGAAATTCGTCACGGGCATCGTCGTCCCCATCGACGGCGGATTCTCCGCTTTCAGCGGTGTGTAGATAGCCCATGAACGGGCGGCGCGCTGTCTATCGGGTTGAGCGTGTAGGGTGGGTTCTTAACCCACGCGTCACGTACGCCACGATCGGAGGAACGCGTGGGTTGAGAACCCACCCTACCGATCCTACGCAAGCGCAAGCATGGCATTGGCTTTCGTAGCAGTGAGGTCTTGCAGAATGGAGATTAGGCTTGCTTGAAGAAGGAAGAATTGGCTTCGCGATTCTTCCTGTCGAAACGATGCGCGTTGATCTGCCATGGGTCAAGCGGATTATTCAAGGAAATCCCAGAACCGATTTCCTTGAATAATGTAAGCCTAATCTCCATTCTGTAAGACTGTTGTCAGGAGTGACCACAAGTAGAGGTGAATCATGAAGCACGGTAGTCTTTCACGGCGGGCTTTCCTGCAATCGACCGGTGCGGCTTCGTTCGCACTCGGCTTGGCGTCGGCCAATGCGGCGGCAACGAAAGAGAAATTGCAGAAGGTCCCCAATCGCAAGCCTCGGAACGTCGTGTTCATCCTCAGCGACGATCATCGTTACGACTTCATGGGCTTCATGGGCAAGGTGAAGTTTCTCGAAACGCCCAATATGGATCGCATGGCCCGCGAGGGCGCGCACATCCAGAACGCGTTCGTGACGACGTCGCTGTGCTCGCCGAGCCGAGCGTCGATCCTGACGGGCCTGTTCTCGCACAAGCACGGCGTGGTGGACAACCAGACGGACATCCAGCCGGGACTGGTGTTCTTCCCCGAGCACCTCCGGCAGTTGGGCTACGAGACGGCCTTCATGGGCAAATGGCACATGGGCCACGACAGCGACGAGCCGCGAGCAGGATTCGACCGGTGGATCAGCTTCCGGGGCCAGGGCCAATACTATGACGGCACGCTGAACGTCGACGGCAAGAAGGTCAAGGCCACAAAGCACATCTCCGACGAGCTGACGGACTACGCCGTGGACTGGCTCGAGCAAGAGCGCGACAAGCCCTTCTTCCTGTACCTCTCGCACAAGGCGGTTCACGCCATGTTCGAGCCGGCCAAGCGGCACCTCGGCAAGTACGAAAACGTCGAGCTCGAGTATCCCGCGAGCATGGCGGATACGGAGGAGAACTATCGAGGCAAGCCGGCGTGGGTCAAGGAGCAGCGCAATAGCTGGCACGGCGTCGACTACATGTACCACGGGCAGATGGACTTCGACACGTTCTACAAGCGATACTGCGAGACGCTTCTGAGCATCGACGACAGCATCGGTCGCGTGCTCGACTGTCTCAAGGACATGGGGCAAGCCGATTCGACACTCGTGATCTACATGGGCGACAACGGCTTCTGCTTCGGCGAGCACGGCCTGATTGACAAGCGGCATATGTACGAACCTTCGCTGCGCGTGCCCATGCTGGCGTACTGTCCCGAGCTCATCAAGCCGGGGACGAACGTCGCGCCGCTCGTGCAGAACATCGACATCGCCCCGACGGTCCTGGAAGCCGCCGGCGCGAAACCGCCGGAGTATATGGACGGACGTTCGTTTCTGCCGCTGCTTGCGGGCAAGGCCGTCCCGTGGCGCGAGGCCGTCTTTTACGAGTACTACTGGGAGGCCGCGTTCCCGCAGACGCCCACCACGTACGGCGTCCGCACCGACCGGTACAAGTTCATCCACTATCACGGCATCTGGGATACGGATGAGCTATACGACATGCAGAACGATCCCGACGAACGGCACAACCTCATCGACGAGCCCGAGCATCAGGACCTGATCAAGAAGCTGCGTATCCGGATGTACGAGTGGCTCGAATCGACCGGCGGGATGCAGATCCCGCTGCGCCGCGACACCGGCTTCAAAGGCAACAAGCGCGGACCGAAGAAGGTGAAGCAGTACAAGTACCACGAACAGGGCAAATGACTCCACCGGAGCGTGTACAACGCGTGAATCTCGTGGGGTGGGTTCTCAACCCACGCGTTGCCCGATCGATGCATCTTGACGCGTGGGTCAAGGACCCACCCTACATGCTGTCGCTCGTCGCCGGGCCCTTGCAGCAGAGGAGATCGCGGTGACAGAGCCGGCACGAGCATTGCAGGATTTCCAGCCGCAGCACGAGTTCTTCGTCGGCGTCGATTCCGACGGCTCCGTGTTCGGCACGATGGAGATCAAGCAGCGCGAGTGTTTCTGTCCGTGGACGATCGGGTATTTCGGACTCCAGCCGGTGGCGCAGGCGGCGCGTGAGTGCCGGGACTTTGCCGATCTGTTCAGCAAGACCCGCGGGGCCAACCGCCACAAGACCCTCAAGCGGATTCTCGCCGAGCTGCTGCCGACGCACCCGATGGTCAAGAGCCGGGGCTTTCAGGTCCCGCAGTTCCCCCACTACTTCGCCTGGGTGGACGACCCGAACAGTCTGCTGAGCAATGCGGGCCTGAGGCAAGCGGCGGACAAGGCGACGGGTGAAGCCAAGGCGGAACTGGAACTGGCGCTAGCGTGGAGCGAGCGGGTCAACTGGGCGGTCGGCGAGATCGTCAGGGACATGCCGCCTTTTGCGTTTGTCCGCGAGAGCCTCACGCGCATGCAGGACCAAGCGGACGTCATCGTCGTCTCCGGCACGCCGGCAGAGGCCCTCTCGAGAGAGTGGAACGAGCACGACATCGCCCGGTACGCCGCGGTGATCGCCGGCCAGGAGATGGGCACAAAGACACAGCATCTTTCGTATGCTACAAAGGGAAGGTACAAGGAGAACCGCGTGCTCATGATCGGCGACGCGCCGGGCGATATCGAGGCCGCCAAGGCGAACGACGCCTTGTTCTACCCGATCAATCCGGGCCGCGAAGTCGAATCGTGGAAGCGCTTCCACGATGAAGCGTTCGACAGATTCCTCGGCGGCCAGTATGCCGGCGGCTACGAGGCCGCGCTGATCGCCCAGTTCGATTCATACCTGCCCGAGAAGCCCCCGTGGGCAAAGTAGGAGATGGCGTACACTACTCGTGCGAATGGCACTCGTCGAATAAGATCCCGCGTAGGGTGGGCTGTGCCCACCTTCTCCTATAAGAAATGGTGTGCATAGCACACCCTACATGGTACGGACCGCCCGCGAAACCTTAGTGGGCAAAGGAATAGGAGCCGATATGCTGCACTACAGTCGCGGAAGTGAAAACGACAATCTCAGTGGCGAGGACCTGAAGCAGGGGTTGTACGCCGCACTCAAGAAGCTGGGCAAGAGGCGCAAGGTGCTCGTCCTGCCGCCGGATATCACCCGGCTGCACTCCCGGGCCGGCGAATTGACACGCTACGCCTGGCAATACTACGGCGACGCCCTGACGGACATCCTGCCGGCAATCGGGACCCATTTCCCGATGACCGAGCCGGAGATCAAAAAGATGTTCGGCAACGTCCCGCCGAGCCTCTTCCGCGCGCACGATTGGCGCAACGGATTCGTCACGCTCGGGGAAGTGCCCGCCGAATTCATCCGCGAGGTCAGTGAGGGCAAGCTCGATTTCCCGTGGCCCGCCCAGGTCGGTAAGCTGCTCGTCGAGGGCGGGTTCGACCTGATCCTGTCGGTGGGCCAGGTCGTGCCGCACGAGGTCATCGGCATGGCCAACTACAACAAGAACGTCTTCGTCGGCACGGGCGGCGCCGAAGGGATCAACAAGAGCCACTACCTCGGCGCGGTCTACGGCATGGAGCGGTTCATGGGCCGGGCCGATACGCCCGTCCGCAAGGTTCTCAACTATGCGTCGGAGCATTTCGCGCGGCACCTGCCGATTGTCTACGTCCACACGGTCGTCGGTCCCACGGTGTCCGGCCAGGCCACGCGCGGCCTGTTCATCGGCGACGATATCGAATGCTTCAACCGGGCCTGCGAGCTCTCGCTGAAGGTAAACTTCACGATGCTCGACGAGCCGCTTCGGAAAGTCGTCGTCTGCCTCGACCCCGAGGAGTTCAAGAGCACCTGGCTGGGCAACAAGAGCATCTATCGTACGCGGATGGCGATGGCCGACGGCGGCGAGCTGATCGTCCTGGCGCCCGGCCTGCGCGAGTTCGGCGAAGACAAGCAGATCGACGCGATGATCCGCAAGTACGGCTACGTCGGCACGGAAAAGCTCCTCCAGCTCGTCCGCGACAACGCGGACCTGCGCGCCAACCTCGGCGCCGCCGCCCACCTCATCCACGGCTCGACTGAAGGCCGCTTCACCGTCACCTACTGCCCCGGCCGTCTGACGAGGGAGGAGATCGAGAGCGTGAACTTCCAGTGCGCGGACCTCGACACGATGCTCGCCCGCTACAACCTGCGCAAGCTCAAGCCCGGCCCCAACACCGTCGCCGGCGAAGAAATCTTCTACATCCCCAACCCCGCCATCGGCCTCTGGTCCACGAGAGCACGGTTCAAGTGAGTCCCGGGAGCGTCTTGATTTGCCCGGATCAGACAGTCATCTTAGGGATGAAAACATCAGACACGGAGCGAATGGCAAAGCTGTCAGTCATTCCGGCAATGAAGTCCAGGACGATCAACTCATTGGCGTCGCCAGCGTCATAGACACTCCTCATGTCCTCGCCGACAAACGCCTCAAGGATTCTGTATACAAGGGGAATGGAATCATCTCGACAAGGTGCGGGATACTCCCTTGACGAAAAGCGATTCGTCCTTTTGAGTTCGGTCAGCAGGTCGTCGAAAAGATACGCGACCGTCTTGCCGGCCTGGACCTTGTAGCCTTCGGCTTTGTCACTATGGTATATGTGCTTGTTGTTGAACTGGATCAATTCGTGAAGCAACTCGCCCAGGCCGGTGGAAATCGCCACATAGTCTTTCCCATAGCTGTTTCGGACCATGTCCTCTACGAACGTACCGATGATCTTGCCGTTCGTACTCCCAAGGTGTTTCTTGAACTTAGAGGGCACCTCGCGTTCCGCGATCAGTCCAACCTCAAGTGCATCTTCTATATCCTTGCCTACATAGGCAATCTTGTCGATCAACCGGACGATACATCCCTCCAGCGTGGCAGGGTTTCCCGCATCCTCACGCGTTCGCACGCGCTCGAGAGTCTTGTCTGCGCTGCCCGGCTCAAGCTTACAGGTCGTGAAATCCTCTCCGCAATGCGAGACAATTCCGTCCCGCACCTCCCACGTCAGATTAAGTCCAGGCCTTTCTCTATCGCGTTTGGCAATCGAATCCACTACGCGCAGACCATATATCTCATGAGAGAACTTGGGCATCAGCCTATCTCTGAGCACCTGATGCTCCTCCTTCTCGAATATGGCAGAGAGGAACTCCTCCCCCTGGTGGCCAAATGGCGGATGGCCGATGTCGTGAGCCAAACCTATTGCTTCGGCCAGGTCCTCATTAAGCCTGAGGCAACGAGCGACAGTCCGAGCAGCCGACGCAACAAACCTAACGTGGTCCATCCTTGTGCTAACGTGGTCATTCTGCGGGAAATAAAAGACCTGGGCCTTGTGTCGCAGGCGACGAAAAGACTGCGAGTAGATAATCCTGTGAACATCCCGCTGAAAATCGGTTCGGAAGTCGTCCTCATCTTGAGGCCTGCGCCTGCCGCGCGTTCCTATGGTTGCGCATGAGCCTGGAAATAATTGCCTTTCGGATCTTCTGAATCGCGACATATCCTCTCCCTAAACAGATTGATGAGTAAGTCAGCAAGGTCATGACCCGACCTGTGGGACGCCAGATAGTCGCTGATTTCTTTGCCGCCCTTCGTTGCAGCCTCGAATTGATTGTCTCGCGCAAGCAGATCATCCTCTGCCACGGCAGAGAACCTCGCGTCGAAGGCTGGTGCAATTCCATCATAGGCAGAAACAATGGAGAAGTCGGAAAGCCCGAGCACCAAAGGATTGCAGTTACCTTCGATCAACGACCTGCTGTCACTGCGAAAAATCACAATCACCTTGTTATTTGCCCACGCAATCCCCGCCTCCACCATCGCACCTTCATCGGGCACGCGACCATTCATATTGAGCAACAGACCACTACAATTGACTACCTGAAACACGTCGAGTGAGAAGATCGCCATATTGAGAATGCTCTGGGCATCTTGCGGTCGAACACCTCTTTCGAGGAAGACAGGGAACAGCCTGGCGAACTCCAAACCGTCTCGCTGGGGCAGGAAGACCGAATAGCC
>CBFDBY010000021.1:0-57472 GCA_965603165.1 uncultured Phycisphaerae bacterium
ACTCAACATCGCAGCCTGCCCCCCAACAGAACCTTCCGAACGAATACCAGCCGGAACCGTCAACGCCACAGCAGTCGCACCCAAGGTCACCCACCATGACGACGGGACACGCATTTGTTATGGGATTCAGCGTCACGCTGTCCCGCACATAACCCTGAACCCAGATCTCTCCCTCCACGCCCCGGCAGAGCGGACAGGTGCCGAACAGACTCGCCGCAAGCAAAATCACTCCCGGAAATGCAATCGAGCTTCTCACGTTTTCGCCCCTTCCAAGCCAGATTTCATACCATCGTGGCACAAGTGTGCTCGCCGTTCCTCGTGCGGGCAGAAAGCGGTTGGGTCAAGAATGCAGGGTGCCCAGGAGCCGCGAGCGCAGCAAGTTCGTCCGTTAATAGAATTGTACTGGAAACGCGAAGCTCGGTCAAGCCCGCCGTACGGACGCGATCACCTGTTTTGAGATGTAACCGATCAACAGCGTTTTTCGCACTCCCGACCCGGCGTCACTACGAACCTCGCAGGGCGCCTGAGCGGACACACACGGCGGCTGTGCCAGTCCCGGATCCCGGGAAATTTGCACAGACACCTGAGAAGCCAAAGTTCGATTTTTGCTTTTTTGCCTCGGCGGTTCAGGGTTACAATACGCCTGTAGTCGCCACAGTGCTGCACGGTTGCGCACAGGTGTGATGGTCTGGGGAAAGGATTCGAGCAGCCATGGTGGGCATCATCTCCAAGCCGGATACGGGCCGTAAGCTGGAAATCCTCAGTGATGATGCGAAGTACGATCTGGCCTGCGCGTGTGGCACCAGCCGGGACGAAGGGCGTCGCCGCGGCGGCGATGGCCGATGGGTCTATCCCGTGACGCTGCCGAACGGCGGGCGGAGCGTCCTGTTCAAGACGCTGATCTCCAACGTCTGCACGAACGACTGCCGGTACTGCCCTTTGCGGGAACAGCAGGATATCCGCCGGTGCAACCTCAGCCCGGAAGAAACCGTGCGTGTCTTCCTCGACTACTTCAATCGCAAGAAGGTCTTCGGGTTGTTTCTAAGCTCGGGTGTCATGGGCTCGCCCGATACGACCATGGACAGGCTCAACACGACGGCCCGCCTGCTGCGACAGAGGCATCGATTCAAGGGCTACATCCATCTGAAGATCATCCCGGGCGCCGGCAACGCCGCGATCGACGAGGCCGTTTCGCTCGCCAGTGCCGTATCGCTCAACATCGAGACACCCGGCGAAGGGAATCTCGCCCGGCTGTCGAGCCGGAAGAACTACCTGCGCGATATCATCGAGCCCATCAAGCGCATCAGCCGACTGACGGCCCGAGGCACGCGGTTCGAGAAGGTCAAGCAGACCACGCAGTTCGTCGTCGGGCCGGCCGGGGAATCGGATGCCGAGATCGTCCGGTACATGTGGGGGCTTTACGACCGGCTCAGGATGCACCGCATTTACTTCAGCGCCTACCAGCGCGGTCTGGGTGATGCGTCTCTCTGTCCGGAACAGGCCGGGCGAGATGGCCCGGGCGACATACTGACGCGGGAGCACCGCCTCTACCAGGTGGACTTCCTGATGCGCAAGTACGGCTTCAAGGACGTTGATATCCCCCTCGATGAGCGGGGAAATCTCTCCCTGCAGACGGATCCGAAGGAGGCTTGGGCCGAGCATCATCCGGAGTTCTTCCCGGTCGATGTGAATCGCGCGTCGCGGCTTGATCTGCTGCGCGTGCCCGGGCTTGGCCCGGTGACGGCCGGTCGCATCCTTCGATTGCGGCAGACGCAGCGTCTGCGGCATCTTGAGCAGATCGGGAACGTCGGGGCCCGGCTCACCAAGGCCCGACAATATCTGGCCTTTTGAATATTTTCGTTGCCAGCAGACGAGCGGTTTCTATAATTCGCTGGCTGAAAACCAAGACAGTATAGAAGAACGCACGATATCGTGCACATTGCGGGAGGTGAAAATGCGCAGCTTGGTTCCCACGAGAGTCTTTCTGACCAAGGGCGTTGGCCGGCACAAATATCAACTCAAGTCCTTTGAGGAAGCCCTGCGAAAGGCGGGCGTGGCCCAGCAGAACCTGGTGCAGGTCTCGTCGATCCTGCCGCCGCGGTGCAAGATCGTTAGTCGGGAAAAGGGACTGGCGCAACTGACGCCGGGTGGGATCTGTCACTGCGTCATGGCGCGAGCGGATACCAATGAGCACGGTCGTCTGGTTGCCTCATCCGTGGGGATAGCCGTGCCGAAGGATGTGAGGAAGTGGGGTTATCTCAGCGAGGTCCACGGCCACGGCATGAACCAGAACGAAGCGGCCGACCTGGCCGAAGACCTCGCCGCCGGCATGCTCGGAACCACCCTCGGACTCGAGGTGGACCCGAACAAGGCATGGTCGGAGAAGGAGCAGGTCTACAAGTCCAGCGGCTTGATCATCCGAACCTCGAACATCACACAGACTGCCCGCGGCCAGAAGGACCTCTGGACCACCACGGTGGCCATCGCGATGTTCCTGTTCGATTGAGAATCCAACCTCCTGCCTGGGTAGATGATGCGATGACTGAACCCATCAATTTTGGGGCCCTGCCGCCGGAATACTGTGACGAGGGTCGCTCTCGAATCGTGATGGTTCCCGTCCCTTACGACGGGACGAGCACGTGGGTCAAGGGGGCCGACAAAGGTCCCGATGCGATCATCCATGCGTCGGCGAATATGGAGCTGTACGACATTGAGACCGATTCGCAGGTGTATCAGCATGGCATTTTCACGGATGAGGCGATTGCCCCAGACCTGCCGCCCGCCGAGATGGTCGATGCCGTCCGGCAGAGGGTCCAGGAGCACCTGGCGAACAATAAGTTCGTCGCGCTCGCAGGAGGGGAGCACTCTGTGAGTATTGGTGCGGTCCAGGCTCATGCCCAGCGGTATCCGGGCATGAGCGTTCTGCAGCTCGATGCTCATTCCGACCTGCGAGATGAATACGAGGGATCCCGATACAACCACGCCTGTGTCATGGCGCGGGTCAGGGAACTGTGCCCGATCGTGCAGGTGGGAATCCGGAGCATGGACGCCTGCGAGAGGCCGGCGATGGAGGCGGGCCGGGTCTTCTTCGCCGAAGAAATCCACGGCGGTAGGGGCTGGATCGGCGAGGTTGTAGCCCGATTGACCGAGCAGGTGTACATCACGATCGATCTGGATGTATTCGACCCGTCGATCATGCCGTCGACGGGGACCCCCGAGCCGGGCGGGTTGCTGTGGTATGACGTGCTGGCCCTAATGAAGACCGTGTGCCGCCAGCGAACCGTGGTAGGCTTCGACGTGGTCGAGATGTGTCCGGTAAAGAGCCATTGGGCCCCGGATTTCCTGGCGGCCAAGCTGATTTATAAGATCCTGAGCTACAGATTCCTGGGCGATTCGGCGTAACCGGGCGATTTTCCGGACCCAACCGAGCAGATCGATATCACGAGCTTCAACGCCGCGCCGATCATCGAACGTGTGGGGGCCAGGATCGCCCGTACGGATTTTTTTGAGACCCCGGGGCCGGCAGCACTACAGAGACGGTGCCGTCGTGGACGATAAGAGGCTAAGAACTCCATATCGACCGGGTGTATGGTGCAGGCGTCGATGAGGAGCAGCTTGGGGTTTGCGATGATCCCCTCAAGGAAATCGCCGGCCTTGTCCGCCCGGCAGTTCATGCGGTGCGCGGGCGAAAACATGACGACGAACGCCTGCAGGAGAACGCAGATGGCACAACAAACGACAGTCACAGGACGAGTCGAATTGCCTCTCACCCAATCGCGAGCAGGCTCCCTACCGCTTGCTGTAGCTATCGGATTGCTCGTTTCATGGGCTTTCTTGGCCGGCTGTGCAGATCGAGGCCTGGAGCAGGCCCAGGAGGAGGCCGCCGAGGCCAAGGCCACCGTGCAGCGGCTGAAGTTCAACCTGGAGCAGGCCCGAAAGGAGACGTCCACCCTGAGGGCCGAGTTCAATGCCGTCAGAGAAAGCCGTGACGAGCTTGAGGAGAAGGTCGCTCAGCTTATCCAGGAGCGGGACCAGGCGGCCACGGTTGCCCGGCAAGCTGAGCAGGTCATCAAGGAGCTGGCCACCCGCAGCAGTGGGCAGGCCGATACGACGGCCTCCCTTCAGAAACAGGTCGCCGAATTGAAGGCCCTGGTGGCCGAGCAGCAGGAGCTGATCGAGCAACTGCAGAAGGGCGTGACCGCCGAGCCGACGGAAGAGCCACCGGTCGAGCCGGCGGTGGAGGTCCCGGAGGAGCCGTTGCCGCCGGAGCCCAACGAAAATTCCTGAGGGCCGACCGGCGCTGAATCTGCTTTCGCGCGTCCTGACCGGATCGTGTGACTCTCTCGCCGGCGGTAAAAAGGCGCCGATCCTGTCGTTCCGAATCTCGATGTACTGATCCTTCGCCACGGTGCAAATCCTCGGCGGCAACGCCGCTATGATTTCCTCGTTTCGACAGCGCCCGCCTGCGTTGAGGGGCCGTCAGATTCTTCTTGCAAGTTCCCTGGGTCTCAGTAGCATGACGGGCGGCGCCAGGCCATGACGAGCCGTCTCGGAGCGACGGCGCGGCAAGAATAGGAACGTGCCAGGGAGGGCAGGATTATGTGGAGTATCGTGGAGGATTGGCAGGGTTGGATCAGGTTTCTTGTTGCAGCGCTGATTGCCGTGGGTGTGGCTTTGGCGTGCCATTACTTGATCGTGAAACTCCTCAGCCGTTTCGCCAAACGCAGTGTCTCGCCCGTCGATGAGCTAGTTCTAAAGCACTTCCGGCGGCCGGCCGCGTGGCTCATGGCGGTCGTGGCCATCCGCCTGGCGGCCGACATCTCGGGGGTCCCTGCGGGATTAGGCGACTTTGTGAGACACATTGTGGCTTTGGTCCTCATCGGCGTGGTCTCATGGCTGCTCATCCGGGGCACGTCCGTCTTGAGAGATGCCGCGGTCCTTCGCTTCAAGGTGGATGTCAAGGACAACCTGCTCGCCCGGCGAATCCTTACCCAATTGAACGTCCTGCGGCGTCTCGTGGTCTTCGTGATTATCATCATCGCCGTGGCGGCCATGTTGATGACCTTTCCCAAGGTCAGGCAGCTTGGGACGGCTATGCTCGCCTCGGCCGGCATCGTCGGCATCGTCATCGGTCTGGCCGCCCAGAAGACGATCGGGACCTTCATCGCCGGATTGCAGATCGCCATCACGCAGCCGATCCGGATCGACGATGTTGTCATCGTTGAGGGCGAATGGGGCCGGATCGAGGAAATCACCCTGACCTATGTGATCGTCAGAATCTGGGACCTTAGACGCCTCGTTGTCCCAATTACCCACTTTATCGAACGGCCCTTCCAGAACTGGACCCGCGCTTCTGCGGAAATCCTGGGAACCGTGTTCCTTTATGTGGACTACACCGTACCGATTGAGGCCATCCGTGCCGAACTGCGGCGCATTCTGGAAGGTTCGGACTTCTGGGACCGCAAGGTATGCGGGCTCCAGGTCACCAACACTTCGGAGCGCACGGTCGAGCTTCGTGCGCTCATGAGTGCTGAAGACGCCTCGTTGGCCTGGAATCTCCGCTGTCACGTCCGAGAGAAACTGGTCGAGTTCATTCAAACGCATTACCCGCACGCTCTTCCCAGGCTGCGCACCGAATTCGAAGAACCCGAGAACCGGCTCCGCGACGATGCGTAGGAATTTTTTGCCGACGACGCAAAGCAATCCTGGTGTGTGCAGATCGAGGATGACGAGAAGCGGCCAGGCCCAGAGAATACTGAAGGGGAGTGTCCATGAAGAAAGCCAAACTGATCTCGATTGCCGTTGTTTCAATTCTCGCTCTGATTATTGTCGTACAGAACACCGAGCCGGCCCAGGCTCACATTCTGTTCTGGACGGTTGAGATGTCGCGCGCGCTGCTCCTGATGCTGACCTTCATCCTGGGCCTCGTGACGGGCATCCTGCTGGCGACGCATCTTCTGCGCAAGAAGAGCGCCAGGGCATAGCACAATCGTACTGGTTTCTTTGATAAGGGGTGTGCCATGAACATTGACTTCGAAAAGTACGTTGAACAGACCGTGGACTGGGTGGTCGCGAGCGGCCCCAGAGTCGTGCTCATCCTGGTCCTCATGCTCATCGGGGTGAAGCTGTCGGGCGTCGTCGCCGGCCGGATCTTCGCGGTTATCGGGCGCCGCAGGAAGATGGACGAGGAGTACAAGAAACGCGCCGATACGCTCAGTGGGGTCATCGCCTATCTGCTCAGCGTCACGGTGATTGCCGTGGCGGTCCTCATGGTCATGACGGAGCTTGACATCAAGATCGGTCCGATTTTGGCGGCCGCCGGCGTCCTCGGTCTGGCCGTCGGCTTCGGCGCGCAGCATCTCGTCCAGGATCTCATCAGCGGTTTCTTCATTCTGCTGGACGACCAGATTCGCGTGGGCGACGTGGTCCAGATCGCCGACAAGGGCGGGCTCGTCGAGAAGCTGAATCTGCGCATGACGGTCCTGCGGGACCTGGCGGGAAACGTGCACTACGTCCGCAACGGCCAGATCGGCGTCGTTACGAACATGACGAAAGAGTACTCCCGCTACGTCTTCGACATCGGCGTCGCGTACCGCGAGGACGTCGACGAGGTGGTGAAGGTCGTCAAGCAAGTGGATGAAGAGCTGCGCAACGATCCCGAATTCGGCGCGGATATTCTGGAGCCGATCGAGATCCTGGGCCTCGACCAATTTGCTGACTCCGCGGTGATCGTCAAGGCTCGCACCAAGACCAAACCGATTCGGCAGTGGGCCGTGGGGCGCGAGTTCAATCGGCGACTCAAGAAGAAATTTGACGAGCAGGACATCGAGATCCCGTTCCCGCATGTGACCTTGTATATGGGCCAGGACAAGAAGGGCGAAGCGCCCGCCATGAACGTCGCCATGCAGAAGGGCTGAGCCTGACCGCGTTTGAACTGGGCCGGGCGGCCGTGGCTGTTGTGCCGCGGGCCGGAGACAGAGGACTTCTCTCACTGGGAGGTATCGAAATGGCCGCGAAAACCAGACTTAAGCGCAAGCCTGTCAAAAGGCATTCCAAGAAAGCCGGTCTGCCCCCGGGGACGCTCGTCCACGTCGGAGAGAAGAAAGTTGAAACCGTCGGAATCACTGTCATCGACTATGACGAGCAGCAGGTGACGGAAAAACGCGTGGGGTCCGTCGAGGAATGCTTCCCGTTTAAGCAGACCCCCACGGTGACCTGGGTCAATATCGACGGCCTCCATGAGGTCCAGGTCATTGAGAAACTCGGAAAGGCGTTCGACCTGCACCCGTTGATTTTGGAGGACGTGCTCAGCACCGGCCAGCGCCCGAAGTTCGAGGATTACGAGAACTGCGCGTTCGTCGTGCTCCGAATGCTCAGCTATAACGACGAGTACGCGACGGTTGAGTCCGAGCAGGTCAGTCTGGTGTTAGGGTCGAATTTCGTGATCTCCTTCCAGGAACGCGTCGGGGATGTCTTCGAGTTCGTTCGCGATCGGATCCGCAACGGCAAAGGGCGCATTCGCAAGATGAGCGCCGACTACCTCATGTATTCATTGCTGGACGCGATTGTGGACAGCTACTTCGGAATTCTCGAGAAGGTGGGGGACAGAATCGAAGGATTGGAGGACGAACTGATCTCCGACCCGGACGAAAGAACGCTTCAGCAGATCTATGCCCTCAAGCGAGAGATGATCTCCCTGCGCCGGTCGATCTGGCCCCTGCGCGAGCTGGTCAATGGGATTCAAAGGAGCGAATCGGCTTTAATCGCCGCATCCACCGACGTTTATCTGCGTGACATCTACGACCACACGATCCAGATCATCGATACGATCGAGAGCCTGCGCGACATTGTCTCAGGCATGCTGGACACGTACCTGTCGAGCATCAGCAATCGCATGAACGCGGTGATGAAGGTCTTGACGATCATCGCCACAATCTTTATACCGCTGACATTTGTCGCGGGCATCTACGGCATGAACTTCGATTGGATGCCCGAGTTGCACTGGCGCTGGGGCTATCCGGCCGTATGGCTGGTGATGCTGGCCATCACAGGGTTGATGGTCAAGTATTTCAGGAGGAAAAAGTGGCTGTGATGCGTACGAAGCATCCTGCCGGCAAGTGATGGAAATGATTGCGGTTGTATTTCCTGATTCGTCGATCTATGCGTGGGTGGTCCTGCCCCTCCTGATCTTCCTCGCGCGCATCGCGGATGTTTCATTAGGGACGGTACGCCTGGTCTTCGTGGCCAGGGGCTTCAAGTACCTGGCGCCTGTGGTCGGCTTCTTCGAGGTGCTGATCTGGATCCTGGCCATCGGGCAGATCATGCAGAACCTGACGAACCCGCTGTGCTATCTGGGCTACGCGGGCGGCTTCGCGATGGGCAACTTCGTCGGCATCCACATTGCCGAGAAACTCTCGCTTGGGGTGGTGCTCATTCGGGTCGTTACTCAGAAGAAAGCCGTCGACCTGATCGGGCGGCTCCGAGAACAGCAATATGGTGTGACCGCCGTAGACGGGCAGGGCGCCAGCGGTCCGGTGAAGATCATTTTCACGGTCGTCCGGCGGCGGGAGGCCCCTGCCGTGGTCGATCTCGTCAAGCAGTTCAATCCGCAGGCGTTCTACTCCATCGAGGAGGTGGATTCCGTGGAGCGGGGGGTATTTCCCACCCAGAGACAGTGGCATCAACTCTACCTCCTGCGGCTTCTCAGGCCTTTCCGCAAGGGCAAATAAGGACAAGGGGCTATCTGTGCGGCCCCTCGCGTGGTAGAATACGTGTTTGCCGGGCAACGCCGCCCGGCGTGGGAAAGCCAGGCATCACGGTGCGAGGACCGGCCGGTTATGGGGCCTGCGCTGCGATTCCGCTGTTTTGATATTGGATGTTTGGTTCTTAGTGTTTGCTCTATGAGAGCTGCCGAAAAGACCGGTACGAAGCTTCAGAAACTGACCGAACTGTTCACGGGCAGCACCAATCTGCTGATCGTGATGCAGGACAACCCCGATCCCGACAGTCTGGCTGCGGCCGTGGCGCTGCGAAGGCTGGCGCGGAGCCTGGCGAACCTCCAGTGCTCCATTGCGTGCGGCGGAACGGTCGGCCGGGGCGAGAATCGCGTTCTCGTCACATACCTCGGCTTGAACCTGCGATCCTGCAGCGAGGTGGATTGCCAGAAGTACGACTTCATCGCCATGGTGGACACGCAGCCCGCCACGGGGAACAACTCGCTGCCTGAGAACGTCCTGCCGGACATCGTCATCGACCACCATCCGATTCGCCGCCAGACCCGGACCGCCACCTTCACCGACGTCAGAAGCGGCTACGGCGCCACCTCGACCATTCTCTGCGAATACTTGATCGAGGCGGGCATTACGCCGGATGCGCCCCTGGCGACCGCCCTGCTCTACGGCATCCGCTCGGATACCCAGGATCTCGGTCGCGAGGCCTCGCGTTTCGACATCGAGGCCATCGAGTTCCTCTACCCCTTTGCCAATAAACGCATGCTCGGCGTCATCCAGCGGGGCAAGGTGCCCAGAGTCTACTACCAGATGCTGGCCGACGGCCTGCGAAACGCCCGCGTGCAGGGGCCCGCCATCATCACGGATCTGGGCCAAATCGACAACCCGGATATGATTGCGGAGGTCGCCGACCTGCTGCTTCGCGAGGATGAGACGACCTGGACCATGTGCACCGGCACCTGGAACGACAAGCTGATGATCTCCATCCGGACGTCGGAAGAGAGCAACCTGGCCGAGAAGGTCATCAAGCATATGGTCGCTCGCAAGGGTACCGGCGGCGGCCATCTCACCTACGCCGGCGGCCAGATCCCTCTGACCAAGGGCACAAAGGCCGAACGCGAGAAACTCGAAAAGGACATGGAGCGGCGATTCCTTAAGGCCATCGGCGCCAATGGAAGCCAGGGCACGCCGCTCGTCGAAGCGTGAGATATCGACGAGGCAACGGCGGAAATCTCTGCCTGGAACTCTTCTGGACGCGGTTTGTTGCGAAAATCTCTGCCAATGGGATTGATTCGGGCACATGGCGCGTTATGATTATCGAGGATGGACTCCGGAATTGGATATTGGAGTTCCGACGATCGATACAGAGAAGCACTCATTCAGAAGGGGAAAGAAGATGACCGATCTCAGACGCAAACTCATCGCACTGTTCTCCGCACTGGTGATTCTGGCAGCCGCAGTCACCATCACAGGCTGCGGGGGCGGAGAAGAGGAACCCGCCCCCACGCCGCCCGCCGAGGAGCCCGCGGAGTAACTGTAGTCGCCGCAGGTTGTCCGTTTCGAGTGGATTCGTGACCTGGGAACGGCGATCGTCAGTAGTGGGTGGGGGGTTCGTGGCTGTCGCCTACAGTCCGCCGCCCGTGGTCTGCTTCGGCTGATCCTTCGGGGTGATGCGCCAGACGGCGATCCTCGGCCAGTCCTCGCGAATGACGTGGACCAGCGTGCAGTCGCCGAGACGGTCGAGCCGGCCGCCATAGAAAGGCATTCCAAGTGGGTAGATGCGGTCGAGCCCCCACAGCTTGTAGTACATGTCGTCCGTGTTGTCGAGCAGGCCGGAATCCCATGCGATCAGCGTCACGCCCCTTTCCCGACATTCCTGCACGAAACGTGGAAAATCCGGCGCCGTCCCCGGCGAGATGTCGCCCGTGTGGATGAAGCGATCCTCCGGCAGGCCGGTGTACAGCGGCATGTACGCCGGCATGTTCGTGACCATCCGGTCGTTCGGCCCGGCGTTGGCCTTGAACCACAGGCTCAGCGCCTTGAAATTCACGAGCTTCCGGCCGGTGCCCATGATGACCACCGTCTGGGCGCCACTGCTGAGCACCGCGAGGGCGAGGAACGCCGGCACAAGAAGCCAGTGCAGGCCGGGACGGGCGGCCCGCACCCATTCATATCCGAGGTACCCCCCTACCGCGACCGCGATCGACGGGTATCCGACCCATGCGATGCCGTCGCCGACCATTCGTTCGGCCCAGAACAGCGCACACACGCCCGCCGACGCCCAGACCACGAGCAGGCCCGCGAGGGCGATCTGGAGCACCGGCTTGACCCGAGGCCACTCGCGCCAGCGGCCGCGCAGCCATTCCAGGATGCTCTTTGCGCCGTAGACGGCGATAAGGAGCCCAGCCCACGCGACGGGCACGCAGAACCGGCCGAGGCGGAACGGCCAGAGGGCGTGCACCAGCACATACGGCACGCCTGTAACGAGCATAGCGAGGACTTCCCAGCGCCGTTTTGCGATTCCGGCGACCGAGCCCCACAGGAAGGTCACTATCAGCAGAGTCGCCGTCTGCCGAAAGACCACGGTGTTGATTCGTCCGAGCGCCTGGAGCCGGCCCCCGACCTCGGGCCCGAGCGGAACGTTGACCGACGAGAGGATCGCCTCCCAGTAGAGCCGCAGGTCCTGCAGGAGGGCGAACTGCCGGCGGCCCGAGAGCACCTGCAGGTAGTGCGCGCCCCTGCCCGCACCGGCCGCCTGGATCTCCATAATCCCCAGGCACAGCAGGAACGGCGCGGACGCCAGCGCAGCCTTCCAGAGCACGGACCGCAACCGACGGTTGCGCAACAGGTCCGCCAGCGCCACCGCCGGCACCATCGCGGCCATGTCCCATCGCGTAATCGACGCCAGCATGGCAAAGACATACGCCCAGCCTAAGCGGCCTCGCCCCACGCAGAGCACGCCGGCGGCGAAGAGCGCCACGAGCGTCATCTCCGCTAACGGCTGACTGCTCATCCGAATCATCCACGGACTGATGCCCGCCAGGAAGGCCGTCACCATGGCCGCCGGACGACCCAGCAGCTCCCGCCCGATCAGATAGAACAGAATCATGCAGACCGGCAGCAGCAATGCGTTATACATCTCCGTGGCCGCGACCTGGCTCGACGGCTGCGGGAAGATCATGCTAATCAGACCGGCAATCACCGAAAAGACGGGCCCTCGCTTCATGCCCGCCGGAACCTCGAACGAGAGCCACTGCCGACCGGTGTGCATGAAGGAATAATAGTCCGAGTTCGGAAAGACGAAATGCCGCCAGAAGCTCAGCGACCAGAGCAGCCCCAATCCCGCCAGCAGCAGCACCGGCCAGTACTCCGCCAGCCGCACCCGCCATCGCGGCAACACACAGACCGGTCGCATTGTCCCTTCCGTCGCAGCGTCCATAGTCGTTGGCGTCTTTGTACCACATCGCACCCCCGGCCCGCAAGTTTACGCGTGGGTAAAGAACCCACTCTATACGCCTGATCGCGCGACCTATCGGCTCTCCACGACCGCAGCGCAGCGATCACAGAGGTCCGGACGGTCGGCGTTGGCGCCGACGCTCGGCCAGTAGTTCCAGCATCGCTGGCACTTGGCGTGCGGGCTCTTGGCCGCGGCGACCGTCGTCTGCTCGGCGCCTTCTTCGAGCTTGACTTCGCTGACGATGCACAGGGCTGCGAATTGGGTCTCGCCGAAGTCGCGGAGGGTCGCCGCGTCCTCGGGCGTACAGCGCACCGTGACGGAGGCTTCCTGGTTGCTCGCGATCACCTTGTCGCGCCGCAGGCCCTCCAGGCCGCGCAGGACCTCGTCGCGCAGGGCCATCAGCCTCTGCCACTTCGGTTCTTCTGCGGTGTAGTCGATGGATTTGTCCATCTGAGGCATGTGGGCCAGGTGGACGCCGGCGCAGTCTTCGGGCTTGACGGTCATGGCGTCCCAGGCCTCTTCAGCCGTGTGGACGAGGACGGGGCCGAGCAACCGGACAAGGGTGCTGAGGACGTGGTACATCGCCGTCTGACCGCTGCGGCGGGAGAGGCTGTCCGCACCGTCGCAATACATGCGGTCTTTCAGCACGTCCATGTAGATGCTGCTCATTTCCACCGTGCAGAAGTTGTACAGCAGGGAGAAGACGCGGTGGAAGACGAAGTTGTCGTAGGCCTCGGTCACTTCCGCGATGAGCTTCTGGAGCCGCTGCATCGCCCACTTGTCGATCTCGAACATCTGCCCGTAGGAGACGGCGTGCTGCGCCGGGTCGAAATCGTTGATGTTGCCGAACAGGTATCGCAACGTGTTGCGGATCTTGCGATAGGCATCCTGCGTCCGGCCGATCAGCTCGTCGGTGCAGCGAACGTCTTCCTGGTAGTTCACGCTGGCGACCCAGAGCCGCAGGATGTCGGACCCGTACTTAGTGATCTCCTGCTGTGCGTTCACGTAGTTGCCCAGCGACTTCGACTGCTTCATGCCCTTCTCATCGACGGTGAAGCCGTGGGTCAGGACGCGCTGAAACGGCTCTTGGCCGGTCGCCCCGAGCGCCGGCAGCAGCGAGAGCTGGAACCAGCCGCGGTGCTGGTCCGAGCCTTCAAGGTACAGGTCCACCGGGACGGGCCAGCCCTCCCGCCTCGCGCAGACGCTGTACCAACTGCACCCCGACTCGAACCACACGTCGAAGATGTTCTCTTCCTTCTGTAGCTCATCGAGGCTGAAACCCTCGGGCAATTGGAAATCGTCGCCAAGGATCTCTCGCGGCGTATGCGTGAACCAGCTATCCGAGCCGTGCTGGCCCACATATCTCGATACGGCCAGGACCGATTCCTTCGTTAGCAGCGTGCGGCCGTCCGGCATCGTGAAGACCGGGATCGGCAGGCCCCAGCTCCGCTGGCGGCTGATGCACCAGTCCGGCCGGGATTCCAGCATGCCCGCGATGCGCTTCTGGCCCCACGCCGGGATCCAACGCACGCGTTCCACGCTCTCCATCGCCATCTCGCGCAGGCTCCGCCCGGCATCAGATGATTCGCGGTCCACGCCGACGAACCACTGCTCCGTCGCCCGAAAGATCACCGGGTCCCGACTGCGCCAGCAGTGCGGGTAGCTGTGCTGGATCTCGTCCTGGGCATAGAGCCAGCCCTGCTCTTGCAGGTAGCCGTTCACGTCCTTCTCGACGTCGAGCACGCTCTTGCCCTGGAGCCATGAGGGCGCGGTGTCATCGTAGCAGCCGTCGTCCTGGACCGGCGAGTAGACGGCCAGGCCGTACTTCTGCCCGGACATATAGTCTTCGAGGCCGTGCCCGGGGGCCGTGTGCACGAGGCCCGTGCCGTCTTCGGTCGTCACGTAGTCCGCAAGGATCACCATGTAGGCGTCCTTGTCGGTCGGATTGTCCTCCATGAACGGATGGACGTAGCGCAGACCCTCCAGCGCACTGCCTCGCACGGTCTTGCCCGCGACCTGATAGGCGCCTTCCTGCAACTGCCCCGCCTGCACGACCGCGTTCAGGCGATCCGTCGAGACGACGGAAACGTACGGGCGACCGTCCTTCTCGTAGCGGATCGTGGTGTAGTCGAGATGCGGATGTACGGCGACCGCTAAGTTGGCAGCCAGCGTCCACGGCGTGGTCGTCCAGATCATGAAGCACACGCGCGCCTGGGCCTCGTCCTCCGCGACCAGGCCCAGCTCGATGAGCCGCTTGACGGTTTCCTCCGCCGCCGCGAAATTCACGAAAATGCTCGGCGAGGAGACGTCGCGATATTCCAGCTCCGCCTCAGCCAGCGCCGTTTCGCACCCGATGCACCAATGGATCGGCTTGAGCTGCTTGAAGACGAGCCCCTTGCCCACGAGCTCGGCGAAGACTTCGAGGATGCCCGCCTCGTAGCTCGGCTTGAACGTCAGGTACGGATCGTCGAAATCGCCGAAGATACCGAGGTCCTGGAACTGCCGGCTCTGGATTTTGACGTACTTGCTCGCGTACTTCATGCAAGCCCGGCGGATGGCTTCCTTGGGCATCTCCCGGGCCTTCGCGCCGAGGTCGGTCACCACGCGCGATTCGATCGGCAGCCCGTGGCAGTCCCAGCCGGGGATATAGGGCGCATCGAAGCCGGTCATCGTCTTGTACTTGACCACGAAATCCTTGAGGACCTTGTTGATCACGTGCCCCATGTGGATATCGCCGTTGGCGTAGGGCGGGCCGTCATGCAGGATGTACAATGGCTTGCCCCGGCGGGCCTCGCGGATCTGCGCGTAGATATTCTGCTCGGCCCAGCGTTTCCGCATCGCCGGCTCGCGCTGCACCAGGTTCGCCTTCATGGAAAAGCTGGTTTGCGGCAGATTCAGCGTGTCACGATAGTTGTGCTTTTTCTCATCCGACATCACAAAGGTCCTCGAAAACGGTACAAGGCAAACGGCGTATCATACGAACGCCACGCTGTTTCCGTCAAGAACGGAGCGGAAAACCCGGCCGGCGGCGGCCTATTTGCGTCCAATCACGACGAGTCGTTCGGCCTTCTCGTCGTAGAGTATCCCATGCAGATCACCGTACGCCTGCACCGCCCCGAATCCGCAGTCTTGAAGCAGTCCGGCCAGCTCCGCCGCGCTGTACAGCCGGTGCGAGAAGCGCCGGACATGCTGCGCACCATCCTGAACCAGAGTCCATTCATTCTCGACGGCGCTCCAGTGGTCCACGACTCTTGCCTCCATGAGCAGGATCGTTCCATCCACCCGCCGCCAGTCTCGGCTGCGAAAGATGCGCGCCAGCGCCTCCTTTCCCATCAAGTCCAGCATGAACCGGCCGCCGGGTGTGAGCGATCGGCACACGTTCTCAACCACGCGCCGATCATCGGACGGCGATTCGAAATAACCGAACGACGTGAACAGGTTCAGCACCACATCGAACGAACCGGACCGGTGAAACGCCCTCATGTCCTCCTGGACGAACTCGATGTCCAGGCTCTCGGCCTCGGCCTTGGCCCGCGCCTCGGCGAGGTACCGCTTCGTCCGGTCGACGGCGGTGACCTTGTACCCCCGGCGGGCCAGCTCAAGGCTGTGCCGCCCCACGCCGCAGCACAGATCGCAGATTCGCTCGCCGCCCTGGAGATCCAGCAGCCGGATGATCTGATCGACCTCCACCGGCCCCTGGCGGAGTCGCTCTACGTCGAAGAGCACCGGCTGGACCGCCTGCCAGAATTCGGTGTCCTCATACCACGGTGTTCGCTTCTTCTCTTCCATAATCCGGCTCCCCAAAAACGCCGTAGAAACAAAAAAAGCCTTCCAGAACCCGCTGCTCTGGAAGGCTTTCATTCAATCGATATAACCTTTCTCAGGGCAGCTTTCTCCTGTGGCTCATAATGATGATGATCCCGCCGGCAGCAATGCTCACGCGCACGACCACCTGCACATCACTGACTGCCCCAAGTTGTCCACGTTTCACGGTTCGCATGGATGACCCTGAAGAACCGACTTCTCAGCGAGTCTTATACCAGGACTATCGGTGAATGTCAAGCAGCAGTTGAGGATTTCTGGGGTGCGGCCGGCATATGATGGTGGATTCGGGTTCGCCCTGGGCTGGTGTCATTCCGACCGGAGGCCGAAGACCGCAGTGGAGGAATCTGGCCGCGCCGGGAAGGCACGTCATGTTACGCGGCCAGATGTCTCGACTGCGCTTCGCTGCGCTCGACATGACAGGCTTCTGGCCACGCACGCCGCTCTTTTGACCGGCGCAGGCCCTGCCACCGTATCCCGACCGAACCGGATTTCTGCTGGCGAGTTGAGCGAAAGGATTGCCTTGGGCGTCTCATCGGCTGTCGGCTGGACTGGCGGATGAAAGACGGCAGGCCGAAGGCTCAAGACGCGCAGCTTATCCTATTCCTTCAATTCCCCTGTCCAGCGGTCGCGACCCGCCCAAAATGGACAGAACGGACAGTCCTCCCCGACGGGGTAGTCGGGCCCTTCCTCGTGAGGGCAGCCGATGATCCTGTCGGCCAGCACAACTTCTTTGACATTGTGTCTCTTGACGAACGCCATGATGTCCTTTTGAATCTTTTCGTCGTTGCGCACGTCTGTCTTGCCGGACATCCAACGCTCAAGCGCCACGACATCGTCGCGATCCACATCCACGATACCAGCGACGACCTTCGTGGCATGGTGATCGTTCGGTCCATAAAGCGAGATTGTCGCCACGCGCCGGCGCCGGACATTCTTGTGCTTTCTCATGCTTCTACCAACGTCCAAGTGCTCTCAATCGAGATTGCTGCCAATATCATGGCAAGCCGGAGCGGAAAAGACGAGAGCCGAAAGGCAAGATGATGCGCCTCGGATATCTGCCTTCGGTTCAGGGCCCTATTGATTGTCCCAGCCGCCGGGAGGGGGAACGTTGAGGGGCCAGGCCAGAGCCACATTGCCGCCCGGGCCGAGCGGGCTCTCGCCGAATCGCGGGACCTGCCTGCTGCGACGGAGCTGGTCGGCCACCGTAACCCGCCGGACGTGGCCGTCGAGCATGGCGACGTACGAGTAGCCGGCGTTCAGGTCTCCCTTGTGAGGGCGATGGCAGGTCGCAAAGGCATCGCCGAGTACGCGGTCATCCTGATACAATGCTCCCCGGAGTATCGTATAGGTGGCTTCGATCGACAGGAAGCCCGCACTAATAGTCCCGGGATAACCTCTCAGATGTGGCGGCGCTTCCAGGTAATACTTCCCGCTGAGGTTGTATTCGGCGGCCCACTCCGGCCTTGGACCGATAGGTTGTCGTCCTTCGGTATTTATGGCCCATGAGTTCTGCTCGGCGAAGGTGAAGACCATTGAGGGGCTGCGCGTCACTTGTGTCTCGCGGGAGATATCCCACTCTCGAATCGTGCGGCCGTCGATCCCATCCGCAATGGCCCCTGTGTCCGAAGTGCCGGTCTTAAGAGTCTTGTTCAGATAGCCATTCATCGTATACGTGTACTGAGGCACGATATCAATGCCGGGGTCGTGCACGCAGTCGGGACACGCGTTGTTGCAGCCCCGGAACTCATTGGCCCGCTGTCCCACCTTGCAACGCACGACTCGCGTATCGCCCAGGTAGGGCCAGAGTGAGCCGCGCAGCTCCGGGCGTTCGGTGCGCAGCAATGGGCTGTCGAGTCCGATGCGAGCATCATGCCAACGACAGCACGGCAGGTATACTCTCCAGATCTTCTCATCGTTGAATGACTCGCGGGAATGATAGATATATCGCGGCGACGGGAACACACCGTCGTGGCTGTTCGTGTAGGTCTTCAGGATCACGTTCATCTGGCGCAGATGCGACCGGCAGACGGTCTCTGCGCCCTGCTCCCGGACCCGCCGCATTACCGGCAGCCCCAGGGCCAGCAACAGACTGATGATCGCAACGACCACCAACAGCTCCACAAGGGTGAATGCCTTCTTCATGGTTCTCCGCCTTTAATCTCGGGTCACCTGATAGATAGGCGTCTGGCCCAGCTCGTTGGGACGCGTGAGTTCCTCCAGCAGGGCCTGCCCCTCAGGGCTTGCGGCCTGCACCCATGCCTCATCATCCACCCGGCGGATCAGCCGGCTTTGGGCCCACTTCTGAAAATCCCTCATGTCGGAGGTAGCAGCCCTTGCGCCGGCGTTCGGATCCGGACGCTCCAGAAAACCAACGAACAGCTCGGACTCGTTCGGGTCCAGCACGTAGCTGTACACATGCGCCCGGAAGCCGGCCGGCGCGCCGGCACGCGCGGGACCCGACGGCGCGGCAATCGGGCCGGTCCGCTTGGAGCTTCCCACGAAAAGACTGCCCGTGTTCGTATCGTAGAACCAAGCCGTCTTTCCCTGTCGCAACCGCGGAGCAGAGTTCGGCCACAAGGCCCACACGATTACGACGGCCAACAACAGCCCGGAGGCAACAGTAACAGCGACAACCAGCCCCGGACTGTCGTTGATCCATCTTCGCAGGTTGCCCCGCTTGACGCCGTCCTGGAATCGCTCGATGCGGTGCCGGAGATCATATCGAAGGAAGTCAGGGATTCCGCGCGCCATCTCGTCCAGTCTCCACATCCGCCAGGTACCCGTTCGATCGATACGTCAAAACTCTGACCATGTATTGAAGGTCGTCATTGTTAGCCGATCCACGTCCTGAATCGGCCATCCGGCCAGCGATCAGCTTCCGCGTCCGATCGTCTCTCCAGGCCCTGTATTGCCCGTGGCCATCCGCGAACGACAGGTTGCAGCCGTTGCTGTGTCTGCCCGTCATTCCCTGCAGCCCCAGGTACAAGGACCATGGGCGCCATACCCACGTCTCTTGCTCGGTTCGCAACAAGGGCCAGAAACACGTCTGTGCATTGGGCGCTCGATCCACAAGGACGAGTTTCTCGCCGGGATGAGAGATGCGATGCAGCTTCTCGTAGGGCCTCACGCCATCCCGCTCCACTCCTCCCATCGTGTTCGAGACGCCGTAGGAATCTCTCTTCCGGGGGATCACACCCTTCCGCCGGGCCTCCCCGGTCTTGCACAGGAAGATCTCTTCCGTCTGGACGTACGGCCGCAAGGCCGAACGGTATGACCGCGGAGCGCAGAGCTTATCGTCGTGGTCCGTGGAATACAGCAACCATGCAAATACCAACTGGTGCTGGTTCGCGAGGCACTGAATCTGTTCGCCTCGCCGCTCCGCCTCGGTCAGTGCGGGCAGCGATAAGGACATCAGCAGACAGATCATGCAGACGACGACCAGCAGTTCCGCGAGGGTGAATCCTCCGGGCCGGGGCAACCGTGCTCCCCGCTCGCTCGAAACCATCGCTATGGACGACAAACTCCGCATCCCGTATCCCGTCGCTCACATCTCGCCCAGCGCTGCAGCAGACGGCACCTCTAAGGGCGCCACATCCCATGGCGGCCAATGATCGTATTGTAGGCACAGGCCAGGAGGAAATCAAGATCGATCAACAAGAAATCGAAGTCAAATGCAGGAGTTTTGCAGACTTCCCTCTCGCCCCCCTTCGGAAGTGGGCTATCGCGAAGCAGGCTCGGGGTTGAATCATCGACGGGATACGGCTACAATGGGGTGACGCAGGCCGGAGATGCCGGCTTGCCGAGGAATCGATTATGAAAGGGCCGAAAGGTATGAATCAGCAGACAGTGGTTTCGAGAGAGATAACGCAGGATGTCAGCCGCCGACGGTTCATCGCGACCGCCCTGGCCGGTGCCGGAGCTCTGGCGACCGGGATACGACCGACAGTCGCAGCCGACGTCAAAACGGCGGGCGGATCGTGCCCCACGACGGAAATCGTGACGCTGGGCCGGACCGGGATCAAGGCTTCGCGCCTCGCGCAGGGGACCGGGTGGAACGGCGGAGCACGTTCTTCGGCACATACGCGTTTGGGTGAGAAGGCCTTCAACAAACTGATTCGGCACAGCGTCGACCGAGGCATCGCCTTCATGGATGCGGCCGACCTGTACGGATCGCATCCCTATCTGCGGACCGCCCTGGCCGACGTGCCGCGCGACAAGTACATCCTGCTCAGCAAGATCTGGCCGCGACGAGCCTACTGGAACTCGCCCTCCGGCGGGGCCAAAGAGGAGGTGGACCGCTTCCGCAAAGAGCTGCGGTCCGACGTCATCGATATCTGCCTGATCCACTGCATGACGAATAGCGAGTGGCCTCAGGAGTACGAGCGCATCCGCGACGAGATGTCGGAACTGAAGGAAAAGGGGGCGATTCGGGCGGTCGGGGTCTCCTGTCACAACTTCGAGGCCTTGAAGGTCGCGTGCACGCACCCGTGGACGGACGTCGTGCTGGCCCGCATCAACAATGTCGGTACCGAGGCCGCGATGGACGCCTCTGTCGAAGACGTGGCGCCGGTCCTCAAGCAGGCCCGCGCGAACGGGAAGGTCATCCTGGGGATGAAGATTTTCGGGGCCGGCAAGCTAACCGGGCCGGAGCAGAAGGATGCCTCGCTGAAGTTTGTGTGGCAGAACGGTCTGGTGGACGCCGTCACGATCGGCATGCTCAAACCACAAGAGGTCGACGACACGATCGAGCGGATGAACAAGGCCCTGAAGGCCTGATTGAGCCGCCGCGTATAGCACGTGACATTTGCACATAGCTGGCGAGCGGGCGGGTGGACGCCTTCCCGAACGTTGTGAGTGGCTCGCGCGCGTTGCACGAAGGCGCCTGACCTGCTACAATAGGAGCGCCACGTCGGCTTGGCGAAGGGCGCCTTGCAGGTCGGCGAGATGCATGTTCCGAAAGTGGAGTCTGAGAGTGATGGTGCGATGAAGTCTATTCCACGAGTGGTCCTTCTTGGCGTAGTAAGCCTGTTTGCCTTGACGAGCCTTGCGGCCGAAACCGGGCCGGTCATTACCGAGTTCGTCGCGTCCAACGATACCAGCCTGATCGATGCCCGGGGGGATTCACCCGATTGGATTGAGATCCACAATCCCACAGCCGAGGTCGTGGATCTGGACGGGTGGCACCTCACGGACGACATGAACGACCTGGAGAAGTGGGAATTCCCTTCGGTGCGGCTGTCGCCGGGCGGCTACCTGGTCGTCTTTGCGTCCGGCGAGAACGAGCGGGACCCACAAGGCCAACTGCATACGAACTTCTCGCTGCAGGCCGATGGGGAGTCGCTGGCTCTGGTCGAGCCTGATGGGCAGACCATCGCCTTCGCCTATCAAGATTATCCGCCGCAGGTCGTCGATATCTCCTACGGATTGAGCGGTGACAGCGTCGTCTCCGAGACGGAAGCCGTGTTGATTCCCGAAGCCGCCGACGCCAGGGCGCTGATTCCGACGAACGGGTCGCTCGAACCGGTCTGGAAGATCAGGACGTTTGACGACTCAACCTGGCTCGCAGGCACGACGGGCGTCGGGTACGACTACGCCGGTCTCATCGGCCTGGACGTGGCCGCGATGCGTAACGTCAACCAGAGCGTCTACGTCCGCATTCGATTCGAAGTGGCCGACGCCGTGGCCATCGACAAGCTGATTCTCAGGATGAAATACGAGGACGGCTTCGTCGCCTGGCTCAACGGGGTGGAGGTCGCGCGCTCCAATGCGCCCAGCGAGACACAGCGAACGTGGAATTCCGGGGCGCCGAACAACCGGCCGGACGATGAAGCCGTCGGCGTTCAGGAGTTTGACATCACGCAATACCGGGACGCCCTGATCCGGGGCGAGAACGTGTTGGCCATTCACGGCTTGAATGCGACGCTTGGCAGCTCCGACCTGCTCGTTCTGCCGGAGCTGGTCGCCGTCGAGGTCCAGAAGGTGGATCTCTCGACGGTCGTGGAAGGCTACCTGTTGCGGCCCACGCCGGGCACGCCCAACCAGGCGGCGCTGGCCCAGGTCGGCCCCGCGATTCGCAGCGTCACGGAGAACCCGCCCGCCCCGGCGCCGGCCGAAGACCTCGTTATCACCGCTGAAGTTGCGCCGACGCTGGCCGCGGTGCAGGACGTGAAGCTGCTCTGTCGCATCGACTTTACGACCCTGAATCGCTTGATGCCCGGAAGCGGCCTGGCGATGGTCGACGACGGCACGGGAGCCGACGCCACGGCCAACGACGGCGTCTACACCGGCGTGATCCCATCCGACCTCTACGGGCCCGGCTCCATGGTCTGCTGGGCCGTCAGCGCCGAGGACGCCGAGGGCAATGTGTCACGCAATCCCCTCTTTCGTGTGCCGAATGATTCTCCGGAATACTACGGAACGGTCGTACGGGACCCGAGGATTCACACGTCCCTGCCGGTCTTGTACTGGTTCGTCGAGAACGTCGGCGCGTCCGAGGGCGACGGCGGCGCTCGCGGGTCGGTCTATTTCGATGGCGAGTTCTACGACAACATCGTGATCCATCGGCGAGGCGGCAGCACGGCCGGGGCGCCGAAGAAACACTTCAAGTTCCGGTTCAACCACGGCTACAAGTTCCGGTATCGCGACGGCGCGCCGCGCGTAAATGAATTCAACCTCAACAGCACGTACAGCGACAAGGCCTACCTGCGGCAGAATCTCGCGTTCGAAGCGTACGACTGGTGCGGCTGCCCGGGCAGCGAGTCGTTCCCCGTCCGCGCCCAGCGCAACGGCGAGTTCTACGGCGTAGAAATCTTCATCGAGGAGCCCGAGGAGGAACTGCTCGAACGCGAGGGCCTCGACCCCGACGGCGCCCTGTACAAGATGTACAACACGTTCAACGTCGGCGGAGGGGCGGAGAAGAAGACGCGCCGATGGGAGGGCCGGCAGGACCTCGATGAGTTCTGCGCGAGCATCAACAACACCAGCGGCTTGACGCGGCATAACAACATCTTCGACCGGGTCAACCTGCCTCTGACGTTGAATTATCTCGTCGGGACGATCCTGACCCATCAGAACGATCATCCGCACAAGAACCACTATCTGTACCGCGATTCCGACGGCTCCGGCGAATGGTGCTTCATGCCGTGGGACCACGACCTGACCTGGGGCTCCAACTGGACCGGCAGCTCTTACCACGACTACATCTACGCCGCCGACGATCGCGTGCCGGGAAAGCCGACGAACGTCAAGCCGTCGCATCCGTTTGTGGGCAAGCAGGACTGCCAGGAATGGAACTATCACTGGAACCATCTCATCGACGCCCTGCTCAACGACGCGAAGGTGCGCGAAATGTACGTGCGCCGCTTGCGAACGGTAATGGATGAATTCCTGAAACCGCCGGGCACACCGTACGCGGGGCTGTTCATCGAGAACCGGATTGATGAGCTGGTCACGCTCATGACGGCGGATGTCGTCCTCGATTACGCGAAATGGGCGAACCCATGGTCCTGGGGTGGTCAGGGGGGCTACCCGAGGGACCAGTCCTTCGCCTATGCGATCAACGTGCTCAAGAACGATTACTTAGCCGTCCGACGGACGCACCTGTTCCTTACGCACAACGTCGACCGGGTGGCTCAATACAATATCTCCGGCTCCTATTCGGCGGCGATTCCGAACGCCCAGCCCGCGGACGCGAAGATTGACTTCGGAACGTGCGACTGCAACCCGGCCTCCGGCAACCAGGATGAGGAATACGTCGAGCTGTTGAATGTCAACCCCTACGCGGTGGACGTTTCGGGCTGGGAACTGGCCGGCGGCGTCGAACACACCTTCCTGCCCGGCACGGTGCTCATCTCCGGCGGCAGGCTGTACGTCTCGCCCGACCCGCGGGCCTTCCGAAGCCGGACAACCGGTCCGACCGGCGGCCAGGGCCGATTCGTTCAGGGCAACTACAAGGGCCATCTGTCCAGTTGGGGCGAGACGATCAACCTCCTGGATCGCGACGGCCGGCTCGTCGACACGCTGACCTACGCCGGCAACCCGAGCGAGCAGCAGCGGTATGTCCGTGTCAGCGAGATCATGTACAACCCGGCCGCGGGCGGCTCCTTCGATAACGACGCCTACGAGTTCATCGAGTTAAAGAACATGGGCACGGCTCCCTTGAGTCTCGACGGCGTGAAGCTCACCGATGGTGTCGCCTACACGTTTGCGCAGGGCGCCAATCTCATGTTAGCCGCGGATGCGTGCATCGTGATCGTCAAGGATAGATCCGCATTCCTCTCACGCTACGAAGGCCAGATCACACTCGCTCCCGGCGTCTACACGGGCAGTCTCGACAACGGCGGCGAGAAGATCAAGCTCGAAGACCGAACCAACGGCACCATCCTCGAATTCCGATACGACGACGACTGGTTTGCCAAGACGGACGGCCAGGGCCATTCCCTGGAGATCCGCAACGCCGCCAATCCCGACCGAGACAGTTGGGGCCAGCCGGACGCCTGGCGGCCCAGCCTCGCACCCGGCGGTTCGGCCGGCAACTGACACCACCCCCGATCCATGACACTCCGACCGGCCTTCACAGCCGCATGCACGAAAGTCCAAGTCGGTCCTGGGGGCTTTACAGATTCTGCGCGTCTGGTTATAATTAGTGGTTGTGTTTGAGGAGACGCGCGATGGAATACCCAAATATCAAGCTGGAAGTTGAAATGCGTTGGGAGCCCGAGTTCGGCCGGTATGGCCCGCACATCGCGGGGCACGCCGAGGGTTCGCCTCGCAGACGGCGCATGAGCTTCGAGGAGTGCGTCGACGCCATCATGTTTCTGACGGATTTCCTGAGCAGTGAGAATCTGCTCGACCTCGCGGACCATCCCGACGACATGGACAAGGTCACGGAAGGCTCGGAGCAACTGCTGCTGGAGACCCTGTATCTGGTTCACGGCCGCTGGCACCCGCCGGACTCGCCGGACGTCGATGACGAAGAGGACTGATACGCCCGAACGGCGCGAACGACCCGTGCGGCGTCGGCGGGAACCTCAGCGATCGGCGAAAAAGCCAGCACCCTGTTACGGATGACCGCGAAGCACATCATCGACACGCGACAAACGGAAACCGCCGCCCTACCGCTGTCTACGGCCGGCCCATGTCGCTTATCGGGCCGATCTTGTTACCCGGATGTCGTCGATGTAAATCAGGCCGGCGGCGGCCGCGGCGGGAGCGTCGCGGTCGCCGGCGCCGAGGTACATCCTCTTGACCCGGGTGACGTCCACGCCGGCGGCGATGAACTCGCTGAGCGGGACCTTCCACTCGACCCATTTGGTCGTGGTGACGACGGCCGGGTCGGCGTAGGCCGCGACGGCCAGCGCGCCCGTGCTGTCCTCGACGGCGACGTAGAGCCGGTCGGGACCGTTGGCCGTGCGGCCCCGGATGAAGAGCGTCAGGGTATCGACGCCGTTGACCGTCCAATCCTGCGGGTCGTCCCACAACCGCTCGGCCTCGGAGTAGTACGGCGGGTTCACGTTGTTGTAGTCGAGCGGCATCGACTGCCACCCGCCGTGAACGATGCTCCGCTCGGCAAATGGGGCCTGCCAGTAGCCGACGACCGAGCCGGTGTTGTTCTCGATGCCGTCGATCCAGCTCTGCCAGATCGCCTCGCCGGCGTCCATGTCGTCGGTGTAGCTCTCGAAATCATCGACGACGAGGAAATCGGCCGTGGTGAAACGCCAGACGTGCCCCTTCCACGGGCTCTCGGCGTTCGTCTCATTGACCTCGTCGATTCGCCAGTAGTACGTCTTTCCCCACTCGAGAGTCCCGGGCTCGAAGGTCCTCTCGTCCAGGCTTCGCGTGCCGCGGAAGATGCCGGCCGTCGTCGTGTCGGCGGCGGCCACCGCCTCGGCGTCCTCGCCGAAGTAGAGGTCGTGCTCGGCCGCTTCGTACCCTGCGTTCCACTGGAGGACGGGGCTGTCGGGCACGTCCACCTCGCCGGCGCCGGGCTGCGGCATGCTCGCCCGCAGCGGAAGCTGGAGAAAGCCTGGTGCGATGATCGCGCGATCCCCGAAGGGATCGATCCACTCCAGCCGGGCCAGGCTATTGGCATTGTACTTGTTCCACTCCATGACGAGCGAATAGACCTGCCCTTCCACCAATTGGATACCCTTGGTCGTGTATTCCGGGATTGCCCCGTCGTTTGGCCACCGGTCGATCAGCACTTTGCCGTCCAGCCACAGCCTGCCGCTGTTGTTGACGTTGATGACGAAGCGGTATTCGCCGCTGTAGGCGACCTGAAGCTCGGCGGACCATCGCGCGGAGTACTCGTTCACAGGGATTCCCACCGCTGGCGAGTTCACACCCTCATCCATCCCTTCCGGCCAGGAAAAATCGATCCTGGGTTCCGTGCGCACCACAGCCGGCGGGTCGATCAGATTCGGATTGGGGAAGTACTCCGCCTTGACGCCGTCGTAGGGTCCGCCCGACGTGGCGAAGGTCCACACGCTACCCTCGTGCAGCTCGCCCGCGCGAGAGTGTTCGTCGATGCGCCAGTAGTAGGTCGTATCGCTCGCCAGCGCGCCGGGCTCGTAGGTATTGAGCACCTGGTTTCCCATGAGCACGCCGGTATCGCCGGCCTCGACGGCCGCACGGTCGGTGCCGAAGTAAACATCGTGTGATTCGGCGTCCGTGCCGAATTCCCAGCCCAGCACGACATCGTTCGGGTCCAGCCATTTCGCACCGTCGCGCGGCCTCGGGTCGTACGCTTGCGGCGAAGCCGCCGTGAAGCTCCAGACGGTTCCGGTTGTCGTCGTCCCATCCGCCTGGACCTCATCCACCCGCCAGTAATACGTCTGCCCGGGCACGATTTGGCCCGTGTGGTAGTACACCGCTACCGTTTGCGGCCCCTGAAAGTCGGCCTCGGTCAGCTCCGGCGTGGTCCCCACGTATACCCGGTGCGCCACCGCGCCCTCACCGGCCGTCCATCTGAGCAGCGGCATCGCCACGCCCTTGGCCCCGTCCGCCGGCTCGGCCAGCACCGCCTTCTCGAACGACGGAGCATTGCCCTCAAACAGATCCGCCACATGGGAGGCGGAAAGATCGCGATTGTAGATCCGCACTTCGTCGATCGCGCCGATGAAATTGTCCGTCGTATTCGACGGATTCTTCCCGATCAACACATTATGTTGATTGACGGCGATTCTCCCGGCGTGCGTGGCCTGGCCTTCCAGCTTGCCGTCCACGTACGTCTTCAGCACGCTGCCGTCATAGGTGCCGACGACGTGGCGCCATTCGCCGTTGAATGAATTGTCAATCGAGATGCGCGTGGCGTACCATCCGCCGTCGTAGATCCAGAAGATCAGCAGATTGGTCCGGTGCTTGATCCCGTACGTGTCCCACTTCGAGACGTAGTGGTTCTGCCCGCCTAACTGCTCCGCGGATTCCCCGGCATCCACCGTCCGCACCCACGCTGAGATGGTCAGCTTGTCGGTGATGTTGAGGCTCGCGCTGTTTCCGCAATCGACGAAGTCCGTGATCCCGTTCAGCTCCAGCGCCCCGCCCGCATACCCTTCGATCCACTGGGGCGCGCCGTTGATCGTGCCGTCGTTTCCACTGCCGCTCAGATCGTGAACGACCGTCCCGGCGCCCTCGTCAAAGGCCCAATGCCCCACCAGAGACCCCGCACTCGCAACGCTGCCGACCAGCAGCAGGACCGCAAACACACCCGTTGTCAGTTTCCTGGCCATGACGACTCTCCTACCTGCAACGATATGGCGACTGATCTGAATCCTCCATGGGCGCCACAGACGCATCCGCCTGCATCCCACACCCTTGTATTCTATCAAAACAGCCCCTCACGGCAAAGTCCATTTATGACGCCACGGCCCGCCGGCCCTACAGATTCACGATCTCCATGAGCGTGACCTTGAAGACAATGTCCTGGCCCGCCAGGGGATGGTTCGCGTCCAGCGTAATCTCGGTGTCCGTCACGCCGATGACGGTGGCGGAGAGCACCCTGCAATCCTCGCTCGGCAGGCGGAGCGTCTGGCCGACCTTGGGCTCGATCCCTTCCGGGAAGAGCTTGCGGTCGATCACCTCGACGAGCTCGTCGCGTCGCGGGCCGTAGCCCTTGTTCTTCGGGACGACCACGATGCGCGACTCGCCCGGCGACATGCCGATAATGGCCTTCTCAAGCTCCGGCAAGATATCGCCATGGCCGACGATGATCTCAAGAGGCTCGCCGGGCTCGGACATCTCGAACTCGCGCCCGTCCGTCAACCGCCCCTCGCAGCGAATTCGTACGATATCGCCCTCATCAACGCGCGTCATTTTCGTCTTTCCCTCAAAACGATCGCGGAGGCCCGCCCCCTACTCCCCGTCGGCATCGTCCGCGCACGACTGCGCGTCCGCCTCGGCGCGCGTGGACATCAGGTGCTCGTATTTCTCCGCTTCATCGTCGTACCACACGGTGATCCGGTACCAATCATCCGAGAATCCCTTGGCCTCGGAAATGGAGATGATCCGGAAGCACTTCAGCTCGCTGTTGCAGTACTTGACTACCTTCTTCTTCAGCTCCTCGGCGTCTCCCGAGAACACCGGTCGGGTGAATTCCTTGAACAGGATCGCCATATGCACTCCTTGCCGGGAGGACGGACCAACGGTCTATCGCCCCCGCTGCTGCCTGTCATTCATCGTATCTGGTCGCCCCGGCGCACGCCAGTGTTGATGCCGTGCCGGACGGCGGCCACCGGCATCATAACGGATATCAACAGGCCCAGGCAAGGAGGATTTGGGCGACGCAGGCTATAATCGCCACGGGCTGCGCATGGCTCGTGCCAACATGCGGTCCGCCTCGGGATCGCCGACAAAACGCTCGGTGGCGGGGTCCCACTGCAATCTGCGGCCGAGGCGCAGGCAGATGTTGGCGATGTGGCAGGTTGTTGTGGAGCGGTGGGCCACTTCCGGCGGAGCGATGGTCCGGCCCCGCGTTCGGACGGCCTCGAGGAAGTCGCGGTGGTGGCCCGCCATGTAGGCGTAGCCCTGCTGGGCGGCGTTCAGTTTTCGCATGATCGCGTCGTTGGAGGCGGTCACCTTACCGGTGTCGTCTACGCTGACCCAGCCGTCCGTGCCAACAAACTTGTTGCCGCGCGGCCCCCGGCCGGGCTCGGTCTCGTCGTGCATGATCATCTTCACGCCGTCGGGGTAGGTGGCGACGACCTCGAACCGCACGGGCGTATTGAACAGGCCGTCCTGCGGAAATTCCGCCCGGCCCTCGAAGTGCGTCGGGCCCGTGTCTTCATCCCCGTGCGCCCACTGAGCAAGGTCCGCGAAGTGCGCGCCGAGATCGGTGAGCTGCCCGCCGGAGTAATCGTAGAGCCATCGAAAGCTGCCGTGACATCTGGCGCGCGTGTACGGCTCGAACGGCGCGGGCCCGAGCCACCGGTCGTAGTCGAAGCCTTCGGGGACCGGCTGCACCGGCTGCGGCGGGCAGGTCGGGCCATTGTGATAGTAGCAGTGCAGCGTTTGCAGCTCGCCGAGCATGCCGCTGCGGGCGATATCAACCCCAAACCGGAAACAGGCGATGCTGCGCCGCTGCGTGCCGCTCTGGTAGACGGTGCTGTACCGCTTCATGGTCTCGGCCACGGCCCGCCCCTCCGCGATCGTCAGCGAGATCGGCTTTTCACAGTAAATGTCCTTGCCGGCTTTAGCGGCTTCGATGGCAAGGATGGCGTGCCAATGGTCCGGCGTGGCAATCAAGACTGTATCGATATCGTCCCGCGCGAGCACCTCCTGGAAGTCACTATACGCGGCACAATCCCGATTGCCGTAGGCGGCGTCCACCGTCTCCTTCGCACGCCGGAGATGGTTCGCATCGACGTCACAGACGGCAACCACGCGCACATCGTCAAACGTCAGAAAGCTCTTGAGATTGTGCGTTCCCTGGCCGCCGAGGCCGATCGCTCCCATGGTGAGCCGCTCGCTCGCCGCCGCGGCCCTGCACCCCAGCGAAGAAACCACCCACGGCACAGCCAACGCCGACGCCCCACCTGCAAGAAACCGCCGCCTCGATATCGTCTTCATGATGCTGGATTCCCAACTGCCCATCGCATGAATAGATCCCGCAGACAACGTGCTGCGGGCCGTACGAGGAGCCATTCTAACGCATGAACCTGTTCGTCGCAAAGACTGATCACGTTGAACACTGTGCACTTGACCCTGTTCGCAGGATGACTACAATTCGGACGGCGAAAGTATGGTGCACGATGCGTCCGTGCAGTTGTGTTGGAGTAAGGAGCCGCTATGACACTGGATGTCCCGCGACCTTGGGCCGCTGTGGTCCTGATCGCCTCGCTGCTCGCCGGCGTCGGTTGCCTCGCTACCGAACATCAGGTCCCACGTTACGGTATCCACGAAGTGGTTTTCGAGGGTCCGGCGTGCGGCCCGACCGATGCGCCGGCAAGGGATATCGAGCTGGTGACGCGATGGCGTCACGAGGACGGCGGGCCGAAACTGACCGTCCACGGCTTCTGGGACGGCGACGGGCGGGGCGGCGCTGCCGGCAGCGTCTTCAAGGTTCGGTTCTGTCCGATCAAGGAAGGCGTCTGGACGCTCGTCGAGACGACATCGAACACGCCGAAACTGGCTAAGCAGCGACAAGGCTGCAGGATCGAGTGCATCGCCTCTTCCCACCCGGGCTTCTGGATTGTGGACACCGGTAACGCCGGCGGGCGATGGTATCGGCGTTCCGACGGCTCGCACCCATATATCTACGGCAACACCATGTACAGCTTCCTCTCGGAGACCGACAATCGGGGCCCGACGGGCGGAAACGTCGCGGATGACATTCGCGCGAACGCCGGCTATTTCAAGAAGGTGCGATTCTCCATCACGGGCGACCGCTATCCGCACCCGCAGGTTAAGCCGTTCCTTGACGATTCGGGCCGGCCGACCGACGACGGCGATTTCTCGCACCGGCCGAACCCGACGTGGTTTCACAATCGTCTCGACACGGCCGTCCAGACGGCGTACGAGAACGACCTCATCGCCGACCTGATCCTCTGCGGCCCCGACACGAAAGACTCCCGCTCCGTGTTGCGCGCCGGGAAGAACGACGGCGACCCGACACCGATCCTGCGGTATATCGCCGCACGGTATGGAAGCTATTCGAACGTCTGGGTCTGCCTATGCAACGAGTTCGACATCAAGCAGCCTAAGTACTCGACCGAGCAGATCGCGCGTTTCGGGCAGATCATGCGGCAACTCCTCCCCTACCCGACGCCGATGAGCATCCACACCCGGCCGCGAGACTGGTATGCCGAACTGAACACCAGCCCCCCGTGGCACGATCACGTTATCATTCAGAGGAAGATCAAGAAGCTACCCGAGGCGGCGGACTGGGTCTCGCGCAACCACGCCATCGGTGGGCATGTCCCCGTCATCGACGACGAACTCGCCTACGAAGGCGCGGGCGACGGCTGGACTGAGCCGGACGTTATTGAAGCGCACGTCGGCGCCTTCCTCGGCGGCGGCTACGGCACCACCGGCCACAAACCCGCGAGCAAACAGGGTCACTACTTCTGGGGCCGCTTCAGGGACTCGGAACACAAGGCCGCCGACAATCTCGCCTGGCTGCGACGGATCATCGATGAGAACGTCACCTTCTGGCGCATGGCCCCCGCCGATGATCCCGATATCGATGACAACAGAGTCGGGATCTTCAGCAACGTGCACCGGGACTTTCGCGTTATGGTCTGGCCGGGACATGAGTATGTCCTCGGAACCAATCGGGCTCGCTCCCAAATCCAAGCCGACCTGCCCGCCGGAACCTGGCGAGTGACGCGCTATGACGCAATCGACATGCGGCGGGAAGTCTTGAGCGCCGGTGCGTCCGGAAGGTTTACGTTTGATGCCCCGGACTCCCGCGCGGTCCTGTTCCATTTTCGCGAAGTGAACCAGTAAGGCAGGTGGAGCGATGCGTCGAGCGATCGTGACTGAGGAGAATCACTGACACGAACTGAATAACAGCGGTAACGCAGGGACGAACTGACGAAGGCAGATCAACTGCGTGAGACGGCTCCACGATCCGATGGTTTGACGGGAGAACGACGCGATGCACCCACTACTCATTTTGGCGATCGGCATTTTCTGCATCATCTTCATGATCACGGTCCTCCGATTGAACGCCTTCATCGCCCTGATTGTCTCGGCCATCATCGTCAGTCTCCTGGCGCCGGGCGAGCTTGCCGATAAGATCAGCCGTGTGGCCGTCGCCTTCGGCGGCACGGCCGGCAGCATCGGCATCGTCATCGCCTTTGCCGTGGTGATCGGCAAATGTATGATGGACAGCGGCGCCGCCGACCGGATCGTGCGAGCCTTCCTGTCGCTGCTCGGCGAGAAGCGGTGCTCCTGGGCGTTGATGTCGAGCGGCTTCGTCCTGTCGATGCCGGTCTTCTTCGACACGGTGTTCTACCTGCTCGTTCCGCTGGCCCGCTCGGCCTGTCGCCGGACCGGCCGCAACACGCTCCTTTTCGCGCTGGCCATTACCGCCGGCGGTGTGGTCACGCACTCACTCGTGCCGCCGACGCCTGGCCCGCTCGTCATGGCCGATCAGCTCGGCATTGATCTCGGTGTGATGATCCTCGTCGGGGGGATGATCGGCATCCCATGCGCCCTGGTGGGCATGGCCTTCGCCAAGTGGATCGACCGCCGGACGAACATCAAGATGCGGCCGATGGCCGACGGCATGGAGGAAGCCGAGCCCCTCGAAGACCACCAGTTGCCTGGCCTGCTCCCCTCTCTGCTGCCCATCCTGCTGCCCGTGGTCCTGGTCTCGATGAACACGATCGTCTCGACGGCCGCAAAGGCCGTGGCCAAGGCACAGGCCGCCGGCGCCTTGGCGGAGCCCTCCCTTCTGCAACGAGTCGCCGACGTGATGGCTATCCTCGGCAACGTCAATTTCGCCATGCTGCTGTCCACCGCCGTGGCCATGTGGGTCCTCAAGAGCAAACGCCGGCTCACCAACGCCCAGCTTGCCAAGGTCGTCGAGATATCCCTGATGAGCGGCGGCATCATCATCCTCATCACGGCTGCCGGCGGCGCCTTCGGCGCCATGCTCAAGGAAGCGGGCATCGGACCGAGGATCCAGGCGCTGTTCGCAGGCGGCGAGGCCGAACCAGCCGGCGGCGTCCTGTTTCTGGTCATCGGCGTGTTCATCGCCTGCATCATGAAGATCGCCCAGGGCTCCGGCACCGTCGCCATGGTCACCGCCTCGTCCATGGTCGCCGCGATGGTCCCGTCGATGGACTCGCTCGGCTATCCGCCCGTCCTGCTGGCGACCGCCATCGGCGGCGGCTCCATGATCGGCTCCTGGATGAACGACAGTGGGTTTTGGGTGTTCGTCAAGATGACCGGCCTGACGGAAACGGAGGGTCTCAAGACCTGGCTGCCGCTGGTGGCCGTCCTCGGCTTCACCAGCGCCATCGTCTCACTGATCCTGGCCATGGTCATCTCCGCCGTGTAGAAACATGAGCAGGACGGGATGACCACGAACGCCGCCGGGAACGATTCAGCCGCGGCAAAGGGGTCCGATGGCCGCTCGACCGTGCCAATGACTCCGACACAATGCCGGCTTACCGCCCGCACGCGGGGTTGTATCCTCCGCCAGTCGGTATGCGGACTATGGCATTGCGCCGATCACCACCCGGGCCAAGTTATATGAGGCCAGGAGAAGCGAGGTAATTCCTGATGCCGTTTCCGCGTCCGTGGGGGCCCCTATCACTTCTGAAGGGGTCTTTCCTTTTCGGTTGCGCGCCTGAGGGTCGGCGCCCTGCGCGACCAGCAACTCCATCGTCTCGGCCCGTTTCCTGCGCGCCGCCCAGTGAAGTGGTGTCTCGCCGGAATCATCCCGGGCGCCAACGTCGGCGCCTCTGAGGATGAGGATGCCGACGACGTCATTCCGGCCGTTGAGCGATGCTATGTGGAGAGGCGTTGCGCTCGGCACGTCATACGGCGCCACGTCTCCGTCGTAGTCGCTGCTCAAGAACAAAGCAGGTCTATGGCATCCCTTGTCGACCTGGGCATGGTGATCGAGCAGCAGGTTCACAACGTCGGCATGACCGTAGGAGGCCGCCATGTACAGCGGAGTGAACGCGGTCGTCAGCCTCAACGAGCGATAGCGTGTATCCGGCCGGTAACTGGAGACGAGGTCTGCCTTGGCGCCTTTCTCCAACAACACCTGTACAGTCTCGGCATGGCCCCTGCCTGCCGCCGTACAGAGAGCGGTAAGCCCTCGATGGGAATGCACATCGATCTCAGCGCCGTGATCGATCAACGTGTTGGCCACCTTCGCGTTACCCTCGTGGCACGCCATGTACAGCGGTGTGATCACGCCGCCTACGGCCTTGGCATTTACATCGGCCCCCACCTCCAGGAGCAACTCCACCATGGCGCCGTGCCCATTGTAGGCTGCCGCGTGGAGTGGCGTCATGGCATAAAGCCGGGAATTGAATGCCCTGTACGTGCCCAGCGCGTGTATATCCGCTCCGCGGTCAATCTCGGATTGAGCCGCGACGAGGTCGTTACGGGCAGCGATGTCAACGAGTGCTGAGTTGCCGGCACAACCCGCACCAAGACTCATCAGGGCGCCCAGCCCGCAAAGGAACAGGGCAGCCTTCCTATGCCTGCCCAGAGCAATCACGTTCTGCACACCGCTGGGCGAATTATGCGATTTCTCTCTACGATCCATCATGCTATCTCCCGGGCTAACGCTTTCATCGTTTGCTTTGGAGCCTCCATTCAGCGACTAACAGAAACTCTGGACACTCAGGACCACGCCGGGCAGGCTACCCGGAAGCACCAGCGCCCCCACGCAAAGACTGGCCCTTGCGTGCAGGCAGGCATGCGCGGATTGAGCAGCAACGCGCGAGCGGCACCAAAGGTCCATAACTTCTGGTGGACTCCTCAACGGTCCGCCCGGTGCGCAGCACAGGCACCTGCGGGACCGGGCGGTCCCTTTAGAACATGTATCCGGCGTGCACAGCCAAGCCGTCCCAATCCTCGTCCTCATCCCAAGTGATCTTGTACAGCGCCTTGATGAAGATGTTATTCGTAATGTCCCAGCGCCCGCCGACGCCCAGGTTCCAGATGAACTGCGTGTCATCATCGCTTCCACGTGCCGTTGCGCCTGTGGTAACGTTCCGCGCCTCTACCTCCATCGAATAATAGCCCAGCCCGATACCACCTGTGACAAACGGAGTGATTGGCCCTGTAAGGATGTTGTAGTCGAGATTCACCATCCACCAGAAGACATCCACATCCCCCTCTTCGACGACGGGATCCCCCCCCAGGGACGGTTCCTTCTGCATCAATATCGATCGAGCCAAAGAGTATGTCCGTGTTGAGGTTGAAGTTGTCCGCGAGATTCATGCCGAGGTTAACACCGTACATCGTCCAATCATCAAAGTCTATCCGCAGCCAACCACCCTCTGTCGATGACATTCCACCGATCCAATAACCCACCGCCGAGATTTCGACGTTGTCCTCACGGCTGGCTACCTGGGCGCTGCACCTGCCGGATATTGTCGGCATCACCAACAGCACGAAAACAATAGCAGTTGAGAGCTTCATTCGCGTGCGCATCATTGCTCCTTTCATTCTCTATTCCTTCCAATAGTCAGTTGCGCTCTTGCCATCGCACACATGACATTAGGCCTTCCCTCGTTCAAGGGGATACGTATAGGTACACCTCCTTTCCGCCTTTCTCGATGTCGCTTTTGTTGTGACGCGTCACGTCGACTGCCTGATTAGGTTCAACGCCATATCGAGTACCCGACCCGGAGCTTCACGGGCCTACGTTCCAGCTATAAGCGCGGCGAGCCTGCCAAGCACTGATTTCTCCCAGTCGGGTCGAAGGATATCACCCTCCAGCGAGACAACCTCCACGCTCGTGCGCTCGCGGCCAGCTCTTTCGACAAGAACCGCTATATTGTCGCGGTTGAGGCCATAGCCGTTCTGCGCGAGAATATGGCCCTCTTGCCTGCTCTCGCTGATGATTCTCAACCCTACATCCGCGACGGCGACTTTGGCCTTTCCCCACACCACCTCGAATGGTGCGTCATAGATGCAAGAACGTCCCGTGCCTCGCGCTTCCAGAGCATCGTCCGGCGTCGAACATCCTGCAAGCCCCAGAGTGGTCAGGGTGATGAAGGTCAACAAAGGCCCAACCTTCCATCTCATCTTACAGCTCCTTTCTCTGTCCATTACCCACCGGCCGGAATGCCCAGCATTCTGTTCACAGGTCTGCACGAAATCACTCTTAGGCCGTGCCCAACAGGCCACCCGGGCCGCGCCGGGTACGGCTCACTCACGTACACTACTGTTACTGAGAGTGGATACGACGTTTCCAAGCGCGCAATCATATGGAGCACACGCATGACTTCGCCTTGCCAACCAACTCGGCCTTCGATCCACACCGGCCTATTCCTTCGCCACGAATTCGCTGACCATCCGCAACTGCATCCTGTCTCAGGGAGCTTGGGCCGAGTCGATGAACGCCCGCCCCTGCGGCCGGCTGCGGAGCAGGCCCTTTTCCTCCATCTCGCTCATCACGGACGTACAGGCTCGGGGGCGGTCCTTGTTGGGCACCATCATGACCGCGCGAACCATGCTGCTTCCAGAGCACCTGCAAGACTTCCAGTTCGGCCGGTGCGCGGTGTTCGTGTCGAGATCTGACCATGGGATCGATCTCCTGGTTGCCGAGAAAGCGTAATCGTATTTCGGTTCTCGTTACGGTCGAACTTAGGGTCCACACAATAGTATGTCAACGGCGAAAACCGCCGAAGGTGAGATTCTTCTTCAGGGCCTTGCCTTCGGCGAATTCTGGCATGAACATTGCCCGCTCGGACGCCGCCTTTACAGAATAAGGGCGGCTTGGCAACAGTGAGCTTGTCGCACAGAAGCATTACCGGCAAGTAACCGATGAGCCCTTTCAACGCGCGGCACATTTTGCGGCACAGCAACCCGCCGCAACGAGCCGCAACAGGCCAATGAGCCGGACCGTGCAATCTCGGTTCTTCCGGCCGAAACAGCGGATTGCGACTTGATGCAAGTCCTTGCAGACTCAGAAACTGCGCCCGGGAGGACTCGAACCCCCAACCCTCGGTTCCGAAGACCGATGCTCTGTCCAATTGAGCTACGGACGCTTATGCCTGATTCAGAGGCTACATTGAGATTGGCCGGCGGCGGCCTCTCCGAAACCACGGCCATGCCAAATCCGACCATCAGTGAATATCAAACAGCGAGTCGGACGCCAGAACGCCCCACATACGCCCGCTAAGTGTACGGTCCAGAAGGCCGTCTGGCAAGAAGATTTGGCCGGCAGACCATCCAATTGACCCCCTGCTCTCTCGAAACAGTGGCTAAATCAGCCACGAGAGCCGCGTCAGGAGCTCCCTCAGAATACAACTGTCGGAGATGGCTTCGAGCCCCGGCGCACAACGACGATGGTTTCGCCCTTCCTGGTTGGGAATGTCAGAGTCGCCCCCGACAACTCCTCCGCTTTGGCCCCGTCGCGAAAGAGCGTGACGCCCACGTTGCCCCAGGGATTCACCAGGCGGCATTCGCTCCCGGCTTGCGACCGGATTTCCACCATCGGGATCGTGCCGTCGCGCTGCGCGGAACTGACCAGGAACGCCCCACGAGCCAGAAGCGTAAAGGCGGCGTCCCAGTCTTTCGGCCAAGCGGCGAAGACCCGAATGACAGGCGCCGCGCCCGGCTTGGCAGGCATGCTCTGACAGAGCGCCGCGTGCAGGGCATCGGCGGCCCTGCCAATCCGCTGCAAGCCCGTCGTCTGGACCCCTTCCCGCAACGTCATTCGATTGGTGAGGACGGGCGTCTCACGGGTGTGTATCTGGTTGGGGAGCAGGACCTTCACATCCTCGGCGCGACCCAGGAGAGCGGCGACGACCGCCAGTTTGGACAGGACACCGATACGCGTGTCCGGCCCGACCCCGCCACGGAAGAAGGCGTCGAATGTAGCATTGGCAACCTCCAGGACCCCAGGCTCGGTCGTCTCCAGCGTGCAGAGGTCGAAATACCACATCGGCATCGTGTTGCGGTCCGGAAGGGAGTCACCTCTGCCCTTGGCAATCGGCATCAGCCCTTTGATCCAGGTGGGTGGATTGCTCTGACGGAGCGGCAGAGGCGCCAGATGGTCCAGAAACTCCCGCCATATCGGCCGCATTTCATTGTCGACGCCCACTATCTCCGAAGCCCTGATGACCGCCGGAAGGATCCCTCTCATCGCCGAGATCTCTTCGTCCGTATCGCGCCCGCCCCACAGCGGCTCGTTGCTGTTCACCCCGTTGATGTGATACAGGCCGTCGGCTTCCTGGCGGACATTCGGATAGTTGCGATAGAACTCCGCCACGCCCTTGAGCATCGGATAGGCGCGATCGCGCAGCCAGGCCTCATCGAGCGTGTATTCGTATCGCCGCCAGTACTCGTAGGCGATCTTCGCCCCCCGCGAGAAGATGTGATTGACCTGCGCGTAGGGTCCGGCGCCCTTGTCCGTGAATCGCCACCGGCCATCCTCCCACTTTCCGGCGGCCTTCCAGTTCCATCGGCTGGCGTGAGGCTGCTTCGGAAACGCATACGTACGAAATCGTCCGGACCTGTCCTCCCAGGGTTTTCGGGAAAGATAGAGGTCGCGCATTTCCTCCGCAATGTCCTGCGGCAATTCCTCGAGTCCGTCGAACGCGGTCGTCTCGGGGATACAGAGGCCCTTGCTGCCCCACTGCTGCCGAGCCGCCACGGCACAGGATTCATACATCCTGGTGTACATGTCGAACATGGGATCCGTCAATTCGAGCCGATTGGTCGGCAGCAGCGCGTTGTACAGACAGCTCTGATTCGCTCCCCAGTATTGGGCCCCCCACTTGCGGATATCGCCGCCTGTCGTCCACAGCATGCCGTTGAACTTGGGCGGATACTTCCCGCGCGAGCTCGACGCCATGACGTACAGATAGTACGTATAGTGCCTTTCGATGTCGTCTGCGACGCCGTCGGCGCTGTGGAGGTGAACGAACGACCTCGCCCAGAAATCGCGCCACCACCGGCCGTTCGACTCAACGAGTCCGTCGTAGCCTCTAGTTTGGGCCGCCTCCAATTGCGCCAGGGCGGAGGCGATGACGTCCTCGTTGCGATTGAAACTTGCCGCGCTGGCCATGAGGATCGCAAACGAGCCCCGGCCCGGCTCGACCACCAACTGAAGCTCCTGCTCGTTCGCCTGCTTCGTCTTGCTCCGGCGGCCGAGGACATGCACCGCGACAGCGGAGCCGCAATAGTAGTCGCCTTCCGTGAATTGCTGCGTCAGGACGATCCGCCCATCACGGCAGAGGAGCTTCGAGGTCGCGGTGTGACTTCTGCGCTGCACCGTCGCCGGACGAAGCATTCGAAGACTCACCTTGATCGCCGCCGGCGACGGCCTCTCATCCGTGACCGTGACGGCCATCACGTCCCGCTCATGCCAGGCAAGGACCTGCGCGCTGACGCCCGCACCCGCAACATCCACCAGCGCATCATAACAAGAGAGACGCTGCGACGTACGCCCCTGCGGAAAGACGTCCTCCCCGAAATCGACGAAATCCACATCGACAAAGCCGCAGCCGTTGCAGTAGTCGCTATGACGTTCGGGGAAGCTGTTGGTCCCACAATTGCTGGGGAATACATCCACGCGGTTGATCTGAAACTTCAGCGCCGTCGGTGTCGTCCAGACGAGGCTTCCCATCCGGCCGTTACCGACAGGCAGACCTTCCTCGCTTCGTGCGGTCGGTCCATCATACGTCAGGTCCGCCCGGCCGACGAGGTCCCGGTCATCCACCTGGAACAGACCGTCGGCTGCGACAGACCCGCATGCAAGAACAGCTAAGACAAACAAAGCGACAGTGAATCGAAGTGCGCCCATGCCGGAACCTTTCTGACGGCCACACCACCACCGCGCAGCAGACTGATTGCTGCGCTCTGATCGGCCCTCATCTCGTCAAGCTCGATCACTCTGCGGATCGGCACTGTATGGTCGTCTGGGCCGCGGTGAGCCCGTCGCTTTCTGCCAGAATCCGCACGGCCCCGCTCTGGCCTTCTTTCGTGCGCAGGATCAGCATCGCCTTGCCGAAGAAAAGCTTGCGGTAGTCCGCATGGAACGGTTCGAGCGAGAGCGGATTGCCGTTGCCCACGCCGGCGATTTCGGCCGGGCCTTCAACCTGGAAGCGCACGAGATTGTCCGCCAGAGGACAGAGCGTGCCGCTCTTGTCCAGGGCCTCCACGAGAATGTAGCACAAGTCCTCGCCGGAGGCGACGAGTTCCGTGCGGTCGGGCGTCAGGCGAATCGCCGCCGGCTGGGCCGCCGTGCGCACGACGGCTTCGCCGATTTGCCGGCCGTCCTTGTAGGCAACCGCTTTCAACTCGCCCGGCTCGTAGGTCACGTCGTTCCAGCGCAGCCGGTACTTGTACGTGACATCGTAGTACGGCGATTCCGCCTTCGCGGGATAGGCGCCGAACTCCTTGATACTGGCCCAGGTCCGTTCTCTCAGCTCCGTGAATTCGATGCGGAGATAACGGGCTTGTGCGTCTACATCGTGGAAGGTCTCTGTCGGGCCGCCCCATTGAGGCCTTCTGCTCGTGCTCTTGGCGGCGATCACCTCCCAATTGGCGGCGTCCGCCGAGGCCTTGATCTCGTAGCCATAGTTCTTGGCCTCCCGCTCGAACTGGATGCGCAGGAACCGCACGGGCCGGACCTCGCCCAGATCGACCTGCCACCACTGCCCAGCATCCGCGGCGGCCGCACACCAGCGCGTGGCGGCGCTGTCGTCGTTGGCCAGCGCGGCCGTGTTGTCTTTGTCCGTTTCCTCCGAACTGGCTTGGGCTGGTTTGCCTTGCGCGAAGTTCACGGGCCGGGCCGGGGCCTCTCCCTTCGCCCGGCGACCGAGCGATTTGCCGTTGAGGAACAGCTCGGCGGAATCGCCGTTGGTGTAGACGAAGACGGGGACATTCTGTCCCACGCGGTCCGGCCAATTCCAGTGCGGCAGGATGTGCACGGTCGTCGTCTCCGGCCGCCAATGGCTGCGATACAGGTAGAATCGGTCCTTGGGAATCCCGCAGAGATCCACAATGCCGAAGTATGAGCTGCGCGCCTCCTGATTGAACGGCGTCGGCTCGCCCAGGTAATCGAAGCCGGTCCAGACGAACTCGCCGGCGACGAACCGGTCGTCCTCCATTAACTGAAACTCCGCGTCGGCGATGTCCGACCAGGCGGCCGCGTTCAGATCGTACGAATCGACCTGGAGCTGCTCGGAGTAGTCGGTCTTCTCGTTCGGGAAAGGTAGACTGTAGAATCCGCGTGTGCTCAGGGCCGAGGCCGACTCGCTGTAGAGGATCGGCTTGTCGGGGTACCGCTCGCGATAGCGGGCGTAGCGCCGTGCGTAGTTCCAGCCGGTCAGATCGAGTGCGTCGAGGATCGGCTCATCCGCCGTACCGGGGATGTGGCAGGAGATGCCGACGGGCCGCGTCGGGTCGTACTTGCGGACGAACTCGCTCATGAACTTCACCCGCTCGGGCGACTTGCCCTCGCGATCGTATGGCTGGTTCCCGATCTCGTTGCCGATCGACCAGATGACGATGCTCGGGTGGTTGCGATCGCGCAGGACCAGATTGCGAATCTGCTTCTCGCCGTATTCCTCCAAGGACGGCTGCCCTTCGATGCGGCCGGCCTTGTCGTCCCATTTGTCGAAGGCCTCGTCCCATACGACGAATCCCATCCGGTCGCACAGATCGAGCAATTCCGGCGCGGGCGGATTATGGCTCGTGCGGATCCCGTTGACGCCCATGTCCCGCATGATTTCCAATTGCCGCTCCATGGCGCGGGTGTAGAAGGCGGCGCCGAGCGGCCCGTGGTCGTGGTGGAGGTTCACGCCGTAGAGCTGCACCCGCCGGCCGTTCAGATGGAAACCGTCATCGGCCGTGAACCGGAACGTGCGGATGCCGAACGTTGTCTTGTCCATGTCCATGACTTTGCCGTCAATTCGGACGGCGGTACTGACGGTGTACAGTCGCGGTGTCTCAATGTCCCATCGCTGTGGTGTCTTGACGGTCAACGATTGGTACATCTCGGTTGCACCACCGGCCGACAGATCGACGGGGACCCGGCTCGTGGCGGCCGGGTTGCCTTTGGGATCCAGGATCATGACGTCGAGAGTCGCCTGCGTGTTAGTGTCAAGATAGTTCTGGATTGTCGAGCGAACTCGAACTGTAGCCGATTCGTCTGTGACTTCCGGCGTGGTCACGTATGTGCCCCAATGGGCGATGTGGATTGGATTGCAGACTGTCATCGTCACCTTGCGATAGATCCCCGCTCCGGGATACCACCGCGTGCCCTGGTTGCGCGTGTCCGCGTGAACCGCGATGACGTTGTCCGCACCGAACGTCACGTACGGCGTGGCATCGACGCGGAACGACATGTAGCCGTAATCCCATTGGCCCGCCAACTGCCCGTTGACGTAGACCTTGGGAAACGCCATCACGCCGTCGAAGTCGAAATACACACGTCGGTTGCTGTCGGTCCCATCGAGTGTGAACGTCTTTCGATACCAGCCCTCCCCTCGCCAGGGCAGCTTGCCGGCGTAGCCGTTCTCGTTTGGATCGAAGGGCCCCGAAATCGCCCAATCGTGCGGCAGACGCACCGCCTGCCAATCCGCATCGTCAAAGTCCGGCTTCTCGGCCCCCTGCCGACTGCCCCGGGCGAACTTCCAGTCGCGATTGGAGTTCGCCACATCGCGAGGATTGGCAAATGCTTTCGCTCGCGTCCGGGCAATCGCGCCGGCGGGCTTGCCCGCCCATTGCGCGCATCCCGGAAGGATCAATACTGCCGCGATCAGGCCAACCGTGACGGCTCCGTGTCGTGTGCCCATCGTACACTCCTTGTTTTCTCTGTAGCTAATAAGGCCCCACCCTGCGGAAATTGTATCGGCACAACACAATCCCGCAAGGCAGGGCCTTTTTGTCCGTCCAGACGCGCAGCGGTCCCGCGTCCCACGATCAGCAGAGCTGATTTCGGGAGATTCGAAACAACTGGCTTTCTCGCCTATTGGCGCCCGCGGAAACGAGGCCTCTGGGTCGGGTCATAGCCGAGCGAGGTCAGCCTGTCCTCAAACTGCTTCTGACGCTGGGCCACCAACTCGTCGATCTTGGTAGCGGTCATCTGCGCCTTCTCAAGCTGCGCGGAGACCTGGATCTCCTTCAAAGGCTCCATCGACTCGTCATACTCCCGCCACAACTGCGAGCGGCCCTTGAGCCTCATCAACTCCTGTTCCATCTCGCCGACGAGTTGCTGCTGCTGCTCGCGCCTCTTCATGAACTCCTCGCGCAGCTTGGTTCTCTCGTCTTCGGAGAGGTCCTGATAGCTCGGACGGTTCTCCATGGCCCGACCCGCCTCTTCCATCGCCGTCTTGAGCTTCGCGGCATTCTGCTGGATGGTATCCAGCGCCTTCATTTGCGCCTCGCGACGCTGCCGGAAGCGCTCCGCGCCCGGGCGTTGTTGCGCCACAGACGCCAACGCCACGACCAGAACCGTCACGATAGCCGATGCAACAATCAGATGCTTCTTCATGGCACTGCCCTCCAGAAAAGACTTTGCACGACACTGCTCGACGCGCTCCCACGATGGGAGCGGAAGTTCGGACTCATATCCATGTCACTGCAAAGACGCCGCGACCGCGCGCGATATTTCAGGTTTCCACGGTCGCAGTGTTCCTTCGTATCCATGATCACACGCCAACTCATTCAGTGACTCTGTCGAATACCCTTAGGACGGGCAAGGCGTTGCCCTCGTCGTCGAAAAAGCCCCGGCTGCGCAGCCGGCCCATCACGGCCGGCTCCCACCAGAAGACGCCTTTGCCCCGCCCGCCGGGGGTGTCGAGAACCGCTCGATTCACCTCGTCCAGGAACTGCCGCTGCCCTACTGGCGTCTCCGGGAACGGGGCCTCTTTGTTTCGGTATTCCGTGGGCCGCCAGCAATAGGCCACCTCCACCAGGATGATGTCCTTGTCGTACGCGCCGGCCATGAACGCCAGGTTCTCGCGGAGGTCCTGGAGCGAGCCGTGCCACCACGGGTAGAAGGACTGCCCGATGACGTCGTAGGGTACGTTGTACGAGTTCAGCTTGTCGAAGAACCACTTCGTGGCCTTCCGGTTTCCGCCCTTGTCGATATGAATCATGATTCGCGGTCGGGGCTGGTCGGCTCGGCCGACATCCACCCCATCAATTCCGGCCTGCACCAGTTCCGCAAAATTGTCCCAGTTGTCCGGCAGCTTGCCGTCGGGCCAGAGCATCCCGGGCGTGATTTCGTTTCCGATCTGGACCATGTCCGGCAGCGCGCCGGCCTCTCGAAACGCCGCGATCGTGTCGCGCGTATACTCCCGCACGGCCTGCACCAGCTCCGCGTGCGACTTGCCCTCCCATGCCTTCGGGATGAATTGCTTGCCCGGATCGGCCCACGTGTCAGAATAGTGATAATTCAACAGAAACTTGTATCCGAGCAGCTTCGCCTCGCGGGCCAGAGCGAGTGTGTATTCCAGGTTGTTTGGCAGTCGTGTCGGCGTGTGGAACAGCCGCAGGCGAATCCATCGGTAGCCGTGGTCGCGGAAGATGTGCAGGCCGGGCTTGGGCTCGCCGTTGTCTTTGAACACTACGCCCTGATCCTCGACCTGTTTGAGAAAGGACAGATCTGCACCAATAGCGTAATCAGCCGGCATCGGGGGCGCAGGCGGCAGCGTAAACAGCAGCGTGCCGAACCCCGGGTGATCCGACTGAAAGGCGGCGCCTTCGGGACGAATCCGCTCGGCCGCCTGCTTTGTGTACGGCGCGGCGACACCCATGCGCTGCTCATAGTGGTTCCAGACCATCTCGAAGATCGGGCGTAGACGGGCGCGCCCCTTTGTGGAAATCGCCTCGGCATAGTACTTACCCGTCGTGTCACGATATGGCGTGAACGGGACCTCAAAGCCAAGGTTATATTTCGCCGTGTACTCGAATCCTTTGAGCAGGCGGTCATCCGCCGCCGAGTACATATCGAGCCCCTGACTCCACCCGATCCAGCAGGCCTCCGCCAGATGGGCCAGCCCCAATTGCGTATGCTGCTGGTCGCGGCCGCTTTCCTGGCACTGCCCTTCTTCGTTGATCACGTAGTGCGTCAGCGCGCCGTTGCCCGATCCGTGATAGAAGTAGTCGACGGCCCGCTCGAAGCACGCCGGGTCGTCCAGGAACACGCCGATCGCCATCATCGTCTTGATGCAGGCTGTATCCCAATTGCCGTTGGCGAACGTCGCAAAGTCCTCGATGACCGGATAGAAGACTTCCCTCACCATCGCTGCGAATCGCTCGATGTCCGCCGGCAGCCACCCGTCGTATGTATATCGAATGATCTCCGCCGCGTTGACGTACTTGAACCCGTACAGCGATGCGGCGAGCTCCTTGTCGTGGCCGGCGATCTCCCGGAGCACGCCGGACCACGCGTTCAGGATTTCGACGGCTTTGACGGCATGCGCCTCATCGGCCGTAATGGCCCACATCAGGGCGTTCTGATACGCGGCATTGCCATCGGCCGCCAGCTCGGAGTTGTGGAGGTTCTCGCGTGCGCCCCGCGACACCTTCTCGAAGGGTCCGCGCAAACGCCAGTCGGCCTGCGACTGCGCGTGCACTCGGAGCGGCTCGAACCCACTGCTCCACGGCTCGACGCCCTCCCGGACCATCTGTGCGATCCGATCCAGTTCCGCCCGGGAGTGCAGAAGGCCGGGATGCTGGAAGGCCGCCGGCGCGCTCGTGAGCGGAGCCAGCCACAACAGGAAGAATGCGAAGAGGGGCTTTGCTATCTCTTTCACGATGGACCTCCTGATAACCATGGAGCCATCCTACCATCCTCGTGGCTCGAAAGCAGAGACAATCTTGGCGATTCCCGCGTGAATTTGCGGGCGTGCCCAACGTCCGGGTCGCATGCTTTTCTGCTTGACATTAGGCCAACGATCGGGGTATTATACACTTTCGTGAGAATGATCGTGGGCCGGACACAGGACTCCTACGGAATCCTGATGCGGGGAGCGATGTGAGGAGGATTCGTTTTCGAATCCCCTGAACACAATGGGGATAAGGAGGCCGACACGCCGACAGCGGCGGGCCGCACTTCGTGCGCACCGGAAGGAGGGGTCTCGAAATGTGGGTAAGGTGTACATACTGTTCTTCTTTCTGAAGGAGGAATACAATGATTAGAAGACTACTGCTCTCAGCTCTGGTGCTCGCTTTCGTTGCGACGCCGTTGGTGCAGGGGGCGACGATTGTGTGGGTCTCCGACAACAAAGGCAGCGATAACGACCAGGCGTGGATTGACCTGCTCGTGGCGCAGGGCTACACCGTCAGCCTGGACTTCCGCAACGCGGAGGGGCGCACCCTCGATGCCGGGAAGATCGATGCCCTCAACGCCGCGGATCTCATTATCATCAGTCGGGACACGGACAGCGGCAATTATGACGATGGTGACGAGCCCACCCAATGGAACGCCGTCACCACCCCGATCCTCATGCAGATCGGGCATATCGCCAGGAGCAGCCGCTGGCGCTGGCTCGACACGACCGGCGCTCCGACCGCCACCCCCACCCTGGAAGCGGTGCTGCCCGATCATCCGATCTTCAAAGGCGTGACCCTGGACGCAAACAACCGGGTCGAGATCCTCACCCAGGGGGCCAACTTCGCGGAGACCGCCGATCCCGGCAACGGCACGCTGATCGCCAAGAGTGATGAGTACGTGTGGATCGTGGAATGGCAGGCCGGACAGGAATTCTACGCCGGGTCGGGTGAGACTGCTGTCGAACGGCGCATGTTGTTTATCAGCGGCACAAACGGTGGCACGGACGGCCAGTACAACCTCAATGCCGACGGTGAGACGATGTTCCTCAACGCGGTCAAGTACATGTTGGGAATTGAAGACAAGCCAATCGCTACGAAGCCGAACCCGACCGATGGGGCGACCGATGTCCGCCTGGACCCCCTTCTGAGCTGGACCCCGGGAGTCTTTGCGGCCGGACATGACGTATACCTGGGGACCTCGTTCGAGGACGTCAGCGCCGCCGACACCGGCAACCCACTGAACGTGTTGGTCAGCCCAGGCCAGGACGCGAACACGTATGAGCCTGACGGGCTGCTCGAAATCGGGCAGACCTATTACTGGCGTGTCGATGAAGTCAACGCGCCGCCGGACTCCACAGTCGTCAAAGGCGACGTCTGGAGCTTCATGACCGAGCCTTACTCGTATCCCGTCGCAAACGTCACGGCCAATGCCTCCAGCTCGAGCGCCGGGATGGGACCAGAGAAGACCGTCGACGGCTCCGGCCTCAACGACGCCGACCAGCATTCCACGGAACCGACGGATATGTGGATCAGCGCCCAGGACGGATCCCAGCCGACCTGGATCGAATATGCATTCGACAAGGCCTATAAGCTCGACAAGTTGTCGGTCTGGAACTCCAATCAGACGATGGAATCGACGTTCGGCTTCGGCGCCAAGAGCGTTACGATTGAGTACTCGACGGATGGCGAGTCCTGGATGCCCCTGGGCGACTTCGAGTTCGCGCAGGCCACCGGCAATGCCACCTATACGGCGAACACCACCATCGACTTCGCCGGCGCCGTCGCACAGTACGTGCGGCTGACGATCAACAGCAACTGGCGCGACCTGGTGCCTCAATACGGCTTGAGCGAGGTGCGATTCTTCTATGCTCCGGTCCGCCCGCGAGAGCCGCAGCCGGCAACCGAAGAAGCGGGCGTGGCCCTGGACGCCGTGCTGAGTTGGCGCGCCGGCAGAGAAGCAGCCGAGCATAAGGTCTGGTTCGGTGAAGATCGCCAGGCCGTGGAAGACGGCACGGCCCCGGCCGTCACGATCGCAGAGAACAGCTACGATCCCGGTCCTCTCGAATTCGGACGGACGTATTACTGGAAGGTCCTGGAAATCAATGAGGCCGAGACTCCCAGTGCCTGGGAAGGAGACCTTTGGAGCTTCACCGCGACCGAGTACGTCATAGTGGATGACTTCGAGGGCTACACCGACAATATCGACGCCGGAGAAACCATCTGGCAGACGTGGCTCGATGGCCTGACCAACAGCACCGGCTCGATCGTCGGCTACTTCGACGCGCCCTTCGCCGAGCAGGAGATTGTCCACGACGGCGAGCAATCGATGCCTCTGGACTACAACAATGTGAATTCACCGTACTACTCGGAGGCCGAGCGGGGCTGGGATTCCCCCCAGGACTGGACGATCGACGGCGCCGATACGCTCAGCTTGTACGTGCGGGGCAATCCGATCGACTTCACCGAAACGGGTCCCGACACGATCACGATGAGCGCCGGCGGAACAGACATTTGGGGCACGGCGGATCAGTTCACTTACGCCTTCAAGTCGCTCACCGGCAACGGCTCGATCACAGTCCGCGTGGACAGCGTCATCCAATCCGATCCGTGGGTGAAGGTCGGCGTGATGATCCGCAACACCCTGGAAGATAACTCCAAGAATGCAATGGCCTTTGTCACCGCGGATGGTCGCGTCGGCTGGCAATATCGTAACCTTCCGGCCGCCAATTCCACGAGCACACGGAGCGAACCTAATGCCGTGACACTGCCTCATTGGGTCCGGCTGACCCGCACGGGTGATCTCATCAAGGCCGAGCATTCGAGCGACGGTATCACATGGGATCCCATGATCGAGGAGGCCAATCCGACCGAGCCGTCCTCGCTGGAGATTGCGATGACTCCCACGGTCCTGGTCGGCCTGGCCTTGACCAGCCACACGACGACCGCCCTGACGACGGCCGAGTTCTTCGGCGCTTCCACGGATGCCCCGGGCCCGTGGCAGGTGCAGCAGATTGGAACGGACATCACGTTCAACAGTCGTGCCGATCTGTATGTGGCGATTCAAGATAAGAGCAATCGCCGCGCGGTCGTGAAGCATCCCGATCCGGATGCCGTGCTGCAGAGCACCTGGCAGCAGTGGCGCATCGCCCTGTCGGACTTCACCAACGTCAATCTCGGTGCGATCACGAAGCTGTACATCGGCGTGGGTGACCCGGACAATCCCGTCCCGGACGGCAGCGGTACCATCTTCATCGACGATATCGGCGTCGGCCACCCCGCCGCAACTGAATGAGCCCGGCGGCCGCGTGAAGGCCGTTCGGTAAAAGGGAGGCGCCAGATGTGGACTTCCCGAGGTGTTATGCTCTAATCCGGGGTCCGTGTCATAATGACACGGGCCCCGGCCTGTTTGTCCGTGATCCGATGGCGCACAGGAGCCTTGGCCTGGAGAGACCTGCGAGGACCACATCGGGCCCTGCCCGAGGAAGAGGAATTCAACTTTCCTCATTTCCGGAATCTGTTTGGTGATTCAGCCCGAGTACACTATAATCATTGGTGGTGGCTTTTTCGAGGCCTATGGCCGCCGTGGTGTAAACTCTCTTGGAGGAGCAATTCCATGTGTAAGAAGCTCATTTTCCTGTGTGTCATACTGGCCTGTTGCATAAGCCCTGTGGCTTACGGCGCCAACATCGTGCTGGTGACGGAGGATGTGGACCGCAACGGCGACGGCCAGCAGGATGACTACGAGCTGGTGGACTGGCTGGTGGCGCTTGGACACGACGTGGATGTGCAGCGCGGCTACTGGACGACCCTCGACGCCGGCAAGATCGCCGCCCTCACCGCCGCAGACCTCATCATCGTCAGCCGCACGGCCAATAGCGGCGGATATAACACCGGGGAAGAGCCGACCCAGTGGAACGCTGTCCCCACGCCACTGCTTCAGATGAGTGCGTATCTGGCCAGAAACAACCGTTGGCTGTGGGTCGACTCCGGCTCGGCAACCAACAACAGCGGCGCCCCGCTACTGCAGGCGGTGGTCCTCGACCATCCCGTATTCAGGGGCGTTACGCTCGATGCGAGCAACCAGGTGAGAGCCGTGGATGGGGCGAAGGGTTCGCCCAATACCTCCTTCATTGGCACGACCGACATGGGCAACGGCACACTGATCGCCAAGGCGGCGACGGGCGATTTGGGTTGGATTGCCGAATGGGAGCCCGGCGTCGAATTCTACAGCGGAGCCAGCCAGACCGCCGGCGAGCGTCGAATGCTCTTCTGCGGCGGGACACAGGAATCCCCCGTCCAGGGCGAGTGGAACTTCACGCCCGAGGGCGAGACGATGTTCCTCAACGCCATCAACTACCTGCTCGGGATTGGAGTCCAGGCAACCGCCACGGCGCCTGACCCGGAGGATGCGGCCGTAGATGTGCCGCTGGATGCGGTCCTGGGCTGGACCCCGGGGCTCTTTGCGGCCTCACATAACGTATATCTGGGAACCTCATTCGACGAGGTCAGTGCCGCCGACACGGACAACCCGCTGAATGTGCTGGTCAGTCCGGGCCAGGACGCGAATGCGTACGACCCCGACGGCCTGCTCGAAATCGGGCAGACCTATTACTGGCGCGTCGATGAAGTCAATGCGCCGCCGGACTCCACGGTCCACAAAGGCGATGTCTGGAGCTTCACGACCGAGCCTTACTCCTATCCCATCGCGAGCGTCACAGCCACGGCCTCCAGCTCCAGCGCAGGAATGGGCCCGGAGAAGACCGTCGACGGCTCCGGCCTCAACGACGTCGACGAGCATTCGACGAAACCTGAGGATATGTGGATTAGCGCCCAGGACGGACCCCAGCCGACCTGGATCGAGTACGCATTTGACAAGATCTATGAGCTTCACGAGATGTGGGTCTGGAACTCCAACCAGGCGCTGGAAACGACGTTCGGATTCGGAGCCAAGGACACCACGATCGAGTACTCGAGTGACGGTGAAACCTGGACGCCCCTGGGCGACTTCGAGTTCGCGCAGGCCACCGGCGACGACACGTATGCGGCGAACACCGTAATCGACTTTGCCGGGGCAGCCGCGCAGTACGTGCGGCTGACGATCAGCAGCAATTGGGCCAGCCTGGTGCCCCAGTACAGCTTGAGCGAAGTGCGATTCCTCTATGTTCCAGTCAAGCCGCGAGAGCCGCAGCCGGCGGACGGAGCGACCGGCGTGGCCCTGGACGCCTTGCTGACCTGGCGGGCCGGCAGAGAAGCGGTCCAGCATAAGGTCTGGTTCGGTGAAGATCGCCAGGCCGTGGAAGACGGCACGGCGCCGGCCGTTACGATTGCAGAGAATAGCCACGATCCCGGTCGTCTCGAACTCGGAAGAACGTACTACTGGAAGGTGGCCGAGATCGATGACGCCGAGCCCCCGAACGTCTGGGAAGGAGACCTCTGGAGCTTCACCGCCGCAGAGTACCTTATGGTGGACGACTTCGAGGGCTACACCGACAATATCGACGCCGGCGAGACCATCTGGCAGACGTGGCTCGATGGCCTGACCAACGGTACCGGCTCGATCGTCGGCTACTTCGAGGCGCCGTTCGCCGAGCAAACGATCGTTCACGACGGCAGGCAGTCGATGCCGGTGGATTACAACAATGTGAATCCGCCGTACTACTCGGAGGTTGAACGGGGCTGGGATTCGGCCCAGGACTGGACGATCGACGGCGCCGATACACTGAGCCTGTACGTGCGGGGCAATCCGGTCGGCTTTGCGGAAACGACGCCCGAGACGATCACGATGAGCGCCGGCGGCGAGGATATCTGGGGCACGGCGGACCAATTCACCTATGCCTTCAAGTCGCTCTCGGGCGACGGCTCGATCATGGTCCGCGTGGACAGCCTGGAGAACTCGGATCCCTGGGCGAAAGCCGGCGTGATGATCCGCAACGGACTCGGCGCGGATGTCAAGAATGCGATGGCCTATGTCACCGCGGACGGTCGTGTCGGCTGGCAGTACCGCGAGCTCCCCATCGGCACTTCGGTGAGCACGCGCAGCGAGCCCGCGGCCGTCACGCCACCGCACTGGGTCCGCCTGACCCGCACGGGCAACCTCATCGAGGCCGAGCATTCGAGCGACGGGACCACGTGGGAGCCCATGATCGAGGAGGCCAATCCGACCGAGCCGTCTTCGCTGGAGATCCCGATGGACGCCACCGTGCTCATCGGCCTGGCCGTGACCAGCCACAATGTAGACGTCCTGACGACCGCCGAGTTCTTCGGGGCTTCCACGGAGGCCCCAGGCCCGTGGCAGGTCGCACAGATCGGAACGGACCTTGCGTTTAACCACCTAGCCGACCTGTACGTGGCGATTCAGGACACGAACAACCGCCTTGCCGTGGTGAAACACCCCGATCCGGACGTGGTGGTGCGGAGTACCTGGGAGCAGTGGCGCATTGCCCTTTCGGACTTCACCAACGTCAATCTCGGCGCGATCAAGACGTTATACATCGGCGTGGGTGATCGGGACAATCCTGTCCCGGACGGCAGCGGAATCATCTTCATCGATGATATCGGCGTCGGCCACCCTGCCGCGGCTGAATAGGCTCGATGGCGGCGTGATGCCGTCTGACAAGAGGGAAGCCCCAGTTGTGGCCTTCCCGAAGTGCGTATACTTTGAATCCGGGGCCCGCGTCACGATGGCGCGGGCCCCGATTTGTCTATCCCGAAAGAGAAGTCCGCCCACCACACGGCTCACAGGACCATCCAGGCGATGACACGTCGCCGGCTCTACCGCAGAGGCATCCAGACCGTCATCTCGCACTGCCCCCGGTTGGCCCAGGCATAGTAAGGAATCAGGCGGATATCGACCGTTCGCTCCTTCTGCGGGGACACCTTTCGATAGAGGGTGTTATCCCAGTCACCATCGGCCAGAAGGCGAGCTTTCCCTTCCACGACAACGACCCCTCCGAGCAATTCCTCCGCAAAACGGCTCCGCCACTCGATCGCGGGGGAAATCGCCACGCTGTGGGCCTCAACGCCGTCCGGCAGGTCCACCGACTCCAGGCAGTACACAAGCGGCCCGCGCCGCACGGCGGCCTGATTGCGCGCCTCTTCAACCAGAGGATGGGCCTGGAGCAGTTGCACGGGCATGGGCAGCACAAGCTCGATCCGGTCGCCGCTCGACCACGAGCGCCTGATTTCGAAATACCGTCCCGACTCGAGGTCTCGGGCCAACGGCTCACCGTTGACCGCCACCCGGCCGCCCTCGGCCCAGCCGGGAATCCGCAGAAACAGCGAACATTCATTCTGGGGCGCTCTTTGCACGTCAATCCGGATCGTTCCTTCCCAGGGATACTTGGTCTGCTGTTTCAGCCGGATGGGCGCACCGTTGGGAAGGCGTGTATCGAGCGCGTTGCCGCCGTAGAGATGGACCCATACGCCCTCATCGGACATACTGTAGGCGTAGGCGGAAACCTCGGCGATGGTGCGCACGGTGTTGGGTGGACAGCAGAAGCAACCGATATACGGCTCTCGCTTGCGAGACCAGCGCAGCTCGAACGGCAATTCCTCCACCCGGCCCAGCGGGTTCGTGTAAAAGAACTCCTTCCCATCCAGGCTGATCGTCGCCAGCACGCCGTTGTAGAGCGCCAGTTCGAGCAGGTCGGCGAAGCGAGCCTCGCCCGTGATGGACAGCATCCGCCAGTTCCACAGAACAAAACCGACCGTCGCACACGATTCGTTGTAGGCCGTGACATTCGGCAACTGGTACGCCCTGCCATAAGCTTGATGCACGAGTTCAATCGACGAGTGGGATTTCGATCCGTCCGGGGAAGCGCCGTCGTACAGAGCGCCGGTGGCGCCGGTCACGTACATCTTTCGGTACGCGACGTCACGCCAGATCCTTTCCAGGGCACGAAGCAAAGACGAGTCTCCTGTCTCGGCGTAGACATCCGCGACGCCGGCATAAAGATAGTTCGCCCTGACGGCGTGCCCCACGGCTTCGGTCTGCTCGCGAAATCGGATGCGGTCCTGATTGTGATCCGTGCCTCCTTCGACTCGATCGCGAATGTCGATCAACCCTCGCGCCAGCTCCAGATACCTGGGATCCCGGACCGTGCGGTACATCTCGACCACGCCCATGTAGTGAGAGGGGCAAATGCCGTTGTTCGCCAGCTCCTGAGGGGAGTTCTTATAAGTGGCGTAAAGAAAATCCGCGGCCTTCTCCGCGACGCGCAGCAGGTTGCTCTTGCCCGTCGCTCGGTAGTGGGTGCAGGCACAAGTCATCAAGTGCCCCATGTTGTAGGTCTCGAAATCAAGTCGCTCCCGGAACTCGCCGGCGTCGGTTTGCCCCTGCCGCTGCGCTATAATGACGGGCGTATGAATGTAGCCATCTTCCCGCTGCGACTTGCCGATGGCCTCGATGATTCGATCCATACGACGGTCGAGTTGTTCATCCCGCGTCGTCGCATACACGAAGGCGACGGCTTCGAGCCACTTGTAGAAGTCCCCGTCGTGCCATTGCGGACCACGGTGGCGCCCCTGCCGCTCGCCCGCCGCGACGAGGAAATTCTCGTAAGCGTGGCTGATGCTGGGATCTTCGAGCAGCCGCCACATGTTGGGGATCATGACCTTGCGGCACAAGTCAAATCGCTCGGCCCAGAACCCGTCCGTCCACCGCACGGCGTCGATGTCCACGCTCCGCAGCCTGACGTGGCCGCTGGCCCACGTACTGGCCAAGCCTTTCTCCGCCGCCCGGGCACAGCTTCCGCCGAGGCAGACAACCAAAAGCAACGCCCATTGTGATTGCCGTCGCCAATTGGCTCTCATGATGCGAAGCAGATGCATTCTACTTGTCCTCGATGGTAACGATGACCCTGCGGTAGCTATAGAGACAGGGCTCACCGTCATCCTTAACTTCCAAAATGATGTGAAGAGACTTCGGTTCGTCCACCTCGGGAGCAATGAAGGACGCTTCCGGCGATGCACCGTGCTCGATCTTTACAGCCTTCGGAAAAGTCCCGGCTTCGCTGTAGACAAACCACCGATACGACAAATCATCTCCGTCCGGGTCGCGCGTTCCGGCGGCGCTGAGGAGGACCCGCTCGCCGGAGGTGGCCCGCATGTGGGCCACCGCTTTGCTCGCATCGCCCTGAAGGACCACGACGGGATTGTGGTTCGCCTTCTCGAACGTCTCCGCCATACACCAGTCCATCCGCGCGGCGAAATCATGCTGGTAGGCCTCCCGCCAGCGCCATATTGTGGCTTGGTCGGAGGTATAGGCTCTCCCGTCTTCCGCCACAACGGTATCCCGGCTGTTGCGGCCGTTCGTCCAGATGGGGCGCGTCTCGCCGTACGACTGGCGGAGAACGTAACGACCTCCCCATCCACCATAGGCGGGACTGATGCAGCTTCCCAGCCCGTTATCGATCAGATTGAAGAACGACGGCGTATCGCCCTCCATGATGTACTTCAGCCTGGGGTACAGCGCACCCAGAGGGCCATGGTCTCGAATGATGTTCTTCTCCAGCCACGGATTGTCGACCAGCTCGAACTTGTGCATGGGCCCGTTTCGATACAGGCGATCGCCGGAGATCCCGCTCCACGTCGATCTGGGGTAATCCTGGTTGTCCACGGTGCCGGGGCTCACGATGTAGAACAAGTTTGGGAAGGTGATCCGCATCCAACGGCCCGAGTTGTCCTGGTCGGAGATCGTATAGACCCGCAATTTGGATACGAACGCCTCCAGCGCTTCGGCGCTCCGCGTATATTTGACGTCCCAAAGGGCCTGTGCGAGGCAGTTGGCCCCGCCCCAGACGCTGATCCAGACGGGTCGTTTGTCCGGCTTGTCCACCGCCTCGATGATGTGACGCGACCCCTCGGAGCTTTTGCCCTCGCCCACGCCTTCCAGACCGAACTCGGGCCGGCCCTGTCGCGTCACGCTCAGCAGGTGCTCGGCCGTCGGATACCCGGAGGCATGCTTCAGCAGGTTGTCGCGCACCCGACCGTATGCCTCAATGCGTTCGCGGATCCTCTCCGGACGAACCGTGTCCCTCAGCCAGACGGAAGTCGTGGCAATCAGACCCTCGACATCATATTCATTCGAATAAACCAGGAAACGCACCAGCGATTGCTCGTCGTCCGGCTCATTGGAGATGTCCGTCAGCACGATCACCCGCTGCTTCTCCGCCGCCGGGGCCATCCCGGGCAACAGTCCCGCCACAACCACCCATGCTACAATAGCCCCACAGACAACGCCTTGCCAAAACCTCATGGCACACTCCTTCCCGATAGTCGCTCACACTTCCTTCTGCATCGCCTTACCGATTCCGTTCGAGAACAGATTCAAATTCATAGGCCCCCGGGCCGACCTCGAAGACGGCACGCCCGACACTCTCTTTCCGGCGAGCCGGCTCCTCGCGTAACAGCGTCACGCCTTGAGCCTGCTGTGCAGATCGGCCGCTCTCGGTCACGGTGCCCGCGTCGGCGGTCGGAACATGCACTTCAGCGGTCGTGTTCGGCGGCACCGTGATCCGCCAATGGAAACGGTCGTCCTCAATCCGCCACCGGCTTTCAATCCGGCCGTGAATGCTGTCATAGTATCCCGATGCGGACGTCAGATCGCCGACGGGCTCCGGCTTCAGAAGCAAGTGCTTGAACCCAATTGAATCCGGGGACTGCCGAATGCCGACGATGGAGTTCTGGAACCATTCCTGGATGTGGCCGAACATGCAATGGTTCATCGACGAGCCCGGCTTGTCCCATCTCTCGGAGAGCGTCTTGAAACCCAGCTTGAGCATATGACCGTAGCCCGGCGGATCGGTGCGGTCGATCATGCGATAGACCACGTCGGAGCGGCCCCCATCCGCCAGCGCCTGCACCAACATGCGAAAGCATACTTCGCCCGTGCTCTGGCGGTATTGCGCTCGTTCAAGCTCCGCAACGAGATTGGCCAGGACGTGCTCGCGGTCCTCTTCGGGCACCAGGCCAAAATGGAGCGTCGTTGCCAAGGCTGCCTGCGATCCGGTCGCGACGGAGTGCTCAGCCGGCCTGTAATAGGCCTGAAGGAAGTCCTGCCGGACCTGCCGGGCAAGCTCGTCAAACTCGGCGGCATCTCTCGTCCGGCCCATCCTCTTGGCGACGCGCGCCACGATCCGCGCGTTGTCATAGAGAAACGCCGTGGCGGGAAGCTCCGCCGGCGTGAGCTGCGATGCGCCGATGTGGCCTTTGTCCGGCGTCCAGTCATACCAATCACCCAGGCCTGGTTTGACCAGCCCCTCGTCGTTGCGCGTCGAAGCCAGGTAGCGCGTATATCGCTTCATTGTCTCGTATTGCCGCTCCTCGGTGGCACGGTCGCCATACCAGAGGTACAGCAGGTTCGGCAACTGTACGCACGCGCTGCCCCATTCCGGCGATTCGAAAAACCCTCCCTGGAATCGCGTATACTCCGGTGCGATATCGGGAACCAGGCCGTTGTCCAATTGTGCTTCGGCCGTATCACGGCAGATCTTCCGGTAGAGATGATGGACGTCACGGTGGTAGAAGATCGAGGGCC
>CBFDBY010000022.1:0-56420 GCA_965603165.1 uncultured Phycisphaerae bacterium
TATAAGTGATACCAACTGATGATTTCGCATTGACGATTGCGTACTCCTTTCGCGTGGTACGCGTCCTCCGCCTGCGCGGGAACGACAAGAGAGGTAGCCGAAGCGCGCCCTGCCACGGCAAGAATCCGTGCGAATCGGCGTCAATCCGTGTCCCGCAAAGGCTTATCCGCGTTCATCGGCGTTCATCCGCGGTTCCATTTCTCTCTGTGGCCTCAGTGCACTCTGTGGCGAATGGGTCTGGATTCCCGCCTTCGCGGGAATGACAAGAGAGGTGGCATTTGGCTGGTCGCTCTTGGCGGCGATGGCGTCATGGCACGCGGCGGGGTGGGGCGTAGGGCGGGGCTTCGGTCGGGTAGAATTCGGTGCGGAACATGGCGACCAGAGGATCGTTGAGATATTGTAGCGAGAAATATAGGTTTCCGTGGGCGCCCTGCTGCCGGCAGAGGCGATGCTGGGCGCGGATCAGGTCCAGGTCGCGCGTGACCGCGTTGCCGCCGGCGCGCTGGTAGATGGACAGGCCGGGGATGATCCGGCTCAGTTGTGGGTCGATGGTCTTCCATTCGGCGATCTGGCGGGTCAGCTCGCGCGTGTCTTCGGTATAGGCCATCGGGATCACGTAGTCGATGGTCCCTTCGCGCAGCCAGCGGGGCCAGTCCTGGTACGCCGCGTCGGCCGATTCGAGCGAGCAGAAGACGGCGGCCGTGACCTGGGCGTCCGGCTTGAGGCCCTTGGCCCGCCGATAGACGTCGCGGACCAGTTCGGTGACGCCCCCCTTGCGGAACTCGGCCCATTTGGCCATGCGGCGCTTCGACTGCACCAGATCGATTTGATGTTTGCCTTTGGGCACGAGCGGGCTGCGGCCGGTGGATTGAATGATGTCGTCGCGACGGAAATAGCGGCCGGTCCCGGCGAAACCGGTGACGCGCTGCATCGCCGCATGTTGCATGGATTTGACGGGGCCGTCGATGACCAGTAGCTTGCCGCCCTTGCGGACAAACTGTTCCAGGTTGTGTGCCGTGCTCTCAGGGATGACGTAGACCGCGGGCAAAACGACAACGCTGCGGGCAGACAGTTTGGCGATCTGTTCGGCTGGGATGAACTTGGGCGGATAACCCAGACGGGATAGAGAGACCCTCGCGGCTTCCAGCGACTTTGTTTCGTATTCGCGTCGATTGGCGGCGGTCGTTGTGATGTAGATGGACGAGCCGCTCGTTGCCCAGACGCCGAGCGCGAGCTTGACCGTCTCGGCCACCGCTGGCGGCATCTCGTCTTCCGCGTGCCAGTTCAGCAGCAATACCGTTCCCTCGCCGAGCTTGTTGAGAGCGATGGCCGGCGTGCCGTCGGAGAACTGCGCCAGGACTGTCGCCGTTGTTGGTTTGGCCAGGGGATTGGCCGAAACGCTCGCGACCGTCGGGAACTTCGTTCGACGCTCCTGTGTCATCGGCTCAAAGCCGTACCGGCGCGCGAAGGTCGTCTGGCAGTGCTCACAATAGCACTCGCGCGGGCCGTAGCGGATGTAGTCGAAGTGAACGCCGTCCACGTCGTACTTGCGCAGACACTCGATCATCAGATCGCTCTGGAAACGACGGACCTCGGGCTTGCCGAAGTCGTACCAGAAACCGCCGGCGCCTGCATCGACGGCCCAGTCCGGGTGCCTGTCCAGCACGTGGCGGACCTGCGAGGAGCCGTACGAGCCGTTGACGAACCAGGCGTGCACCTGGATGCCGCGCTTGTGGCACTGCGCGATCATGTACCCCAGCGGATCGTAGCCGGCCTGGATTCCCTCGCCCAGCGGGCACCGGTCGCTCTGAAAGAACGCCTGACCGCCCCAGTACCACACGAGAATGAAGACCGCGTTGAGGTTGGCGCGATCCACTTTCGCGACCAGGGCATCGGCCTCGGCCGACGTTTTGATCTGCACGCCGTGCATCCAGACGCCGCGCAGTTCCGGGCGCTGCACGCCCCCGAACCCGCAAGGCGCCAGCCACAACAGAATCGACAGCATGAGACAGACTCTCATCGAACGTCTCCGATTGTATCAGGCTTTCTGTCTGTCGAACGGTTTGCAGAAAAGATAGCAGGTTCGCAACGACATGGCGAGACGTTTTGCCTGGGCGGCCGGTTTAGGGCGGAAACTGCGTTGCCGCCGGACAGGACGGCGGGCTCAGTGCCCATGCGGGCAATCGCCCGTGTACCACCATTCGGGCACATCATCGCCCGTGGTCTCCTGGTGCACGGAAACGTGGCCGTCCAGCCAGAGGATATTGGCCCGCCCCTCGGTCCTGAACTCATCGTTGGCTCGAATGTTGTGGCGGAAGATGCCGCGATAGAAACTGGAGCGATGGCCCCCCTGGCGATAGTGCTTGAGGTTCATCGTGCCGGGCCCGTCGTTGTGGAACATGTCGTTGCTGCCCTGCTCAATCCTCGGCTCGACGTGATCGTGGGCGACGATGAACTGAGCCTGGTGCTTGATCACGCTGAGATTGCGCACGGCGTCCGGATCGGAGTCGCCCTCCTTGTAGTAGAAGTAGTAGTTGAGGCTGAAGGCGGCATCGTAGATCAGCTTCGGATTCACATCGTAGATCAGTTCCGCCACCGCGCGGTAGCTCGGACAACCGAAGACCTTCGGGTCCTTGACGTAACGCGCGTAGGCGACGCCCCAGTAGGCCTCCCCATCGGTGGTCGAACGAAGGTTCCCCGCGTTGTCGTACCAGAAGAAGCCGTTGGTGCGACGCGAATTGAGGGGCAGGAAGTTGTTGTCCTCCAAGAACAGGTTCAGCCCCAGACCCACGTTGCGCAGGTTGGACCGGCACACCAGCTCACGGGCGCTCTCCTTGGCCTTCTGCAAAGACGGCATGAGAATCGCCATCAGCAGCGCGATAATGGCAATCACCACCAGAAGCTCGATCAGGGTAAACGCTCTCAAATGACGCGCCATGGCATTCCTCCACTTCACCAAAGCCGACAAACCCTGCGCGGATCACAAGTCCACCGTTATTGTACGTCAAGAGAACCCGCGCAGGCAACCGCAAAAAGGCTGCGAATTCCTTCGGAAATGAAGGGGAGTTACCGACCTTGACTCTGGGGCAGATCAGACTTCGCGCCCCAGGCCGCAACGTCAGTCACATGCGACACCCTTGATCAGGGGTGCTTTTTCAGGGGATCGTACCAGCGTTTGAGCACGCCCTCTCCGGTCGTCTCTTTGAGGATACTCACGTGCCCGTCCAGCCAAAGGATATTCAGACTTCCTCCCGTCTCGAAATCGTCCCGGTTCCGGATATTGTGCCGAAAAATCCCGCGATACCAGTTCTCCCGGCCGCCGCCCTTCCGATAGTGCGTCAGGTTCGTGCCATTGGGGCTCGGGAAGAGCATGTCCGAGTTGCCGGATGCATTCCCGTTCTCGATCCTCGGCTCCATGTGGTCGTGCGAGACGATGATCTCCGAATGGTGCGGAAGCCGAACGGTGTTCTCATAGCTGAGCCAACCGTTTATGGCAAACGCTGACACGTAAATGAGCTTATAATCACTGCCATACAGCATGTCCTTCGCCAGCATCTCACAGAAGTTGCGAAAGGCCGCACAACCGAAAAGCTTTCTCTCTTTGACATAGTTCAAATAGGCAATGCCCCAATACGCCATATCATCGCTCGCCTCCAGCGGCCTTCCGGCGGCATCCCACCACAAGTGACCATTGCTCTTGCCGCTATCAGCCGTAACGGGCGGACGAGCGTTCAGATTGCGCGTGTACGTGTTGGGCATGATGAAGTCGTTGTCCTGCAGATACATGAGGACGCCGACGCCGATCCCCTTGAGATTCGCCCGACAGGCCGTATCCTTGGCCTGCTCCTTGACTCGGCTCAGGGCGGGCATCAGAATCGCCATCAAAACGGCGATAATCGCAATCACTACAAGCAGCTCGATGAGGGTAAACGCTGTCAAACGACGTGCCATGCTACTCTCCGGTCTCTTCATCAAAAGAATCTCAACCACCGGTACAAGATGCCACCCATCAGGCCGCACCATCTTGGATTATAGTGCATCCTCGAGACATCCGCAACCCGCCAAGAGAAAATCTCCAGACGGCGTCGTGACATGTCTTCGCCACATCGGCCCTCGTACCTGCGGGCGGCTACTCCTTCTTGCCCGACGATTCCGCCGGGAGAACCGGAGTACCCTGCCACACACCGCCCGTCTGGACAAGGGCGGAGGTCACGTACAATTGGAGCGGCTGACCTTTCACCGTCGTTTCGAGCAGCAGATCCTCGTGCTTTTGCCGGGACCACTGGAATGGCACCGTCTGAACGTCCAGACGGTCGGGCAGGCCAGACGTATCGAGCAGCCCGATTCCCTCGGTGCGGTACCCGGTGGCCTCGACGGTCAGATCAACATCGAGCTTCTTGCCGTCAACGGTGACAGATCCCGCCAAGGTGAATTGCTCGCCTCTACCGCCGAGCAGATCGTCCGGCGTGGTCGGGAATGACAAGCTTTGCGGGTCGATTTCGTAGGCGCCCCTCGGCGTCGTCGAGTCAAAGAGGGCGGAAATCGAAAGCAGAATCGGGATTTCCGTTCCGCCGGAATCCTCGACCATGATCGTCGCCGTACGCTCCAGCGGCTCGCTCTCTACGTGACATTCGGTGAGGATGACCGTCATGGACGCCAGATCGACAACCATGCCCATCTGGCCGACCGCGGGAGCGAATAGGAGATCCGGCGAATCGATCCCGGCCTCCTTGCCGTCGAGATAGGCTTTCAAACGAATCTCATACAATGCGTCGTCCGGGCCCCCCACGAACTCGTAGGCCACAGGTTCTTCATCAACAGGGGGTTCCGGCGTTTCCGGGGGCTCCGGCTTGCCGGGCTCGTCGCCGGCAGGCCCCTCCAGGGCGTACCAGGCCGTGCCTTCGTGCGTCCAGACGTGGGAGTACTCGTCGATCAGCTTGTTTTTCTCCGCCTCGCTGATCGTATAGAAATGCGCGTGGCTCGTGTCGGACCAGAAACGATGGACCGGCTTGGCCTCCTGCGGCTCCTGGCCCTCGGGATGCGCGTAGAAGACCTGACCTTCAAATGTCCAGACCTCGGCATACTCCGTGATCAGCTTATCCCGCTCGGCCTCGCTGATCGTGTAGAAATGGGCCATATTCTTGTCCGACCAGAAGCGGTAGACGGGCATCAGATTCGGCTCCGTGTCCCGTGCATAGGCGTAATAGGCTATTCCTTCGAAGACCCAGACATGCGAGTACTGCTCGATGAGCTTGGCCTTCTCGCTTTCGCGACTGGTGAAGAAGTGTTTGCCCGTCTCGGCGGACCAGAAACGATAGACGGGCACGAGGCTCTGAAACTCGTAGGCGCCAATGTCCACGGCCCCGTCGGCAACGCGGGCATTGCCGTCCAGATCGGTCTCTTCCAGCTCAGCCACATGGTTCGGATCGCCCGCATTGATGCACGGCGCATCGGCCTGCAAACGATAATCCCCCATAACCCAGAGGGCATTGGGATCGGTCGGCGCGACGGCCACGTTGGCATCATGGATATGCACCCAGGCCCCCGGTCGGATAAACAACGGGTCCGCGGAGACATTGCCCTGGGCCGCGACACAAACCTCGTCTGCGATATCGCAGTAGAACAGACTCTTGCAGTCCTGCCCGGCAATCTGATCCGTGGCATTGTTCCAAAGAATCGAATTGGCCACCATCGTCATGGACGTGCAGAAGATGCCCGCCCCGAGACCAACGGAAGGTGCGGACGGACTCTTGATGTCGCTATCGCTCTCATGCACGACATTGTCCACGACCGTGCAGAGCTGGACAAACCCCGAATAACACCAGATCCCGCCCCCATTGCCATGGACGCCCGATCCGAGTAATTCGGCAGCGCCTCCCTTGCCGCCCTGATTCCCGGCGACAAGACTGTTGGCCATCTCCAGCGAATCACAATAGACGCCGCCGCCGTCTCCCCCTCGGCCACCGGTGTCCTTGAGTCCCAGATCGGAGTCCGCGCCGTTACCGGCCATGTTGCCGGTGATAGCACATCCCTCGACAACGGCCATGTCGGCGTAGAGTCCGCCGCCATGTCCGCCCCGCCCGTTCGGGGTCCCCTGCCCGCCGTTGCCGGCTGTATTGCCCGTGATGGTGGAAGCCAACACGCCAAGAGTGGAGTCCACCGAATAGATCCCCCCGCCGTTGCCACCGGCGCCGCCCTGGCGATCCGCCGAGGCAGCCCCATCGCCGGCAGCGTTGTCGACGATCAGGCAGTCCACCACCTCCACCAGGGAGCTTTCACAGTAGAGGCCCCCGCCGGGACCGCCGTTGACGTCAGCGTTCTCATCGCCGTCCAGTGCGGCATTGTCGAGGATTCGGCAGTTCATCAGACTGAGCGTACTGTTCAGGCAGAAGACGGCACCACCGACCGGGGCTAGTCCGTTCGTGATCGTCAGGCCGGAGATCGTGGTGCCGTTGCAGCTCACCACATAGAACCCTCGATGCGGCTCCTTCGCCGTGCCCCCGCAGTCGATGACCGTTGTCTCGACGATATTGGGATCGAGCGGATCGGAACCCGTGATGGTGACTGCCTTGCCCTGCAAATCGATATCGCAGTTGCCCGCCCCGGCGTAGGTGCCCGGGTTCAGGACGATGGTATCGCCATCGAGAGCCGCTTCCACCGCCGATTGGATAGTCCGAAAGTCGGCGAGCCCGCCATTGTCGACCTGCAACACGGCCGCAGGAGCGGCAGCAGAAAAACCCATTAGGCATGCAAATACAAAGAGAAAACGCCCGTAGCAATGCACGGATTTCATCATGATCCTCCTCAATTCTTTCCTGTTTTACCAGAACCACCCAATTATACCAAAACACGTCCCCCCCTGTCCAGACATTCCTGGGGTCGGAACCGACCTTCAGGGCCCCCCAGGGCCGTCCCTCCCAAGTGCCCCCCTCCGAACCGGCCGTGCCAATACGAATCCGAAGCCGACACGAAATCCTCACAGCCTATCCGGCGGCCCGCACGCCACCTGAGGAAAGACGGACGGGAGCCAAACCGCCCCACCTCTTAGAAGAGATCTTGAGGCGATGAAGGCTGGTTGACACCGATCCACTGGCTCTTTCCTCGCCCCCCGATTCCGGCCTTCCCCGCCAACTTCGCGAGTAGTGACGACCATCGTCTCACATACGATAATCGCAGGGGAAGAACATCCCGGGCTGTTTGACCAGCTACGCGAACGCCGGGGACCTACTGGGAGGATGCGCCCGCGGTTAGGGAGGCCAGCGCCTTGCGCAAGACCGGCCGGAGCGACTTCGTCCAGGCGGCGTAGCCGTCGCTGTTGAGGTGGAGCCTGTCCTTGAGGAATAGATCGTCCTGGGGCCTGCCGTCCCGGTCAAGAAGAGGTGCGGCCAAATCGGCGAAGAACAGGCGGGCGTCCTTCTCGCAAGACGCCTTCACAAGCTCGTTCGCCTTGTTCATCTCAGGCCAGAGAGACCAACGACTGCCGCTGGGTTTGATCGTGATGAAGATGATCCGGGTACGAGGGAGCCGCGCGTGCATGAGGCCGACGAACCTCGAATAGTCGTCGAGAACGCGCTGGGCCGACTTACCGCCGGCAACGTCGTTGTCGCCGGCGTAGAAGACAATCAGCTTCGGCTTGTACGGCAGGACGATACGCTCGGCGAAATGAATGACATCGGAGATGTGCGAGCCTCCGAAGCCACGATTGACCACAGGTAGATTGGGGAAAGATTCGTGCGTCCGCCACATGCGGATGCTGGAGCTGCCTACGAACAGAATCGGCTCGGCGGGAACCGCGTTCTTGCTATCCCATTCCGCGAACTCCTTGATCTCACCCGCAAACCGATTCGGATCCGGGTCCGCCGCCGGCTCGGCCACGACCGCTTCCGTCAACACACAAGACACAACGAGCAACAGCAGGACTCTTTTCAAAAGCACGGGCTTGCCCCTTCCAATACTACCCTTCCATCGGATCGGCCGAGAGACTCGTGAACTGGCTCAAATGATAGCCGAAAGAAGCCGCATGGGCAACCGCGCAAGAAGCCGGCGTGTCAATCCTCATGGCGACTGCCCGCAGGCAGCGAAGTCGGCGTCGTTGCCGGCCGGCCTGTCTCGCACAGCAAGAACGGCACATTCTACAGAATGCGGCCAGTCGCGCCGAACTCATTCCAGGCCGCGTTTCTTCAGCGTCACGCTGACCCCGCCTCCCTGACTGTAGAAGATGGTCTCCAGGTCCGGGTTGGTGGTGATGGCTTCGATATACCCCGGGTCGGCCATGCGCGGGCTGATATTGTGCGCGATGACCAGACCGCCCGGCCGCATCTTCGGCAGCAGCTTGTTCAGGTAATCGGTGTAGCCCTCCTTGTCGGCATCGACAAAGACGATGTCGACGGGCCCCTTGACCTCGGCAACCTTCTCGTGGGCATCGCCTTCAACCAGGGTGACAAGGCCATCGACACCAGCCTTCTTGAAGTTCTCACGAGCCAGCGAAGCCCGACGAGCGTCGATCTCGAACGTGGTGAGCTTACCGCCCGTAGCCTTCAGGGCCAGGCTTTGCCAGATCCCCGAATAGCCATTCGATGTGCCGATCTCGACGATGTGTTTGGCGCCGACCGCTTCGGCGAGAAGCCGCAAGAGCCGACCGTCAGCCACCGGGACATTCATCATGCCTCTCCGCTGGTTGGCGTCCATCTCGTCCAGCACGGCCAGGATCTTCTTCTCCGCTTCGTTCCCACCCATCGGGGGCTTGCTCATGGAAGATTGCCCGCCCTGGGGGCCCATTCTGCCGCCGGGACGACGCATCCCTTCAGGCAGACCACCGGGCCGGCCCTGGAACTGCTGCCGTCGCTCCCTCATCTGCCCGATCAGCTCGCCGATCCTGTCCATATTCTTCTGTTCGTAGGCCTGTTCCAGATCATCGAACCACTGCCCCATCGGTCCGCCCATCGGACGGCGTCCGCCGCCAGGGCCCGGCTGGGCCACGAGCAGCCCGACAGCGAGCAACAACGTGATACCTGCCAAACCAACCATCGCCTTCTTCGACATTGCCGGCTCCTTTCAGAATCCCCTGTCGTACAATCCTGTGCCATCCGGATGTCCTTCCGCACGGATAGCGGCTCTCTTTTACATAGTGGCTTGTCTCGTGCGACGGTTACGGAAAACCGTGGCTCTTCTTCGCTTGAGAGGCAAGTTGCAGAAGGCACGGCGCGATCATTCCATGGGAATGCGCCCACGGCTCCACTCCTGCAGGCGCCTGAGCTGTCGGGTGCCGCGCAGGTAGTAAGCTTCGTCGAGGGATGAAAGGTGCTGTTGCCGCAATTCGTCGCGGACCGTCTGCCAACCATCGGGAGTACGTACCAACTTCATCTGCTCCATGATCCCACACAACTCATCGGCAATGAGCTGATGACCTTCGATGCTCGGATGGACGTGGTCCGGCAGCCACTCCTCGCCCGGGATCCCTCCCGGCGTGCGCCGCTCAATGAGCGACCGGACGTCCACCAGCGGTATATGGCCGCCTGCGGCGATCTCCAGGACCACGTCGTGCATCGGCTCCAGCATCCGCAAGGGACACACATCCTCCTCTTTCGCCTTCAGGAACCACTTCTTCGCTTCAGCGAACCGGCCCAATCGCCCGTAGCACGCGCCGATCTGATACAACAAGGCGGCATAGCGGCTATCGATCGCGATCGCCTGCTTGAGAAGCTCGATCTTGCCGTAGGTATCCGCCCAATCCAGTTCGCTGGCTCGCCCAATCAGATCCATCACCCGCTGCCTCTGCTCCTGCGACAAGTCGGCCTGAAACTCCGATTTGAACGGCGGACAATCCTTTAAGTTGGAGACCGGATTCACGAGAATAACCGGTGCCTTCGCCTCGCGGCACATGCGGACCATGGTTTCGAGATTGTGCCGGAAGTGCTCGATGGTACCGTGCCGCCACACAGTGTCGCGATGGTACGATTCCAGACCCTTTTCCATATCCAGCTTCGTCCGCACGTCCGCGGACAGCACAGTCCTTCGAGAGTGACGAAGGCGGCGATGGAAGAGCCAGTGGTCGGCCAGACTGTAGCTGCGCAAGTTGAGCAGCAGACGATGCAGCCGGATCAGCCCACGTGGGGCGTGCTTGAGTCGGCCGTAGCTCACTTCTTCGAGAAATTCGTTGTGCCCCGTAAAGATGATGAACAGGTCCGGCTCGTGCTGAAGCAGCTCCTCCAGGATCGGCACGAGGCGATAGCTGGCATAAGAGATGCCGCCGCAGTTGACGACTTCCCAGTCTGTCTTCGGCTGTGCCGCACGCAGGTTGAGCTGCAGCCAGGTCGTAAGGGAGGTCTCCACGGAATACGGTCGGCCCTGCACGGTCGAGCCGCCGAGACAGAAGATGCGAAACGCCCGCGCGCCCTTGACCGCGGCGAACGACTGCCGGCAAAAGGCGGCCAGACGTTCTTCCGCCGTCTCGAAGTGCGTGCCCGATGCATTGAGAGCGAAGAGCGGATGCAGGCCTGTGAACGAGACGTAGGGGTCCTCCGGATCGACGGGCGGGGCCGGGACGCACAATCGCGTCACAGCCTCAACCATGACCAGAGGCGAAAGGACCACGAGCGCGGCGGCAAGATGGAACGCGATGATACGCAACCGCATCCGTCGCCCGCGCACGTTCCGGCGTATGAACTGGCCTGTCTCCATCGTGCCCATCCTATCAAATCTTGCGCCGTTGTTCACCCGTGACACGGTCGCCGCGATGTGATATGTATGAAACGCATCAAGAGTGGTTCGCCCAAGGCATATAGTCGCCGGGGCGGGGGCCGGTAGATAAGGAGGACTGCGATGCAGATGAATCGTCGTGAATTTCTGCGAGTCGCCGGAGCCGGAGCGTGTCTGGCCGCCGCGAGAGAATTGTCCTTACTCGGAGCGGCCCGATCGGACAAGCCAAACATCATCCTGTGCATGGCCGACGATCAGGGCTGGGGCGATATGGCCTACAACGGTCACCCCGGCGTGAAGACCCCGAATTTCGATGCTATGGCCGCCGAGGCGCTGCGTTTCGACCGCTTCTACGCTGCCGCACCGGTCTGCTCGCCGACGCGCGGCAGCGTCATGACGGGCCGACACCCGAACCGTTTCGGCTGCTTCAAGTGGGGCCACTCGATCCGACCGCAGGAGATCACCGTCGCCGAGGCCCTCAAGACCGCCGGATACGTCACAGGTCATTTCGGCAAGTGGCACCTCGGCTCGGTGGTCAAGGGCAGTCCCGTCAATCCGGGCGCCAAGGGGTTCGACGAATGGTTCTCGGCGCCGAACTTCTTCGATAACGATCCGATCATGAGCCGCAAAGGCACCGCCGTTCCGGTACCAGGGGAAAGCTCGATGATCACGGTAGATGCCGCGCTCGAATTCATCCGCAAGCAAGCCGGCTCGGCGCAGCCGTTCCTCGCCGTCGTCTGGTTCGGCTCACCGCACAACCCCCACGAAGCAATCGAACGGGACCGCAAGCTCTACGAGGACCAGCCCCAGAAGCTTCAGCACTTCTACGGCGAGATCACCGGCATGGACCGCGCGTTCGGAAAGCTCCGAAAGGAGCTGCGCTCGCTTGGCATCCACAAGAACACGATCCTGTGGTATTGCAGCGATAACGGCGGCCTGCCCGGCCTGGGCACGACCGGCGGCCGTGGCAACAAGGGGCAAATCTACGAGGGTGGCCTGCGCGTGCCCGCCATCCTCGAATGGCCCGCTCGCCTTCACCGTCCGCGAACGACGGACGTTCCGTGCAACACATCCGACATCTATCCGACCCTGCTTGAAATCGTCGGCGTCCGGATGGACAGGCAACCGCCGCTGGACGGCGTCAGCCTCGCGCCGCTGATTGACGGCCGAATGAAGGCCCGCCCGAAACCGATGGGCTTCTGGCACGACCGGACACCCGGCATCCGCACGCCGAGTAAGGAATGGATGGCCAGCCTGTACGAGGCCCAGCAGGCCGGCAAGGAGATTGATGACCCGTCCCGCCTGCGTCTCGACGCCGCCGAGATCACGAAGCAGTATCCCGAGGACAGCTTCCCCGGCCACGCCGCCTGGCTCGACTGGCCCTGGAAACTCCACCGAATCGAGAAGAATGACAAGGTCAAGTACGAACTGTACAATCTCGCCGACGATCCGCGGGAGGGCAGAAACCGGATGCCCCAGAACGCCGGACGAGCCGACGCCATGAAGACCGAACTCGAAGTCTGGCTCAAGTCCGTCGTCCGGAGTCTCAATGGGGCAGATTACCGGCAGGCCCATTGACCGGAGTGAATTCGACGCCACCTTTCGGCAATTCGGGTGGTCCTGAGAGAGGAGTATCATTCCACGACGAACGACGACAGCAGCACTTTGGATTGTGTTGCTCGTGCAGGCATGGCCAGCTTCGCTGTGTTACGGCCGGCAAGCGCAGCCGGAGCAGTGGCTCCGCGACGGCGAACTCGGCCCCACGCCCAAACGCGTGTCCGATGCGCTGCCGCTCTCGGACCAGAACAACGCGGGAGACTGGACGCCCTATGAGCCCATGACGGACGAATTCAACGGCGCGACGCTCGATCCGGACAAGTGGTGGCCCAAAAACCCGGGTTGGCTCGGTCGGCAGCCGGCGTATTTCTGGCCGAGCAATGTCAAAGTCGCCGACGGTGGCCTGCACCTGACCATGCGCAAACAGGAAGTGCCGGAGATGCCGAAGGATCGCGGCTATCACACGTACACCTCCGCCGCCGTGCAGAGCAAGACCCGCGTCCTGTACGGCTACTTCGAGATCAGGGCCCGCCCGATGAAGTCCCACGGCTCCAGCTCGTTCTGGTTCTACCACAGCACACCCGAGCAGTGGACCGAGATCGACGTCTTTGAGATCGGCGGCGGCGCGCCGGGCTTCGAGCGCAAGTACAACATGAACGCGCACGTATTTCGCACGCCGACCGAGAAAGAGCATTGGTCCTCACACGGTGAATGGATCGCGCCGTGGGACTTAGCGAACAATTACCACGTCTACGGGCTGGCTTGGGACGCGAGCAGAATCGAATGGTATATCGACGGGGTGCTCGTCCGATGGCTGGAGAACACGCACTGGCGCCAGCCGCTGACGCCGAACTTCGACAGCGAAACGATGCCCAAGTGGTTCGGCCTGCCGAATGACAGCGATTTGCCATCCACCTACGACATTGACTATGTCAGGGTATGGAAGAAACGCGACGCGCGAGAGACGGTCGAACGGCTGAATCGTATCACCGAGCGGATGAAGGCGGTCTTCGCCGAGAACCCCGGCATGATCGGGCATACGATGAAGGCGTACGGATACGCTCGCGATATTCAGCACGTTGAAGGCGGCGATGCGTTCACGATCGCGGCGGCGGCGCTGCTCCACGACATCGGCATTCCGAAGGCAAAGCAGGTGCACGGCTCAAGTGCGGGCCGGTATCAGGAAATGGAAGGGCCGCCCATCGCCAGAGAGATCCTGACCGGCCTTGGCGTGAAACCGCAGAAGATCGATCACATCTGTCGCATCATCGCCAATCACCACAGCGCCAAAGACAAGGATACGATCGACACGGTCGAGTTCCAGGCCGTCTGGGATGCCGACTGGATGGTCAACTTCCCCGGCAGACACGGGCAAAAACTCGGTGAGGAGCAACGGCGGATCATCGAGGAGACCTTCAAGACCCAGCACGGCAAGTACATCGCGCGAAATCTGTTCCTGAGATGACGATACGCGTGATGGAGGGGATCGCCGTTCGCGCCGTCGGAGAGACACATCGCTCTCATTCGTGTCGCAGAGCGATGATCGGGTCCACCTTGGCGGCGTGCATCGCCGGGTAGAGGCCGAAGAGGATGCCGATGGCCATGCTGATAAACAGCGGCAGCAGGATGCCGTTCAGCGTGACGACGGTGGCCATGCCGGAGAAATGCGTGATCAACAGCGGGATGAGCATGCCCAGCCCAAGACCGATCAAACCGCCGATCATGGAGAGCACCACCGTTTCGATGAGAAACTGAACAATGATCTGCCTGCGCTTGGCCCCGATGGCCCGACGGATGCCGATCTCGCGCGTACGCTCGGTTACCGAGGCGAGCATGATGTTCATGATGCCGATGCCACCGACGAGCAGGCTGATGCCGGCGATGGAGCCCAGGACGACATTGAACCTTCGCTTGGTGGACTCCGTCTGCTTGAGCAGCGCCAGAGGGACGCTGACGGCGTAATCCTTCTTCTCGTGGTATCTTCTGAGCATGCCCTCGATGGCCGCTGCGGTGGCCTCGACGTGGTCCGTGTCGTCCGTCTGGAGGATGATCTGGTGCAACTCGACCTTCTCTCGCTGGAAGGAGCCTGAGGTCATCTTCGTGAAGATGTCGCCGAAGTAGTGACGTGCCACTTCAATGGGAATGTACACGTCCACCTCCTGGTCCGGTATCTGAATGTTGCCTGCCTGGCCGCTCTCGCTCCGAACGATCCCGACAACCTCAAAGGTATCGCCGCCGATGCGGATCGTCTGACCGATGGTTCCCTCCGTCGCCAGCAGCTTCCGGGCCCCGAACTCCGTGAGGATCGCCACAGGGGCCTGCCTCGACTGGTCAGAGGGCAGAATCACTCGTCCCGCGAGCACCTCCCGCGGCACAAGCTTGAACCATTGCGGCGTCGTGCCGACGACACGGAGCTCCAATTGCCGCTCGCGCAGCCGGGAATCCCGGCGGATCAGTTTCACAGGGGCTGTCTGTGTGATTGTCCTGAAGCACTGCATGATGCGGGTGTAATCATCATAGGTCAATCCGTACACGCTCATGGACCTGCGCGAGGTGTTGGCCACCTCGTCTTCCACCGGCTTCATGGACGAGATGATGACGTTGGTGCTGCCCAGCTTTCGGATCTGCTCCAGCGCCTCCTTGCTGGCGCCCTCGCCAACGGAGAGCATGGCCACCACGCTGCCCACGCCGAACACCACGCCCAGCATAGTCAGGAACGAGCGCAGTTTGTGCAGCAGGAGGTTCTCAATCCCCAGCCGCACATTCCTTACGATGGTCGTCTGTCTCATCGGCACACACCTCAATCAGGACTAGCCAACGCGTGCACCTCTCGTCCCGCCCTCATTGCACCGTATCCAAGCGCGGCGAAACCCTCTGATCAACGGCTTTTCCAAGCCCCCTCACTCACTCATGTCGCAAAGCGACAATCGGGTCCACCCTGGCGGCGTGCATGGCCGGATATAGCCCGAAGAGAATCCCGATCCCCATGCTGATGAACAGCGGCAACAGAATCCCATTCAGAGTCAGGACGGTAGCCATGCCGGAGAAATGGGTAATGAGAAGCGGAATGAGCGCACCGAGTCCGAGCCCGATCAGACCGCCCATAGTGGAAAGCACCACGGTCTCGATGAGAAACTGGGAAATGATCTGCCCGCGCTTGGCGCCGATGGCCCGACGGATGCCGATCTCCCGCGTACGCTCGGTCACCGACGCGAGCATGATGTTCATGATCCCGATGCCGCCGACCAGCAGACTGATGCCCGCAATGGAACCCAGGACGATGTTAAACCGGCGTTTGGTCGCCTCCGCCTGCTTGAGAAGCGCCAAAGGAACGCTGATGGCGTAGTCCTTCTTCTTGTGGAATCGGCCAAGCATGCTCTCAATCGCGGCGGCCGTGGCTTCCGCACGTTTCGGATCCTCCACCTGGAGGATGACCTGGTGCAGCTCAACCTTCTCTCGTTCAAAGCCCCCCGAGGACCGTTTCGAGAAGATGTCGCCGAAGTATTGGCGCGCCACCTCGATGGGAATATATACATCCACCTCCTGGTCGGGGATTTGGATGTTGCCCGCCTGGCCACTCTCCTCGCTCTTGACGATCCCGACCACCTCGAAGGAATCGCCGCCAATGGTAATCGTCTGGCCGATCGTGTTCTCGGTCGCCAGGATCTTCCGCGCCCCAAATTCGGTAAGCACAGCCACTGGAGACAAGCCCTTCTGGTCGCTCGGCACAAGTACGCGGCCGGCGAGCACGTCGCGGGGCACGAGATCGAACCATTGCGGCGTCGTGCCAACCACCCGAAGCTCCATCGCCCGCTCGCGCAGACGGGAATCCTTCCGCATCAGTTTCACCGGGGCCGTCTGCCGAATGCCGCCGTAGCTATGCATCATGCGCGCGTAGTCGTCGTACGTCAGTCCGAAGATGCTCATGTGCGAATGCTGCGTGCTGGCCATCTCATCTTCCACAGGCTTGGTCGACGAGACAATGATGTTGTTGCTGCCTAATTTGCGGATCTGCTCCAGAGCCTCCTTGCTGGCCCCTTCTCCAACGGAAAGCATGGCCACAACACTGCCCACGCCGAAGACAACGCCCAGCATCGTCAGAAAGGAGCGCAGCTTGTGCAGCAGGAGGTTCTCAATCCCCAGCCAGATGTTTCTAGTGATTCTCGTCTGTTGCATGTCCATTCGACTCGATTCTGTCGATGAGACCATCCTTCATGTGCAGCTTGTTCTGCGCATGGTCGGCGATGTCTGCCTCGTGCGTCACCATGATGATGGTCTTGCCTTCTTCATTGAGCTTGTCGAGCAGTTCGAGGATTTGTTCGCCCGTGGCCGTATCGAGGTTTCCCGTCGGCTCATCGGCGAAAATAAGCTGCGGATCATTGGCCAGGGCGCGGGCGATGGCGACTCGCTGCATTTGCCCGCCGGAAAGCTCGGTCGGCCGGTGGCTCAGTCGATCGCCCAGACCGACCTCCTCCGCCAGCTCTTTCGCACGCCGGGCGCTTTCGACAGCATCCCAGCCGAGGTAGTAGAGGGGCAGCTCGATGTTCCGCTGCACCGTCAGTTGGGGGATCAGATTGAAACTCTGAAAGATGAAGCCCAGGTACCGGAGCCGAAACTCGCTGAGCGAGTCGTCATCAAGCTGGCTGACGTCCTTGCCGTCGAGGTAGTACCGGCCGGAAGTGAGGCGGTCCAGGCAGCCGAGAATGTTCATCATCGTGCTCTTGCCCGAACCGCTCGGCCCCATGATCGCCCAGAAGCTGCCCTTCTTGAACGAAACACTGACGCCCGCCAGAGCATGAACCTCCTCCATACCCATCTGGTAGATCTTATGGGCGCTCTCCAGCCTGACAATATCCTGAGACGATGGCTCCGTCGCGTGGTCGATCATCTACGGGTTCCCCTGCGACTGATTCCGCTCGCTTCGGCGCGGCTGTCCGGAGCCCCGACCTTCCCCCCTATTGCGGCCCTGTCCAGGACCTCGGCCTTCACCAGGAGGCTGGCCCTGGCCGGGACCACGCCCCGTTCCCTGGAACCGCTCCCGCAGCTTCTGTCGCTCCTCGGGCGACATATTCTCAAACCGCTGCCTCATCTTCTCCATCTCCGCTTGCCGCTCCTCCTCCGACATGTTCTCAAAGCGTCTCCTCATCTGCTCCATTTGCCCCGCGTCCGGTAGTCCCGGGCCTTCTCCCGATGGCTGACCGGGACCGGCTTCGGCAGAAACATCCGGCCCAATGGCCGGGCTGCCGTTGGCCTTCTGCAACTTCTCGCTGATCTGCGCCTTCATCTCGTCGGAAGCATCGGCGGCCTCAGAGGCCTTGAAATCAATGCCCCTGGCCATCGCATCCACCGCAGCCGACTTCAACGGCGGCTCCAACAGAACCTCTTCCCCTTCCCGCAAACCGCTGATGATACGAATATAGACGAGATCGTCCAGCCCCACCTCGACCTCACGAGGCTCGGCCGTTCCATTGGACAGTACGTAAACGGTCGGCTTGCCCCCAACCCGCAAAACAGCATGCACTGGAACATACAGAGCATCCTTGTGCTGCTCGACGATGATCTCAGCTTTGCAGCTCATGCCTGTCCGCAGCCCCGGGTCGTCGCCCTCCAGGTAGATCTCGGAATTGTACACCTTCAGATCGGGGTTCATCCACATGCTCTGTGGATCGGGCAGCGGCGCAATCTTGCCCACCGTCCCGATGAATTTCTTGCCGGGAAGAGCATCGACGGTCACCACGGTCGGAAGCTCAAGGCGCACCTTCTCCAGACTGGCCTCGTGGATATCCACCTCGGCTGTCGCCGACGCCGTCGTCGGCAGGTAAATCAGCTCCTGGCGCTCGAACACCTCCACGCCTTCGTCCAGCGGCTCGCGGTTGTCACGCCAACCGCCTCGGCGAGCCGTCGTGGCGTAGATCACCATCCCGTCCGCCGGCGCGGTCAGCTTGGTCTTCTCCAACTGGTCCTCGAGCTTCTCGAGCTTCTCCTGTTGACGCGACAGCTCGAGCTTCTTGGCATCCAGGTCTGCCTCCGCCTGCACAATGCTCGCATCGGCACTGTCCCTCGTTCGCTGCAGAGCCAATTCGGCCTGACGAGCGTCACTCTTGAGCTGGTCAATCTGGCGGTGGTAGGTGAAGTTCTGCAGCAACTCGAGGTCGGCCTGGGCCAAGTCCACCTGGAGCCGCAATCCCTGGACGTTGAGACGGTCGGCCATGTACTCTGTTTCCGACAGGTACTTCTCCGAATATAACCGCTCGGACCACTCGTTGACGTCCTCCGCACGTTTGAGCTTCTCTTCGTTGAGGCGGATCGTCGCTTTGACTTCATTCACATCTTTGGGATATTGCCCCTGCTCATACTGGTCGACGTCCTGCACGGCAAACCGATACGTCAGTTCCGCCTTCTCAATATCGCTCAATGCCTGGTTCTTCACCACGGCCAGAGTCTTTTCGGCATTGATGAAGGCCGCCTCTGCGTTTTTCACCTTGATCTGTTGGTCGATCCTTGCATCCACCAAGTTGCTGGAATCGAGCTCGACCAGCAAATCCCCCTTCTTGACGTGTACCCCTTCGTCGATGAGCCAGACAATGGACGTGCGGCCTTCCACCTCGTTCTTGACGATCTGCTGGTCGCGCGACTTGATCGTGCCCGTTTCCAGAACGCTGATGGTCAAGGGGCCCTGTTTGACCGTAAAGGTAGCGTAGGTGCTCGCCAGGTCCTCCCCTCCCCGAACGACCTTCAGCCATATGACCGCCATGCCAACCAGCACGACCACGGCCAGTGCGCCAATCACTTTGGCCCGGCGTTTGCCGTTGCCATTCGGTAGGTTGCTATTTTGCTTCGCCATGTTCAATTTCCTCTGGCTCATATTCCTGCCACAATCCGCGTTCGTCCACCTGTAATACGCCCATATCCCGCTGCAGTTCCAATTCCGCGACGCGATAGCTGACCACCGCCGCCGTCAAGCTGTTTCGCGCCGAGAGCAGGGCCTGCTGGGCTTCGAGCACATCGCGAATCTGGGCCCGTCCGGCCTCAAGGAACAAGTTGCTCATCGTCACACGCTTTTCGGCCAGCACGACCGCCAGCGCCTGGATATTCACGGTCTCACGCGACTCCAACAGCGCCCGCAACTCATTCCGGATCGACAGCTTGATCTGGTCTTCCAGCGCCTGCACATTCCGTGCCGCCCCGTCAAAACTAATCAAGCTCTCACGATAGGCGTTTCGCTCCGCGGTCCGGTCACGAGGCAGATCCAGCAGGAGCGAGCCGCTATAACTGCCGTTGTCAAATCGCAGGACGTCATCCTCGCCCTGTCCCGTGACCCCCGCAACACGCACCCCCAGAGCCACTCGCAGGGCATCCGCCCGGACGACCACCTGCCGCTGGGCATCGTACACTCTGCCATCAGCCACGCGCAGGTCGAGCCGCTTCTCGAGCGCCAGATTGATCGCGACCAACTCCTGGAGCTCAAACGGACCCGCACCCTCGCGGGTCGGCGGCTCCAAAACGACCGTGGCATCCGCCGGCGGCGTCTCCTCCGATTCCGCATTGTTCTGCTGTTCGATCAACTCATTGATCACTTCATCGGCCCGGCTCGTCAACTGCTCCAGGTCCGTGCGGTCGAGTTCGATCAAAGCGTCCGTGGGCAAGCCAACCGTCCGCTTGAAGGCATCGAGACTGCCTTTGAGCCGCTCCCGTGCCGATATCCAACTGTTGCGAGAGCGCAACTCGTCCTGCACGGCCTGGTCGAGTTCGACCTGGGAGAGCCGTCCCGCTTCGGCTAACCGACGGGAGCGACGGGCCGTTCGAATCGCACGCCCGTAATTGTCGTCTGCGTTCTTCACCTCCTCGACCTGCTGCAGAACCGAAAGATACTGGCTCGCCACGCTGACGGCAAAAACCCGCTTATAACGCTCGAAATCCCAGATGGCGTAGATGACGTTTCGCTCGGCCTGCGTCAACGGTTCCCTCACGATGTGTCGGCCGGCCCCCCGAAGCAGAGGCAGCGTCAGTGAAACATCCCCCACCAGTCGCCTCGAGGAACTCCAGTCAGGACGGAGGAGGTTCACGAGATCAAGGGCTAGCGCGCCGCTGATCGCCAGACCATTCTCAAATGTCCGGCTCAGATCGGCTGACCCACTGTTACGGGCCATGTTGGCCGTCGTGTCGCCGCTCGCATCCGAATTCACCGTGCTCTCGCCCTGGCCGAAGAAGATATTGCGAAATGTGTTGCGCTCCAGGTCGAGATCGAGAGCGGCACGAAAAACGTCTTCCTTGCGGGACTGATAGTCGTTGCTGTTGCGCGCCCCAACCTGCAAGGCGTCGATCAGGGACAGCCTGACCGACTGGTTCGGGTCAATGGGAACGTTTGCATCCGCCGAATAAGTGACGTAGGGATAGTTGGGCTCCGGCCAATATTCAATGGTCTCCAGCTCATCGGTCCCCAGCGACGCCTTGCTCGAATACGGCAGGTCCTGCCCGATCAGCAGGCGGCGCCTCAGGATATCGCTCGGGCGCTCGACGCTGAACGGCTCGGTCCGGCCGAGGGCCTCCCCCTGCTTCTGCGTGATGATCTCGGCGGCTACATTATCGGCCTCTTCTCTGTGCTCGGCCGCCGTCCGGCACCCACTCAGGATGAGAAGACCATTTAACAGACACAGGCTGAGCAGGCGTAGGGTGGGCCGTGCCCACCATCGCAAGCCCAGGCCGTGGATACCGTGAGACCAGTCCACCCTGCGCACCTCTTTGAAGACATTTCGTTTCATCCACACGTCCACCGTCGCACCATATCTTGTATCCCATACCCGCGAGCCGGCACCTCACGACGAGATACGATTCACGAGATACTGCCTTTGCCACCGGCGACGGGACGCAGATCCGTGAGTCCGCCGCCATACATACGCGGTTTTCCATCCAAGCCGTATGTACCGAGAGTCGATAGACAAACCGCCGCTGCGCGTCGACGCGGGGCGACCCGGTACTATTACAGACGCTCTCAGACCGCGGCTCATTGCACTGAAATACGGGTTGCGGCCCGTTTTCCCGGGCCAGCCGGCGCCATACTCATCCGTTAAGTGGCCCCACAGTATATCGCTGTTACAAAAAAATGGAAGCGCTGGAAAAAATCCGCGAGACAGCCATCTGTATCGGCGGCAATCGCTCAGGTTGACAATGGTTGCGTCCTGAGTCCCCGGCCGTTATGCTGGGGCCGGTCTCACCGGCAGCGTGCCATGCGTACACCTATGTGGGCACGCTGAGGTGGTAAGACAGCTCAGACCTGTGCCGGCATTGTATGGCACCCGGCTGATATCCGTCGCTGGGGCCCGCTTGCATGTGTGATTCATCTGATGTTGAAGCTGTGGAGATGAGCCAATGGATTCGCGGTCGGAGCCAACAGATGTCCCGGAAGAACCGGTAAATGCCCCACAAGAGCCCGCCAGTATGTCGGAAGAGCCCATGAATGCCCCCCGAGAGTCGGAAACTGTACGGGAGGAACCGGCCGTTGGGCCGGAAGAGTTCCTGATGGAGCCTGGAGAGGCGGAAGGCCTGGTGAATGTAGTCGTAGAAAAGCGGACGACCGCCGGCGGGGGACGACTGGCTTCCCTCGATGCGTTGCGCGGGTTTGACATGTTCTGGATCGTGGGCGGGTATTGGATCGCTCTGGGCCTGGGCAAAGGTCTGGACAATCCATGGTTCAACCGGCATATCCTGCCGCAGGTTCGGCACATGGAATGGGAGGGGTTCACGGCCTGGGACCTGATCATGCCCCTGTTTCTGTTCGTGGTCGGCGCGGCGATGCCCTTCTCCTTTGGAAAGCGGCTCGAACAGGGCCAGGGCAAAGTGCGACTGGCCATCCATATCCTCTTCCGGGTGATTGTCCTTTGGGTTTTCGGGATGATCGCCCAGGGTCGGCTGCTAACCTACGATCTGTCCCAATTCCGGTTCTACAGCAACACACTCCAGGCCATCGCGGCCGGATATCTCATCTCCTCCATCCTCCTGCTGGGCCTGCGCCTGCGCGGGCAGCTCATCGTGACCACCGTCCTGCTGCTGGCCTACTGGGGCCTGCTGATGCTCAGGCCGCTGACGCCGGAGGAGAACCTCGCCATATACATCGACAAGCTCATCCTGGGCCCCTACCAGGATGGGACAACCTACACGTGGATCCTCAGCAGCATGACGTTCGCGGCCACGGTCATGATCGGCGCCTTCGCCGGCCAGTTGCTCCGGTCAGATCTGGGCAAGCTCAGAAAGACCCTCTTCCTCTTTGCCGCCGGCATCGCCTGCGTCTACGTCGGCTGGGCGTGGGGACTCATCTTCCCGATCATCAAGCACATCTGGACCAGTTCGATGGTGCTGTATGCGGGCGGCTGGAGCCTGATCCTGCTCGGCGCGTTCTACCTGATCATCGACGTACTGCGACTCCGCTTCCTCGGGTACTTCTTCATCGTAATCGGCATGAACGCCATCGCGGTCTACATGGTGACGCGAGTCTTTGATTTTCGCGGCCTTGGCGACATTCTCGTGCGAGGTCTGGCCCAATGGACCGGCGAGTGGCAGGACTTCACTCGCGCCGTCGCCGGCTTCGTCATCCTCTGGCTGATCCTACACTATATGTACCGCAAGAAGACTTTCATTAAAATCTGACCGGCATCGCCAGGGAAATCTGAATCAGTTCACCTGTTGAGGCGGTGCCCCGGATATCCCGTTTCGACACGATGAGGCACGTATCGGCCTCAGATCACAGATTCCGCCGAAAAACCGTCCGGCGGCCTCCGATGCGATTCCGACGCCCGACGGCGGCCGGAGTTCCGGCAACAGACTCTACAGATCCACCGGCTTGCAGAGGTTCTTCTCACTGGCCGCGACCCGCCCGCACACCTTGCACATGCACTTGCCGTCACGCACAAGCTCCTTGTACTCCTCAGGGTTGCTGATCTGGAAACCGAGGTTGTTCAGGTAGCAAAGGTGTTTATCGTGTCCCGGGTGCGGCAGTTCTGCTTTGGCCATGGTGTTGACCCCTTTCCAACGCTCTTTTAACCTTGTCACCGGCCGACTGATCGATCATCCGCCGGTCTTCCGATAGGTTCGGTTATCTATGTACACGGGCGAAGGGCCGTTTGTTCGATTCTCCGGCCCCATGCCCCCGTGGGCGTGGCGATGAACCGGAGAACAAGTCCTCGACTCCCCGGGCCGGCCGCACTATACTCACGAGGCAAATAGGCCTAACCAGCAAGTTCACAGCAACATATGGAGAAACAAAGATGGACTACAGAAGAATCATTCCCTGTCTGGATGTCAAGCACGGCCGGCTCGTCAAGGGGGTCAATTTCGTCAATCTCAAGGACGTCGGGGACCCGGCGGAGAACGCCGCCGCGTACAGCGAGGCCGGAGCGGACGAACTCGTTTTTCTCGACATCACGGCCACCCTGGAGAACCGCAAGACCCTGCTCGACGCCGTCAAGCGGACCGTCGAGCGGATTTCCGTCCCGCTGACCGTGGGCGGGGGCATCAGTAGCTGTCAGGCTATCGAAGAGTTGCTGGGACTCGGCGTATCCAAGGTCTCAATAAACACGGCGGCCGTGCGCCGGGCAGACTTGGTGCAGGAGGCTGCGAAGCAATTCGGCAGTGAGAAAATCACCATCGCCATCGATACGGCCAAGAACCCGGACCTGCCCTCCGGCTTCGAGGTCATGGTCAAGGGCGGCACGACGGGGGCCGGCATCGATGCGGTCGAATGGGCCAAGAAGGTCGAGAGCCTCGGGGCGGGCGCGATTTTGCCCACGAGCATGGATACGGACGGGATGCAGACCGGCTACGACATCCCCATGACACGGGCCATTGCGGATGCCGTATCCCTACCGGTGATTGCCTCCGGCGGGGCCGGCACGCTGGAACACCTGTACGCAGCGATTGCCGAGGCCCACGCCGACGCCGTGCTCGTCGCCTCCATCGCCCACTTCGGAACGTACACCATCAAACAAATGAAGGAGTACCTGGCGGGGCGAAACGTGCCTGTCAATCTGTAGGCCATCACGACTTTATTGCCCCTTGCTCGAATCTGACGACGAAGAGCGGTCTCAAAAGGCCGCTCTTTTGTTTTTCCGCAAAAGTCGAGCCCCGCCCTGACCGATAGGGGGGAGGGTGATGGTATCGTAAGTCCTTACTGGGAACCCATTAACAGACCTATGTTCGGCAGACTGAAAAAGAACGGCTTCCTTCTGAAGACAAAACTCTTCACCATGCGATGGTACCCGAGCAGCCGTTGCTGCCTGAGCAGTGGAAACCATCGCCGCCCCCCGCAACTGATGCCCCCCCTGATGGTCCGCAAGCCCGAGTGGCGCCGATAGCACCGGCCGCGCGTCACGAAGGCATCATCGACCCAGAATCGACACGCTCTTAAGCAAGCCCGGCGATGGCTTGTGCTCCGGCCTTGGGACCGTCGGCAAACTTCATGCTCGGCGCCTTGTGATAGCCTGTCACCGTCAGGCTCCGGCTCGGATGCACTTCGACGATGGCGTAGGAATTGTTCTGCCCGCCGGGCCCTTCCACCATCGCCGGCAGGGTGTAATAGTGAATGGCGTTGATGCTACTGTAGGCGCCCTCGTGGTGATGGCCCTGAAAGACCGCCAACACCCTACCGGACGCCTCCAGGACCCGGCGAACCTCAGGTGCGTTCTTCACATAGACCGGGCCCACCCCTTCGAGCAACTGATGGATGAACACGACGACGGGGCCGCGCGAAGTCGCCAGATCCTGCTGGAGCCAGTCCATCTCATGGGCGGGAACGTTCGCGTCCGTCCAATCGAAGTCGCCATGGTCGTAGTCGCTGCCGTCGGCTTTGTAGTTGGCGTCGAGCACGATGCAGTGCAGGCCCTTCATGTCGAAGGAGTAATAGCTCCGGCAGCGGGACACGCCGGTGTTGGTCACGCACGACAGAAACTGCTGCTTCGAGATGCTGTCCATGTCGTGATTGCCGAGGACATGGTACCGCGGCCCGCGGAACCCTCGAAAGACCGCCTCGATAGTCCGGAGGTACGATAAAGTCTTGCGCTCGACCGCCGGCCTATCCTGGTCCTTGAGATCCCCCAACTCGATGAGAAAGTCCACCCTCTCGGCGTTCATCCGGGCCACGCACTCGGCCAGCTTGTCCAGGGATTCGCGATAGAATCGCGTGCCCACGGCCTCGGCGTCGGCGTAGTGACAATCGGTGACGATGCCGAAACGCACCGAGCGGCCATTGCGGATGGAGCGATCCGGGGCAACGCAGGAAAGGGGCACCAGAGCCGCGCTCGCCGCCGCGACCGCCCCGCCCCGCAGGAACGTCCGGCGGCTCATCGGCCATGAATGACGGCTCGTGTGCTCCTCAGAAGACGGCATGATGTCTCAAGCCTGCCGCAGCGCCGCTGCGCGCATCGGCATGGAGCGAAGCCGCACACCGGTCGCGGCGAAGACAGCGTTGCCGATAGCCGGGGCCACCGCAATGATCGGCGTCTCCCCCCCGCCGGCCGACGGAATGTCCGTTTTGCTGACCAGGTGGACGTCAATCTTCGGGACATCCTTGAATCGGGGCACGTCATATCCGGCGAAGCTCGCGTTCAGGATCCTGCCGTCCTCGAACTGGATCTCTTCGCTCAGCGCACCGCCAAGTCCCATGACGATGCAGCCCTGCACCTGTGAGGTCAGGTTATCCGGGTTCTGGACCGGGCCGCATTCGAAGGCCTCGCACACCTCGACGACCTTGATCTCGCCCCGCTTCCGGTCGATGGCCACCTCGACACAAGCGGCCACGCACGAGTTCTTCTCCGTGCCGCAGGCCAGGCCCACGCCACGCTCGGGCGTGATTCTCTTCCTGCGCGCGGGCCAGTCGAAATGCCTCGCGGCAGCCTCGAGCACCGTTCGTATCCGCGCATTCTCGAAATGGGCGAGCCTGAAAGCCAGCGGATCAACGCCTGCGGCGGCGGCCAGCTCGTCCATGAAAGACTCCCGTGCGAAATTGCTGCCCGTTGCCCCGAGGCATCGATACGGCCCTTGGCGCAGAGGGGAGTCCGACCGGACAGACGCGATTCGGGTGTTCGGTACGTTGTAGGGGGTGTTGATCGCCGCGCCGCCGGCGTTGATATTGGCGAAATCCCAGGCGACGAGTGAACCGTTGGCGTCGAGGCCGCCCTGGCACTCGATCACCGCCGCCGGCCGGAAATAGGCCCAGGTGAATTCCTCCGCCCGCGTCCAGCGCACCGAGACCGGCCGGCCGGCCGCCTTGGCCAGGCGGGCCGCCTCTTCCGCCGCCTCGGCACTGTGCTTGCCGCCGAACCCGCCCCCCATATCCGGAATGATCACCCGGACCCGCTCGGCGGGAATATCGAACGTCCGAGCCAGGTCCCCGCGCGCACGATAAGGCCCGTCACAGCCGGCCCATACCGTCAATCGCCCATCGTTCCATTCCGCGGCCGCCGCCCGCGGCTCCATCGGCGTGTGCTGAATGTAGGCCAGCGTATAGGTCTCGCTGAGCGTCTCGGCCGCATCGGCAAAGCCTTTCTCAATCGACCCGGTTGTATTGGGGCGAGCCCTGTCGGTCTGCGCGTGTTCCTTGAGGTACGCGTGGATCGTCCTGCTCGACGGATGAGGCGACGTCTTCCAGGAGGCGGTCTTGGCCGCAGCTTCCAGCGCCTCCGTCGCCCGATAGGACGACGGCGCCGCGAACCCCACAAACTGACCGTCGTGGACGACCACCACATCCTTCATAGCCCTGGCTTCGCTAAGATCGATGGACTCCAGCGTAGCCCCATACGAGGGCGGCCGCAGGACTTTCCCGTAGAGCATGTTCGGGCGAACGATGTCCGAAGGGAATCGATGCGCGCCCGTGACCAAGTCGCGATAGTTCGGCCTTGGCGCCGAGTGGCCCATCACCATCCATTCGTCCACGGGCGTGAGCGCCACGTCGGACCGGACGTTCTGAGCAAAGGCCTCGACAACATCCCCTGATTTGGCCAGATCGGCGTAGGTGAGCGTTTGTTTCGTCCTCGTGTTCGTGATCGTACCGTCGCGCACCTCCAACGTGGCGGCATCGACCTGCCATTGCTTAGCCGCGAGCTGGGTGAGCAATTCGCGTGCGGTCGCGGCCGCCTGGCGCATCGGGGGCACATTGTAGGGTGTCGTCCGGCTTCCCGCCGTGATCCCGTCGTCGGGAACATGGTCCGTATCGGCCATCGTCAGCCGAATCCTCTCGACCGAGACCCGCAGCTCTTCCGCCGCCGCCTGGGAAAGCTGTGCCCGCGCCCCCTGCCCTTCCTCGACTTTGCCGGTCATCACGCCGATCGTGCCATCCTCGTTCAGGTGGATCCGTGCTGCCACGGGCAGAGTCTGGCTCCTGCGGCGTCGCTGGCTCCACACCGGCCCTTCGGTCACGGTAATCAGCAGCCCCGCCCCAAGCACCTGTACGAAGGTCCGCCGGCTCACGCCGGATGGGCCGTTCGCCTCCGAGGACGGTGTCGAGATCTCCCACTGTGCCTTGACAATGACCTCTTCATCCATAGCTCTCACCTCTGCATCTTCTTCGCGGCCCTGCGGACGGCGTCAATGATCTTCACGTACCCGTTGCACCGGCAGATGTTGCCGTTCATCCCTGCGACGATCTGCTCATCGGTGGGATTCGGGTTCTCCCGAAGCAGCGCCACCGTCGAGAGAATCATGCCGCTCGTGCAGTATCCGCACTGCATCGCCCCGGCCTCCAGAAACGCCTCCTGGACGGGATGCAGCGAGCCCTCGGGAGCCAATCCTTCAATCGTCGTAATGGCCTTCTTGTCGGCCAGGGCCACGGGAGTGACGCACGACAGGACGCGCTTGCCGTCCATCAGGACCGTACACGCGCCGCATCGCCCCTCTCCGCAGCCGTATTTGGCGCCGGTCAGATGCCACTGCTCGCGAAGCACGTCCAGAAGCGGGCGTTCCGGGTCCGTCGTGACAGTCCTGGCGATCCCATTCACAGTCAGTGTGACCGTCACGTCCATAGGCTGCCTCCATCAAACCATGAATTCACAAAACAGTCGGAGCCGATGGTCTACGACTCTCCGAAATCGTATTGTAGCCAAGCTGCTCATGGTGGGGCAACCCTCTATCAGTAGAAACGGCGTGGGTCGGGCGCACATCGCCTTGTCCAGACAATTCGCTGTCAGAAGCCGTTGAGTCATCTCAGAACCTCGAAGCAGACCTACAGCCCTCGGACGAGACGTCGGTTTCGCGACCACGCAATGGACAGCCCTTGAGGCTGTGGAACATTGCTCCCTTGAAGCCCCTCAACGGAGAAGCACAGACCCGCCGCAGAACTGACGCCGTAGGCCGGCGATCTGCAGGTGCCTCGTGCTGCTGTCATACATGGACCGACGCGGGGCACAATATCACCACTCGGGAAACGCAAAGCAGCCGGTCTGTCCTTGCAGGGCGAACGCGTCTTGGGTAAAGTAAGGGCAATTGCCGGAAGGGGCGTCCTGGCCGGACCGCAGGCGACCACGGGTCGCGGCCGCCTATGTTGTTCGTCTGACACCCAGTTGGCTCGTGTGGAGCCACGCGGACAGCCCGCTGAGTGGTTGTCACGCTTGTAGCCGACCGACCGGCTCTTTCGGCTTGTCCCGTGGAATAGACTGTGAACGGGCAACGGGAGCAGTGGCCGAGTGGCTGAAGGCGACGGTCTTGAAAACCGTTGGGCCGAAAGGTCCCGGGGGTTCGAATCCCTCCTGCTCCGTTCAATTCCCCGTGCGGACCAGCTCAGTCAGTGCCGCCCTGCATCCCTTCCATGTGCCTCTGGAAGATGTCGGCTGTATCCTCGTCCCGGCCCAGGTTGCTCCGCTCCCGCTCGGCGTCTGAAATGGAGGTCAGTGCCTGGGGCTCCTGGGCTACGTGAGGGGTCAGGAAGATCAGCAGTTCCGTCTTCTTCTTCGATTTCACCGTTCGCTTGAACAGCTCGCCGAGGACGGGCACGTCTCCGAGCAATGGGACCTTCTTGATGGTATCCGTCAGTTGGTCTTCGATAAGTCCGCCGATGACGATTGTTTGGCCGTCGCGTACCGCTACCCTCGTCTCGGCGGAACGCGTGACAAACGTCTCCGCCTGGAGCGTCTCGGAAACAGTCACAGCATCGCCGGTACGGGTGGTGATCTGTGGGCTGACGACCATATTGACCACTCCTTCCGGGTTGATGGACGGCGTGACATTGAGAACGATGCCGATGTCGTCGCGGTAGTCGATGGTCGTCTGCGTCTGGCCCGCCACAGTGGTGCTGCCCGTGGGGATCGGCACTTCTTCAGCAACCGTGATGGTGGCCAACTGGTTGTTCCGTGTCAGGATGTACGGCCGGGACAAGACATTGAGTCGGCCGATCTCCTGCAGGGCATGCAATGTCACATCCAGCTCTCCCTCGATCGTCCGGACGGACAGACCGGTTGAGCCCGCGACGCCGCCGGGGGTCGTGAGCGTCGGCGGTCGGCCGAAGACCTGGGTGGACTCCGTCGAGCCGCCGCCACTGCGCAGGTTCAACATGGAGAATTCCGTGCCCCAGTCGACGCTGTCGCTGTGGGTCAATTCGGCGAACAGAATCTTGATCAGGACCTGGCCGACGGGCTTGTCCAACTCCTCAATGATGGGCTTGATCTTGTCATAGTTCTTTGATGACGTCATGCACAGAAGCGAGTTCGTGTTCGGATCGGCCTCGAAGTACGTTTCCTCGGAGAGATCGCTGCTATCGGACGACGAGGTGGCGCCGGCAGATGCAGCACCCGGCGCCCCACGCTGTGCGCCCTGAAACTGCTGGGTCGTACTGCCGGTGCCTTGTTGGGTCAGCGCCTGCATCTCGGTGAATAGATTGTTCAGAATAGTCATGAGGTTGGTCGCACTGGCGTTCTTGAGCGCGTAAACGAAGATCCGACGCTCCTGTTCGGGGTTCTCGTCCAGTTCCTTGATGATCTGCGTGATGATCACCAACGTTTCAGGGGCGCCGCTGACCACGACGGAGTTCGTTCGCGAGTCGGCCGAGGCGATCACCGCCACATCCGAGAGGGTGCTGCCGCTTTGGCTGCCCTGCTCCTGGCCTCTGGATCCGCCCCTCATGAACATAACCTGCTGGCCCTGCTGGCCGGAGCGCGAGGAACGGGACGACGTGCTGCTCTGTTGCCCGAAAACCTCATTGATGAGCTCGGCCGTGTCCACCGCATCGGCATATTCGAGATGGAAGACCTTGACGTCCGCCACGCTGGGCAGAGGAGTGTCCAGACTCTTGATGACTCCTTCGATCACCTCCAGGACACTGTCCGGCCCGGTGACCACGACGGTATTGGTACGGCTGTCCGCTGCGGCGAAGACCTGGGCCATCGTGCTGCCGGCTTCTTGCTGGCTGTCTTGCCCTCCCCTGCCGAAGGGACCTCGGAAGAACATCGGGCCGCCACGATCATCCGAACGCGAAGAACGCTGTTCCTCGTTGAAGAGATTGTTGATGACGTCGGCGACGTTCATGGCGTCGGCATAGCGGAGCTGAAAGACCTTGACGCCGGCGACTTTGGCCGTCGTCTTGTCCAGGGCCTCAAGCACATCGGCCACGAGATCCAGCAACTCGGCGGGCCCCCGGACGACCACAGTGTTGGTCCGCTCGTCGGCGGCCGCCACGACCTGTACGTTCGCAGCGCCCCCACCCTCCGCAGCCCCGTCGTCCTCGCTGACGCCGGCAGCGTCATCACGGCCGCGTCCGAGTCTGTCACCAGGAGTCAAGGCCGCCGCGTCTTCATCGTCGGCCCTCTGCTGCGATTGGGCCGCCCGCTGGGCGAAGCCATTCCCAGGCATCAGCACCATGGTGGCCGCCAGTATCGCACCTATGAACAGTATTCTGCGAATCTGCATCGCTATGTTCTCCTTAGCGTCCAAAGGCTCTTCCACGTCGGATTAGCGGCCGCCCCGACCGCCCGGGCCGCGGAAGCCACCCCCGAACCGGTCTCGCATCATGTCGAAGAAGTTGCCGCCCCGCCGACCGCTGTTGCCTCGGTTGCTACTGCCTGACTGGTTCTGCTGGAACATGGTGTTGATCATATTGGCCGCGCTCGTAGCATCCGCGTTGACCAATCGAAAGACCCGAATCTCCGACGCGGTCGCCATGTGCGTGTCCAGCGCCTTCACGATCTTCATCAAGCGCTTGATGTTGGCCGTCGTGTCGGTAACGATGAGGGCGTTGCCGTCTTCATTGGCTTCGAGACTGGCATACTCCGGGATCAGCACCAGCAGGTTCTCCCTTAGCGCGCGGGCGGTCACGTACGTCACCGGAATCACGTAGGTCACCACGTCATCGCCAGCCACGACGGCGTCCGGATCACGCCCCGAGAAGACGGGGACGCTCTCCTTCTTGGCGTTCTCCAGTGTCACAACCTTGAGGACCTTGCCGTTGAGAATCGTGGTCAGATTCTTCTCTTTCAATACGGAATTGATGAGAGAAACGGCCTCCGGCAGCGAGATGGGCTGGCGGCTGATCACCGTCATCCGACCGTCGGCGATCGGCGTATCGGATACGATCGTCAGGCCGGCTGTCTCCGACAGATACTCCAAAACCGTCTGCAAAGGGGTGTCCTGGAAGTTTAGCTTGATCTTCATCTCGCCGTTGCCCGGCACGGCCTCGACGGGCGGCGCCGTTGTCTGTGGCGGGTCGGAGGCCGGCTGCGCCGCCGTGTGGCCGGGCAGCGAGAGAACGGTAACGGCCAGGACCATGCCCACTAAGATGGCTTTAACGATTTGCATCGCGGGGTCTCCTTCGCATTCAAGTCGTTGAGACAATTCATTTCATCCGGACTCTATTGCCCAAGTTGCTGTTTCCTTTGCTCCATCAACCGCCTGAGAATCTCGGCCTCATCGCCCGAGGGCGGCGGCTGTGGACCGCTCTGCGCCGGCTGCGCGGTTGTCGCAGGGGTCTGCGACCATTCCATCACGTCGTCGCTCGTGACGGCGCCGTACCCGCCTTCCAGGTCGGAACCCAAACGAATGCTGGTCACCTGATCGCCCATCTCGTAATCGAGGGTATCAAGATTCAAGGCCTTGATCAGACCGCGGGCGACGCTGTCGCCCTCCCGCAGTCGCAGGACCCCGCCATTGCGCTTGTCCTCGACGAACGCGATGAACTCATCGTTCTCCTGGACGATTCCCTTGAGGATGTAATAGGACTCAGGATTGGGCATGGCGACCTGTTGCGGCTCCTCCGTGGCCTCTCTCGGCCTGAAGGCCTGGCGGTTGCGCGAGAAAATGTTCCGCCTGAGGATGATGTCATACCTTGCCCATACATCCTCCTGCTCGCTCGCGTTCTGCCCGCGGACGCTCACTGCCCCTGCGGCGAGAACAAGCCCCATGGCCAATGCGGCAGGCCATAGAATCACTTTGCCGTTATAATAGCTGTTCTTCATCGTTTCCCTCTGGCTGATTCGGTTGCAGTGTCGTCTCGGTGGGTGTCGCTTCGGCAGCCACGTAGATCGCTGAGATCCGAAGCTGTAGGGACATGTTGTCACCCGATTCACTGGTCGAGCCGAGCTGCATGTTCTTCACCTTGAGGGGCAGTTCCGCCGTCTCGATCTGATAGAGGAACCATGCCACGGCGTCGAGCGGCCCCCGGCCTGCGACGACGAAGGTGATTTCCTGCATCCCCTTGTCGCCGGCCGCGCGCTCGGGCTTGACGGAGGTAAGCATCAGCTTCGCATCGCCGGACCACTCATACAGCGCCCGGGCGACGCGGCTCTCCGCCTCAGCCTCGCTTCGCAAACCGTCGGAGAGCATCGTCTTCCATTTCCGTTCCATGAGCCTGCGGCGCTCGAACAGACTTCGCGCCTCGTTCACCTCGGCCAGCAATTGCTGCTTCTTGCTTTCGGACTGCTCCAGCCCGCTCAGAATAGGACTCAGCACGAACCGGTCCGCGATGAGCGCCCCCACGACAATGAGGGTCACAAGAGCGATAATGCGTTCGCGTTTTGACAGAACCATGGCTATTTCGCCCCCTGAAAGGTAAAGTTGACGGCGAACTCTTTCTCCCGCGAATCGCGTCCGGCGTCCCGAACGTGAATCATCTGGACGTGGGAGAACACCTTGTTCTGCTTGATCTTGTCGAGGACTTCATAGAAACTCGCTTCGCTCGTCGCCTTGCCAACGAGCGAGCCGGCGCCGTTCTCGGTCACGGCCAGACTGGTGGCCCACACGGAACCCTCTTCGGGAAAGGCGAGCGTCAACTCCCGCAGGCAGTCCAATAGTCGCGGTTCGCGCGAGGTCCAACTGGAGGCATAGGAAACGCGATCCACGACCTCGTGGGCGGCTGCGATGTCCTCGCTCATCTGCTGCAACTGTTCCGTATAGATGGCGATGTCGCTCCTGTCGCCATGCCAGTCGGCAAGGAGTGCCCCGAGACCGATGATGCAAACGACGGCGACGAAAGTCGCCCAGGCGACAAGGCGTTTGTGGCCGGAGACTTCTTTCGCGCCAATGCGAGGATGCTGAAAATCGACGGCAAGCCTGTCCGGTTCCAGCGCGGTCCATGCCACGGCCGCCGCGGCGACGGAGCGAGCCCCTCCCAGACAATCCTGCAAGCCGAGCTTGCCGTACAACGGCGCGCCACGCCCGTCGCGAACCTTGATCTGGGACCCAAGCTGCTCATTGAGGCGATCGAGCGTGCCATCTGAAAGGCCGCACGCGTCGTACGCCGTGACCTCATAGGGCGAGGACTGGTCCGGCTTCGACGCCAGAAGGACCTGTCGCTGGATCGTCGAGGTCAGAAGGTCCGCATAGCTCGTCGGGCTCCCGTCAGTCCCTGCGGGGATATGTCTGATGAATCGCAGAGTCCCGTTCATCTGCCCCCAGAATTCACAGTACGTCGGCCGGGCGTACAGGCCAAACCGATAGGCACCGCCGGCCTCAGATAGAACCTTGCTGCAAGCCAGGGCCGAAACGGTCACGGACTGAACGTGCAGACCGGCCGCGGCGGCCAACTCTCCGATCAGATCGACGATCTGTCGCCGGGCGGCCAGCAACAACACCTGGCTCTTCTCCGACGCACTCGTTCTCCCACAATAGTCGAAGATCAGTTCATCGGAGTTGATCGAGAACGCTCGCTCGGCCTGGATACCCAGCACACCGGCCAGCGCATCGGGACTTGCCGGCGGCGCCGTGATCTCCCGGGCCAGCACCCACTTGGCCGCCAGACCAACGGCCGCCCGCTTTGCGGAGAATCCCTGATCGCGCAGAAACTGGTGGAGCTTCCGGCCCAGATCCCGTACGCTGTCCGTGGTGAGTTCCTGCCCCCAGAAGAACTCACCCGTTTTGCGAACTGCGGGTCGGCCGGAGCGAATGGACAGCTCCGTCGCGACGACGCCGGAGTCATCGACGGCCAATCCCAGGATGTGGCGCGTGCCAAGCATTATCACTCCCATTAACGCGTTCCCAAGACAACACTCGTGAGCGGTTGTCCCTCTCTCAAGGCCGATACGATCTCCCTCTCCAAGGGCCAGCCAAAATGAGTGAGCGTTTTCCAGTAAACAAGCCGAGGCGCCCCCTCACGCATATCCAGAACCGCCTTGTACCGTTTGTACGCCCGCCCATTGCCCGACAGGCACACTATGTCCGCAGAGTATTGAAACGAGCGGACTGTGATGAACTGGCCGATGGCGACCGCCTTCTCCTGATCCAGAACCTGTGTCACCCAGGCGATGGAATCGAGCTGTTCGTTCGAGCTGCGATAGGACACGAGCGCCTCCGCGTCGCTCTCTTCCAGCTCCGGCAGACACACGAGGACTTCTTTGGGAGCGGTGTTCACATTCACCAGTCCGGGAAGCGTGTCTTCATCGCTCGTGGTCAGCCGGTCGGCAATCTTCGAAAACTCTTCCGATTTCATGCCCGTGCGGAAATAGAAGTCGAGGATGTTCGTGTAGTTCGGATTGGTGGACACCTGATTCATGATCTCAAGAGCGCGTTCGGCCGAGACCGCTTCCTCCAGCGCGGTCTGAAGGTCTCCGCGCGCAGAGGCCGTGTTGATGTTGATCCGTGGATTGCCCTGGCCGTCCACGTTGGCTTCTTCGCTGTATACCGTAACGTAGTCGTAGAAGCCGGCGTCGAGCCGGCCGTTGTGGTTGTCATCCGGCTGGCTCGCATCCCCATCGTTCTCGTGGTCGTCCAGATAGCCGTTCAGGTTGGTGTCCTCCCCGTACAGCAACGTCTCGGAGGCGCCTTTGATCAGGAGAATCTCGTCCACCGTTTCCAGCGGGGCATTCTTGCATTGGTACGATTCCGAGAGCAAGAGATAGTACTCGCTCTCCGCCCCGCCCGGCGTGACGTCGCCGTCCTCGTCGCGCCAGTCGATGATGGAGGCCGCGAGCTCGGCCGTCATGCCCGGCAGACGCTGCAACATCTCCTGCGAGGCGGAGTTGAGGTTGATCTTGCCCGCCTCGTCCGTGAGCCCATACTTGAATTCCCGGTCGCTTTCCAGATTGGATTGGAGGATCCAGAAGTAGCCTTCCCCCACCTGCTGCGCTTCGTAGGGCTCGCTCTCTTCGGGCACTGTCTCCTGCTCCTCGGCGCTGGCGATGAGCATGGCCCTGACGTATTCCAGCGTCCCGGCGGCAATAGACTCGGCCTGGAGAGATGCGACGTGATTGGCCGACACGGCCACCGCCACGCGGATCGACCGGGCAAAGACCAGCGCCAGCCCGGCCAGGACCAGAACGACCCAGATCGTAACGATCAGGATCGTCCCGTCCGTCCGGTGCCGCACGCCGGATTGTCCAGCCCTATGCTCTCTCATATCGCCGCATCACTTTCCGCCTCTGCGGGCGTCTCACACACAATGGCGAAGCTCTGCACGAGCCGCCGTTTCTCCGGCTCCTGATTCCTGTTGTGCTTGCCGTTATGCGCGATCTGGATATCGATCTCCACGGCCAGGGGAAGACTGTTGGCATCCGCCGTCGAATCCCAGGCATCAATCCAGTCATCCCCGTCGTGATAGCGAAGGTTCAGGGACACCACGTTACGACATAGGATCTGCTCGTCGGGCTCCACATCCTTGAGAGGCAGCAGGTTTGTGGTCACCCGCCGAACGAGTTGATACATGCCGTCGTCGGTGTCCGCGTCCTCTTCGAGAATCAGCTCGATCCTGCCCAAGCCCCCGGCCAATTGCTCGTCATCCGCATAGATGTGGGTCGTGTAGAATGCGACGGAATCCGTATCCACGCCCTTCAGACCGGCCGAATCCGTGCCCGTAAACGCCCCGGCCAGAGTTCCCCCCGGCGGTAGAACACCGCAGAGATCCCGTTTGAGCAACTCAATCGCGTTGATCGCCAGCGAGGTGGGTTCGATCGCCGACGAGGCGCTGCGATACGCGCGGAAACCCGTGTAGAGAGCCGTGTACAGGCAGGAGGCCGCCACGACCATCAACACCATCGCCACCAGCAGCTCAAGCAGCGTAAAGGCTTCTTTTTGTCTCGTCCGACGAACCACTTCAGCTCTCCTCTGGATACATCAGGGTGCTGAGCGTCACCTGCCGCTCGTGCCCTGCCGACCGCCACGACACCGTCACATCAACCTGGCGAACGGAGGTCTCCGTCCAGTTGCCCACCGTCGCCGACCATTCATAACCCGGCCAATCGGTCCCGAAGTCTCCGCGCTGGTCGCCGTTCTCCCATTCCCCACTGACGGTTAGCTCGGTCAGCTTGGCCCTGGCCAGCGACGCCGCTTCGATCTGCCTTCGTGACTGCCCGGCCAGTTGCGTGCACAGCCCGATGCTTCGCATCGCCACCGGCATGATTACCGCGATCAAGACCACCGTAGCCAGCAGCTCGACAAACGTGAAGCCGTGCGAACGACTGTGGGATCTTGCCAGGTTATCTCGATGCATACTTGCCATAGATTTGCTCAGGCTCCACGATGGAGAATGATTCGGTCGCCGTGAGGCACGTGACCTCGACGGCGCCGCCCTGTCGGTCGATGAGTCGTACGGTCCCGGCGGTCACAGTGCCGTACGGGGTAAACTCCAGGAATACGTCGCGGTCTTCCTGTCTGAGGTCCTCCAATTCCATCTCGACGTCCCTTGGCAACTCGAAGACCTGTCCAAACTCCCTTTCGAGCGGTTCGAACGCACCGGCCTGCTGAGCGGTCAGCCAGTACGTTCGCTCCTGCGTATCGAAGTTCAGTCGGTAGAGGATGCCCTCGCTGATGGCCTGGGACCGGGCCAGTTGAGTCAGGGCAAGAATCTGGGCGGCCGTATCCTCACTGCGACGCGAGGCGAAGAACCCGCGCAGAGACGGCGCCGCCATCGCCAACACGGTCGATAAAATCACCATGACCAGGATCAGCTCTAGGAGCGTCATGCCCCGGCCTCCATCAGGCTGTCGTCTGCTCGCGTTCACGTTCTTACCTTTGCCTGCCTCGCATCAGAGCCATCAGATCCCATGCAACGTCAGGCTCGTTTCTGAACTCGGGCGCACCGGCCGGATCACAGCCTCTCTTCCGACCAGTTCCTGATGTCGTCGTCCCCGCCGAGTTTCCCGTCCGGCCCGTACGAAGACAGGTCGTAGCCATCCTCGTTATACTGGCCGGGATACCGGTAGATATACTCATTGCCCCACGGATCCAGTGGGATCTCGCCCTTTACGTACGGCTGACGCCATCCGTCGGCATCGGAGGCCGGTCTGACAACCAGAGCTCGCAAATCCTCGACGGTCGTAGGATACCGGCCGACATCAATCTCGAAGGTATCCAGGGCCACCTCGAAATAGGAGATCTGCGTACGGGCCGCCGTGATCTTGGCTTCCTGGGAACGTCCCGCGAACCTCGGCGTCACAATGGCCGCCAGCGCCGCTAAGATGACCAACACCAGCAGCAGCTCGATCAGCGTGAAACCGCCGTGTGGGAGATGCGCCCGGCGATGCAACGACTGCTTGTTATTTTGCTCTACCCATGATTCCATAACGCGTCCTGATTCAAAAACTGCTGATTACTCTCGCCGTGCTAACGAATCAGCTCCTGCAGATTGAATATCGGCAAAAGCATTCCGATGACAACCGTGCCGACTAACACCGCCATGACGAACAGCAAGGCAGGCTCGGCCAGCGATACGAGCATTTTCAGATAACGATCCAGCTCCTGTTCATAGGCCGTCGCCAGACGGGTCAACTCCTTGTCCAGACGGCCGCTCTCCTCCGCCACGGAAACCATCTCAATCACCGAGGGCGGGAACAAAATGCGACAGCCGTCCAGACTGCGAGCCAAAGAGTTACCACGCTGGACGTCCTCAATCGCACCGTCCACTGTATCAGACAGGACCTGATTGCCGATGGCTTCCTTCGCCACCCGCAAGGCGGCGACCAAAGCCACCCCGGCGCCGACCAGCGTTCCCAGCATGCGGCAGAACCGCACCAGCGCAAATCGCGCGACGGCCCGCCCGAACAATGGAGACCGAAGGACCATGCGTTCGAGCGCGCGACGTCCTTCCCCGCTCGCCAATGCCCGTCGAATCGCAAAGACAACGAGGGCAATCGCAAGCACCAGAACGAGCCAGTAGCGCACGAGGAGCCGGCTGGCGGCCACAATCGCCCGCGTCAATCCCGGCAGCGAACCGCCGAATTCTGCGAACATCTGCGAGAAGCGCGGGATGAAGTACGTCAGCAGGAACACAAGAATCCCGCCCGCGAGAACGGACAGGATCATCGGGTAAATCATCGCGGATGTGACCTTGCCCTTGAGGTCCTGCTCGCGCGAACGGAACGTGGCAATCTGTTCGAGGACCACGTCGAGGAAGCCGCCGGTCTCGCCGGCCCGCACCATTGCCACGTAGACGGACGAGAATGCCCGCGGGTGCTGTCCGAGCGCATCGGCGAGGGACATTCCGCCGGCGACCTGGTCGTGCACGGTCGCCCAGAGCTTTGCGGCGGCGGGCTTCGACGCCTCGCGGCTGAGGATGTTCAAGGCCCGGCTGAGGGGAATTCCCGCCGCCAGCAGATTCGCCAACTGGCGGGTGAACGCTTCGACCTCTCTCTTCGAGACGCGGCCGACGCGCGCAAACAGGCCCTCGGTTCGGCGCCCTTCCTGCCTCTCGACGGACACCGGGCTGAGACTTCTGCTGCAGAGCTGCTCAATCGCCGATACCCGGTCGGGCGCCACGAGCGTATCGGCCATCTGCCGCCCTTGCGTATCAATCGCCTTGTAGACAAATGTAGCCATCGTGTCTCTTTATCCTGGAGCGATCTGGTCCTGGAGCCCGCCCAGCTCAAACGCCTCGTCCTTTGTCACTCGAAGGATCTCCTCCACGGTGGTCCGACCTTCGCACAGGTGCCGGAAGCCGTCGTCGCGAAGACTTCTCATCCCCTGTTTCGCGGCGACCCGGCGCAGGTTACCGGCCGAGGTGTTTTCAAGGATCAGCGAGCGAATCTCATCCGTGACCACCATGAGCTCGAAAATGCCAATCCGGCCGCGATACCCCGTTCCCTGGCATGCCCGGCAGCCCTGGCCCTTGTACAGTGCGCCGGGCAGTTGGTCTCCGAATCGTTGCCTCAGCGGCGACACTTCGCTCGCCGAGAGCGGCCTCTTGCAGTCGGTGCAGATCACGCGCACCAGTCGCTGCGCCAGCACGGCCTCCAGTGAAGAAGCGACCAGGTACGGCTCGATCCCCATATCCACCAGACGCGTCAGTGCGCTGGGCGCATCGTTCGTGTGAAGCGTCGAGAAAACCAGGTGACCGGTCAGCGAAGCCTGGATTGCAATCTCGGCCGTCTCGGCGTCGCGAATCTCGCCGACGAGCACGACGTCCGGGTCATGGCGCAAGATCGAGCGCAGGCCGTTGGCGAACGTCAGCCCGGCCTTGCGAGAGACCTGAATCTGGTTAATTCCATGGAGTTGATACTCGATGGGATCCTCGATGGTGATGATCTTGCGTTGAATATCGTTGATCTGCGCGAGGGCCCCATAGAGCGTCGTGGTCTTGCCGCTTCCCGTCGGGCCCGTGACCAGGATGATCCCGTGCGGCCGTTCGAGAATCAGCCGGGTAATGCCAAGGTCCCGCTCGGACATACCCAGCTTGTCCAGCCCCAACAGCACGGAGGAGCGATCCAGGAGGCGCAGGACAACCGCTTCGCCATAGAGCATCGGGATCACCGAGACGCGAACATCGATTTCCCGGCTGGCAATGCGAATATTGATCCGGCCGTCCTGCGGCACCCGTTTCTCCGCTATGTCCAGCTTGCTCAGAATCTTCAGTCGCGAGACGATCGCCGCCTGAAACTGCTTGACCTCGGAGGCCACAGAGGCTTCCTGAAGCACGCCGTCGACGCGATAGCGGACGCGCAGCGTCTCCTCGAACGGTTCGATGTGGACATCGGTTGCCCGCAGCTCAATGGCCTCGGTCAGGATCTGATTGACGAAGCGGATGATGGAGGCGCCTTCGGCGGCCTCCGTCAGGTCCATATCCTCGTCCGCATCCGTGTCGATGACCTGAAGGCCGTTGCCGCCGGCCTCCGAGATCATCGATTGCACGGTATCGGCCCCGACGCCCAGGTACTGCTTGATACACCGGTCGATCTCCGCCAGGGGCGCCAGTGCAACCTGGAAATCACGCTCTGTCGCCAGGCAGAGCTCATCGACTGTGGACGTATCGAACGGATCGCTCGTGGCGACCAGCAATTCCCCGGTCTCCGACTCGACGGGCATGATATGCCGGTCGAGCAGAAGTCGGGCCGGGAACTGAGAAAGGAACCCCTTCGAGAACGCTCGGCCCTCGAGTTCGATAAAGGGAAGGCCAAGCTCACGGGAGAGGAACCGCAGCAGGGACTCCTCACTGATTCCGCTGACCGCGAAGGCTCGGGCGGGTGGCTCACCCTCGGCGAGCAACTCGTCGATCCCCCGGGCCGTGGATTCGTCGATCAGACCCTGACCGAGCATTCTGTCTATCAGCACATTCATCGGATCCTCATAGGATGCTCAGAGCATCCGTGCGGCACCATCAAGGCCGCAGCCCCAAACGATAGCAAATGGTCAGGCCGTCGGCAAGCCTGCCTGCGCATGCCGCTGCCACTTGGAACCGTCAAGTCTTCGATCACGATGCGCGTCAGTTCAACAGTCCCATCAGCACCAACTGCGCTTCCTGACGCAGGGTCAGGATCTGGCGCAACTCCTGCTGCGCCGCGCCCAGTTGCTGCTTCGCCTTTTCCCGTGCCGCGCGGAGGGCCGTAAGCTCGTTCTTGATCTGCTCCGGCGATGCCGATTCATCTTCCAGCGTGGTGCGCAATTGATCGCCGGCCTTTTCGACGGGCGTCAGCTCCCTTTCCGGCTGCCCTTGGGGCCCTCGTCTGCCGCCCGGATCCGGGGCATCGGCACCACCGCGAGGTCTGCGGAGACCCCGCAAGAACATCCCGGCGCGTCCCGGGCCGCCGGAGGCCTGGCGATTCAACTCCATGACCTTCATAAGCCGAGGCTGTATTACCTTCCACGCCTCGTCGTCGGCGCCAAGTTGCTCTTTCATTCGCTCGGCCATCATCTGCCGCATCCGCTCCGGGTCGAAACGGCCGGGGCCCCGTTGACCGCCTCGGTCGCCGCGCGCCGGCGGCTGGGCGACAGACAGGCCCGCCAACACCAGGGCCAGACTGCAGGCGACGATCCCGATAATGATCCCTTTTCTTCGCATCGTTCGGTTCCTTTCAATTGAACAGACACTGCCTCGTTGCAAACGCATCGGAACGCAGTCCGAAACTCTCTGGTATCCGCCGGATGAGCCGATCCCACCCGCCAGCCGGCCGTTCGCCCTGTGCCTCATCTCGTCGGTGGGCACCCTTCCGCGGCCATCCATGCCAGCCTTCCTGCAGACCCCTGTTGACGAATGATTCTAATTCGACTCTCATATCCTCGGAACTCATGGCTACGACTCCTTGCCGCCATATCTCCACGTGCTACTGCCGTGTTTCACCCTGTAAGTGGCGGCGCGCCGAAGCCGGTTACACAAAAATGGGCGTTCCGGACGATTGTCGTCGAGGCGTAAAAAAAGCCGGTTTTGCTGTCACCGCTGGGGCATTTCCCACCACTAACAGAACGGGTAGAATGAATGACGAACGCATGGTGCCAACGTTGGCCTGCCGAATGAGACATTGGAAGATTGACGCCGATTCCGTAGAATACGCTTGTGGAAAACGCAGACTGGCTGGATGTGACCGCGTCGCTCAACGGCGAGGAAGAGGCGTACGCACGCTTGGTGCGGCGGTATGAACAGCCGATTACCGGCCTGCTCTGGCGTTTTACCCGTGATCCGGCGCAGTGTGAGGAACTCGTGCAGCAGGTATTTGTCGAAGCCTATTTCAGCCTGAAAACGTATCGGGGCGACGCTCCGCTGCTGCACTGGCTGCGGCGTATCGCGACCCGCACGGGCTACCGTTTCTGGCGAGCGAGGGCGAAGGAGCCCGTGGAGGCGGCCCTACCGGAAGATTTCCTCGAGCAGGTCGAGGCGGTGGACGATGATGAGATTGATCCGGCCGAGGCCGCGGCCGTCCTGCACGCCCTGCTCGCACGGCTGCCTGACGACGACCGCCTGGTCCTGACGCTCATGTATTTCGAGGACGTTGGCACGAAGGACATCGCCGAGCGGATGGGATGGAGCCGGGCAAAGGTCAAGACGCAGGCGCTGCGGGCCCGCAGGAAGATTAGAGAAATTGCCGAAAGAGAACGCCTTTTGGAGAAGCTCGGATGGACGCGTTAGAGGGTCTGGCTAAACTGGCTCGCCGAGCCCGCGAGGAGCAAACGCCGGTTTTCGGCGTGGCGGACGCGGTGCGGCTTCGCATCCGGTCGGCCGCACCGCAGCCGATCACATTGATCCCGCTGGGCGTGTTCGGCGGCATGTCCGCCGTCGCAGCTTCGATCTTCGTGATTCTGGCTGTGGAGTTGTGGAATTACATGGTCAGCCCCGTAATGGAGCTGGTGGCGCCTCTGCCGGAGATCCCATTATGGTAGACGATAAGCCGCAAGAACACACCGCTCCGGCGAGCCGGTGGCCGCGCCTGACGCGCAGACAGGTGGTGGCGCAGATCATCGTCGGCGTGGTGATCCTCGTCTCCGGCATGGCCATTGGCGTCGGAGGAACCCTCGTCGTCCTGAAGGACCGGATCATCTGGCGTTTTCCGCCACGTCGCCCCGACAGGCCCGATCCAAATCGGATCGCCGGCATGATCGCCGACGGCTGGACGGAAAAGTACGGCCTCACGGAGCAGCAGACTGAGAAAGTGAAGGCACTATTCACCGCCGAATTTCAGACCAGGCGAGCACGCGTTGAGAAGATGATGGAGGCCGACCGGGACGCGCGGGAGCAGTTCGCTCAGGCGATGAAGGAGATTCTCACGCCCGAGCAATTCGAGCGGTGGGAGCAGGACTTTCGAGAGCGAGGCGAGCACTACCGGAGGATGGGGCCCTTCAGACCACCCCGTGGCCCAGGAGGTCGCGACGGTCGGCGCCGTCCCGGCCCTGGCGGTCACAGGCGTTCCGGCCCCGGCCGAGAAGACCCCAGGCGGCCCGAAAACCCGGCCGATTGACGCCTACGGTGGAAACTTGTGATTCGCAGCCCTGTTTCTTCGCTGCCACGGGCATAACACACGAAGCTTTCAGGAATAGCGCGTGCTATTGTGGGGCCCTATTGTCCCTTCCGGCACAAGCAGAAGAATCGCCGCGATTTTCCCGCGGTGGCAGACCACGATCTGACGGCTGTTTTCGCTGGCCCGCGCCTCATGCGGGCCAATGAATCAAAACCGCAGGGCTACGTTGACACCCACGCCGATGTCGTGCTGCGTTCCCTGGACTTCGAGGACCGCGTTTGCAGGGCCCAGATCAAGCCCCCCGCCGATGAAAGCGCCGATCCACTCCGACTGCTCCATGTCGATCGTTCGTGTCAACTGTCCATCTATGAAGCGGAGAAACGGACCGCCATAGAGCACAAAGATGTCATAGCGCCAGCAGGGTCCAATCCCGATTTGTGCCTCGTAGAAATTGAGGTCCGTGTCGGCATAGAAGCCGTCGATTCGCATCCTCTCGTCGTCCTCAAACCAGACAATCTGCCCGACGAGGCCCCAGGATAGTTGCTCTTCCAGGTTCGTCGTGAGGCGAAGGCCGAAACCGATTGCCGTATCGTGGGCGTCCTCGAATTCGCCGCAGCCGACCAATCCGAAGACTTCCATACGGTCAGTGGCGACGCCCACGGCGGGCCGAAAGAGATTCGTATCGAACTCCAGGTTGTCGACTTCCCCGCCGGAACCGGAAAAATCGACTTCGTTCTCCGACCAGCCGAACACACCCCCAATCTCAAACTGGCCCTGCTTCAGGACGGTCGTCGGGGGCCCTATCGGTGTAAGGGCCATCGCCGTACCGGTCAAGCAGACAACGAGCAGTATTGTGAGACGAAGCGGCTTCATAGGTCTTTCCTCCCAAAAATACTCTGTTTCTCCCATTCGGAGCATGCCCCCGGCGTCTGGTAGCCTGCACGACCATCTTACCGGTTGCCTGGCGAAGGTCAACAGGCAACTGGGGCCGACACCGAATAATCTTCAGCAGGTCTCGGGGGCCTCCATCACGTCCGTGACGAGGGGCGGCCTGACGAGTCTGTTCGCAGGACGCCTACCGCTCTCAGGGATCGCAGGCTCGCATTCGGCCCGACCGCTGGTCTTCTGCATGAAATGCCGTCCGATAATCTCAGTGCGACAGCGCATAGGTGAGGATATTGATACCCATCTGGATGGTTTTTCGGTATCCGTGGAGTCCCCAGGTGATGCCGTGACTGTCGCACCAACCACAATGCAGGTCGTTGGAACTGAGGAATACGGCGAGGCGGTCACCAAGAAACAGGCCACGAGCGCCGTGGTTCTGGCCGTGCGTGAAGGCGAAGCCAGGCACTGCGACGCTGCGCTGCAACAGCGGCAACCCGGTGTCGCCCAAGTCATAAATGTTGTGAAAGACCTCGTGCTCGCGCGGGATCATCCGGACGGAGCCGCGGCCGAAAAGCTCCTCGAGTAGCAGGTAAGAGCTGGTGTAGAAGAAATCGCCGCCGGAGGCAACCACGCAATCATCCATCAGGATGAACCCCCCGGCCGCCACGTAGTCTTTGAAGTTCCGCTTCTGATTGGCGGTGAGCTCGAATTGGTTCTCGCTCGTCATGAAGAGGAAGGGGTAGTGCCGCAGCCGTTGGGGGTCGTCGAAAGTGACGACGGCGTTGAACTGGTTTTCGTGGGCGTACTGAGGATTCCAGTCAACGGCGCCCTCAATGGGCTTGACCCGACAACGGACAACCTTGGCAAACTCGCGGAGGAGGTTCGCGTCGCCACCGGGACGAACATTCCAGGTGTCGGGGCCCTTCGCCCGGCCTCGGAAAGGCAGTTCCACGAGGCGGACGCGAGGCAGGATGAAGTCGTACTGGTCCAGGTCGGTCGGATCGGATCGGGCGGCGTCGGGACGATAGGACGGATCGCCGGCGCGCGACGAGCCCGTAGTAGCCAGCAACGCGCCACCGGCCAGTTTGAGGAAGTCTCGTCGTCTGATGTTATCCATTGTCGCCTCCCGCAAGCGGGGTCAGGAACCATCCAGCGGCCCGGCGACCGTCCCCACCATTTGTCTCGTACCGCCAGGGGCGCTCGCTGGGAACGCCGTCACCGTTATCCTCCAGGCAAGGGGTCTCGGTGGGAAGCAGTTGTCGCTGGGCGTACCATTGCTCGATTTCCCGGGCGGCCGCGGCAAAGGCCTCGAGCAGGGAGATTCGACCGTCGTGGTTGCTGTCGTTTTCCGCCCGGGCCAGGGCCGGCACGAAGTGCGCGCCGAAGCGCGTGCCGTATGCCTGCTTTTCCATCGAGGCGCATACAATGACTCTGCTCGGACCGCTGAGGCCCTTGACGGCGACCGCCGCACACGGGCAATCGAGGATCACAAGCTGCCTGCGAGCCTTGACCCCGGCGAGCCATGAGGCCAAGTCCTCGTTCGTCACGTCCGGGCCGGGCAGATTGAAACGGAGCTTGCCCGCGACAGCGTTCGCCTGGCCGATGTAGTAGAACACGAACCGATCCTGTGGGGCCGCAGCGGCAAGAGCCTCCACCGCATGGCCAATATTGTCCGCCGTCGATAGTCCGGCCCAGTCCCGGCAGGAGGAATCCTCGGGGACAAGCACGACCAATCGGTTGGGCTCGACACCTGCCCTCTCCAGCAGAAACGCCCGCAATTCATTTACAACGCGGTCTTCGGCGGCGCGCTCGCCCGGGTCCTTGGCGATCCCGCTGACGATGAGCGCACAGGTGCCGCCCGTCGCCCGCTGCGCCGCGCCGGCACCCACGAACAGAATCAATATGACCGCGAATATCCAGCAACCCGATCTGAGAAGTATGGCGATCATTCTATCGTCCGACATCCAATACAATTGTCGTTGCCACCCCGGCCTGTGTCATTCTGCAAGACTCAGTCATAAGCCCTGTCATACCAAACCGATCCCACGCCGGATGAACCAACCGATACAGAGCAATGCGCATAACGCCACGAGCACAGGCCATTTCGGCCAGACGCTGCTGACCGTTTCCGTGACTCCAATCTGATGTTTCGGGACAAAGAGCTTTGCGCTCCTCTCGTCGATCTCGTCGATGTGGAAGTACCGACCGCCGACGCGGCTCGCAAGGGCTTGAAGGAACGGCTCATCCAGATCCACGCACGACATCTCATCGCGCGGGGCCGGCAGGTTCGTCGCGACGGTCCGCTCGCCCAGAAACGAGCCGTTGACCTCCGCCTGCGCGCTGGCGATGACCGACTGCCCCGGGCCCCAATCGAACGTCGCTCTGTAGTAGCCCGGACGGATCGGCTCCATGCTTACGACGTCGTCGCCGGCGGCCAAGAGGACATTGGCCCCGGCAACCGGCTGAAACCTCTTGTCCACGACGTACGCCGTGAACGCCAGATGCCGGGGATCGTCGGGGGCCCGTTCGACGAACAACTCCACGCCCGCACCCTGGGCCGGCGTTCGGCCCAGCCAGGCAACCAGGTTGCAGACCAACTCACTCAGTGCGCCGCCTTGCCGGTCCTCGCGATACAGCATGAAGAGCTTCGAGGCATTGAGCAGGCACACCCTTCCTCGCCCGAGCCGGTGCGCCGCAACAATCGGCATCTCACCGGCCGCGGCGAGCGTCATCGAAGCCGGCTTCGGCTCAGCGGTCCGGTAGAATGGAGAGATTCGCTGCTCGGGATCGGCGAAAACGTTCGGGTCGAATAGATGGCTCACCTTCGCCTCGAACGTCAGTTGGATCGCATCCGAATGGGGCGGCCATAGTCGCGCGTACTCACGGTCGAAGAGAACCGGCAACATCATTTCGGCCCGCCTGTCGTCCCAAATGGCCAACGACGTCACCGTGCGGCCGGGCAGAAGGAGCAACCCGCCGCCGCGTTCCGAGACGAAACCGTACAAGCCCTCTCGCTGAATGGACGTCAACTCACGGATGTCACAGGGTCCGAGGATGATGACGTCGTACTCGTAGAACGCCTCTTGCGTTTCGGGCAGCTTCACTTGGGTCGAGCCCTGCGAAGCGCGATCGGCGAGCAGGGAATCCTTGATCACGTCGAACCCCAGGTCGAGGTGAATTCGCTTGTCCCAGGCCAGTGCCCGGCGGATTTTGCCGACGTCGAAGTTCGCCCACTGCGTGTACAGCAGAACCTTCAGCGTTCGCTCCTGCGTCACTTCCACGGAAGTGCTCCTCGCGTTGTTCGCCCGATTGACTTCCCCTCTGCCGGGTTTGACGCGAGCCGTGAGTACTTGCGTGCCAAGCCGCGTCGCCGGCAGCGTGAACTCAACCGTCGCATCGAAGGCTCCCGCACCGGAGGAACGGAACTGCTTGCGGCCAAGCTGACGCGAATCGATGACCGTGTCATCGCGAAGCAGTTCAAGGGTCACAGGTTCGGTCAAAACGTTCGTTGTTCTGACGGCAATCTTTGTGGTAAACGCCGTGTCGATCCAGGCGCGTGCCGGGGCAGTAATGGACTCCACGGCGACGTCCATACGCGGACGGCGAGCCCCGACCCCGACGAACAGAATGGGCATCCCGTCCCTCTGCACCGCCAGGTACCGTCGAGGGTCCCTGTCATCGGCCCGGCCGTCTGTGAAGATCACCGCACCGGCAGCGGGGGCAAATTCCTGGGCTTGCCCCGCTGCAGAAGGTAAGGGACCTGTCTCCTCCGCCAGGAGAGAAAACACCTCATGCAGATTTGTCTGAGAGCCCCACCGCCGCAGCAACTCCGGCGAGCCACCGTGGTACGCATGGCCATCGAAGCCATGAATTCTATACTCAGGCCCCGATGGAGCGCCCGCGTCGAAGTGCTCAGCGAACCTGACAAGGGCCTTGTCCAGGCGAGTCAAACGCCCGTCTTCGACCACCGACATGCTCTCGCTCGTGTCGAAAACCGCAAGGACGGTATTCCTGCCAAAGACCGCCCTCGTCTGCCACGCCGAAGGGTTCCACAGGATCAAGAGCAACGACAGAATCACCGCATACTGTAAAACCATCAGGAGCCGGCGATATCTCCTGCGCTCGGGCGCCGCCAGTTCGCCCACGCGGAAGATGACGAACACCGCGCCGGCGAAGATCACAATCAGAGCCGCCACAACAAGATGTCCTGGGTAGTCGGTGAAGATCATCGTTCCACGCGCTGCCGCCGAAACGCCGCGGCGTTCTCGAAGAACTCGTTTTCCGCCTCGAAGAACTCGACATCGGACGGCTCTTCTTCCACCGGGCGTCTTTCGCGCTGCCGCGATTCGAGCGCCACGGACCAGAACCGCCGGGCCAACATCCGGGCGGCCTCCGCCGGCGTCATGTGGCCATCCTTCGTATAGACGAGACTGGACGACGGTCCGCCGCCGGACGAGATCGTCGTCCACTGCGGCCCCGCCATGTTCTCGAGCATGCGCTCAGCAGCGGCCAGTTGTGCGCGCATCCGCTGCTTTTCCGCTTCGCTGAGCGATTCGTCGTAAGCCTCCGCCGCCTTGGCGAGCTGTTCCGCCATCTCCTGCGCCTTATCCGCCGCGCTGCGTTGTTCGTCTCCCGAACCGCCGCGAGCCAGTGCCTTTCCGGCCTCGGCAAGCCGGCGCGCCGCCGAATCGACCGGAGCGATCGTCTCTCCCTCAGCCTCGGAGGATGCCGGGGGGCCGTAGCGGGCGTCGGCGAGTTTCTCCTCAGACTGCTTCATCGCATCGACGGCCTCGTTGAGATGCTCCTGCGCTTGATTCTGCGCCGCGCCCTGGGCGGAGTACTCCGGAACAGGCAGGCGACCGAGCTCCGCGTTGAGCTGAGCCACCTGCTCGCGAAGCGCCCTTTGCTTCGCCTGAAGCATGCGCAGCCGGGCCTCCGTGGGGTCTGAGGACGGGCCAGTCTTTCCGCCACTGGTCGAAGGGACCGCGGTCCGGGACATCGGCCCCTCGGCCGCTGCGCGAGAGCCTTGTGATGGTGAGCCTCCTTGCCCGTCGGAAGCCTGTTCGACAGAACCTGAGGAACCAGCGCCTCCTTTTCCCTCACCCGGTGACCGACCGCTTTGCCGGCCCGATCCGCCCGACTGCGCCGAACTGCCCTGGCTGCCCGTCTGCTCTGTCTGCCCCGCTTGGCTGCCCGGCCCGGCGGATGGCTCCGCTCCCTGGTCCTGGCCTTGCTGCGACTGAGGCTCTCCAGCGGAAGGTTGTTCGCCCACTGACGACCGTTCCAAGCGCGCTTGCTTTTCCTGCTGTACGACCTCAGTCAAATCGTCCTTCAACGATTGCTGCTGTCGGGTGAGCGTGTCGATTTCCCGCTGCATCTCCTTGAGGCGGCTCTCGATGCGCTCCTCCTCCATCTGCGGCTCTTCCGGCTGCTCCTGGAGCTTGACCCGTTCAGGCGTCTGCTGCGGTACACTCTGCCCGCTTTGAGACGGGTTCCACTTCATGTGCAGCTCGTCGATGAACTTCCGAAGAGTGCGATAAGCATTCTCCTGCGGCGGCAGCGCCGACCTTGCATCCTGACGATCGAGATGCTGTTCGGCCCGCCCGTAGTCGTCGATCACTTCGCTGAGCAAGGCCTTGTCTCTGTCAGTGAAGCCAGCCTCCGGATCATCGCGGATACTCGCCAGTCTGTCCGCACAATAACGCACGTCCGTGCCAATCGCGTCAAGCTTGGACCGATCCCCTGCAACGACCCGCGGCGCACGAGCCAGGGGCCATATCTTCTTGAGAATCCCCCGGGTGTATTCGAGGATCGTGATGAGATCTTCGGCGATTGGACCCGGCTGCGAACTCGGCTGGCCGCCGGCCTCAGGATGCCAGTACTGCCGATACGGCCGAATCTCGATGAAGTAGACCTCGCTGCAGCCGTTCGCATCCGCCGGCCTGTGTCCCGTATCGACGTCACCGGCTGTCGCATAGAAGAGGATGCTATCACCGACGTGCAGGTCGTGCTGTTCCAGCTCCAGCGTGTGCGTCAGGTGAATCTGCCTCGAACCGCGTGCGGCAACCGATGCCAGCACAACCGGCCCGCGATCCGGAAACTCGCCGACCAACCGCGCCGCATCAAGCCCGAAATCATCGGTCATCTCAAACACAATCGGAATGCTGGCCACATCCGTGGCAAGATAATCCCCCTCAGGCGACATCAGTTTGAACTGAGGCAGTTCGTCCGATTTGAGAGCGATGCGCAATTCCTGCGGCGCGCCGCTGGCCAGGCCGTCCGTGCTCACCATGTTGAATTCCACGGACGAAGATGCATCAGCCGTGACCTCAAAACTGAACGCATCGGCTCCGTCGAGGGATTGCGTGGCCGCCCGCCCGTCCGGCATCATGGTTGTCGACTCCCGCAGAGGCGTCGTGGCCTGCACGTTGACCTCGATCCGGCTGCCCGACAACACTTCCAGTGTCGGCGCGGTAAGCTCCTGCTCGTAGGGCGGGATCGGCGGCTTGCCCTCCTGCGCGGGCGGTGTAATCATCGCCGTCATGCTCTTGACCGAAGGTGGCTCACACACGCGAACGGTGTGCAATTCAGATGCCCCTTCGGGCGTCTCAAACCGGTACTCGAAACAGCCGGTCGTGTCAAACGACCGGGTCGCGGTGACTGTCGCGTCTCCCTGCGAATCCCACGCGGGAGTCAGTTGAATTCTCTCGGAGCCGGCGGCGGAATCGTTCGCATCATTCGGATCCTGGCGGGTCAGCACGAGCGTGACATTCTCCGGCGCGCGTCCCTTGATGGCAGCAGCCAAGGTCACCGCCGTGTCGGGGCTCGTCACGATGTCGCCCGTCGTCGTCTCCAGGGCAGCGGCCGGCACCGGTTGAATCGCCGAGAACGGCCGAACCAATCGGGCCAGATAAGAGGAGACGTAGAGTACGTTCTGCCGAACGAAGAGACCGACAACCACCAGGCACAGAACAATGACGCCGGACAACAGATAGCCCTGCCACTTGTCTATCGTAGCGTCGAACCGGCGCCCTTCCGCCGCCTTATCAACCTGCAAGACCAATTGTCTCGCCAGCGTCTTCGAATATGGGTAATCGCCCCTTCCTTCGTAATACTCGACGGCTGCCACGAGTTGCTGATCGAAGCTGTGCCGGTTCTCGACATGGTTGGCGGCGTGCGCATAGGTCATGTCTCGGCGCAGCACCCGGATGACATAGTACAAACCGACTGCAATCATGGCGACGAACAGGACGAACGCCGAAACCCGGCCGAAGCGGCCGAAATGCACTTGGTGATCGATCCAAGCATACAAGCCGATGTACAGCGACACCGAGGCGAGGCCCAGTGCTGCGATCTTGAGCGCGCTGAGGGCCAGCAGCCAGCGCCGCACGCGTCCGATCCTGGCGATCAGATCCGTCAGGGTTGTCTCGGCATCGGTAGTCATGCTTGAATACGCGTCTATCGCTTCAACCTGTTCACAATCGCCGGCTCAATGAGCAGCAGCAGAATGGTCGCCCACCCGAACCACTTCCAGATCGGCTTGTCCCGGACGCCCGAAGTCACCTGTGCCGCAGCTTGTTTTCCCGGGACATCTGTCACAAACGCACGCTTCATCGCGGCCGCAATTCTATCGTCTGACGGCTTCCTCACATCCGTCTCACCCGGCGGCAGGTTGATGGCCGCGTACCATGTCGGCTTGTCCACCGTCTTCATCCATCCCACAATCCGTGGCGACGGCAGGAGCACGCGGGCGCCCTCCGCGACGGCCCTCGCTCTGCGGCCGTCGCAATCCTCGACGGCAATCGCCCCCTGTCGCGCCAGCCACGTGGAATCGGGCAGAGTCACAATGGGCCGCTGCTCCGTGGAAAAGCAGCCCTGCCGAACCTGGTCGTCCCCGCCTATCAGGAACCGGCAGAAGGCGACCCACGCGCGAGATTTGGCCAGCAGCCCGAGCGAATCGGCTATGCTCGTATTGACCAGAATGGAAGAGCCGCCGTTCGAGGACCGCCGGTATATGAAACCCTCGCCGTTGGCCAATCGCCAGATGCACTCAGCATCGGACGGCACCCGACAAGACCAATGGCCCTTCATGGCGATCCGGTCGAGCTGATAATTCACAAGCGACCTGACCGCCTGGTCGTGGAAGCCAGAGCCCTCCCCTGCCACCGGCTGCGCCTCCGGATACACAACTCCATCGACCCACTTCTCCGGCGCGACCGGTAGCAGGCCCTCACGCACCAGGTATTCCGATGCCTTGAGATTGCCGGCCTCCGTAGCGAAGAAGACGATCCGCCCGCCTTTTGCCAGATGCTTTTTCAGCGGCCCTACTGGACATGAGAAAGCGCCCGGTGGCGACGGAAAAACGACGATATCCGTCCCTTCGAGGTCGGCCGGCGTTAATCGACCTTCCCGAACCCGATGCAGACGCAGACCCGTCGGACTTCGGTCCGCGAGCACCGCGATCGCCGTCTCAAAGAGGAACGTCTCGTCGGCCCGGTGTACGATGACGATATTCCGAGACACGGCACGCGGAAAGTATGCCGCGAGACGATATGTATCGTCCTCTTTCAAGCCGTCCTCTTGTTGAACGGTCAGCTCAATTGGCAGACAGACGTGGTCGGCTCGATGAGCACCCGGCCCCAGGCCCAACTGCAGGCGCACGAGTCGCCGCTCGTGCGGCGACAGCGTCACATTCTCCGAAACCGGCTTGAGGTCCGGTGCCTTCATGACAACATCCCGTTGCTGTTCCGTGTCGCCGTAGTTGACAACTGCCACATCCACATCGAGTTCGTCGTTCGTGGCATTGACGGCGCGGGCATCCACAATTGCAGCATTGTCCACGGGCGCTTTCGGTACAATCGGCTCGTACACCAGTTCGTCCACGACGGCGGGCTTATGGATCTGCTCGAATTGCCGCAGAACACTCGCCGTGAAATCGCTGAGAACGGTGACCGCAAGGCTGTCGCCCGGTGAGGCAGCCTGCCGTGCCTGCGTCAAAGTCGAAAGAAAGTCACCGGGGTGTGCGCTCTTCGGCGCCACGGTCATCCTTTTGACTTCCGCGATGGCCTGATCCCGAGTGAGCCCGTGCAACAGCCGGCCCGAGGCCAGGCCGTGGAGGCCAAACACTGCATCATTCGGCGCCCGGTCGATACGATCGAGGGCCGCGGCGATCATTCGGTTGAACAAAGTCGTCCGCCCGTCCCGGTACATCATGGAGATCGAATCGTCCAAAGCAAGATAGTGAATTGACCTGCGCTTCTGCGGCTCGGCCTTGACGCGCAGTACAGGCCGCGCGAACAGTATGGCAATCAGCACGATAATCGTGCAGCGCAAGAGCAGAACCAGCAAATCGCGAAGCTTCCTATAGGAGCGGCTCTCGTGCTGGCCCGTACGAAGGAACTGCAGCATCGTAAACGGGACCCGGCGGAAACGCGGCTTCGCCAGCAGGTGGGCCACGATAGGACCCACGACAGCGACGACCCCGAACAGAAATGTCCACCCCAGAAAGCTCACATCAGCCTCCTTCGCTTGACGAGATACGCGATGAACGCCCGGTCGAGCGGCTCCGAGGTCTCCAGCAGGCAGTAGTCAATGTTGCTCTTGCCGAGTGTCTTCTTGATGTTGTCGAGGAATTCGGCCACGCGCTGCTGGTAGCTCGAACGGATGGACTGCGGAAACGTGCGGACCTTGTCACTGCCCTCCAGGTCCTCGAATTGAATGAGCCCCTCGTAGCCTAGGTTGAGTTCCTGATGGTCCATGATGTGAAACACGATGACGTCGTGCTTGAGGAACTTCAGATGGGCCAGGCCGCGAAAGATATCGTCTTCATCGTCGAGCAGGTCCGACAGCAGGATGACCAGGCCGCGACGTTTCGTCGTCTCCGCGATGGTATGGAGCACGGCCGCAAGATTCGTTTGTCCGGCCGGCGCATTGCGATCCAAGGTCTTGAGAATCGCGTGGAGATGCGTCCGCCGGGAGGCCGGCGGCACCTGTCCGATCACTCTATCGGCGAACAGGATAAGGCTCGTGCTGTCCCCTTGCTTGAGCATCAGGTAGCTCAAGGCCGCCGCGAGAAAACATGCGTAATCAATCTTGCGAGTCGAGCCCTCGCCGGAGAACGACATGCTCTTGCTCACGTCCAGCAGAATGTAAACCGTCGTGTTCGTTTCCTGATGGAACCGCTTGATGCACAGCCGGTCCGTGCGGGCGAAGACCTTCCAGTCCACGAACTTGACCTCGTCGCCCGGATAGTACTCGCGATGGTCGCTGTACTCGACGCTGAAACCCTGGAATGGGCTTGGGTGCAGGCCGGAGAAGAAACCCTCCACCGCACACCGAGCGACCAATTCCATATTCGCCAGTTTGCTCAAAAAAATCGGATCGAGATATTCTCGATTGGATCGTGCCATGTCTCAGCGCCCCTGTGTACTGCAGACGCCACGTCCCCGATTGACCTCGATGCCGTCACTTGGGCACGGGGACTCGCTCAATGAGGTCGGCGAGAATCGCCTCAATGCTTATACCATCGGCCTCGGCGTTGAAGTTCGGGATCACGCGATGCCGTAGAACCAGCTTGCTGATCGCCTTGACATCGTCGAAGCTGGGCGTGATCCGCGCTTTGGTCAGCGCCAGGGCCTTGGCGCCAAGCGTCATGAACTGCCCGGACCGAGGACCAGCGCCCCACTTCAGGTATTTCCTCACCATCGACGTGGCCAGAGAATCCGTCGGTCGAGTGGCCCGGGTCAGCCGAATGCAATAGGCGATGACCGTTTCACTCACCGGCGCCATCCGGACGATCTCTTGAAACAGCACCATATCCTCCCCATCGAGGACGGCGGCAATGCTGTGCTTCCGGCCGGTCGTGGTCTGCTTGACCATCAAGTGCTCCTCTTTGGCCGTCGGATAGTCAATGTAGATCATGAACATGAACCGGTCCAGCGCCGCTTCCGGCAGCGGATAGGTGCCCTCCTGCTCGATGGGGTTCTGCGTGGCCAGAACGAAGAACGGCTCGGCAAGCTTGTGGGTCCGCCCGGAGATGGTGACTTCCCGCTCCTGCATCGCCTGCAGGAGTGCGGCCTGCGTCTTGGGCGGCGTGCGGTTGATCTCATCGGCCAGCACAATGTTGGCGAAGATCGGCCCCTTGACGAACTCGAACCGCCTCTGCTTGGATTGCGGGTCTCTCTGGATAATGTCGGCCCCGGTGATATCCGACGGCATCAGGTCCGGCGTGAACTGAATCCGATTGAAACGCAGCTTCATGGCGTCCGCGATCGAATGCACCATGAGCGTCTTCGCCAGCCCCGGTACCCCTTGAACGATACAGTGCCCACCGGCGAGCATGCAGCACAAGACCGAATCGATGACGTCATCCTGCCCGACGATCACCTGATGAACCTGCCGCTTCAGCCTCGTACACCCTTCGTGAAGCCGGGCGATGAGTTGATCGTGATCGACCGAAGTCGACGGCTCGGCCCGCTTTCGCGCCGTCGCCACATCGGTGTCACCCCCTTGGATTCTCTCACGCGCCGCCATATGCCTGGACCACCTTCCCGGAGCCGGACCTTCAGTTTCCACCTGAAAGACGCAATGACTCCGCGAAAGTTACAAAAATCTCCCATCGTGGCGGCAAAAAGGCCGCCTTTTTTCCGCTGGGCTCCTCCCGGACGGTCGCTCGTGGCTCAGGCGTGGAGGTAGACGTCCCAGGCTAAGTATTTGCTGAGGGCCTCG